>NZ_CEEDCJ010000002.1:0-577215 GCF_979253005.1 Sphingomonas sp. AC435
CCCCCCTCCCACGCCTAAAGCCCCGAACAAGACGGACCCGGCCCAGCCGGGTGGCTCGGCCCGGCGCCTATCCCCGGGACAGCGCGGCGACCCTGCCGCACACTCGGACTTTCCCCATGACCATAATCGCCACGCTTCGCCGCGACTGGCTGTCGAATCCGCGCGCGGACCTGCTCGCCGGCATCGTCGTCGCGCTCGCCCTGATCCCGGAGGCGATCGGATTTTCCGTCATCGCCGGCGTCGACCCGCGCGTCGGCCTCTACGCCTCCGTCGCGATCGCCACCGTCATCGCGTTCACCGGCGGTCGGCCCGGCATGATCTCCGCCGCCACGGCCGCCGTCGCGGTCGTCGTCGTGCCGCTGGTCCGCGACCACGGTGTCGAATACCTTTTCGCCGCGACGATCCTGATGGGCCTGATCCAGATGCTGGCCGGCCTCGCCCGGCTCGATCTGCTGATGCAGTTCGTCTCGCGCTCGGTCATCACCGGCTTCGTCAACGCGCTCGCGATCCTGATCTTCATGGCGCAGCTGCCGCAGCTGATCGGCCGCGGGTGGGAGACGTACGCGATGGTCGCGGCCGGGCTGGCGATCATCTACGTCCTGCCGCGCCTGACGAAAGCGGTCCCCTCCCCGCTCGTCGCGATCCTGGTGCTGGCGGCGATCGGAATCGGCCTCGACGTGCCCGTCACCACGGTCGGCGACATGGGCGCGCTGCCGCAGGGGCTGCCCAGCCTGCACCTTCCGCAGGTGCCGCTGACGCTCGACACGCTGCGCATCATCCTCCCCTATTCGCTGACGATGGCCGCGGTCGGCCTGCTCGAATCGCTGCTGACCGCGCAGATCGTCGACGACATGACCGACACCGACAGCGACAAGCGTCACGAGTGCGCCGGTCAGGGCACTGCCAACATCGCCGCCGCGCTCGTCGCCGGCATGGGCGGCTGCGCGATGATCGGGCAGTCGGTCATCAACGTCACGTCCGGCGGCCGCACCCGCCTGTCGACGCTGACCGCCGGCCTGTTCCTGCTGTTCCTGCTCGCGGTCCTCGGCCCCTTCGTCGGCCGCATCCCGATGCCGGCGCTCGTTGCCGTAATGGTCATGGTGTCGATCGGCACGTTCAGCTGGAACTCGATTCCCAATCTGCGCCGCCATCCGCCGACCTCCTCGGTCGTCATGCTCATCACGGTCGCGGTTGTCGTCCTTACCCGCGATCTCGCGCAGGGCGTGCTGGCGGGCGTGCTGCTGTCCGGCATCTTCTTCGCGAATAAGGTCCGCCGGATGTTCACAGTCGAGCGCACCCAGGACGGCACCGTCCCCACCTATGTCGTCACCGGCCAGATCTTCTTCGCCTCGGTCGACCGCTTCACGCGCGCCTTCCGCATGCCGGAGCCCGCCGCCCACGTCCTGATCGACGTCACCGCCGCGCATTTCTGGGATATCTCAGCCGTTGGCGCGCTCGACAAGGCCGTCGCCCGCCTGCGCCGCGACGGTGCGGAGGTGACGGTGATCGGCTATAACCGCGCCAGCGCCGATCTCGTCGACCGGTTCGCGCTCCACGACAAAACGGGAGTGGAGATGGGCGTCACTCCGCACTGACGCCTGTTCGCCGCGCAACCGGCGTGGCAAGGCACGCGCATGACGCTCGTTCCAGTCGCCGAAGCCCAGTCCCGCCTGTTCGCGCTGAAACCGCCGGTCGCGACGGAGGACGTGCCGCTCCCGCACGCCGCTGGCCGATGGGCCGCCGCCGACATCCTCGCCGCGCGGACCCAGCCAGTGGCGGACCTGTCGGCGATGGACGGCTATGCGATCCGCTTCGCCGACCTGCCCGGCCCCTGGACGGTGATCGGCGAAAGCGCCGCGGGCCGCCCCTTCGATGGGACAGTCGACGCTTATCAGGCCACGCGCATCTTCACCGGTGCGGCGATGCCTGCCGGTGCCGACACCGTGCTGATCCAGGAAGAGGCCGGCCGCGACGGCGACCGCCTGACGCTGACCGGCGAAGGCCCCGGTCACCTCGGCCGCAACACCCGCGCGCGCGGCCTCGACTTCCACACCGGCACCCGCCTCATCGCGACCGGCGACCGCCTGACCCCCGCGCGTATCGCCGTCGCTGCCACTGGAGGCCTCGCCACCCTGCCCGTCCGTCGCCGCATTCGCGTCGCGATAGCCGCGACCGGCGACGAACTCGTCCCTGCCGGAACGATGCCGGTCGGATCGCAACTGCCCGAATCGAACGGCGTCATGCTTGCGGCGATGCTCGCGGACCTGCCCGTCGACATCGTCGATCTCGGCATCCTGCCCGACCGGCTCGACGCCTTGCGGGACGCCTTCGCTGCGGTCCAGGCCGACCTGCTCGTCACCACCGGTGGCGCGTCGGTCGGCGACCACGATCTCGTCCGCCCCGCGCTGGAGGCGGCGGGCGGTACGATCGACTTCTGGCGGATAGCGCTGCGGCCCGGCAAGCCGATGATGGCCGGCCGCCTTGGCGATGCGGCGGTGCTCGGCCTGCCTGGCAATCCGGTGTCAGCCTTCGTCACCGCGACGTTGTTCGTCCGCCCGCTCATCGCGCATCTCGCCGGCGCACGCGATCCGCTGCCGCAGACCGGCACGGTGCTGCTGGGCGAGGACCTGCCCGCGAACGGCCCGCGCACCGACTATCTGCGGGCGGAAATTCGCGAAGGCCGTGCCTATGCCTCTACGATTCAGGACAGTTCGATGCTGCTGACGCTCGCGCGCTCGACCTGCCTCATCGTCCGGCCGACCGATGCACCGCCCGCAAAGGCCGGCGACTCGGCGCAAATCTTGGGGATCGCTTGACGGCAAGTTTTGCGTTCCATATAGGTTCCTCGTCTGTTCTGAAGGACAGCCGGGTTCCGACGGAGGGAAACGCGATGCTCACGCGCAAGCAGCACGAGCTGATCTGCTTCATCAACGATCGCCTCGCCGAGACGGGGGTGTCTCCCTCGTTCGAGGAGATGAAGGATGCACTCGACCTGAAGTCCAAATCGGGCGTTCACCGCCTGATCTCCGCGCTGGAGGAACGCCAGTTCATCCGCCGTCTCCCCAACCGCGCCCGCGCGCTGGAAGTGTTGCGCATGCCCGAGCGTGCCGACGCCAAGAAGGCACCAAAGACGAAGGCTCCGACGCCTCCACTTCCTCCACTTCGCCAGCCTGCGAACGACGTGGTCGAGATTCCCTTGCACGGCCGCATCGCCGCCGGTGTTCCGATCGAGGCGTTCGAAGGCTCCTCGATGCTCGCCGTTCCCGCCGCCTTGCTCGGCGCGGGCGAGCATTACGCGCTCGAAGTCGCCGGTGACTCGATGGTCGAGGCGGGTATCCTCGACGGCGACTATGCTCTCGTCCGCCGCACCGAAACCGCCCGCGACGGCGAGATCGTCGTGGCGCTGATCGAGGACGCCGAAGCGACGTTGAAGTATTTCCGCCGCGAAGGCGCGATGGTCCGCCTGGACCCCGCCAACCGCGCCTACGATCCGCAGCGCTACAGCCCGCAACAGGTCCGCATCCAGGGCAAGCTGTCCGGCATCCTCCGCCGCTACGACTGAAGCGGCGGGCGCTGTCCTACAGAGGGGAGCTGCGTTATAGCGGAAGAGTGAGCCGTCTGCGCCATTCTGCTCCCCTTCCCTCGGGGAGGGGCTGGGGGAGGGCCTCGCCGCAAGCGCGTCATTCAAGATATCGGACCGCCCAAAACGCCGCATTGGACTAACCTTAGCCTAACCTTCCAGCGGTCCGATCCCGCAAGGCACTGAAAACGCTCAACGTCGGAAACGACGGAACCCCGCCCCCGCATCCTCTTGCCCAGCCGCGAGAACCCACGGATGCTCATCCCCGGCCCGCCGTACCGTCGCCGTCCACCCCCCGCTCAGCCCGACGGCAACACCCCCGGTCCGCGCCAGCACATCCCGGTCCAGCCGCAACCACCGCGGCCGACACCCGACCGGCAAGCGCCGCTCGCTCACCACCACATCCGCCCCGGCGCACGCCGCGATCAGCGCCCTTACCGGCACCAGATATGCACTCCGCGTCATCACCACCCGCCGCCCGGCAACATCGACCGCACACAGGTCGGCACTGCACGCCGCCCCCGGCAAACCGTCGAGTGTCATCGGCGCACCCTTCACACCGCCATTCTCGCTCAGCACGTTCTGCATATACTCGCCCGCCCGCTCCCTCAGCAGCGCCATCGCCCCATATTCGGTCCGCACCGCCGCATGCCGCCCCGTCCCCGCTCACCAGCAGATCGGGCGCCGGCGTCATCGCCGCCCACAAGGAACCGACGGCCAGCGGCGCCAAACCCCAGCGCCGCCACCCCGTCCGCCACAGTGCAATCCACAGCCCGCCGACGACGATCAGCGCATACGCCGCGTCCGGCATGACGGGCCACGCCCGCACCGCCCCCGGAGCCGCCGCCACCATTTGCGCCAGCCACAGCAGCGCCCACAAAGCCCGCTCCACCAGCCACCACACCGGCGCACCCAGCCCCGCCACGTCCAGCAGCAACGCCAGCAGCTCCAACGGCATGACCACGAACGTCGTCCACGGGATGGCGACCATATTGGCCAACGCCCCGTACAATCCGGCACGATGGAAGTGATACACCGCGATCGGCATCAGCGCCGCCTCGACGACGATGCCGGTCATCAGCAGCAACACCGCACCCCGGCCCCATCGCCGCAGCAGGCCTTCCTCCCGCACCTCGGCGAAGCCACGCATCCACGGATGGTCGTGCAGCGCCACGATTGCGGTGATGGCGGCAAACGACAATTGGAAGCTCGCCCCGGCCAGCGACTCGGGCCACGCGACCAGCACCACGATCGCCCCCGCCGCCACCAGCCGCAGCGTCATCGCCTCCCGCCCCAGCGCCAGCGCCGCCAGCACCAGCAGCGCCGCCACGCACGACCGGATCGTCGGCACCTCCGCCCCCGTCAGCAGCGTATACCCGACCGCCGCCCCGGCCCCCACCGCAGCGGCGACGAGCGGCAGCCGCGCCCGCAATGCCAGGGCCGGCCAAAGCGCCAGCAGCCGCATCACGATCAGCATCGTCGCACCCACGACAGCAGTAATGTGCAACCCGCTCACCGACAACAGATGCGCCAGCCCCGCCGCGCGCATCGCCTCGGCATCCTCCTCCGCGATCGAGCCGACATCGCCCGTCGCCAGCGCCGCCGCCACGCCGCCGGCACTCCCCGCCACCCGCTCGGTGATGTGCCGCGTCAGCGTCGCCCGCAGCCCCAGCTCGACATCACCCGGCGACACGATCCGCACCGGTGCGAAGCCCCGCCCTGTCGCCCCAACCCCGGCGAACCACGCCGCGCGGGCATAGCTGTACGCCCCCGGCACCGCCGCATCCGGCGGCGGCAGCAGCCTCGCCCGCAATCGGATAACCGCCCGCCGCGTCAGGCCCGCCGGCACATCCGCTTCAGCAAGATTAACCCGCACCCGCCGCGGCAGCGCCGGCGCATCGATCGGCGCCAGCGTCAGCCGCACCAGTTCACGTGCCACCAGCGGCTCGACCCGCTCGACGCGGGCGTCGAACGCCGCCACCGCCGGCCGCGCCAGCACTGGTGCCGCCACCCGCTCCGCCCGCCACCATATCAGCGCCAGCCCAACCGCCATCGCCAGCGCGCCGACCGCGACCGCCCTGCTCGCCCTGCCGCCGCGACCCAACGCTGCCGCGAGGCACGCCGTCGCCGTCAGTGCCAGCAGCACCGCCGTCCACTCGCTCCGCCGAAGCAGTACGAACCACGCCGCCACCCCCGCCCCGAGCATCACTGGCAGCCACAACACCAGCTGGTCGCGCTCGGCCTCCAGCAACGTTTCCAGCCTATGTTGCACAGCCGCAATTTGTCGCCGCGCGGGGTGCGTGCTAGGGGCTGCGGCGGCTGAACTGGCCATTCGATCCACAGTCTGGGAGCACGCGCGCTTGAGCGCAACATCCGTTCCGGGCAGCACGCCCGAACCCACCTCCGTCGTCACGCGGTTCGCGCCTTCGCCGACCGGATTCCTGCATTTGGGCGGTGCGCGCACCGCGCTGTTCAATTGGCTGTTCGCGCGTCACAATGGCGGCCAGTTTCTGCTTCGGATCGAGGATACCGACCGCGCCCGCTCGACGCAGCCGGCGATCGATGCGATTTTAGCAGGCATGCGCTGGCTGGGGCTCGATTGGGACGGCGATGCCGTGTTCCAGTTCGCCCGCTCCGATCGTCATGCCGAAGTCGCGCATGCAATGGTCGCGAACGGCCACGCCTACCGCTGCTGGATGACGCAGGAGGAAATCGCCGCCCAGCGCGAGGCGGCGCAGGCCGCGAAGAAGCCGCTCCGCATCCGCAGCCCGTGGCGCGATCGTATCGACGGCCCGGCGGACCAGCCCTTCGTCGTGCGTTTGCGCGCACCGCAGGAGGGGTCGGTGACGATCGAGGATCGCGTGCAGGGCGCGGTGACGGTGAAGAACGCCGAACTCGACGACCTCGTCCTGCTGCGCTCGGACGGTACGCCGACCTACATGCTTGCGGTCGTGGTCGACGATCACGACATGGGGGTGACCCATGTCATCCGCGGCGACGATCACCTCAACAACGCCTTTCGCCAATTGCCGATCTACCGGGCGAACGGCTGGCCGGAGCCGGTCTATGCGCACATCCCGCTGATCCACGGCTCAGACGGCGCGAAGCTGTCGAAGCGCCACGGTGCGGTCGGGATCGAAGCGTATCGCGACGAACTCGGTATCCTGCCTGAGGCGCTCGACAATTACCTGCTCCGCCTCGGCTGGGGTCACGGCGACGCGGAGATTATCGCGCGGGACGAGGCGGTGAAGTGGTTCGACCTTGCCGCCGTCGGTAAAAGTCCTTCCCGCTTTGACCTGAAGAAGCTCGAACATCTGAATGGCCACTATATCCGCGAAGCCGACGACGCCCGTCTTGCCAGCCTCGTCGCGGCCCGGATGACCGGGGCCGACGAAGCCCGCCTGACCACCGCGATGCCGGCGTTGAAGCCCCGCGCGGCCAACCTCAACGAGCTGGCGGACGGCGCGCAGTTCCTCATCGCCGTTCGGCCACTCACGATCGACGAGGCGGCGGCCCCGCTCCTCGCGGGAGACGCACCGGCTATCCTGGCGGAGGTTCATGCGGCGCTTGACGCGCTCGACGGCTGGGATACGGACGGAATCGAAGCTGCGGTACGGCGGGTCGCCGACGCGCGGGGCTTGAAGCTCGGCCAGGTCGCGCAACCCCTTCGCGCCGCGCTGACCGGACGACGCACGTCGCCCGGGATCTTCGATGTCGTCGCGCTGCTCGGGCGCGAGGAAAGCCTGGGTCGCATCGCCGACCACATGGCCAGCTAAGAATACCAGCTAGAACAAGGATGGTGGAATGACCGACGCCGCGAAGCTCTCCCTCGGCTCCAAGCAGCTCGATTATCCGGTCATGTCCGGGACGATCGGGCCCGATGTGATCGACATTCGCAAGCTGTACGCGCAGACGGACGCCTTCACCTACGATCCGGGGTTCACCTCGACCGCATCGTGCCAGTCGACGCTTACCTATATCGACGGCGATCAGGGTGTTCTGCTCCACCGCGGCTACCCGATCGGCGAATTGGCCGAACAGTCGAGCTTCATGGAGGTGTCGTACCTGCTCCTGAACGGCGAACTGCCGTCCAAACAGGAGCTGGAGAATTTCTCGACCACGATCACGCGCCACACGATGGTGCATGAACAGCTTGCGACGTTCTTCCGCGGGTTCCGGCGCGATGCGCATCCGATGGCGATCCTGTGCGGCGTCGTTGGGGCGCTGTCGGCCTTTTATCACGACTCCACCGACATCCACGATCCGGCGCAGCGCGTCATCGCATCGCACCGCCTGATCGCCAAGATGCCGACGATCGCGGCGATGGCGTACAAGTACAGCGTCGGGCAGCCGTTCCTGTATCCCGACAACTCGCTCAGCTACACGGGCAACTTCCTGCGCATGACGTTCGGTGTCCCGGCCGAGCCCTATGTCGTCAATCCGGTAATCGAGAAGGCGCTGGACCGCATCTTCATCCTGCACGCCGATCACGAGCAGAACGCGTCGACCTCGACCGTCCGTCTCGCGGGATCGTCCGGTGCGAACCCGTTCGCCTGCATCGCAGCGGGCATCGCCTGCCTGTGGGGACCGGCGCATGGCGGCGCGAACGAAGCGGCGCTTAACATGCTGCGGGAGATCGGAACGCCCGATCGCATCCCGGAATATATCGCCCGCGCCAAGGACAAGAACGACCCGTTCCGCCTGATGGGCTTCGGCCACCGCGTGTACAAGAACTACGATCCGCGCGCGACGGTGATGCAGAAGACGGTGCGCGAGGTGTTCGCCGAACTGAAGGTCACCGACCCGCTGTTCGACGTGGCGTTGCAGCTGGAGGAGATCGCGCTGAACGATCCCTATTTCGTCGAAAAGAAGCTGTTCCCGAACGTCGACTTCTACTCGGGCGTCATCCTGTCGGCGATCGGCTTCCCGACGTCGATGTTCACCGTGTTGTTCGCGCTCGCCCGCACCGTTGGCTGGGTCGCGCAATGGAACGAGATGATTACCGATCCCGACCAGAAGATCGGCCGTCCGCGCCAGCTCTATACCGGGCCGACGCAGCGCAGCTACGTTCCCGTCACGGAACGCTGAGCCGATCATGCGGCCCCTGCGCGCGATCCTCCTGATCCTCGGCGTCCTCGCGACGCTCATGGGTTTGCTCTGGATCGGCCAGGGGCTGGGTTACATCCGGTGGCCCGCCTCCAGCTTCATGCTCCAGCAGCGCGTCTGGGCGGACTACGGTGCGGCGCTCGCCGTGGCGGGCTTGCTGATGCTGCTGGTGGCGCGGCGTCTTCCCAGGCGCTGAACGAAAATCCCATCCTCAAGGAGCGGAGGATCTGAGCGACTCACGAGCCGCCTACAACTCCGCCGGCAACGACAGCGTGAACTGCGCACCTTCGCCCGGTACGCTAGCCACGGTCAGGTCGCCGCCCATCGCCCGTGCCAGCCGACGCGCGATGAACAGGCCCAACCCGTTGCCGCCCGGCTCGGTCGGATCGACCCGTTCGAACTTATCGAAGATGCGCGCCTGATCCTCGGGGGCGATCCCTTTGCCCGCATCGATCACGGTCACTTGCGCCCGGTCGCCGACCATCGCCGTTTCGACCCGCACATTGCCGCCACTGTCTGTGTAGCGGACGGCATTGCCGACCAGATTTACCAGGATCTGCAACGCACGCCGGAAATCGCCCAGGGCAGGAACCGTGTCGTCGAAGCGGGGCCGGTCGATCGTCACGCCCGCCATATCTGCCCGCACCGTCAGCAGGCCCGCCGCACGTCGTGCGACATCGGCAAGATCGATCGATTCTATCGTCGGCCGAAACTCCGCCCGCTCGATCGCCTGAAGGTCGACCAGATCGTCCACCAACGACAACAGGTGCCGCCCCGCACTGGCTATATCGGCGGCATAATCGGCATAGCCCGGCGTGATCGGCCCGTCCGCCTGCGCGTGGATGCTGTCCGCATTCGCCACGATCCGCGCCAGTGGTCCACGCAGCGCACGGTCCAGCCCCTGCGTGAAGCTGGCCGGCAGCGTCTCTTCGACGTCTACCGCCACAGGCTCCTCACGCTCCGCCACCGATCCGACCAGCCCCGCAAACTCGCCGAGCGCATCGACCCGCGGCCGCGCTGACAAGACCACCGACCGCCCGTTCGGCTTCAACACCGCCGCCTGTCCCTTCAGCACGCGCCGACGCGCCAGCGCATCGAGGATCGGCATCGCGCCATCCGCATTCTCCGCGAAGCCGAACAATGCCGACAGCGGCTTGCCGAGCAGCCCCAGAGGATCGAACCCGTAGAGTGTCCCCGCGTCCAGCGACACGAAGGTCAGCCGCAACGTCGCGTCCGTCTCCCACCGCCAACGGCCGTCGCCGGGCACAGCATCCGGCACGTCGTCGATCGGTGCCCAGGCCGGCGTCTCCCCCCAGCCACTGGCGGCGAGGCGGACCTGCCCGCCCTCCGGCTGCGCGCGCACCCAAAGCGCAACATCGCTTTCATCGTCCGCGACGATCACGCGCCGCGCGACGACGATCCCCAGCCGCCGCGCCAGCCGAGCCACCGTCGCCAACTGCGGGACGGCCAGCATATGCCCCTCCGCGCCCCCCGCGCGGCGATTGAGCGAGGCGATGGCGGGGTCGGCGGATACCAGCAGCCCATCGAGATCGATCACGGCGTGCGCGACGGCCGCGGTCATCCGCCCTGCCCCTTCAACGCACGAATCGCGTCACGATAATCACGGTGCAGCGTCAGCGACGCCAGCGCCGCGCGGGCGTCGCCAACCAAAACCGCGGCGATGGCGTCGAGATCGTCCGCAAAGGCCTCGATATCGCGCGTCGGATCGGCATCGGTGAGAGCCAGCGCGATCTTGGCGATCGTCGCCCGGTCGAGATCGATCGCGCGGCACGCCAGCCACAGCCGATCGCCCGCCGGCTCCAGCGTGACGGTGCGTGCCTGATCCGTCGGCCAGTCGAGCGCCTGCGCCAGCAGCGCCACGAACAGCCGCAGACGTCGATCGCCCAGCGTTTCGACCAGCAGCTCGGGCAGTTCGCTCCGCCGCGGCGCGATCGCCGCCGCCAGTCGCGATGCGATCGCCTCAACCCGGTCGGTCTCGTCATGCGCGCTGAGGCTGCGCTCGGCCGAAGCGACGATCGCGCGATCCACATCCGCATCGGCATCGGCATCGCCCCGGATCGCCGCTGCGGTCCACCAGACCAGACGCCGATGCAGTTCGACGGGCAGATCGCCGTCGATCCCCGCCCCGCTCTCATTCGCATCCCGCCGGCGATTATCCGCTGCCAGCAGAGCCGCCGCCGCCGCCGCCACGACGCGGTCGGGCGCATTCGCCAGCCGCACCAGCAGGCTTGGCGCGTCCGGCCCCGTTACCACCACGGGCAATGCCGCCTCGATCAGGTCGAGACGCACGCGAGCGATCATCTCGCTCATCAGATCGGCGTCTTTCAGAACGCCCGCGCGCATCAGCCGCCCGAACACGTCGGGGGATCGCGTCAGCACCGTTTCCGCTTTGTCAGGTCGTTCCTCGTCGGCCAGCAGCCGCGCCGCATGACGGCGGATGTCGGCCTCCACCCCTGCAACGACACCTCGCATCGTCGCGGCCAGTGCGGCGCGCGTGCGATCATCCAGCCGCGTTTCATTGCTCAGGAAGAAGTCGGCGATCGCCCCGCTCAGTTCCACATCCGCCCGCTCGCCGACCCGCGCAGCCCGCGCCGCGACCGCATCGCGGTCCCAGGCGGGGACAGTGTCCGAGGGCGGTGATGGCGACATGGCGCGATGTCTAGCGCCAACGTCGTTAATGAGGGCCTAAGCCTGCCGGGCGCTAAGCCTTTTCGCGCAGCGACTCGACCGCCGCGGTCAGCGTCGCCGCCGCATAGGTCGCCGCCAGACCCAGCCCCGCTACCGGCCAGCCGATCACCGCACCCAGCGTGGCGGCGAGCAGGTAAGCGGGCGGCCCGCCCCACCAGCGCCGCCGCCGATCGCGCCGGATCGCCCGCTCCGCCAGCCCGCCGAGGAACAGCAGCCCCCCGGCCAGCAACGGCGCGACCCCGCCGCCGCTCCCAACGACCACGCCCGCCACCGCGAACGCCAGCGCGGGTAAGGTCAGGGTGCCGAGCCGCCCCACCTGCGCCAGCCGCTCCTCGTCCCTGAGCGCCGCCAGCACACGCGCGACGCCCAGCGCCAGCACGCCGACCAGCACCAGCGCCAGCCCCAGCCACCCGGGCCCGAACGCTTCCGTCGCCAGCCCCGTAAGTCCGACCGCTACGCCACCGCCCACGACGGCTTCGGTCGCGATGTGGCGGTCGAGCAGCTTCGGCGTCACCGACCGGGCGATCGGCCCGAGGATCGCGGCGTTGAACCAGTCTCGCCGGTCCGCCACCGTCGCGGCCAGCACCATGCGTCCACGCAAAGCGAAGGCGACGGCGCTGTGTTCCAGCCCGTGGCCGTCCCGCACATCCTCCAATGCCAGCGGCACATGCACGGCCTGCGCCTGTTCGGCGAGGCGCAGAATGCTGGATTGCAAGGCATAGTCGTTCGGCAGGGCGGCGACCTCCGCGATCCGGCGCGGATCGATGCGACCGACGCCGCCCCACGCAAGCTGTCCGCCTAACCGCTCGTAATCGGGTCCTGCGGTGTCCGTCGGCAGCACCAGCAACGCGTCGCCGCCCGTGTCGCTCTTGGCAAAACCGTCGATCAGCCCCTGCGTCGTGATAAGCCCGTCGGCGACCATCACGATCGTCGACAGCGGATGCAGGCGCGCCTGCGCCTCCACCGCCGACCGCACCGTATCGACAACGATGCCGCGCTTGCCGATGCGCCCCAATGCACCGATAAGTTCGGGTGTCAGCCGGCCGACCGACACGATGATCTGCGCCGCGCCCGCCGCGATCAGCAGCCGCGCCTGATATTCGATCACCGTCCCGCCGCCGAACGGCAGCGTCGCGATCAGCGTCCCCGGGCGGTCGAGCGCCTCGAGTTCGGCAAAAAGAAGCCCCGCAAGCATCGTGGGGCTGATAGGGACCGGGCGGCGAGGGTCAACCGCCCTTCTGTTGCTGGCGGCGTGTCCGGTGCGGCAGAGGCGCCAGCGTGCCCCGCGAGGCTCAGCGCTTGGGAGAACACCCTCCCCGAACCTCTAAATCGCCCCTTCACCGTCCAGCCGCGCCACGGCACGCTTGAGCTTGGACAGCATCACCGCATCCCCGACGCGCCCGTCGGCCGCGGTCGCCGCCAGCGCCATCAGGCGCACCGCGCCGAAACTCGCCGCCAGCCCCTTCAGCCGCGTTGCCCCCGTCCGCCAGCCGTCGACCTCCGTCGCAGATGCCATTTGCGCCAGCGCCTTGACCGCACTCTCGACGAACGCGACGCGCAATTCGGCGATCAGGCCGGGTTCGTCGCCGACTGCCGCGGCCAGGGTCGCATCGATTGCTCCGGGATCATAAGCCATGTCCCCGGTGCTACGCTGCGTTCGTTAACGACCGGTTGCCGCACGAGGCTGGCCGTGGCGTGGAAAAATGCTAAGCAAGGCCAAATCCATCGGCGACCAAGGGGGATACGCTGGGCAATCACGATCTCTGGCCGACCGCCGATACGGCGTCCGATTACCGCCGCTCAGACTATGAGGTCGAGCCGCAGGAGGAGGACGTGCTCGATCTGGTGGAGGCGGACATCGTCGCACCGCGCGCCGGATGGCTGCTGCCGACGCTCGCGATCCTGCTGTCGCTCGCGTGGGTTGGCGGGATGCTGGCGCTGACGTGGGATTCTTTGGCGACGCTCCGGCCGGTCGAGCTGGTGCAGTTCGTTGCGGCACTCGCCACCGTGCCCGCGCTGATCGGCATCGTCTGGCTCCTCGCGCAGCGGAGCAGCCGGGCGGAGGCACGCCGGTTCGCGTTGACCGCCCGCGCGATGCGCAGCGAGGCGCAGGCGCTGGAGCGTCGCATCCACGCGTTGTCGCAGTCGCTTCACCTGCAACGCGAACAGATCGCCCACCAGCTTTCGACGCTGGCGTCGGTCGGCGACGTGGCGGCGGACCGGCTGGAGTCGGTCGGGCGTGGACTGTCGACGGAGGTCGACGCCGCCCGCGCCCACGCCGCAACCCTTGCCACCGCGGCCGAGCGCGCCCGCGCGACGGTCGGCGAACTGCTCGCCGCCATGCCCGCGGCACAGGCCGATAGCGAAGAAGTCGGCCGCCGCATCGAGCAGGCCGGGCTGGGTGCCGCCGCGCACGTCGCCGCGCTCGATGCGCAGCTTTCCGCACTGACCGACCGCGCCCGCGAAGCCGACACGCTGTCGACCACCGCCGTCGCGTCGCTGGCCGGCCACCTTCAGCGGATCGGCGACAGCGGCCACACGGCCGGGTCGAAGCTGGAACAGGTCGCCGCGGCGATGGCGGAGACGGTGGAGGTGCTCGCCACCCGCGCCGCCGCAACGATGGAACGCTCGCGCGCGGATTTGGCGGATCAAGGCGATTCGATGCTCGGCCTCGTCGATCAGCGTCAGGCCGCGCTCCACGCCGCCGCGCACGACAGCGTCAGCGCACTGGGCGAGCGGGTCGGCGCGATCGACGCCGCGATCGAACTCATCGCCAACCGCCTGCACCAGCAACACGGCGCCAGCGACGTACTGGTCGGCGGCCTCCACGACGGCATCGCGGCGGTCGAACAGCGGCTGGACGCGCTGCACGCGACCGGCGTCGACCGGACGCAGCATTTGGCGGCATCGATCAGCGCGCTCGGCGGCTCCGCGGATGCGATGACGGAGGCGCTGAAGACCGGCGACGCGATGGCGATGAAGACGATCGGCACGACCGAGGCGCTGCTGCTCGCGCTCGACGCCGCCGCGCGCGAGATCGACGAGACGCTGCCGGAGGCGCTCAACCGCCTCGACGAGCGCATCGACGGCAGCCGCAAGGTCGTCGGCCAGGCCAAGCCCGAACTGCTCGCGCTGGTCACCGCCGCGGAAAGCACGCACGACGCGATCGAGGCGATCGCCGCCGTCATCCAGGATCAGCGCAAGACGCTCGACCAGCTATCGATGGCACTGCTCGACACGCTGGAGAACGGCCGCGACAAGGCGGACGCGCTTGGTGCGATGGTGGACGAGACGATCGGCCGCACCAATCGCTTCGCCGACGAGGCCGCACCCCGCCTGCTGGAGGCGCTGACCCGCGTCCGCGAAACCGCGCAGATCGCTGCCGATCGCGCGCGCGAGACGCTGGCGCAGGTCATCCCCGAAGCCGCCGCCGCGCTGGAGGACTCGGCTGGCGACGCGATGCGCCGGGCGACGACCAACACCGTCGAGCGTCAGGTCGATGCCCTCGCCGAGGCGACGCGCGGAGCCGTCACCGCCGCGACGGGAGCGACCGAGCGCCTGGCTGCTCACGTCCAGCGCATCGCCGAGCAGACCGCATTGGTCGAGGCGCGACTGGAGGAGGCGCGCGAGGTGCAGGAACAGGCCGACAGCGCCACGCTGTCGCGCCGCGTCTCGCTGCTGATCGAGGCGCTGAACTCCGCCTCGATCGACATCGCCAAGGTCTTTGGCCGTGACGTATCGGACAGTGCGTGGGCGGCTTATCTGAAGGGGGATCGCGGCGTCTTCACCCGCCGCGCCGTCCGCCTGCTGGAGGGTAGCGAACTCGCCCGCGTCGCGCGCCTGTACGACGACGACGCGATATTCCGCGACAACGTCAACCGCTACATCCACGATTTCGAGGCGATGCTGCGCGGCATCCTGACGCAACGCGACGGATCGCCGCTGGCGGTGACCTTGCTGTCGTCGGACATGGGCAAGCTCTACGTCGCCCTCGCCCAGGCCATCGAACGGCTGCGCTAACCGATTTCCTCGCGCTGCGAAGGACTGTTCTTCTCGATCTCGCTCAAAGGATCGCTGCGAAACCGCCGCCGCGCAGAGGTTCATCGTATCCTCTGAGATCGTGCGGTAGTCGGGGTTGCTAGGCGAACGCGCTTCTGTCTTCGCGCTTGGCCAGCATGGTTACCTGGCGCGGTTGACGGGTAAGGTCGACTGGACGACGCTGAGAATGGTGCTGTGAGGTTTGCGGCCGTACCTGCGTTCAGCCTCGTTACTGATGCTGAAGGTCTTTGCCGCAAGCGAGTACACAACAGAGGGAACAAAGGACGGGATTAAGCCTAAAAGACAGGATGCGGTTCCACCGCCTCGTCGGTCGGTCGCTGAAGGATATGCCACCGTATCACAGCACCATCTCCGGTTCCGTAATCCGGTGTATATGGACGTGGCCGGCGCTGATCCCGGCCAACGTCCACGACGCGGCCCCTCCCGGCGATCTGGTCCGCGGCGACGAACAGACGGTCGATGTCCACGAGTCCTACGCCACGCGCCCCGCGCCCCGCGCCCCGCGCCCCGCGCCCGGCCGCGGATGACTCCACACGCTGGCTATGACCATACTTCGCGTCAACAGCCTCAAAAGACGCGACGACAGGCGATCTTGCCGACGCTTGCTCCCCCTTTCGACAAGGGGGAGCTTCCCGTCAGAACTGGACGCTCGCCCCCAGCGTGAAGGTGCGGCCCAGCCTGTAGCGGTTGATGTCCACCGTCGCGCCGTCGAACGCCTGGAACTCGCGGTAGCCGGTGCCGGTCAGGTTGCGCGCCTCGGCCTTGATCTCGAACTGCGACCCCAGCACCTTGATGCCCTGACGCGCGACGAGGTCAAGGCGGATGCCCGGCTTCTCGATCAGGTCGGGCAGGCGCGTGCCGCCGCCCCCGCCGATCGGACCGCGGTTGGTCACGCGGTTCGAAGCGTAGTTGAACAGCACCGTGAACTGGCTGAGCGACGCCTTGTCCTCAATCCCGAGTTGCAGGTTCACGAGGTGGTCCGACTGACCCACCAACGCCGCGCCGTCCTGGAACAGAATATTCGCGGGGCGCAGGATCGGGCTGGTGCCGACCGACAGCGGGCTGGCGATTAACTGGTCGCCGGCATCGATGCTCGATTTAGTGTAGGTATAGTTGACGATGGCGACGAGGCGGCGCGTCGCGAAGAAACCGTCACCCAGCGAGTCGAGCGGCACGTATTTCTGCACCTCGACTTCGCCACCGTAGAGCTTGGCGCGCGGAGCGTTGGCAAACCCGGTCTGGAGCGTGTCCGACCCCGCCGGGAAGAAGGCCACCGCCTCGATTGGATCGTCGATCCGCTTGTAGAACCCGGCGAGGCTGAAACGCTGATCTCGGGCGAAGTACCATTCGCCGCGCAACTCGGCGTTGTACAACTGCGAGTCCTTGAGGAATGCGTTGCCGAAGAACAGGCGGTCGCTCTCGAAATCCTGATATAGCTGTGGCGCGAGTTCGCGAAACTGCGGGCGGGCCAGCGTCTTGGACAGATGCGCCCGAAGCTGCATATCCTCTGCGAAATTCCAGGTGACCGTGACCGCCGGCAACCAATAATCGTTCTTCAGACTGGTACCCGCCGCACCGCCCGACGGCGTCACCCGCTCCGTCGCCGTTTCGTACCGGACACCGGTCGTTGCGCGCAGACCATCGGTGATCTCGCCCTCGACCTGCGCATAAGCGCCGTGGACGCGCAGCAGCGCATCATAGGCCGCCGCACCCTGCCCCGTCGACGTGTTGCGCAGGTTGATCCCGTAAGCCTGGATCACATAGTCCGAGAGCAGATAGTCAGGCCGCAACTGCGGTGCCGCACCCAGGACCGGGCCGTTGTTCGGTCCCGAATACTGAAAGGTGTAGCGGCTCGAGTCCCGCTGCGTATCGGTATAGGCATAGCCTACCGAGAAGGCGAAGGGCCGGTCGAACGGCACGTTCCAGGTCAGGTTGGCCTGACCTGAATATTGCGTTTCGTCTAGTTCGGAAAAGGCGATCGAGGCCGCCTGAAGACCGGACAGGTTGTTTTGATAGTCGCCGATCGCGGGATTGTACTGATAGGTGAAGCTACGCTCGTACGGACTGTTGCGGCTGGTCTTCGCATAGGCGCCACGAGCGTCGAGGCTGAATTGATCGGAGAGCTTGAATTCACCGACGAGCTGCGTGTCGAACAGCTCGCGCTCGAACCAGCTCGTGTTCTGAACTAGGAAGGGCTGGATGCCGTCCGCGCCGACGCCGATGTTCGCCGTGCTGCCGCGTGACAGACGACCCTGCTTGACGGTGTCGTGCAGGTACAGATTGGTCCAGCGGATCTTGTTCTCACCGAACTCCGCACCGAATCCCAGCAGACCGTTCACGACGGCGCGGTTGTCGGTCAGGACGGTGCGGAAGTCGCGTGTGAGGATACCCGTAGGATCGTCCGTCGACTGCTGCGTATTGTCGCGCGTGCGCCACGTGTTGCTGATGCCCGCGGCGGCAATCGCGCCGACGCGGACCGTGCCGATGTCGATCGAGCTGCCCAGGCTGAGCTCGCCCGACAGGTTCGCCGGCAACTGGTTGTTGCGCTGAAGCAGCGTCGTCTGCGCGTTGTTCAGCCCGATGATCTGGCTCGACGTCAGCGACGTACCGTTCTGCCCGGCCTGATCGATGAAGCCAGGAGTCTTGCGAACCCCGGAATCATAGCCCGTCCAGTCACGGCTGCCGCCGTCATAGACATAGCCAAGCTCGGACGTCGTCACGGTGTCCGCGCCGACCGATCCACCCATCTGGAAGAACGTTTCGTCCGGCACGGCCTTGGTCGTGAGATTGATGACGCCGCCGCCGAATTCGGCGGGGTAATTCACCGAGTAGCTCTTCTGCACCAGCGCCGACGCGATGACGTTGGTCGGGAAGATGTCGAGCGGCACGACGCGGCGCAGCGGTTCGGGCGACGGCAGCGGCGACCCGTTCAGCAGCGAGGAGGAATAGCGGTCACCAAGGCCCCGGACGTAGACGAAACCGTTGCCGACCACCGACAGACCCGTGACGCGGCTGAGCGCGCCAGCGATGTCGCCCTCGCCGGTGCGGGCGATGTCGGCCGTCGACAGGACGTTGATGACTTCCGGAGTCGCACGGACGGCATTGGGGATGTTGCGCCCCACGACGACGATGTCGTCGGTGTTGGCACCCCCGGGTGTGGAGACCTCGACCTGGTCCTGCTGCGCCTCCGCGGCGGCGGCAGGATCGGCGGCATCGATGGCCGGCTGACCGGCCTGCGGCGACACGACGCTGCCCGCAGGCGCGCCGGCTTGACCACCGGCCGGCGCGGCCTGCGCGAAAGCGGCAGCGGGCGCGAGCATCGTCGTCGCGAGTAGGAATGCGTGGATCGGATGCTTCATGGCGGCCCCGGCTCTCGAAAAATATGGGATGCAGGCGACCTCCCCCGGCCGCCGCCTCGGACGTGACGGGGCGGCGAACCGATCGCCGCCCCGTCGCTCAATCAGTTCGGCAGGCCGGTGCAGCTGCCGCTGGTCGAGCCGAAGTTCGCGCGGTTGGAATTGCAGGTCCAGCCGCGGAAGCTCGTGTCGTTCGGGCCGCTCACCGCGCCGACGAAGCTCGTCTGCACGAAGAACGACGTGTTGGCCGGATTGAGCGTCGCGGCGTTGAACGGCGTGGCCGTCGTCGCCGCGCCGGCGGGCAGAAAAATGCCCGTCAGCAGGCCGGTGCCGGCCTCGACGTTGTTCGTGCCGGCCGTGAATACGGTACGCTGTTCCGCGATTGTGACCGTCACACCGTTGACCGTGGTTTCGGCATAGGGCGACGCGCCGCCGCAGCTGAACAGCACCGAGTCGAACATCGGCGGGCCGTTATCCTCCAGGCCGGCATTGGCCGGACGGATCGTCGACTTGCCGCTGGCGTCGATGCCCGCGATGATGTTGAGGCATGCCGCCGGGCTGACAACGATACCATTCACGAAGCGCGCATCGGCGCCGCCGCGAATACGGATCGCGGCATTGGTCGCGGTCGAGCTCTGCACGAAGGTGAAGTTCGCCAGGTTGTAACGCTGCCGCGGCAATGCGTCTTCGTTGCCGTTCGAGTCGATTTCGGTGGAGTAGTTATCGGTCTGCGTGTTGGTCGGCTTCTGCACGGCGAGCAGGAACTGGACCTGACCCTGCCAGCCCACATCGGTATCCAGGCCGTCGTCGTCCGACCCGGTCAGTGCCAGATAGCGCAGGTTGGTACGGCCGCCGAAGATCTCGATGCCGTCGTCCGACGAATTGTGAATCTGGATGTGGTCCAGCGTCGTGCCCGAGCCGGTGCCGCCCAGCGTCAGGCCCTGAAGCTCGTTGTTCGGGCTGATGATCGTGCCCGAATAGCGGATCTGGACATAACGCATCGTACCAGAGCTGTCGTTCGCGATGGCACCGCCGTAGAGTGCGGTGTTGGTGCCCTCGACGACGTTCTCGCAGCTTGCGGTGCCACCGGCGACGGCCGCGTTGCAGTTCGAGATCGGCGCGCGGCCGGCCAGAATGACTCCGCCCCACAGGCCCTGGCTCTCGTCGGTGACGCCACCTGTCAGGTTCTGCTGCGCAGTGAAGATGATCGGCTGGCTTTCCGTACCCTCGGCGTTGATGCGCGAGCCGCGGTTGACGATGAGATAGTCGTTATCGGCATTCGTGGTGTTGGCGTACAGCAGTACACCCGGGTCGATCGACAGCACGGCCGACCGGCCACCGGGGGCAGTGCCCGCGCCGCCGACATCGACGCCGACGTTCACCGCGCCGCTGATTTCGTAAGCGACGCCGGCCAGCTTCTGCAGCCGCAGGTCGCTGGTGATGCTGGAGGGGAGACGGCAGCCACGGTAATTGCCGACCACGCCGGCATCGTTGGTACCCGCCGGGCACGACGCCGCCGGCGTACCGGGTGCGGGCGTCGGCGTGGCGGTGGGCGCGGGAGTCGGAGCCGGTGTCGTGGGGACGACGATCACGCCTTCGCCGGGCGAAGCGACGCTGTCCGCGCCGTCGCAGGAAGCGAGCAGCATGCAGGCGGTGCCCGCCAAGAGGATGCGGGTCGTGCGCGCGAAATGGGCCATTGGTCTGATTGCTCCCGGTCGATGTCTGTCAGGCGTGTTCGCCTTCGGATCGACCAAGGTCCCCCCTGTCGATCTCATCGCTGCGACTAGGGGAGTTCGATGACGGTAAAATGCCGTTTCGGCGTCGGTTGCGTGACTCGCAGGTTTCGGTTTTGTGACGGCGCCCCAGATCGGGACGGAGCGATCCGCCCCGTCCCACTGATGAATTAATCCAGCGTCAGCACGATCTTGCCCCGATCGTGCCCGGTTTCCTGCCGGTGCTGCGCGGCGGCGACGTCCGCCAGCGGGAAGGTGGCGGCCACTGTCACAGACACGCTGCCCGACTCGATCAGGTCGGCGACTTCGCCGAGCTGCGCGGCATTGGGATCGACCACCCAGCGCGGGACGGTGCGGACCTTGTGGCGGGCGGCCTCGTCCGGATCGGGGCTGTCGAGCGTCGAGACCAACATTCCGCCTTCGCGCAACACGCCCCACGAGCGCGCCCGCGTCTCGCCGCCGATCAGGTCGAAGACGAGGTCGACATCGGCCAGCTGCTCTTCGAAAGGCTGGACGCGATAGTCGATCGCCCGATCGGCACCGAGATCCCGGACATAGTCCAGATCACGTTCGGAGCAGGTGGCGTACACCGTCGCACCCCGCGCCTTGGCTAACTGGATCGCAAGATGCCCGACGCCGCCGGCGCCACCGTGGATAAGAACGGACTGCCCGGCCTGGAGTCCGCCATGATCGAACATACCCTGCCACGCAGTAAGGGCGGCGAGCGGTACCGCAGCCGCCTGCACGAAGTCGAGCGACGTCGGCATCGCCACCATCTCCACCGCGCGCACGACGACATATTCCGCCTGCGCGCCGCGATCGAAGCCGAGATAGGCGAAAACGGGATCGCCGTGGCGCAGCATGTAGTGCGCGCGGGTCCCGACCGCCTCGATCGTGCCCGCCAGATCGCGGCCCATCGTGATCGGCAGCGCGTCCTGCTTCAGCCGATCGAACTTGCCCGTCCGCATCTTGCGGTCGACCGGGTTGATGCTGGCCGCGCGCACGCGGACCAGTACCTCGTCGTCGAGCGGCTGCGGGATCGGCACCTGCTCCAGCGTCAGGACATCCGCGTCTCCGAACCGCGGCAGGCGGACGGCGGTCATCGTGGTCGGCAGCGTCATCGGCGGGACTCCTGAGATACCGCCGAAGAACGACTTGGACCGTGAGTTCGCTCCGACCCCAAAGCGCCTGCGAATCAAATCCTCCCCGTTTACGGGATGGTGGCACGCCAAGGGCGTGACGGAGGGGCGGCCACCCGCGTTTCCGTCTTCGGCTCTTGCACGGCTTCACGCGGGCCGATGTAAACTGCGCAACGACCAAAACCAAAAAGCCCGCCGCTTCCTGCTGGAAACGACGGGCCGTATTGGTGGGCGCGACAGGGATTGAACCTGTGACCCCACCCGTGTGAAGGGTGTGCTCTACCGCTGAGCTACGCGCCCGATCCCGCGGTCCTCAGGACCCCGGGAAAAACCGGAGCCGCGCGTCTATCCACCGACGCGCGGCCTGTCCAGTGTCAGTTGACCGAATCCTTCAGGATCTTGCCGGCCTTGAACTTGGGCTGGGTGGACGCCTTGATCGTCATCGGCTCGCCGGTGCGCGGATTGCGACCGGTAGAGGCTTTGCGCTTGGAAACCGAGAAGGTGCCGAAACCGACCAGCCGGACCTCGTCGCCCTTCTTCAGGCTCGCCGAGATCGCATCGAATACGGCTTCGACCGCCCGCACCGCATCCGCGCGATTCAGCCCCGATGTATCGGCGACCGTCGCGATCAGCTCCTGCTTGTTCATCCTTTGAAATCCCCCGATTCGACTCGATACTTGACGCCCCGGTGGATCACCGGCGCGGAGGCGTCACTAAGGCGGCGCGACCCCCCGGTGTCAACCACCGCAGCGGCTAAGCTGCGGTGGTTGGACGTTTAACGCAGTCGTGACCGGATGCTATTGCGTCACCTTCAGTGATGACGCTCCACCCCGGCCGGCGCGATCGCCGGCGGCGGCAGTGCCGCAAGCTCATCGGCATCGGTCCAGTCGATCGCCTCCAGCGGCTCGGTCAGCGCCAGCTTCAGCACCTCGTCGACATGACTGACAGGGATGATCGTCAGCCCTTCCTTCACATTGGCGGGAATGTCGGCGAGGTCCTTCTCATTCTCCTGCGGGATCAGCACCGTGGTGATGCCGCCGCGCAGCGCCGCGAGCAGCTTCTCCTTCAGCCCGCCGATCGGCAGCACGCGACCGCGCAGCGTCACCTCGCCGGTCATCGCGACCTCGCGCCGCACCGGCACGCCGGTCAACGTCGAGACCAGCGACGTGACGAGGCCGATGCCCGCCGACGGACCATCCTTCGGCACCGCGCCCTCGGGCAAATGGACGTGGACGTCCTTGCGGTGGAACACCGACGGCTTGATGCCATAGCTGGGCGCACGCGCCTTGACGAAGCTCCACGCCGCCTCGACCGATTCCTTCATGACGTCGCCGAGCTTGCCGGTGGTCTTCACCGCCCCCTTGCCGCCGACCGTCACACTCTCGATTGTCAGCAACTCGCCGCCGACCTCGGTCCACGCCAGCCCGGTGACCGCACCGATCTGATGCTCCGTCTCCGACAGGCCGTAGCGGTACTTCAGCGTGCCTGCGAACTCGTGCAGGTTGTCGCGGTCGACCGTGACGCTCGTCGCCTTGCCCTCGAGAATGCGGCGCAGCGCCTTGCGGCACAGCTTGGCGATCTCGCGCTCCAGCGTACGGACGCCGGCTTCGCGCGTGTAATGCTGGATCAGCGCGCGCAGGCCGTCCTGCGTCAGCGTGAACTCGCCCGGCTTCAGCCCGTGCGCTTCTACCTGCTTGGCGACCAGATGCCGCTCGGCGATCTCGACCTTTTCGTCCTCGGTATAGCCTTCCAGACGGATGATCTCCATCCGGTCGAGCAGCGGCTGCGGCAGGTTCAGCGTGTTCGCGGTGCAGACGAACATCACGTCCGACAGATCGATGTCGATCTCCAGATAATGATCCTGAAACTTGCCGTTCTGCTCCGGGTCGAGCACCTCCAACAGCGCAGACGCGGGATCGCCGCGGAAATCCTGACCCAGCTTGTCTATTTCATCGAGCAGGAACAGCGGGTTGGCCGCACCGGCCTTTTTCAGGTTGGTGACGATCTTGCCCGGCAGCGAGCCGATATAGGTGCGGCGATGGCCACGGATCTCGGCCTCGTCGCGCACGCCGCCCAGCGACTGGCGGATGAACTCGCGCCCGGTCGCCTTGGCGATCGACTTGCCGAGCGAGGTCTTGCCGACGCCGGGCGGTCCGACGAGGCACAGGATCGGCCCCTTCAGCTTGTTGGTGCGCGCCTGCACGCCGAGATACTCGACGATCCGGTCCTTCACCTTTTCCAGCGCATAGTGATCCTCGTCGAGGACCGCCTGCGCCGCCGCGATGTCGCGCTTGATCTTCGACTTCTTGCCCCAGGGCAGGCCGAGCAGCACGTCGAGATAGTTGCGCACGACTGTCGCCTCGGCGCTCATCGGCGCCATCGTCTTCAGCTTCTTCAGCTCGGCGGTCGCCTTGGTCCGCGCCTCCTTGGACAGCTTCAGCGTCGCGATCCTCTGGGTCAGTTCGGCGATCTCGTCGCCGTCGCTCTCGTCGTCGCTGTTGCCCAACTCGCGCTGAATCGCCTTCAACTGCTCGTTGAGGTAATATTCGCGCTGGGATTTCTCCATCTGGCGCTTCACGCGGCTCTTGATCTTCTTCTCGACCTGAAGAACGCCGAGTTCGCCTTCCATCAGAGCAAACGCCATCTCCAGCCGCTTGGCCGGATCGATCTCGACCAGCAGCGCCTGCTTGTCGGCGACCTTGACCGCGATGTTCGCGGCGACGGCGTCGGCGAGACGCGCGGCCTCGTCGATCTCCGCCAGCTGCACCGCGGTTTCCGCCGGCAGCTTCTTGTTGAGCTTGGCGTAGTTTTCGAACTGGTCGACGACCGAGCGCATCAGCGCCGACACCTCGGTACCCTCGACCGCCACGTCCTCGATCATCGCGACCGTCGCAGCTAGGTAGCCTTCGGCCTCCACCAGTTCGCCAAGACGCGCCCGCTGCTTGCCCTCGACCAGCACGCGGACCGTGCCATCGGGCAGCTTCAGCAGTTGCAGCACGGTGGCGGTGACGCCCATCTCGTACAGGCTGTCGCGCTGCGGATCGTCCTCGGCCGGGTCGAGCTGCGCGACGAGGAAGATCTCCTTGTCGGCAGCCATCGCCGCTTCCAGCGCCGCGACGGATTTGTCGCGGCCGACGAACAGCGGGACGATCATGTGCGGAAAGACGACGATATCGCGCAGCGGCAGCACGGGGAAAGTCTGGGTCATGCAAGCTCCGGTCGGGCACCGTACGTGGTGCCCCGTTTCACCGACTATATGGTGATCGTTCCGATTCCATCAATCGTGCCTCTTGCGTCACGGCGTGAACCCGGCAACCATCGTATACCATGATAGCTTCCATTCTCGCACTCGCTGCCGCGCTCCAATCGGCTGCCACTCCCCCCGCCAAGGGCACTCCCCCGATCACGGAGCAGACACAAAAGTCCGGAGGCGTGCGGCCGGCCGAGCAGTTGGCGGTGACGTTCGATTCGGCCGACCTCCAGTTCGAGGTGCTGCCGGAGACGTACAGCCTGAACGGCATCGCGACGCTGGGCTTCACCGCCAAGTCGCCGGTGTCGCGCCTGCTGATCGACCTCGACAAGAACCTGCCGGTCACCGCCGTGTCGATCGACGGCACCGCTTTAAATGCGGGATCGTGGTCGAACCCCGACGGGCAACTCGTCATCCGCCTGCCGCGCCGCCTTGCCAAGGGGCAGCGTGTGTCCGCGAAGATCACGTACGGCGGCGTGCCGCATGTCGCCGTCAACGCACCGTGGGACGACGGCGTCGTCTGGTCGAAGACACCGGAGGGCAAGACGTGGTTCGCGACGACCGCGGAGGGCTATGGCTGCGACCTGTTCTGGCCGTGCATGGACTTCCCGGAGGGCGAGCCGACCGTCGTCACGCTGCACATTACCGTCCCGAAGGGGCTGAAGGCGCCATCGAACGGCAAGCTGATCGGCGTGGATACGCTGCCGGACGGCCGCACCCGCTGGAACTGGCGAGCCAAGCGCACCAACACCTATGCGATCGCGCTGAACGTCGGGCCGTACGAGGAGATCAGCGGATCGTACAAGAGCCGCTTCGGCAACACGATCCCGATGTATTACTGGTATCTACCGGGCGAGAAGGCGCAGGCGGAGAAGCTGTTCGCGGAGTTCGCGCCGACGCTCGACTTCTTCGAGGCGCTGGTCGGCCCCTATCCCTTCGGCGACGAAAAGGTCGGCGTGGTCGAAACCCCGCACAAGGGCATGGAGCACCAGACGATCAACGCCTACGGCAACGGCTATGCCAAGGCGATCGAGGGGTTCGACTGGCTGTTCCAACATGAATTCACGCACGAATGGTTCGCCAACCAACTGACCGCCGCGAATTGGGACGATTACTGGCTGCACGAGGGATACGGCGCGTACATGCAGCCGGCGTACGGCCGCTGGCGCGAGGGCGAGGCGCGCTATGCGGCGATGATGCAGTCGCAGCGCGGCACGATCATGAACAAGGTCCCGATCGTCCGCGGCAAGATCATCTCCGAGGAGGAGGTGTACGAGGCCTCGAAGGGCGGGCCGGGTCAGGACATCTACGTCAAGGGGTCGTGGATGCTCCACACCCTGCGCAACCTGATCGGCGACACGGCCTTCTGGGATGTGACGCGACTGGCGGTCTATGGCCGCGCCGATCCGAAGCCCGGAAATTTCGAACCGCGCTTCGGTTCCACCAAGGAATATGAGGGCTTCGTCCGTCAGGTGACCGGCAAGGATTATGGCTGGTTCTTCGACGTGTATCTGCGTCAGGCGGCGCTGCCCGAGTTGGTCGAGACGCGCAGCGGGAACACGCTGGCGCTGTCGTGGAAGGTGCCGGACGGCGGCGCGTTCCCGATGCCGGTCGAGGTGCAGGTCGGCGATCGCATCGAGAAGCTGGCGATGACCGGAGGGCGTGGCACGCTGGAAGTGCCGGCCGACGCGCATGTGGTGATCGATCCCTGGGCTCGCGTGTTGAAGCGTTCGACCGCCGTCGAGGAGCTACAGGCATGGAACGCCAGCCGGAAGAAGTGACGAACACCCAACTCGGCATCCGCCGCGCCGCCGAAATGGCGGCGGTGTTCATGATCGGCGACGGGCTGCTGGGCATGCTCCAGCCGAGTCGTCACGTCGATCTCTGGCGATCGGACGTGGCGGCTGTCGATATTCTGGTGAAGCCCTTCGGCGGGAAACCGGGGCGGCGGCGGGCTTACGGGTTGCTTCAGTTTGTGGCCGGCGTCGCCCTGGCCTCTCGCCTCTCTCGCTGAACGACAAAAAAGAGGCCGCCCCGGTCACGCGGGACGGCCTCGAGATGCTGGGAGGGTGTCGTCGCTCAGGGGCAGGACACGCAGGCGCCGATGACGGCGGCCAGCGGGATGAGAGCGAAGACGAGGGGAAAAAGCTGCTTCATGACGCACCTGATGGTGAGAGGTCTTACCCGACATAATGCAGGTCAGCGGCAAAGGTTGCGCTGCGGTGAACGACGAACCTACGCCCGACGTACCGATCCGGGACGCCCGCTCAGACGCGGACCGTTGCATCCTCCCGCCCCTCATGTCCGAAAATCCGCAGATAACGGGCGATCTCGTCGGGCGGACCGCTCGCCTTGGCGGGATTGTCCGAGAGCTTCACTGCCGGTCGGCCGTTCGCCGCGACCACCTTCGCCACCAGCGAGATCGGCGCGAGCGCGTCGCCACCGCCGCTGTCGCAGCCGCGAAAGTCGTTGGTCAGGTTCGTACCCCACCCAAAACTGGTCCGCACCCGCCCGTGGAAATGGCGGTAGACGCGCCCGATCGACTCCACATCCATCCCGTCGGAGAAGATGAGCAACTTCTCGCGCGGGTCGCGACCATGCGCGGTCCACCAGTCGATGATCGCCTCCCCCGCCGCGATCGGCGGCGCGCTGTCGGGGCGAAAGCCCGTCCAGTCCGCCACCCAATCGGGGGCATCGCGCAGGAACGCCGCCGTCCCGAACGCGTCGGGCAACACGACCAGCAGATTGCCACGGTAATGCCGCTGCCACTCCTCCAGCACCCGGTAGGGCGCGCTCGCAATTGCGGCATCATCATCGGCCAGCGCGGCGAGCACCATCGGCAGTTCGTGCGCGTTGGTGCCGATCGCCTCCAGCCCGGCATCCATCGCCAGCAACACGTTGGAGGTGCCGATGAAGCGCTCGCCCAGCCCCTCCTGCAACGCCTCGACGCACCAGCGTTGCCACAGAAAGCCGTGCCGGCGTCGTGTACCGAAGTCGGACAGGACGAGGTCGGGCAAGGCGGCCAGCCGCTCCACCTTGTCCCACAACCGCGCCTTGGCCCGCGCGTAGATCACGTCGAGTTCGAACCGCCCCCGTCCCTTCAACGCCGCGCGTGACCGTAGCTCGTTGACGATCGCCAGCGCCGGCACCTCCCACATCGTCGTGTGCGTCCACGGGCCGGCGAAGCGGAGTTCGAATTGGCCGTCGACCGTCCGCAGCTCGTAATCCGGCAACCGGAACTCCGCGAGCCACGCGATGAAGTCGGGCGCGAACATCCGTGCCTCGCCATAGAAGCTGTTGCCGGCCAGCCAGATCAGCTCGCGCTTGTCGAACCGCAACGTGCGGGCGTGATCGAGCTGCGCCCGCAACTCGCCCTCGTCGATGATGTCGGCCAGCCGCACGGACCGCGTGCGGTTGATCAGCGTGAACGTGGCGTCGACGGTCGGATGCGCGTTACGGATCATCTGCAGCATCAGCAGCTTGTAGAAATCCGTATCGAGCAGGCTGCGTACGATGGGATCGAGCCGCCAGCCGTGGTTCCACATCCGCGTGGCAATGTCCGTCACCGGCATGAGGCGCCCTGCCCACTCGTCATCGTCTCGCCCCTTGCATCGGAACGCTACGATCAGCATCGCCGACCGTTCCGTCTCGCCCCGGTCGACACCCTAACCCCATGGGAAACTTCATAAACTATGTTGGACTTGGCGTCGGTGCGGGGAAATCATCCGGGGCGGTCGCGTTCGACCACGAACTGCACCGCATCCAAGAGGTCCCGATGAGCCAGCCCGCCCCGCCCGATCACCGTTATCTGCGCATGGTTATCGGCGGTATCATCGCCCTCGTCGCGCTCATCATCGTCATCAGCACCGCACAATATTGGGCGACCTTCAACTAAGCCGCTACTCCGCCGCCATCCGCGCCCGGAACAGCTGACCGCGCTCGATCAGCAGCACCACGACGAGCACGGCGAGTCCGATGCCGAGATACCCGATCGCCAGCGGCATCGTCGTGCCATTATACGCCTGACCGATGATCGATCCGACGATTACCGCGCCGATGCTGGTGATGAAGCCCTGTACCGACGACGCGCTGCCGGCGATGTGCCCGACCGGCTCCATCGCCATCGCGCCGAAATTCGATCCGCACAGGCCGATGCAGGTCATGCTCAACGCCTGGAACAGGATGTAGCTGACGAGCGACTCGTTTCCGCTGGCGATCACCGCGATGTGGACGATCGACAGTCCGATCAACGCGAACACGCCCGCTTGCGAGATCAGCCGCGTCCCCAACCGCTCCACCAGCCGGCTGTTGGCAAAGCTCGCACATCCCATCGCGAACGCGCACAGCGCAAACAGCAGGGTAAACCGCTCGCCCGCGCCGAACTCGTCGACGAAGATCTGCTGCGCCGACGAGACGAACGCGATGATCCCGCCGAACGTCAGCGATGCGGCGAAGGCGTAGCCGACTGAATAGCGATCGGTCAGTGTCGTGCGGTACGCGTTGCCGAGCGACGCCAGCGAGATCGCCCGCCGCCGCGCCACCGGCAGCGTCTCCGGCAAACGCAGCGCGCTCCACGCCAGCACGAACGCCGCGAACGCGCCGAGCGCGTAGAAGATGAAGCGCCACGGCCCGAATGCGAGCAGGCCCTGACCCAGGGTCGGCGCGAGGATCGGCACGAGGAAGAAGATCATCTGCGCCAGCGACAGCGTCCGCGCCATCTGCCGGCCGGAGAACTTGTCGCGCACGATCGCCACTGCCAGCACGCGGGTCGATGCGGACATCAGCCCCTGCAACATCCGCGCACCCAGCAGCGCTGCGAACGTCGCCGATCCCGCCGCGAAGATGCTCGCCGCGACGAAGCCCGCGAGCGTGACAATCAGGATAGGCTTGCGCCCAAACCGGTCGGCGAGCGGACCATAGACCAACTGGCCGGTCCCAAACCCGAGCATGTAAGCGGTGACGATCCACTGCCGATGATTGGCGGTCGCGATCGCAAGGTCGTGGCCGATCTGCGACATGGCGGGCAGCATCAGGTCGACGCCCAGCGCATTCACCGCCATCACCGCCGCAACGAAGGCGACGAACTCCTTGGGGTGCATGTCGGTTCTGGGCGGGTCCGCGGCAGGCGTGCCGGTTTCCGGCGTTTGTTCGGTCATCCCGGCCGCTTAGCGCGGGATCGACGACGAAACCATGACGTCATGAGCCGGCCGGTACCTTCTCGACCGGATCAATGCGATGAGTCGTTTCAAGTCCTGGCGAATAGGGCGACTGCACGATCTTGCCGTCGTCATGGTCCTGAAGGGCCCTGGGCAATTCTGGTGGACACAGCCCAAACCGCGGTGATAACTTCGCGGCGCACGTGATCTTGGGGAAGGTCACCGGTTTCCGGGGGGAAGTCATGCCATATCGCAACGCCTGGCCATTCATCCTTGCGCTTATAGCCGCGACGATCTTCGCGTTCTGGCGCAGCTACTTCGGTCGACTGTCAACCTCGTCGATCGGATTTCACATCCACGGTGTCACGGCGGGCCTGTGGCTCATGCTGCTGCTCGCGCAAAGCTGGACGCCGCACCACGGCCGCATCGCGATGCACCGCGTGCTGGGGAAGACGACGTTCGTCGCGATGCCACTGTTCGCCGCCGGTTCGATGGGGGTGATCCACTCGATGGCGGCGGGCACGGTCGGGGGCGATCCGTTCTACGCGATCTGGGGCGCGCGACTGGCCTATATCGACGTGCTGGCGCTCGCCGCGGTGCTGTACGGCGTCGGCATGGCGCTGCGCCACCGCCGCAACATGCGGCTCCACGCCGGCTACATGCTGTCGACCGCGCTGCCGCTGGTCAGCCCGGTATTGGGCCGCGTCTTCAACCAGACCGTGCCGGGCATCGTCATCCGCGGACCGCAGGATTTCCACCTGTTCGGGTGGGGCGTCCAACTCGCCAACCTCGTCGTGGTCGCCGTTGCCCTGTGGCTCTGGCGCCGCGACCCGCGCACCGGCCGACCCTGGGCGGTCGCGCTGGCCGTAGTCGCCGTCCAGATCGTCGGATTCGAAACACTCGCCGCCACCGATGCCTGGCACGGCATCTTCACGACGATCGGCACGCAGCCATTGCCCGCGCTGATGACCTTCGGTCTCGCCGCAGGCATCGTAACGATCGCAGCCGGCTGGTCCTCGTCGATCCGCACGAACACCTCACCGGCGGCCGCGGTGTAGCTGGTACCGCGCATCATCTCTCGAAATGCTTGAGTTGGTATCGAAGCATCCCCGTGCGACTATTCGTCGAACAAGACGGGCCGGGCCGACATCTACGATAGCAATTGCGTTCATTGTCTATCCCTGTCAGCCTCAACTATCGACTTTGGGGTGGGTGCCATGATCTGGACTGCGATACTGGCGCTTCAAGCCGCCACCGCCAGCTTCGACGCAGTCGTCGCCGCGCCCGACAGCCACCATATCCTATTGGAGGACGACACGATCAGGGTCTTGCGCGTGGAGGTGGCGCCCGGTCAGACAGAACCCGTTCACGATCATCGCTGGCCGAGCGTGATGTACTTCCAGAGCCCTCAACCCATCACCTACATCGTTTACAAGCTCGTCGATGGCCGACCGGTCGAAGTCGAACGCATGGATGCTCCAGCGTTCGAGGCATCCAAGACGGTCAGAGGCGAGCCGGAAGGGTTGCACGCCGTCAAGAACCGCGGTTCCGCACCCTTCGTCGCCGTGAGGGTCGAATTCAAGAACGGCAAGCCTCCGTCCGCCGATGCTGTAAAGCCGTAGCGTGCGTGCGGCCGCTAGCCAATGAATTCCTCGGCGAGCCAGTTTCAGTTCCGCCGTCCGACGCGATGCTGCCCTGGCGTTCACTTCCGCCCGAAGAGCTTCTCCACGTCACTCATCTGCAACTTCACCCAGGTCGGTCGGCCATGATTGCACTGGCCGGAATGCGGCGTGGCCTCCATCTCCCGCAGAAGCGCGTTCATCTCCATCACCGACAGTACCCGTCCTGCCCGAACCGATCCGTGGCAGGCCATCGTCCCCGCCACCGCATCGAGCCGCTCGCGCAGCGATAGCGCCTCGTCGAATGCGGCGAGTTCGTCGGCGAGATCGGTGACCAGCCCGCGAGGATCGGATTGGCCCAACAGCGCCGGCGTCGCGCGGACCAGCATCGCGCGCGCGCCAAACCGCTCCAGCTCCAGCCCGAACTCCGCCAGTTCGTCCGCCCGCGCCTCCAGCCGGTCGCACGCGGGCTCGTCCAGTTCCACCACCTCCGGCAGTAGCAGCGCCTGCGCCGCGACTCGACCGCCGGCCAGCGCCGCACGCATGCGTTCCAGCACCAGCCGCTCATGCGCGGCATGCTGATCGACGATGACGAGGCCGTCCTCCGCCTCCGCGACGACATAGGTCCGCGCCACCTGCCCCCGCGCCACCCCCAAGGGATGCGCGATCGTCGCAGGAGGCGCAGTGTGCGCGGGTTCGGCCCGTGCCTGGGGCGGCGGGGCGTTGAAGTAGCCGGGGCGGCGATCGAACAGGGTCGTCGCGACGGGCGCAGGCTTCGACCAATGCGGCACCGCCGCGACCGGCTCCGGCTGCCACCGCGTCAGCGCGTCCGCGGCCGGGCGCTGCACGCTGCGATGACCGGCATCGTCCAGCGCGCGGCGCAAACCCGACACGATCAACCCCCGCACCAGCGCCGGATCGCGGAACCGCACCTCCGTCTTCGCCGGGTGCACGTTCACGTCGACCTGCTCGCCCGGCAGGTCGAGGAACAGCGCGACGACGGCATGGCGGTCGCGCGGCATCATCTCCGCATACGCTCCGCGAATCGCCCCGATCAGCAGCCGGTCCTTCACCGGACGGCCGTTGACGAACAGATACTGGTGGTCGGCCACCCCGCGATGGAAGGTCGGCAGACCGGCGACACCGCCCAGCACCACCTCCTCGCGCACCCAGTCGATCGCGACGGCGTTCTCCGCCAGCGCCCGGTCGGTCAGCGCCGCGACCCGCGCCGGCCGGTCCTGCCCCGGCGGCACCGACAGCACGCGCCGGCCGTCATGCTCCACCGACACCCCGACATCGGGCCGCGCCATCGCCAGCCGCCGCACCGCATCGAGGCAGGCGGCATACTCGCTGCGCGGGCTGCGCAGGAACTTGCGCCGGGCGGGCACGCGCGCGAACAGGTCCTCGACCAGGATGCGCGTACCGGGCGGCAGCGCAGCCGGCCCCTCCTCGATCACCTCCCCGTTGTCGACCACGCGTCGCCAGCCGTCCGCACCCGCCGGCCGGCTCTCCAGCGTCAGCCGCGCGACGCTCGCGATCGAGGGCAATGCCTCGCCGCGAAAGCCCAATGTCGACACCGCCTCGATCGCCTCGTCCGGCAGCTTCGACGTGCAATGCCGCTCCAGCGCCAGCGCCATGTCGTCCGGGTTCATGCCGCAGCCGTCGTCCGCGACCTCGATCCGCGTCAGCCCGCCTTCGGAAAGGTTAATGGCGATCCGAGTCGCCCCCGCGTCGATCGCGTTCTCGACCAGTTCCTTCAACGCGCTGGCGGGCCTTTCCACCACTTCACCGGCAGCGATACGATTGACCAGATGCGTGGGGAGACGCCGTATTGACATGGGGCCGGCACTTAGACCAAGCGCAGGCATCCCGCGACCCCGCACGATGTGAGAAACCGCCGCTTACTTTTGTCGGGGCGGGTTTCGGGGGATGCCGACGCGATTGCCCGACGACCCGAAACTTTCCGACCCCAGCGGCCGGCCTGATACGGAACCCTTCATGAATCCCTTCCGCTTCTTCAAGTTCATGTCGCAGGATATGGCCATCGACCTCGGCACCGCGAACACGGTGGTGTATGTCCGCGGCCGCGGCATCGTGCTGAACGAGCCGTCGGTGGTCGCGGTGGAAACGCTGAACGGCGTGCGCCGCGTCAAGGCGGTCGGCGACGACGCCAAGCTGATGATGGGCAAGACACCCGGCACGATCGAGGCGATCCGCCCCCTGCGCGATGGCGTCATCGCCGACATCGATGTCGCCGAGGAGATGATCAAGCACTTCATCCGCAAGGTGCACGGCCCCCGGAAGTTCGCGCGCTGGCCGGAGATCGTGATCTGCGTGCCGTCGGGATCGACCAAGGTCGAACGCCGCGCGATCCGCGACGCCGCATCGAATGCCGGCGCCAGCCAGGTGTTCCTGATCGAGGAGCCGATGGCTGCCGCGATCGGTGCCGACATGCCGGTAACGGAGCCGATCGGGTCGATGGTCGTCGATATCGGCGGCGGCACGACCGAAGTCGCGGTGCTGTCGCTGCGCGGGCTCGCCTACACCACATCGGTCCGCGTCGGCGGCGACAAGATGGACGAGGCGATCGTCAGCTACGTCCGCCGCAACCACAACCTGCTGATCGGCGAGGCCACGGCCGAGCGCATCAAGCAGGAGGTCGGCTGCGCGAAGCCGCCGGCTGACGGCATCGGGGCGGTCATCTACATCAAGGGGCGCGATCTGGTGAACGGCGTGCCCAAGGAGATCCAGATCAATCAGGGCCAGATCGCCGAGGCATTGTCGGAGCCGGTGGCGACGATCGTCGAGGGCGTCCGCGTTGCGCTGGAGAATACTGCGCCCGAACTCGCCGCCGACATCGTCGATCAGGGCATCGTCCTGACCGGCGGCGGTGCGCTGTTGCAGGGTCTGGACGAGGTGCTGCGCGACGAAACCGGCCTGCCGGTGATGGTCGCCGAAGACCCGCTGACCTGCGTCGCGCTCGGCACCGGTCGCGCGCTGGAGGATCCGATGTTCCGCGGCGTCCTCCAGAACGGCTGACCTCCAGGGAAGGAGGCCGGCGCATGGCGCCCGTCCACGACCGCAGGGCCGGATTTTCAAGGCGGCGGCAATACAGCATGTTCATCGGCTACGTTCTGGCCGTGGCCGGAGCGGTGGTGGGTGGCGTGTTGCTGGTCGCCAGCCGCTTCGACCCGCCACTGTTCGCCGGCATGCGCATGGCCGCGGCGGGCGTGACCGCGCCGGTGTCCTCCGGGCTGTCGGCGATCGGCCGCGGCATCGCCGTCGTGCCGGAGACGATCAACGGCTGGATCTTCGCCCACCAGGAAAATGCCGCGATGAAGCGCGAGCTGGCGGTCACCCGGCCACTGCTGTCTCGCGCCCGCGTCATCGCCTATGACAACCGCCGGCTGCGGACGCTGCTCGCCCTGCGCGATCGTGACGAGCAGGTCGTCGTCACCAGCCGGCTCGTCAGTTCCTCCGCGTCCAGCGGGCGGCGGTTCGCGCTGCTGAACGCCGGGCGGCTGAACGGTGTTCTGCCGGGCATGCCGGTGCGTGGGCCGGAGGGGCTGATCGGCCGCATCACGGAGACGGGGCTCAACGCCGCGCGCGTGCTGCTGCTCTCCGACCCCGACAGCATCGTCCCCGTTCGCCGCACGCGCGATGGCCTACCCGCGATCGTCGCCGGGCGCGGCGACGGCGCGGTCGATCTGCGCTCCGTCAACGCCACCAACGTGCGCTTCTCCCCCGGCGACCTGTTCGTGACCAGCGGCACGGGCGGGCTCTATGCGCCCGGCATCCCCGTCGCGCGCGTCGTCAAGGGCGGGTCCGACACCGTCATCGCCCGCACCTTCGCGCAACCCGACAGCTTCGACTTCGCCCTCGTCAGTCGTGTGTTCGTGCCGTTGCCACCACCGCCGCCCGCGCCGGCCGCCGCGCCTTGAGCACGATCGAGTACAACCCCTTCGCGCCACCGCTGGCGCCCGGGCGCGCCCGCGCCTTGCCGTGGATGACGGTGATGGCCGGATCGCTGACGACGGCGGTGCCGGTGATCGCGACCATCCCGATCCTGCCGCCACTCGGCCTCCTGATGCTCGTCACGTGGCGACTGCTGGCGCGGTTCGCCTTGCGTCCGTGGGCCGCGGCACCGCTCGGCGCGTTCGATGACCTACTCAGCGGGCAGCCGCTGGGATCTTCGGTGCTGCTATGGTCGCTCGTCTTCCTGGGCATCGACCTGATCGAGCGACGACTGGTCTACCGCGACTTCTGGCAGGACTGGCTGATAGCGTCGGCGGCGATCATTCTGTGCCTGGCCGGCGGGCGCATCCTGGCGGTGCCGATGGGCGCGCAGGTCGACGGCGCGATGGCAGCGCAGGGCGTCGCGACGATCCTGCTGTTCCCGGTCGCCGCGCGGCTGGTGGCGTGGATCGACCGCAAGCGCGGCATGAACTCCGGCCTGCCGACCGGGGACACCGCATGAGGCGCAACCCGAAGATCGTCACCGAGGCGATGCAGTCCTACAGCTTCTCGCGCCGCGCATGGCTGCTCGGCGCGGCGCAGGCCGGCGTCGGCGTGATGCTGGCGGGTCGCATGGCGTGGCTCTCGATCGCGCAGAACGAGCATTACAGCGACCTTTCCGAGTCGAACCGGGTCAACTCCACGTTGATCCCGCCCCGGCGCGGCTGGATCGTCGATCGCAATGGCGTACCGATCGCCAACAATCGCACCGACTTCCGCGTGGACATCATCCCCGATCGCCTGCGCGACGAGGATCGCGTGCTGGGGCTGCTTCAGCAACTGCTTCGCCTGACGCCCGAGGACATGGCGCGCGTCAAGATCGACCTCGATCGCGCCGCGGGGTTCCAGCCCGTGCAAGTCGCGGAACGTCTCGACTGGGATCGGTTTGCCGCCGTCAGCGTGCGCCTGCCCGAACTGCCGGGCGTACAGCCCAGCCGCGCCTTCGCCCGCCACTACCCGGCCGGTGCCGCCGTGGCGCATCTGACCGGCTATGTCGGTGCGCCCACCGCCGAGCAGTTCAAGGCCACGCGCGACGGCCTGCTCGTGACGCCCGGTTTCAAGCTCGGCAAGGATGGACTCGAGAAGGCGCTAGAAAAAGGCTTACGTGGTCAGCCCGGTGCAAAGCGGGTCGAGGTCACGGCCCGCGGCAAGCTGGTCGCCGAACTCGCGACCCGGCCCGATGTACCCGGCAAGACCGCCAAGCTGACGATAGACGCCGGGCTTCAGGAATATGCCGCCCGCCGGCTCGGCACCAACTCGGGCTCGGCCGTGGTCATCGATTGCCGCACGGGCGAGATGCTGTGCATGGTGTCGGTGCCCGCTTATGATCCCAACAGCTTCTCGGACGGGATCAGCCATTTGGAATGGCAGATGCTGTCGGAGGATGACCATGTTCCCCTGATGAACAAGGTCACGCAGGGCCTCTATCCACCTGGATCGACCGTCAAGCCGATGAACGCATTGGCGCTGCTGGACGCCGGGGTGTCCGCCGATCAGCGGGTCAATTGCACCGGCGCGATGCGCGTCGGCACGGGCGTGTTTCACTGCCACAAGCGCGGCGGCCATGGCCCGCTCGACATGAAGGGCGCGGTCGCTCAGTCGTGCGACATTTATTTTTACGAAATGGTCCGGCGGCTCGGCTACGACCGGATTGCCCCGGTCGCGCGCACCGTCGGGCTGGGGGAGAAATTCGAACTGCCCTTCACCACGCAACGCTTCGGCACCGTGCCAGATTCGGCGTGGAAGCTACGAAAATACAAAGACGAATGGCGCGTCGCGGACTCGCTGAACGCGTCGATCGGCCAAGGCTACGTTCTCGCGAACCCCCTCCAGCTCGCGGTGATGGCAGCGCGCCTTGCGTCCGGTCGCGCGCTCCAGCCGAGCATCCTCGCCGATCGGGTGCACCGCGACGCGCCCGCCCTGCCGTACCAGTCGGAACATCTGCAACTGGTGCGGGAAGCGATGTGGGGCGTCGTCAACGGCGGCGGCACCGGCGGCGCGGCACGGCTGCTGATCCCCGGCGTCCAGATTGCCGCCAAGACCGGGACTGCGCAGGTCCGGCGCATTACGATGGCCGAACGCCGGTCGGGCGTGCTCAAGAACGGACAACTTCCCTTCAAGCTGCGCGACCACGCGCTGTTCGTCTGCTTCGCGCCGGCCGACAACCCGCGCTATGCCGCTGGCGTGGTGCTCGAACATAATGGCCACACCGTGCGCAACCTGGATACGCCGTTGATCGGCCGCGACATCATGACCTATCTGCTCGATCGCGAGCGCGCGCTCGCCAGCCTCGCCGAGGTCGAACCGACCTGGGGTGGCGACATCGCCACGCGCATGGCGGCGACCGAGGCGGCGTACCGCGCCGCCCGCAACCCGCCTCCCGCCGCCGCCGCGACCAAGACCGACGCGGTCGTCCCCAGCGACGCGCCCGCGGTGGAGCGCGCGACCGACCTCGCCAACCAGACACAGGCTGCGCTCGCGACCAACACGGTCGCCGAGGAAGGCTCCACCGAAGGCACGGAGCGCGACGAATGAGCGGCCGCACCGTCCCGGAGGGCCTCGCCCGCCTGCCCTGGAAGGTCATCCTGCTGGTGATCGCGATCGGCGTGTTCGGACAGGTCGTGCTGTACTCGGCCGCCGGTGGTTCGTTCAGCCCCTGGGCGAAGTCGCAGGGGTTGCGGTTCTTCGTCCTGCTCGCCGGTGCTGTCGCGATCTCGCGCGTGCCGGAGCGCGCGTGGAAGGCCGGCGCGTTGCCCGCCTATGCGCTGATCCTGATCGCGCTGGTGCTGGTCGAACTGCTCGGCGCGATCAAGGGCGGCAGCCAGCGCTGGCTCGATCTGGGTTTCATCCGCCTGCAACCGTCGGAGTTCATGAAGCCGGCGATCGTCCTCGCCTGCGCAAAATTCTACGACATGCTGCCCGCGGGCGAAACCCGCCGCTTCTCCGCGATCTGGCCCGCAGCGCTGCTGATCGGCCTGCCCGCCGCGTTCGTCATGAAGCAGCCGGATCTCGGCACCGGCCTGATGATCTGCGCGGGCGGTGCGACGGTGATGTTCCTCGCCGGCATCCCGCTCCGCCTGTTCGTCGGCGGCGCCCTTGCCGCGGCGGTGGCGATCCCGCTGGCGATCAACTTCGTCCTGCACGATTACCAGCGCAATCGCATCCTGATCTTCCTCGATCCGGAAAGCGATCCGCTTGGGACCGGCTATCACATCAGCCAGTCGAAGATCGCGATCGGGTCGGGCGGTATCTGGGGCAAGGGATTCCTCAACGGAACTCAGAGCCACCTCGACTATCTCCCTGAAGGTCATACGGATTTTGTATTCGCGACAATGGCGGAGGAGTGGGGGCTGGTCGGCGGCTGCCTGCTGATTCTCGCCTTCCTGCTGGTCATCCGCTGGGGCATCGATGTCGCGCAGGCCGCGGAGGGGCGCTTTGCCCGGCTGACTGCCGCCGGGCTGGCGACGACGATCTTCTTCTACGTCGCCATCAACCTCATGATGGTGATGGGCCTCGCCCCCGTCGTGGGGATTCCCCTGCCGCTGGTGAGCTTCGGCAGCTCGGCGCAGCTGACTGTGCTGCTCAGCCTCGGCATCCTGATGTCGATCGACCGCCAGAATCGCCGCCGCCCGCGTTGGTGAGATTTGGCGCAAACGCAAAAAGGGGGTTGCGCCCCTCGCCCACGCTGCTAACAGCGCGCTTCCCGACGCGGGGCGGCACACTCAGCCACCCGATGAACGGTACGGACGCATAGCTCAGTTGGTAGAGCAGCTGACTCTTAATCAGCGGGTCCTTGGTTCGAGCCCAAGTGCGTCCACCAGATTTTCCAGGGGCTTCGCGGTGACGCGAGGCCCTTTTGGTTTGTGGCTTCCCCGACTATCATCACCCTGGGCGATCACGCCCGCAACAGCGGAACCCTACATGGCAGGCTTCAAGGCCCCCGATTTCAACGAGCGTAACGCCGCCGCGCGCGACGCCAGGCAGCGCGCGCTGGAGCAACTGCGCGCGAAACCCGCGCTCGACCCCGAGGTCGTCGCCGAGCGCGCGGCCAAGCAGGCTGCGAAGGAGGCTGCGGAGGCCGAGAAGCGGGCCGCCAAGGCCGCCGCGATCGCCGCCGCCAAGGCGGAGCGCGAAGCCGCTGCCGCCGCCAAGGCTGCCGCAGAGGCCGAAGCCGCCGCCGCCAAGAACCCGGCCCGGCTGCTCCCCACCGAGGCCGAGCTGAAGGCCGCTCGCGATGCGCGCTATGCCGCGCGTAAGGCCCGCAAGCGTTGACCCCACGCGAGTTGCTGGGCATGGCGGAGGTGCCGGGCGGTCCGCCGCTCCGGCTGTTCCGCCGCGGTGGCGACTTCATGATCGTGCTCGAACGCAACGAGCTGATGAGTACGCGGATGAACGGGTCGGAGATCGCGCTGGGCACGATGGCGTGCGAGCGTCTGGGCGACCGCCCTGCCCCGCGGCTGCTGATCGGCGGCTATGGCATGGGGTTCACGCTCAGGGCGGTGCTGGGCCTGCTCAAGGCCGATGCCAGAGTCGTGGTGGCCGAGCTGGTGCCCGGTATCGTCGAATGGGCCCGCGGACCAATGGCGGCGCTGACCGATGGCTGCCTTGACGATCCCCGTGTCGATCTCCGCCTGACCGATGTCGGCGCGGTGCTCGATGCGCCGGACGGTCGCTTCGATGCGATCCTGCTCGATGTCGATAATGGCCCCGACGGGCTGACCCGGCCAGCGAACGACGGGCTCTACACGGCCCGCGGACTTACCCGCGCCCGCATGGCGCTGCGGCCGGGCGGCATCCTCGCCATCTGGTCCGCCGCGCCCGACGCCGCCTTCGCGCGGCGGCTGTCGCAGTCCGGGTTCGAGGTCGACGAGGTCCGCACCAAGGCGCGCGACAACGGCAAGGGACCAACCCACGTGATCTGGTTCGCGACCCGGCGCTAGGTCACTCGGCCAGCGGCCCCAACCAGCGTTCGTAGGGCCGCCATGACTCCAGCGCCGCCATGCTGATCGGCTGGCGCACCTGTTCGGCGCTGGGCGTCCGGATCGCCCGCTCGGTGCGATGGAAGTCGAGGCACGCCTGCTCGAACGGCAGGCCGAGATGATCGAGCAGGCGGCGCACGGTCGTCTCCGTATCGATCACCAGATCCTGCAATTCGACCCGGTGGACGGCGCCCGGCAGCAGATCGTCCCAGAGCGCCATCATCCGCACATAGCCGCGCCGATAGGCCGCGACATCTGCCAGCGCGTTCGCGAAGGTGAAACCGCGCGAGAAGAGCTGTTTATAGATCGACAATCCGCCACCCAGCGCGTCGCGGCGCACGTCTATAATCTTCGCGTGCGGCAGGATCGCCTTGATGAGGCCGACATGGCGGAAGTTCGCGGGGGCCTTGTCGATGAACAAGCGCCGCCCCGTCCGGCGATGGCTTCGCGTGCGGCGCAGATATTCGCGTCCCAGCGCTTCGAGTCCCTTGGCGTCGGTCGCTGCGAGCGTCTGCTGATACGATATGCCCCTGCCTTGCGGCGACAGCGCGATGTGCCGGACGATCGCCTCCAGGTCGCCGAGTTCGCGCGTCGCCTCGATCGCGGAGTGACTGGCGAGGATTTGCTCCACCAATGTGGAGCCGGACCGCGGCAGGCCAACGATGAAGATCGGGCCCGGCTCGGCGCATCCGGCGGCGGCGCTGCGCTCGAAGAACGCGGGCGTCAGAGAGCGACGCGTCGCTTCGATCTCCGCGTCGATCGCGCGAGCGTCATGCGGCTGTTCGGCGCGTTTGTCATGGTTCGCGGCCTGATATTGCGCGAACGCCGCGGCGTGATCGCCCGCAATCTCGCGCGCCCGCGCCAAGGCGAACGAGAGCGGCGTGCGGTCCGCCGCCGACAGGTCGTCTCGCGCCAGCCAGCCTTCCATCGCCACGACCTCGTCTTCGGTGAAGCGAAACATCTTGATGTCGGACAGCGCCCAATACCCCCGCCCGACTTCCCTGCCGGTAGAGATCGCACGGCGATAGCTGCCGATCGCCGCATCGGTGTCGCCCAGCGTCCGCTGCGCGTTGCCCAGCGCCAGCAGCGCTTTCGCGTCGTCCGGATCGGCATCGACGATCGCCTGCAACCCGTCGCGCGCGCCCACATGATCGCCACCCTGCTCCATCAGGTGCACCGAGATCGTGCGATACGCGGCGACGTCGGGCCGCGCGCTGCGTCGCACCGCGACGATCGCCTGCGCATCGGCTATGGCGAGCCGATCGAGCACCTCGACCAAGGCGGACCAGATGTCGTGGCGGTCGGGCGCCTGTTCCGCTGCGGCGATCAGAAGTTTACACGCCGACGCGTCCTGCCCGGCCTGAACGCCGATCCGCGCCATCATCAACAGGGCCGGCACGTTGCCGGCATCGTCCTGAAGTATCTCGGTCAGTGTCGAATGAGCATTGCGGACGTCGCCTGTTGTCAGGAACCGTTGCGCCGCCTCAAGCCGGGCCGATGCTACTGCGGTTTGCCGGGGGTTTGAAGGTCGCGAGCGGGTCGTCTGGGTCATCGGCCAGACAGTAACTCCCTTTAGTGCCAAGTTTCCAGCCGTCGCGTAGGCAGCCGCCCCTACCCCACCGCCCGATGGTTGAACCGGACACGATGTCCGTTTATGGGCGACACCAAGCCTTTTCAGCCGAGCGCATCATGACCCAGGACGATTCCGCCGACCCCGCCGCGGTCCAGCACGACGGTCATGGCCGGCACGATGCAGAGCCCGGCGCGGACACAGCCCCGCCGGCCAAGCGCAAGCTCAGTGGCCGGGCGAAGGCGATCCTGCTGATCGTCGTGCTCGGGCTGATCGTCGCCGGCATCCTGTGGTTCATCGATTACCGGGCGCACGTCCAGTATCTTCAGGAAACCAACGACGCGACGATCCGCGCCGACGCCGTCACCGTCTCCCCCAAGACGGCCGGCTATGTCGCGGAAGTGCTGGTCACGGACAATCAGGATGTCGCCGCCGGTCAGCCGCTCGTCCGCATCGATCCACGCGACTACCGTGCCCAGATGGCGCAGGCCGACGCGCAGGTCGCCGTTGCCCAAGCGCAAGCGGACAGCGCCCGCGCCCAGATTCGCGAGCAATATGCCACGATCGAACAAACCCGTGCGCAGCTGGTCGCCGCACGGGCGCAGGCGGCGTTCGATGCCTCCGAAGTGGCGCGCTACACGCCCCTCGCCGCGTCCGGCGCGGAAACCCGGGAAAAGCTCGCCCAGCTTCGCGCCACCGCCACCCGCTCCGCCCAGGACGCCCGCGCGCAGGCGGCGGGGCTGCTGACCCAGCAACGCCGCATCGCCAGCTTCACGTCGCAGGTTCGCCAGGGCGAGGCGCAGGGCCGCGCTGCGCAGGCCCAGAGAGAGGCCGCCGATGTCGATGTTCAGGCGACGCTGCTGCGCGCGCCGATCGCCGGCCGCGTCGGCGACAAGACCGTGACCGTCGGCCAATATGCGCAAGCGGGAACCCGGCTGATGTCGCTCGTCCCGCTCGACAAGCTCTACATCGTCGCGAACTTCAAGGAGACGCAGTTGGCCCTGATGCGCGTCGGTCAGCCTGCGACGATCAAGGTCGACGCGCTCGACGGGGTCGAACTCCACGGCCGCGTCGTCAGCCAGTCGCCGGGCACTGGTGCGCAGTTCTCGCTGCTCCCACCCGAGAATGCGACGGGCAACTTCACCAAGATTACGCAGCGCGTGCCGGTCCGCATCGCGCTGGAAGCGACGGCGGACGCCCGCCGCCTGCTCGTGCCGGGCCTGTCGGTCACGGTTACCGTCGACACGATCTCGGCCAAGGGCGATCTCGACCGCATCCGCGACCAGCAGAAGCAGTTGCAGGACCGGCAGGCGCGCTGATCATGGCCAGCGTCGCCCTCGACCGACAACCCGCGCGCAGCCTGCCGGAGAAAGCCGACGCCGCCGCGTGGCTGGCGGTGGCGGCGGGAACGATCGGCGCGCTGATGGCGACGCTCGACATCTCGATCGTCAACTCGTCGCTGCCGACTATTCAGGGTGAAATCGGCGCGAGCGGTACGGAGGGGACGTGGATCGCCACCGCCTATCTGGTGGCGGAGATCGTCATCATCCCGATGTCGGCGTGGCTGACCAGGCTGTTGGGTCTTCGTACCTTCCTGCTGATCGCGGCGGGGCTGTTCACGGCCTTTTCGGTGCTGTGCGGCATTTCCACATCGCTGCCGATGATGATCATCGGTCGCGTCGGTCAGGGGTTCACCGGCGGCGCGATGATCCCGACCGCGCAGACGATCATCGCCCAGCGCCTGCCCCGGTCGCAACAGCCGATCGGCATCGCCCTGTTCGGTGTCACCGCGATCATGGGCCCCGTGCTCGGGCCGCTGATCGGCGGCTGGCTGACGGAGAATGTCAGCTGGCACTACGCCTTCTTCCTCAACGTACCGATCTGCGCGATCCTCGTCGTACTGCTGCTCGTCGGACTGCCGCATGACAAGCTGCGGCTGGACCTGATCGGGGAGGCGGACTGGTTTGGCATTGCCGGCCTCGCGCTCGGTCTCGGCGGGCTGACCGTGTTCCTGGAGGACGGCCAGCGCGAACAATGGTTCTCGTCCGAACTCATCCGCTGGATGGCGTTCGTCTCCGCAACCGGTTTCGCCCTATTGTTCTGGGGGCAAGCGACAGCGCGAAGACCGATCATCAAGCTCAAGCTGCTGCTCGACCGCCAGTTCGGATCGGTCGCATTGATGGGCATCGTGCTCGGGATGGTGCTCTACGGCACCTCCTATGCGATCCCGCAATTCCTGTCGGCGATCGCCAATTACAATGCGCTGCAATCGGGCAAGGTGGTGCTGCTGTCCGGCCTGCCCAGTCTGGTGATGATGGCGATCGTCCCGATCCTGCTGAAGCGCGTGGATATCCGGCTGGCGGTGGCCGCCGGCCTATTCATCATGGGCGGATCGGCGCTGCTCGACTCGAATCTGTCGCTGGCGTCGTCCGGACCCGACTTCACCGTCTCGCAGCTGCTGCGCGGTGTCGGCCAGATCCTCGGCATGCTGTTCCTCAGTCAGGCCGTGGTGCGCTCGGTCCCACCCGAGGATGCCGGCGACGCGTCGGGCCTGTTCAACGCCGTCCGCAATCTCGGGGGCAGCTTTGCGCTGGCCGGCATCTCCATCTTGCAGGACCAGCGCATGTGGTTCCACTCGCGCCGGCTGGAGGAGACGCTGAACGCCAATTCCCCCGCAGTGCAGGACTATGTCGGGGGGCTGTCGCAGCAACTCGGCGGCACGCCGACGGCGATGCGACTGATCGGGCAGCAGATCCAGGGGCAGGCGCTGGTCATGACGTACAACGACATCTTCTGGATCATGGGCATGGGAACGCTCGTCGTCCTGCCCCTCGTCCTGTTCCTCCGCCCGCTCCCGAAGGACGCCGCGCCCGCGGCGATGCACTGATGACGACACGCGCCGCCCTGATCCTGTTGCTCGCCTCGCTCTCCGCCTGCACGGTCGGCCCGAACTATCCCGGCCCGCCGAGCGTCGCGTCCGACGCCGCAACCCGCGGCACCTTCGTCCGCGCGAGCGATGCAGCGCTGACCCCCGCCCCCGGTCTGGCGCGCTGGTGGGAAGCCCTCGGCGACATGACGCTGACGGCCCTGGTCGATGACGCGCTGGCGCACAGCCCGACGATCGATCAGGCGCAGGCCCGCATCCGCGAGGCGCGCGCGCAATTGACGCAACGGCGCAGCGCGCAGCTTCCCGGCGTCAGCGCCAACGGCACCTATCTCCGCGCCGAAGTGCCCGGCGTCGACCTCGGCGGCGGCGAAAGTGGCGGTGGCAGCGGCGGCTCGACCAGCCTCGCCTTCTACAATGCCGGCCTCAACGCCTCGTGGGAGGTCGATCTGTTCGGCGGTGCGCGCCGCGGCGTCGAACAGTCGGAACGCACGATCGAGGCGCGCTTCGCCGACCTCGCCGACGCGCAGGTCAGCCTCGCCGCTCAGGTTGCGCAGGGCTACGTCTCGCTCCGGGACGTGCAGACGCGCATCCGTCTCAACGCCCGCTCGACCGCGTTGCAGGAGCGACAGGTCGCGCTGACGCGGCAGCGCTATGCCGCCGGCACCGCCTCCGCGCTCGACGTGGAGCGGCTCCAGACCGCGCTCTCGAACACGCAGGCGCAGGCGGTCCCGCTCGGCTCCCAGCGCGACGAATATCTCAACCAGCTGGCGGTCCTGACCGGCCGAACCCCGGGAGCGCTCGACGCGACGCTCGGCACCGTCGTGCCGGTGCCGCTGCCCCCTGCGAACGTTCCGATCGGCGACCCCGCCAGCCTGATCGCCAACCGCCCCGACGTACGCTCGGCCGAGCGGCAACTCGCGGCGAGTACCGCCGCCATCGGCGTCAACCGCGCCAAGCAACTGCCCGGCATCCGCTTCCTCGGCCTGCTCGGGCTCGGTGGCACCAGTCCCGGCGACATCTTCGATCTCGGCAAGCTCACCGCGCTCGCCGCACCATCGCTCAGCTGGTCCTTCCTCGACTTCGGGCGCGCCGCCGCCGCGACCCGCGTGTCGGAGGCGCAGCGCGATCAGGCGGAGGCGAAGTACAAACAGGCGGTCCTCACCGCGCTTCAGGATGCGGAGACCTCGCTGTCGCGCTTCGGCAATCTGCGCCTGCAACTCGCCAGCCTGATCCGCGCCCAACAGTCCGCCGCCCGCGCCGTCGCGCTCAACGATCAGCGAGTCCGGGCCGGTACCAGCACGACGATCGATCAACTCGACGTCGAGCGGCAGCGTCTGTCGGCGGAGATCGCCGTGGCGCAGGCGACCGCGCAACTGACCAACAGCTACGTCGCGGTCCAGAACGCGCTGGGGCTGGGCTGGACGGTACCGCCGGCGTCCTGATCGTCGCTGAAGCTAGCCTCTCGGCCGCAGGCCGTGGAGCAGCACCGGCATCGCCTCCGCCAGCGTCGCCTCGGCATCCTCGCGCGAATGCTGCGGCAGCAGCAAACCGCCCAGCATCCGCAGCGCCAGCATCGCCTGACGCGCGGTGACGCGCGGATCGAGGCTGCCGTCGGCGTGCCCACGATCCACGAACGGCGAGAGTATACCCTCCAGCCGCAAGGCGAGGTCTTCCAACGCGATGCGGGTTTCACCCTCCATCGGCAGATCGGCCGCCAGCCGGTCGAACAGCGCGCTCGCCTGAACGCCCGCCAGTGCCATCGCCATCATCGCTCGATCAAGCGGGAGGGCGGCGTCCAGCCCCGCGGCGATACGGTCGAGCTCGGCATGGAACACCGCGATCAGCAGCGCGACGCGGTCTTTGAAGTTGCGGTACAATGTCCCGCGCCCGACCCCCGCCAGCGCGGCGACCTCCTCCAGCGGAACGAGATAGCCCTTGGCACGGAAACAGTCGGACGCCGCCGCGATCAGGGCGTCGCGGCGCGCCTGCGCGTCACGCCGCATCGTGACCGGTTCGGAACGGCGGGAACGGCGGGAACGTCATCCCGTCCTGATGCCGCCCCGCCCCGGTTCGCGCAACCCGATCAGTCCTTCTTGCCCTTCAGCAGGTCGTTGAGCTTGCCCGCGATAATGCCCAGCGGATCGAGCAGCGACGGCGTCGGCCCGCTGCCCTTCGCCTTGTCCGCCGCCTTTGCAGCATCCTCGGCCGCCTTGGCAGCGTCCTTCGCGGCCTTGTCCTGCGCCTTCGTCGCATCGGCCGCGGCCTTGTCTGCGGCCGCCTGAGCATCCTTGGCCGCCTTCTCGGCCTCCTTGGTGGCCTTGTCGGACGCGGCGTCCGCGGCTTTCGCTGCGTCCTTGGCGGCCTTGTCGGCAGCCTTGTCGGCAGCATCCTTGGCCGCATCGCGGGCGACCTTGTCGGCGTCCGCCTTCATCGCATCCTCGGACGCCTTGGCGGCATCCCTGGCAGCCTTGTCGGAGTCCTTTGCCGCCTTGTCCGCAGCCTTGGCCGCGTCCTTCGCGGCCTTGTCAGCGGCATCGCGCGCGGCCCGTTCGGCATCCTTGCCAAGCTGGGCCGCCGCATCCGCCGCCGCCTTGGCCGCATCCTTCGTCGACTTGTCGGCTGCTGCGGCGGCCGCCGCCGCGCTGGCGCGCGTCGCGTCCTCGGCTGCGCGAGCCGCGACCGCCGCCGCCTGCGCCGCCGCAGCCTGAGCGCCAGGATCGCCCACTGCCGCTGCCGCATCCTGCGCGGCTTTGGCGGCGTCGCGCGCGGTCTGGTCCGCCATCGCCTGCGCCGCGACCTGATTGGCTTCCTGAGCAGCCCGCTGCGCTTCCGCCGCAGCGGCGGCGTCCGCCGCACGCTGCGCCGCCTCGGACGCCTGCGCCGCGGCTTCGGACGCCGACCGCGCGGCATCCTGCGCCGAACTGTCTGTCATCATCTGTGCGGCCTGCGCGGCAGCTTGCGCCGCGGCGGCGGCGGCGGCCTGCGCCTCCACCTGCGCCGCCGCTCTCGCGAGCCGCTCCGCCTCGGCGGCTTCGGCAGCCGCCGCCGCGCTCGCAGCAGCCTTCGCCGCATCCTCGGCCGATTGCCGCGCAGCCTGATCGGCTTGAACACGGGCCGCAGCGGCAGCGGCGGTCTCCTGCGCGATCCGGTCCGCGTCCGCTTTCGCCTGTGCTGCTGCGGCGGCGGCCGCGTCCGACTGACCGGCGGTGGTCACCGCCTGATCCTGCGAGGTTTTCGCCTCCATCATCACGGCCGCCACCTCAACGGTTTTGACGGCAGCGGTCGAGGCTTCGGTCGCAACCCGCGTGGCGCTCGCCACGTCGGCCACGGCCGCGGCGATGCCGCCGCCGATCGTTCCGGCGACCAGACCGCCGGTCGTGTCGGCCAGCGAGACGGGTGCTTCGTACACCGCCGTCGTCACCGCCACCGGTTCGGCAGCTTCGGGAGGAGCGGTCGCTGCGGCATCCGGCGCAGCGACCGCTGGGACCGTCGGAGACTCGCCCGCCGCGCCCGGAGCCTCGACGACCCGCGTCACCCCGTTGCTCTCCACCTGCATGCGCGCGCGATCACCCGCTCCGACCAGCGCGACCGCGCCCGGCAGGATCAGGTCGTGCGCGCGGCCATCGGCGGTGGCGACATCGACCGCACCTTCCAGCACCTGCACGGACGCGCCCTTCGCGTCGACACCGACGGAGAAGGTCGTGCCCTTCACGACGGCGGCGAGGTACGGCGTCTTCACCTCGAAATGTGGCGTCATCTTCTTCTTGATCATGAAGACGATGTTGCCGAAATCCTCCCATACGCGCGTCACGCCGGTGGCCGGCTCGACGTCGGGCAGGCGAAGCTGGGACGACGGAGAGACCATCATATATTCGGTGCCGCGGATCAGCACGACGCGCCCGCCCTTGCCCGTCGTCACGGTGTCGCCCGGCGTCACCGCCAGACCACGCGTCGCGATCTTGCCGATACCGGCGCGCGAGACCTGAACCGGCCCCGACATCTCGCTGATCGTCCAGCCGCCGGGTCCCGCCAGCGCCGCCGTGGAACAACTGATGGCCAGCAGGGCCAGGACTCGTTTGTGCATCACCGTCTCCCGGTGGCCGTCATCGGACAGTCACCCATGCCCCCTCTCGCGCGGCCAAGGTGTCGGTCGCGTTGCGAGACGGAGTTAATGCAGCGTTAGGTCCAAGTTGCGGGAGATAACCTTTTGCAAAGGCTTCAGAGGCTAGGTCGGGCTCCACACAGCTGGACGACCCGATGCCGCGCCTTCGACGATTTCTTGCCACCCTGCTCATCGGTGCCGGAGGCACGCTGGGGTCCCACTGGGCAGACGCTCAGGTCCGGCTGGACCGCGCCGATCCCAGCATCACCGAACAGGCATTGCCGCAAGCGACCAAGCCTGGCGAAACGGTGACCGCGGACCCGGCGGTGGAAGCCCCCGCCGCCGTTGTCGAGAATTTGGCCGGTGCCACGGGTGTCGTCGCCGCGATCACGGTAACGGGCCGCACGCAACTTCCCTCGTCGGCATTCGCCGCCGTCCTCACCGACTATGTCGGTCGCCAGCTCGGCCGCGAAGAACTCGCCCGGCTCGCCGGCGCGGTTGCCGGCGTGGCGCGCCGCAGCGGCTATCCGTTCGCCAGCGCCTCGATCGAGCCACAGGCGATGCGCAGCGGCATCCTGCGAGTCACGCTGGACGATGGCCGTGTCGATGCGGTGCGCGTGATCGGTGCGATCAATCCCGTCGCCGATCGGCTACTGACGCGGGCGCTGGTCACGGGGCGTGGCGTGCGGCAGTCCGAACTCGAACGCGCGATCCTGCTGGTCAGCGACATCGCCGGCGTGACGGTGAAGAGCAACCGCTACACGCGCCAGGACGGCTTCGGCATCCTGCTCGTCACGATCGCGCAGGATCGCGCCAGCGCTTACGTCCAGGTCGACAATCGCGGCAGTCGCGAGGTCGGCCCGATCCGGTCGACGATGCTCGCCAGCCTGCGCGGATTGGCCGGTGCGGGAGACGAGTTGTCGCTGATCGCGGCGCAAACGCCGTTGAACCCGTCGGAATTCGCCTTCCTGCGCGCCCGCTACGCCGCCCCCGTGGCGAATGATGGATCGGTCCTGTCGGTATCCGGTTCTTATGGCCGTTCCAATCCCGGTGCCTCGCTCGCCCGCCTGGATGTTGTCGGCAAAAGCGTCGACCTGTCCGCCGCCTATGCTCGCCCCCTGATCCGCAGCCGCGCACGCAGCCTGTGGAGCACGCTGGAGTTCAGGGCGATCCAGATCCGGCAGACGCTGGCAGGCGTGCTGCTGCGCGACGACCGGCTGGCGACGCTGACCGGCTCGCTCAACGGTGCGGCTCGCGTCGGCGGCGGCGTGCTGCGTGCAGAGGCATCGGTAGTCGGCGGACTGCCGCTCTCGGGTGTCAGTCACGAGGGAGATGCGCGGATCTCCCGGCGCGACGGTGACGCGCGGTTCGCAACGATCGGTTACACGATCGACTGGACACATACGCTGTCCGGCCCGATCAGCCTCGTTCTCGGCTCCTCTGGTCAGCTTGCGTCCCGCCCGCTGCTCGCCACGGCAGAAATCGGTGCGGGTGGCCCATCCTTCGGTCGTGCCTATGATTATGCGGAACGCACCGGCGACAACGGTATCCTCGGCTCGGCAGAAGTGCGCGGCGACCTCGGCCGGATCGCGCCGGGCGTCGTCGAGGGGGCGCAGCTTTATGCATTCGTCGATGGCGGCACCGTCGGCAACTGGCGCAACGGTGTCGGCGGCGGGTCGCTCGTGTCGAGCGGCGCGGGCGTCCGCGCAGGCCTGTTCGCGCGCCTCGACGGGATGATCGAGGTCGCAATACCCTTGAACGCCGACCGATTCGACACGCGCAATCGCCGCCCGCGCCTGTCGTTCCGTCTGTCGCGCAGCTTCTGATCGACTCGCCCATGTTCGCTCGCTCACCTTTTGCGTTGTTTCGGCGGGCCCGCGCCTCCTCATGGGCGATCCTCGGCATTGCGCTGGCGATCGGAGTCGCGATCGGTGCGACCCGCCTCGGCGATACCGCCGACCATATGCTCGACACGCTCCGCTTCGAGGCGGCGACCCGCAGCGCCAGTGGCGGAGTCGCTATCGTGGAAATGGACGCCGCCAGTGTATCAGCGATTCAGCGTTACCCCTGGTCCCGCGCGCATTATGCCCGCGTCGTCGATGCCCTGCGCCGGGCGGGCGCGGCCTCGGTGGTGTTCGACGTCGATTTCTCGTCCGGTTCGGACACCGCCGGCGACACGGCCTTCGCGGCGGCTCTCGCGCGCGCCGACGGGCTGGTGACGCTCCCGACCTTTGGACAACAGGCCGGCGCGGGCAGCACGCGGACGATCGATGCGCTGCCGATTCCTGCTCTGCGTCAGCATGTCGCCCTCGCCTCCGTCAGCATCGCCCCCGACAGCGATGGCGTCGTCCGCGCGATGCCGCTGGCGACGATGACCGCCGGCGTCCCCCGCCCCTCGCTCTCGGCCTATATCGCCGGCCGACCGGGCACCGCCGACCGGACCTTCCCGATCGATATGGCGATCGATCCCGACACGATTCCGCGCCTCAGCTTCGTCGCGGTCGAGCGTGGCCGGTTCGATGCCGCCGCCGTACGAGGCCGCAACGTCCTGATCGGCGCGACCGCGATCGAGATGGGCGATCGGTATGCGGTACCCGTCTGGGGAGTCCTGCCCGGCGTCGTCGTTCAGGCACTCGCGGCGGAAACGCTGCTCGACGGTGTCCCCGTTCTCGGCGACGGTCTCATCCCCGCGCTGCTCGCGCTGTTGCTGGCGACCTGGGTGCTCGCCCGTCGGTCGATGCGCGCCGTACTCGGTGGTGGCATCGCGGCCGGTACCGTCATCATCACCGCGGTCCTAATCGCGCAGCACGGTTTCGGCACGCTGTATCCCCTTGCGGGGGCACTCGCGATCCTGCTGGGCGCCACGCTCGGCGCTGCGGCGCGGCACGTCGCCGGCCGCTTCCAGGCTCAGCGTACCACCGACGAGGCGACCGGGCTGCCCAATCGGCACGCGCTGCCCGTTACCACGGACGGAGCCTTCGTCGTTGCGCGGCTGGTCAACATCGACAGCCTTGCCGCCGTCCTCGACCGCCAGTCGCTCGCCGACGCCGTCGTCCGCACCGCGGAGCGACTGCGCTTGATGAGCGCGAACGCCACCGTCTACCGCCTCGACCGCCACCATCTCGGCTTCGTCATGGCCGATGGAGCCGAGCCGGAGGGGCAGCTTCAAGGCTTGCGCTCGATCCTGCTGCAACCGGTCGAGGTGGGCGGGCGGCGGATCGACGTCGGCGTGGCGATCGGGCTGGCGGAGGCCGGCGAGGTCGAGCGGCAGGTCGCCGACGGCATGCTCGCCGCCGACGCCGCCCAGCGCGAGGGTGTGTTCTGGCGTCGCGCCGCCACCAATCTCGACCAGATCGAGCGGCAGGTGTCGCTGATGGGCGAATTGGACGATGCGCTCGCCGCCGGTCAGATCGAGGTCTTCTATCAGCCCAAATTGTCGCTCGCGCAGGGTCGTCCCACCAGCGTCGAGGCGCTGGTGCGCTGGCGTCATCCCGAACGCGGCTTCGTCGGCCCCGACCTGTTCATCCCCCTCGCCGAGCAGACCGATCGCATCGCGCCGCTGACGCTGTATGTCGTGGAGCGAGTCCTGACCGACATCGCGAACTGGCGCGAGCTGGGCCACGATCTCGCCGCCGCGATCAACATCTCCGCCAAGCTGCTCTCGGCACCCGCCTTCAACGCGGCGATCGAACGGCTGCTGGAGCGATCCGCGATCCCGACATCGCTGCTGATCTTCGAGGTCACCGAGTCGGCGGCGATGTCGGACCCCGACAAGGCGGTCGCGGCGCTGCGGCGCTACCGAGAACTGGGCATCGCCGTGTCGATGGATGATTACGGCACCGGCCAGTCGACCCTCACCTACCTGCGACAACTGCCGCTCAACGAACTCAAGATCGATCGCAGCTTCGTGCAGTTCGCGCATCAGAACCGCAACGACGCGGTGCTGGTCCGCTCCACGATCGACCTTGCCCACGATCTCGGGCTGAAGGTCGTGGCGGAGGGGGTGGAGGACGCCGAATGCCTGGAATTCCTGCGCGCCGCCGGCTGCGACATGATCCAGGGCTATCACATCAGCCGACCTCTCCCGCTCGACGCGTTGCTGACCTTCATCACCACGCCGGTCGCCGCCGCCGCGTAGATCGGTCAGCGTGTCGCCAGCGCCCGGCGCATCGCGGGGATGGTCATCGTTCCCATCCGGTCGACGAGCCCGAGCGACAGCGCGTCGTCGACGGCCCACCGACCCGATCGCCGGTCCAACGCCACCACGACGGGCGTGCGCCCGGAGGCGTTCGGGGACGATGTGTCATAAACGAACCCGATACGCGGCATCGGTCCCGGCACCGCGCCGACCGCGGCCAGCCCGTCGCAGGACACCGTTTCGGTGTTGCCGATCCCGATTGTCTCCACCGTCACCGCCCCACGCCCCGGCGTGGTCAGCGTGACGCGGCATCGGTAGGGGGAGTTGAAGGGGGACTGACCCGGCGGCGTCTCATACCGGATCGACCGCACGACCAGCGACGGCAAACCTCGCAGTTTCAGCGTCACGGCCGGATGGACGGCGCGCCCGCTCGAAACGGCCGCGACCACCGACGTCGTGCCCGACATCAGTCCGCAGACCGCGGCCAAAATGACCACCCTCATCGCTTCGTCAACGCGGCATAAGCATCGGCCATCTTCGTATCATACGCATTGTCGGCGTATTTGGGTCCATTGTAGATCCTGGCGAACGTTGCCCATTCGCGCTTCCGGAGCGCGGTCTTCAGGCGCCCGTCCGCCCCGATGAAGGACACGAACGCCGCGAGGTGGCGGCGTTCCCCCTCCAGCATGGCATCGACGAACGATGCGACGTTCTTAAATCCGCACGCCTTGAAATTGTCGCCCATGATCTGGAACTTGCCCCACGACGCCGACCGCAGCGCGGCATCCTCGTCCAGCATCGCCGCCCGGATCAGCTTCGGATACTGCGCAGCGAACTTGCCGTAGCCGCCCGCCGATTTCGCCGAGATATCCGTATGGCTGCGGTCGAACGCGCCTTGGGTGAGGCGTGAGAAATAATGTCGTTCGAACAAGATCGTGGGCCGCCCGACATTGTCCCAACTCGACGATTTCGTTTCGGTGTCCGCCACCGCCCGGATCGCAGCGGCATCCGCCCCCAGCGTCTTGGCCGCCGCCTCGTAATCCTGCGCGGTCAGCCCGTCATCGATATGCGCCCAGCAGAAGGGCGTGAACACCCGGTGCCGCGGTCCCGCGATGACCGCCTTGTCCAGTGCCTTGAACGTATAGCCACTCGGCGAGATCACGCCGTCCGGCTTGGCAAGCGCCGCACCGTTCGCCTGAAACGCACGGATCGCACGGTCCAGCTCCGCGTCGAACGGACCCTGCTCCGGAGGGGGCGACAGCGGCTGCACCCAGCGGGCGTGCCGGCGTAGCAACCGCCGGACCAGCGCTACGTCGTCTGCAAGGTTCGCGCTGCCGGTGCCGACACTGGCCGTGATCCTGTTCATGACCTCGTCTCCCCCGACCAAGTCATACCACGGATACGATAAAGGGGAGTAGCGGCATCCCGCTACTCCCCTCCTTGGCGCTTCGAGTAACTAAGCCCTTACAAACCCAGCCAAGCCTGCGTGCCCGGACGCAACTTCTCGGCCGCCGCCTTGCGCACGCCGATCAGCTGGATCGTCTGCTGCGCCGGCTTGCGCGCCGGCTCCGGCAGATACTTGTCGGCATAGGCCCGGATCTTGCCCGGCATCGCCGGATCGTTCGATCCGCCACCCAGCCCGGCGACATAGCCGCCGCGCTGGCTCTGCTCGACGAAGGTGTCGACCAGTTCGCGGTTCGCGATCGCCCAGTCGAATGCCAGATCGGGGTGACGGCCCGCGACCGACCGCAACAGGCTGGCCTTCTGCGGCGGCGTCAGCGCGTCCGTCTTGATCAGGTCCAGCGCACGCTGACCGATCGCCGGATCGCGCGCCGCACCCAACAGCGAGACGTAGCGGTTCTTCACCACCGGCGACCGCTCCGCCTGCATCAGCTTCAGCAACTGATCCCACTCCGCCGACGTGGCGTTGATGGCATAGGTCGACAGGATCGGCTGGCGGATCGATGCCGGGATCGCCGTCGGGTTCGTCGCAAGCTGCGCGACATAGCTGCGGGCGCGGGCGACGACCATCGGATCGCCATTGGAGCCCAACCGCCCGACCAGCGTCTCGCGCAGGTTGTTCGCCAGCGGCTCCTCGCCCGGGCGCGCCTCGAACCCGATCCGCGCCAGCACCGGCGACAGCATCGCGTTGGTTTTGGTACGCAGCGGCTGCTCCAGCGGAGTCTGGTCGAACAGACCGGTCAGCGTGCCCAGCTTCGACGCCACGACCGACCATTCCAGCGGATCGGAGCCGGCATTCACCCGGTCCTGCACCGCGAAATAGCGGGTAAGGTCCTGATAACCTCCGAGCGCCAGTCCGAAATCGTCGCCGAGCGTGCCGACCCGGTCCTCCAGCGTCAGCTTCGCATAGTCGCGCACGATCGCGGAATGCCCGGCCTCGTCGTACAGGACGCGCGTGTAGCTGCCCTTGCCGCGGTTGAGCACCACGGTGCCGCAACCCTTGACCTGCACCGGCGTCACCTGCGCGCCCGATACGACGGCGCTGGTGCTGCCGCCGCCAACCATCGCGACGACCAGCGGTACGTGCCACGTCTGCGCGGTCTTCGACGGCGCGTCGAGGCCATAGCGCCCCTGCGACAGCGACACCGTCGTCACGCCCCCGGCGCAGCGCGCGCCGGTCATCGTCACCAGCGGCACGCCGCCCTGCAACGTGAAATCATGCGCGATCTTCGTCACGTCCCGGCCCGCCGCGGCCGACAACTCGGTCCAGAGCTGGTCGGTGACGGTGTTGCCGTATTTGTATTTCGCCATGTACCGGCGGATGCCGTCACGGAACTTCACCTCGCCCAGCGTCGACTCCATCATGCCGATGACGGCCTGACCCTTGGAGTAGGTGATGCCGTCGAATGCCTGACCGATCTCGTCGACGGTCTGGACGTGGCGGATGATCGGGTGAGTCGCCGCCGTCGCGTCGAGCTGCATCGCGCCCTCCCGCTCATAGGCGACGGCGACCGCATCGGCCTTCCACGTCGGGTTCAGAACGCTGGTGGCCTTGCCCTCCATCCAGCTCGCGAAGCCCTCGTTCAGCCACAGATCGTCCCACCAGCCCATCGTGACGAGATCGCCGAACCACTGGTGCGCCATTTCGTGCGCGACGACGCTGTGGACCTGCTGACGACCGCTCTCCGCGGTGCGGGCCGCGTCGAACAACAGGGTCGGCTCGAAATAGAAGATCGCCCCCCAATTCTCCATCGCGCCGAAAAACTGGCTGGACCCCGGACCGGCGATCATGTCCATCTTCGGCAGCGGATAGGGCTGGCCGAAATAGTCGTTGTAGTAGGCGAGCAGCCGCTTCGCCGCGCCCAGCGCGTAATCGCCCTGATCGACCACCCCCTTGCGGGTGATGACGCCGATCTCGACCGGCCCGCCCTTCACCGTCTTGCGATCGACATCGCCCATGCCGAGGAACAGCAGATAGCTGGACATCAGCGGCGTCTCGCCGAACTTGTACAGTTGCGACCCGTCCGCCTGTTTCGCCACGTTGCTGGCGGGCATGTTGGAATAGGCCAGCTGCCCCGCGGGCGCGGTGGTCGTCAGGCGGAACCGCGCCTTGAACGACGGCTCATCCCACATCGGTGCGAACTTGCGCGCGTCCGGGGCCTCGAACTGGGTCGCCAGCATGCGCGCCGGCGTGCCGTCCGCATTGCTGTAATCGATCGCGAAGAAGCCTGATGCCGACTGGCTGATCTTGCCCGTCCACTGGAACGCCACCGCGTGGCGACCCACCGTCGCCGGTGCCGCCAGCGTCAGGGTCAGCGTCTGCGCCTCCTTGTCCATTGCGATCTTCGCAGGCTTGCCGTCGAACGTCGCGCTGGTCACGTCGAGATCGGCGGCGTTCAGCACGATCGTGCGGGTCGCTTCCCGCACGTCGACCGTCACTGTTTCCGACCCCGAAAAGGTCAGCGTCTTGGCATCCGGCCGCACGCTGATATCGTACAGCACGGGCACGACGTTGCGTGGCAATTGCCCGGAAGACGTAGCGGCGGCGAGCGCCGGCGCGGACACGGACAGCGACAGCAGGACTGCGACGGCGAGCTTCATGAAACAGAATCCCCTATTCGGTGTATGGTGAGTGTCATACGCCATCCGAAGCGGGTTTCAACGGGTGGTCGCTGGACAGCATCGTCTCGTCCCGCCAAGGTTCGCGGCATGACGCTTCCCGCCCTGTTCGATCGCCTACGCCTGCCGGTCATCGGCTCGCCGCTGTTCCTGATTTCCGGCCCGGAACTGGTGATCGCGCAGTGCAAGGCGGGCATCGTCGGCTCGTTCCCGGCCCTCAACGCGCGCCCCTCTGCGATGCTCGACGAATGGCTGCACCGGATCACCGAGGAACTCGCCGCGTACAACCGCGCCAATCCCGATGCCCCCGCCGCGCCATTCGCCGTGAACCAGATCGTCCACCGCTCGAACGATCGGTTGGAGGCGGACCTGATCACCTGCGCCAAATGGCAGGTGCCGATCGTCATCACGTCACTGGGCGCACGCGAAGACCTGAACGCCGCCGTTCACGGCTGGGGCGGCATCACGCTGCACGACGTCATCGACGACACCTTCGCCCGCAAGGCGGTGGCGAAGGGCGCGGACGGCCTGATCGCAGTCGCTGCTGGTGCGGGCGGGCATGCCGGCCGCCAATCGCCGTTCGCACTCATCCAGGAAATCCGGCAGTGGTTCGACGGACCGTTGGCACTGTCCGGGTCGATCGCCAACGGCGGCGCGGTGCTGGCCGCGCAGGCGATGGGCGCGGACCTCGCCTATATCGGCTCCGCCTTCATCGCCACCGACGAAGCCAACGCCGACGCGGCCTACAAACAGGGTATCGTCGACGGGCGCGCCAAGGACATCGTCTATTCCAGCCTCTTCACCGGCGTTCACGGCAACTATCTGCGCGGCTCGATAGAAGCGGCCGGGCTCGACCCGGACGCTCTACCGGAGGGCGACTACAAGACGATGAATTTCGGCCAGAGCAACGGCGGCGAAGGCAGCAAGGCCAAGGCGTGGCGCGACATATGGGGGTCCGGCCAAGGCATCGGCGTCATCGACGCGGTCGAACCGGTCGCAGCGCGCGTCGCCCGGATGCAGGCGGAATACGACGCCGCAAGGGCGCGCATCGGCGCCTGAGGGCTGGAACGCCTGCCCGACCCCGTTCCCCTCCTTATTTTCGCCTTCAGGGGATTGATGCGGATCGCTCTCCCCTAAACGGGATGCCTCCTTTCTACTCGCTCCCCTTCAGGGGAGGGGTTGGGGTCGGGCCTGTCCGCCGGTGACTCGCCACCGAAATCAGCCTTACTCCCGTCAGCCGATCTAAAACGACGCAGCCAACCGCCGCTGCAACGAATGCACGCCACACGCCGCCGTCGGCACGTCACCCGCCAGCGTCCGGTCCATTGCCGCAGCGCGGCGGTGCAGCGCCGCACTTGCCGCAATCAGCCGCCCTGCCCGCGGCGGCAACGTCGCCGCGACGTCCGCATCATGAGCGGGAGCATCGCCCAGCCGGCGAGACGGATCGGCGGCGGCCCGCGGGGTGAGTTCGCCCGCCTCGACCGCGCGTTGCGTCATCAGCCATGCTATGACGTGCATCAGCCGTGTCGTCACCTTCAGCGACTCGCACGAGAACGTCACGCGGGCGAACGGATCGAGCGACTCCCGCTCCGCCCGGCCGGCCTCGTCGAAATACGCGCGCGCCTCGTCCGCCAGCAACATCGCGTCGGTGTAGAGCGCATCGACGAAGCGGCGATCGAGCCGCGAATCAGGCGTGGTGCGGGTCATGACGGATAATTTACACGAGCGGCGTGACGCGACCATGCCCTACGCGCGCGCCGTGCGTCCCGAAGTCGCGCGTTAAGCAATAATGTCGGGGACCAGTTGGTCTTCCAGCATCGCAATCTCATCGCGCAGCCGCAGCTTGCGTTTCTTGAAGCGTGCGAGCTGGAGCTGGTCGGGCACCGGGACGATCGCCAGCGCAGCGATCGCGGCGTCCAGGTCGCGATGGTCCTGCCGCAGCACGTCCAGCCTGGCGATCAGTTGCGTATCGTCCACTTGCGTCCCCAACCCCGTGCGATCGGCTCTCTGTAACGGAAAAGCGGCCCGTGGAAACGGCCGACGGACGATCGCGCACGGAACATCGCAATCGGTTTCGATCGCATGGCGACAAAACCACGCGTGCGTGGTTTACTCCATTCCCCGTTAGCAAAGGAGACCCTGCCCATGCAGTCGACCGCGCATCAGACAGCCCTGGAGGGCAAGCATGCCACGCTTGATCGGCGCATCGCCGAAGAAGAGCACCGGCCGCTTCCCGATGCTGTGACGTTGGCCGCACTCAAGAAGCAGAAACTCAAGCTCAAGGAAGAGATCGCCGGACTGTAGAGCCGGTGATCGCAAGCCCTGCCTCGCCCACTTCAGCGGCGGGGTAGCGGCTTGGCATAGAAGGGCGTCGTCGTGCCGCCGCCGATCGGTTTCCGCGCCAGTTGCGGGTCGATCGCCTGGTCAAGCGCGATGCCCAGCCGCCCCTCGGCGCACCACGCCACCTTGCCGGTGACCGCGCCGACACCGCGCATGTCCAGCCATACCGGTGTGCTCGCGGCGACCCGCGCCGGATGCTCCGCCATCAGGCCCCCTGCCGACAGGTTGCGGATGCGAACGTCGAATACGGTCGGATCGTCGCCGATTTTCAGATGGGCGCTGAGCAGCAGGCTGTCGCGATGCCGCTGCCGGGAGCCCGACCCGCTATCGGCATCCCCGCCACCGCCATGATGCGCGTCCGGCTCCGCTCCGTTCCACTCGCGTGAGATGCCGTCCATATTCACATGCGCCCGTATGACCTGACCGAGCGTCCGCGTACCCGGCAGAACGTCGCCAAATCCTTAAAATGAGCGCTCGCGTTCCCTGAAGCGTCCCGCTTCGGGACGGTTTAATCCTCGCGGGAAACCTTCTCGTTACGCTCGTGCCGCTCCTGCGCCTCGACCGTCATCGTCGCGATCGGCCGCGCCTCCAGCCGACCCAGGCTGATCGGCTCGCCGGTAACCTCGCAGTACCCGTATTCGCCCTCGTCGATCCGCCGGATCGCCGCATCGATCTTGCTGATCAACTTGCGCTGCCGGTCCCGCGTCCGCAACTCAATCGACCAGTCGGTCTCGCTCGATGCACGATCGGTCAGGTCCGCCTCGCGCAGCGAGTCGACCTGAAGCTGCGAGAGAGTCCCCTGCGCCTCCAGCAGGATCGATTCTTTCCAGCACAGCAATTTGTCACGGAAGTATGCCTGCTGACGCAGGCTCATGAACGGCTCGTCGGCCGTGGGTCTGTAGCCGTCGGCATCGTTCGCCGCGCCCAGACCGGAGGGAAGCTCATCCACGCGATTCAACACGGTCGCCATGCCCCACTCTCCTTCGACCCATCGTGCGCGGCATGTTTGCTCGCGGCATCGGGTCGCCCCCAAATATCGATGCGCCTATAGTAGCGGATCGAACGCCTCACAAGCGGACGGTGAAGAAACCGGGTCCGTGTTTTCAAACCGATGTGGCGGGAAAACCACGCTCTAGCCGCGCTGCGTAGGTGCCACAGTGGTTACGAGGTCTGCGCTGTATCATTGTGGCACGTTAACCCCGCGAAGCATGATCCATGCGGTCGTTCCGGAGCAAAACTCCGCCAAATCGTGGTTAACGCGATTGCGCTTAAGAGTTTGTTGGCCCCCTTACTCGCACAGCGGGTAGGTGCCGCCGAATCCCGGGTGTCCGGGCTTTGGTTGCGACGCAAACGGGAAAGCGACCGATCTTATGTCTGTGCGGATGGCTCTTGCAAAACTCTGCGCTTGCGCCTGCGGCGGAGCCGTGATCGGCGGCGGCGCTGTTCATGTCGCCGAGCGTCCGCAACGCGTCGCCTATTCCAAGCAGAAGATGGTCAAGCGAGTCGCCCATCGCCAGGTCGCCAGCAAGCCGCGCGTCCGCCGCGTCACGACCCGCACGACCACGACCTGCGCGCCCGCGGTCGTCACCGTCTCCACCCAATCGCCGCCCGTTCCGATCCCCGAACCGATGGGCAGCCCGTTCATCGGCGGCGGTGGCGGCTTCGCGCCGGCGGTGATCGGTGGCGGCTTCGGTGGCGGTCCCGGCTTCGGCGGCGGATTTGGCGGGGGCTTCGGCTTTGGTGGCGGCGGTGGCGGCGGTTCGGTGGTCATCTCGTCCACCAGCTCCGGCGGCAACGTCATCTCCAGCTCCAGCTCGGGCAATGTCTCGAGTTCGACCGGCGGCGTCTCCAGCTCGTCGGGCAACGTGTCGACCTCGTCGGGCAGCGTGTCGAGCTCCGGCGACGTTTCTACCTCGAGCGGGAACGTCTCCACGTCGTCGGGCGTGTCGACATCGTCGGGTGTTTCCACGTCGAGCGGCAACGTGTCGACCTCGTCTGGTGTCTCCACGTCGTCCGGGGTTTCGACCTCGTCGGGCGTGTCCACGTCGTCGGGGGTCTCCACCTCCTCCGGTATCTCCAGCGCCAGCTCGGCGTCCAGCGCCAGTTCGGCGTCGAGTGCGAGTTCGGCCTCCAGCGCCAGTTCCGCCTCGGGCAGCAGCGGCTATCCGGGCAAACCGGGCCATCCGTCGTCGAGCGGCGGCTGGTCGTCGAGCGGCGGGTGGAGCTCCAGCGGCGGCTGGTCGTCGAACGGCTCGTCTGCGAGCAGCGCCTCCTCGGCCTCGAGCGCGTCCAGCGCATCGTCGGCGTCGAGCGCCTCTTCCGCCTCGTCCGCCTCGTCCGCCAGCAGCGCATCGGGCAGCACCGGCTCCAGCGGCGGCCCGCCCACACCTGTTCCGGCCCCCCCGATGGTCCTCCTGTTCGGTGCAGCGGCCGCCGCGCTCGTCGCACGTCACCGCCGCGCCAAGCCGCAGGCCGCCTGATCCGCTGACATGAAAAAAGGCTCCTGCACGAAGCGGGAGCCCTTTTCCGGTGCGGTACGGTCGTGCCGCGTCGTTACGCCGACCGCAGCGCCTGCTCGATATCGGGCACTGCATGCCCGGTCAGGTCCTTGGCCAGTTCGCCCGTCAGCCGGTCGCTAACCGCTTTGTGGTAATGCTTGCGCAGTTCGCCCAGCGTCTTCGGCGGCGCGACGATGATCAGCGATTCGAACTCGTTCGCGAGCGCCCGGCGCTTCAGCATGTCGGCAGTCTCCGCAGCGAAGCGGTCTTCCTCCTGCTGATGATAGTCGGTTTCACCCATCGACCCACGCGACGGGGCGAACTGCGCGCCACCGCCCGAGGCGTGGTTGCTGCCACCCTGCGCCACCGCGGGGGCACCCGCACCGGTCTGCGTCGAGCGCGCACCGCCAGCGGCATCCGTCTTCTGGTCGCGATCGGCCGGATTCACAAGCTCCTGCGCGTGTTCGACCTGCAAGTTCGGGAATTCGGCATCACCTTCGTTGCGGAAGAACAGCGCCTTGCGACCGTCGGCCACGAGCACGAACGCGTTGTGGGGAACCTGCATCGTCTCATCTCCTGATTATCGTGCATCTGGAGGGTGTAACGCCGGCCGCGGCGAGAGGGTTGCCGGTCCCTTGCTCAAGTACGCTCGCCCGCGCAGTCGGACGCCCGTCTTGCGTGGCTTCCCCGCGCCCGGCATAGCCCCGCGCCATGCACGACATTCGCGCCATTCGGGACGATCCCGCCGCTTTCGACGCCGCCCTTGCCCGCCGCGCGCTGCCTGCGCAGGGCGAGTGGCTGGTCGCGCTGGACGAGCGCCGCCGCCGCACCACCGCCGCCGCGCAGGACGCGCAGACCCGCCGCAACGACCTGTCGAAGCAGATCGGTCAGGCCAAGGCGCAGAAGGACGAGGTCCGCGCCACGGCGCTGATGGCGGAGGTTGCCGACCTCAAAGCGCGCTTGCCGCAACTGGAAGAGGAAGAACGCGCGATCGGCGCGGAACTCGACGCCGCTCTCGCTGCGATCCCCAATCGTGCCGCGGCCGACGTGCCGGAGGGCAAGAACGAGGACGATAACCGGCTGGTGTCCGAATGGGGCACCCCGCGCGCGTTCGACTTCGACGTTCGCGAGCATGACGCGATCGGTCCCGCGTTGGGCATGGATTTCGAGGCGGGGATTGCCATCGCGGGTGCCCGCTTCACGCTGTTGCGCGGCGGCATCGCCCGCCTGAACCGCGCGCTCGGCCAGTTCATGCTCGACCGCCTCGTCGCTGAGCACGGGTATGAAGAGGTTGCGCCGCCGGTGCTGGTGCGCAGCGAGGCGCTGTTCGGCACCGGCCAGTTGCCGAAGTTCGCCGACGACCTGTTCCGGACGACGGACGATCGGTGGCTGATCCCGACGGCGGAGGTGTCGCTGACCAACCTCGTGCGCGAACGCGTGCTGGCGGAGGCCGAATTGCCGCTGCGCCTCGCCGCGCTGACGCCCTGCTTCCGTTCGGAAGCCGGCGCGGCGGGGCGCGATACGCGCGGGCTGATCCGCCAGCACCAGTTCGACAAGGTCGAGATGGTGTCGATCGTGACGCCCGATGCGTCCGATGCCGAGCACGAGCGCATGACCCGCGCCGCCGAGGGTGCGCTGGAAGCGCTGGATCTGCCGTATCGCCGGATGCTGTTGTGCAGCGGCGACATGGGCTTCTCCGCCGCGCGCACCTATGATCTGGAGGTCTGGCTGCCGGGTCAGACGGGGTATCGCGAGATTTCGAGCTGTTCGACCTGCACCGACTTTCAGGCGCGCCGGATGAACGCCCGCTATCGCCCGGAAGGCGGCAAGCCGCATTTCGTGCACACGCTGAACGGGTCCGGCCTCGCGGTTGGGCGCACGCTGGTCGCCGTCATCGAGAATTATCAGCAGGCGGACGGTTCGGTCACGGTCCCGGCGGTGTTGCAGCCGTATCTGGGTGGCATGGCCGTGCTGGAGCCGGCGCGCTGATGCGAATCCTGCTGACCAACGACGACGGGTATCATGCTCCCGGCCTGAAGGTGCTGGAGCGGATCGCCGCAGCATTTTCCGACGATGTCTGGATCGTTGCGCCCGCCGACGAACAGTCGGGCGCGGGCCACTCGCTGACGCTGACCCGGCCGCTTCGCGTGCGCCGCCACGACGACAGGCGTTTCGCCGTCGCCGGCACGCCGACGGACGCGGTGATGATGGCGGTGGCGAAGATCATGGCCGATGCGCCGCCCGATCTGATTCTCTCGGGCGTTAATCGCGGCGCCAATCTGGGTGAGGACGTGACCTATTCGGGCACCGTGTCCGCCGCGATGGAAGGTGCGCTGGCCGGCATTCGATCGATCGCATTGAGCCAGGTGTACAGCCGCGACGGGCTGGGCGATGCGGTTCCATTCGGGGTGGCGGAGGCGTGGGGCGAGCGGGTGCTGCGGCCCCTGATCGACGCGCCGATGACGCCTCGCACGCTGGTCAATGTCAACTTTCCGGCCGTGCCGGTCGACGCGGTGAAGGGCATCCGCGTCGCTCCGCAGGGCCTGCGCGATTACGGGCGGCTGAAGATCGTCACCAACACCGATCCGCGCGGCTACGACTATCACTGGTTCGCCCTCGGCGTGACGGAGCATCGCCCCGGCAGCGACGACGATCTGGCGGCGGCGGCGGAGGGCCATATCTCCGTCACCCCGCTGCATCTGGACATGACGCACGCAGCGTCGCTCGCGATGCTCGAACGGGCGTATCGCTGAGCGATGCGGACGCGGGCGCTCCTGCTGATCGCGGTCGGTCTCGCCGGCTGCATCCCGCAGGTCGAGCCGCCTGCCTCCTACAGGACCCCGCCATTCGGAGGGCCTGCCGAACGACCTGCGGAACCGGTCGCAGACCCCGTGCCTGACGAACCGCCGCAAGATACATTGGGCGCGGCGGAGGAGCCGGATCGCCGCGTCGGCACCGTCGCGCTGCCGGCCGCCAGTTCCAAGCCGGCCTGGGAAGCGCGCCCTGTCGCAGCGGATGCAGTGGAGGTCGAGGCATCGACCTACACCGTGCGGTCCGGCGACACGCTGCGCCGGATCGCCGACCGCACCGGCGCGGGGCTGGACGCGATCGCGCGCGCGAACGGCATCGCCTCGCCCTACACCGTGCGGATCGGACAAAGGCTTGATATCCCGGCGGGGCGCTATCACCTCGTCCGGTCGGGCGAGACGGGGATCGCGATCGCCCGCGCCTACGGTGTGGAATGGTCGCGGATCGTGTCCGCGAACGTGCTGGCGGAGCCGTACACGCTCAGCGCCGGGCGGCGGATCGTGATCCCCGGCACCGCCGCCGGCCAATCGCGCGCGTCCGAACGCGCGGCGGCCTTCCGCCTCGACGTCGACGACATCCTGACCGGCGGCGAGCCGGCGCTCGCCCAGAACCAGGCACCCGCGCGGCCGGTGTCGCGACCGACCCGCAAGCTGCCGCCCACCACCCCGGTCGCGCCGCCGGTCCGGCTGGCGGGGGGCGGCTTCGGCTGGCCGGTCGACGGCCGCGTCGTCAAGCGGTTCGGCCCCGGTGCCAGCGGCGAACGCAGCGACGGGATCAAGATCGCGGTGCCGCTGTCGACCCCCATCCGTGCGACCGCCGACGGCGTCGTCGCCTATGCCGGCGACGGCATCAAGGCGCTGGGCGGCCTCGTCATCATCAAGCATGGCGGCGGCTGGACAAGCGTCTACGGCCATGCTTCGAAGCTGCTGGTCAGCCGCGGCCAGAGCGTCAAGCGCGGCCAGACGATCGCGCTGTCGGGCGATACGGGCTTCGCAGCCGACCGGCCAGAAGTGCATTTCGAACTGCGCAAGGGCCGGACTCCCGTCGATCCGCAGGCGCAACTTCCGCAGACGTGACGCAATCCGCGGGACGTGACGCCGCGCCCGCGAGTTGCTAACCGCCGGCCATGTCCTACCAGTCCGACCTGCTCACCGTCCTCGGCAACCGCGGCTACATCCACCAGCAGACCGACGCGGTGGCGTTCGATGCGCTGGCGGCGAAGCAGATCGTCCCCGGCTATATCGGCTTCGATCCGACCGCGCCGTCGCTGCACGTCGGCAGCCTGGTGCAGATCATGCTGTTGCGCCGGCTTCAGCAGACCGGCCATAAGCCAATCGTGCTGATGGGCGGCGGCACCGGCAAGATCGGCGATCCGAGTTTCAAGGACGAGGCGCGCAAGCTCCTGGGCGAGGACGGGATCAAGGCCAATGTTGCGTCGATCCGGCGGATTTTCGAACGCTTCCTGATCTTCGGCGACGGACCGACCGACGCGGTGATGCTCGACAATGCGGACTGGCTCGACGCGCTGGAATACATCCCGTTCCTACGCGATGTCGGCCAGCATTTTTCCGTCAACCGGATGCTGTCGTTCGATTCCGTCAAGCTGCGGCTGGATCGCGAGCAGTCGCTGTCGTTCCTCGAATTCAACTACATGATCTTGCAGGCGTACGACTTTCTGGAACTGTCGCGCCGTGCCGGCTGCCGGTTGCAGATGGGCGGCAGCGATCAGTGGGGGAACATCGTCAACGGCATAGAACTGGCGCGGCGGATGGACGGCACCGAAGTGTTCGGCTTGACGACCCCACTCATCACGACCGCGGATGGCGGCAAGATGGGCAAGACGATGTCGGGTGCGGTGTGGCTGCACGAAGATCAGTTGCCGCACTTCGATTACTGGCAGTTCTGGCGCAACGCCGACGATCGCGATGTCGGGCGCTTCCTGCGCCTGTTCACCGACCTGCCGCTCGACGAGATCCGCCGGCTGGAAGCGCTGCCCGGCGCGGAGATCAACGAGGCGAAGAAGGTGCTCGCCAACGAGGCGACGGCGATGTGCCGCGGCCGTGCCGCCGCCGAGGAGGCTGCCGAGACTGCGCGCCGGACGTTCGAGGAGGGTTCAGGTGGTGCCGCACTGCCGACCTTGATGGTGAGCGGGTCGATCGGCGTGCTCGACGCGCTGCTCGGGCTCGGGCTCGTGAAATCCAAGGGCGAAGCGAAGCGCCTGATCGCGGGCGGCGGTGCGCGCGTCGACGGCGAGGCGATCGGCGACGACGCGGCGTCGATCGCCGTTGCTGCACCGCGCCGGCTGTCAGCGGGCAAAAAGCATCACGGAATGCTGGTTCCCAGTAATGCAGATTAACGTCCGGTAAGGATTCGCACCGGTATACGAAGTTCGCGTCATCGGAGCCGACGCGACGAGGATCGAGAATGAACAGCGCCGGCCTTCGCACCAGCATCGACGATCGCAGCGAACCCCGCATCGACGTCATCCACCGCACCCGTCTGGCGTGCACGGATGGGATCGAGCGGTTGGCGACGGTCGTCAACGTCTCCGCCCGCGGGCTGATGGTACGAGTCGACGGCGAATATGGCGAGGGCGACCGCATCCAGATCACGCTGCCGCGGGTCGGCAAGGTCGCCGCCGAGGTCCGCTGGTCGCTGGGTGGTCGCATCGGGTGCCGGCTGGAGCGGATGATCGGGATGTCCGACTATCACCAGCTGTTACAGGCGATCCGCCGCGCCTGAACACAAAACAAGCCGCCGATCTTGCGACCGGCGGCTTCCCCCGACGGACATCGGGAAGGCTGGGCTGGACGGCAGGATCACTCCCGGCCCGACCCTCTGGATACCTGCATGATCTTCTAATGACAGCCGGTCAATACGCATCCGTCACGGCTTTGTAACAATTCGGGACGCCGGGTCAGCGTCTTAGCCACGCCGGACCAGCAGCACACCGGCGATGACCAGCGCGACACCACCGATCCTCGCCACGCTGACGGGCTCGACCTTCAAGCCCAACAGCCCGAAATGGTCGAGCAGGATGGCCGTGACGAGTTGCCCTGCGACCGCGATCGTCAACGTCGAGGCCAGGCCCAGCCGCGGCGCGGCATAGGCCAGGGCGGCGACGAAGCACGCACCGTACAGCCCGCCGGCCCACGCCCAGCCAGGTGCCCCTTTCAGGGCGGAGAGCGGTGTGCGGTCCAGCGCGGCCCATCCCGCCGCGAGCACCATCGTACCGACCGCGAACGACACCAGCGAAGCGAGCCAGAGCGACCCGGATATCTTCGCGAGCGCGGCGTTGGTCGGCGGCTGCACGGCGACGCCAACACCGGCGAGCAGGACGATCAGGATGGGGATCAGGGCAGCCATGACCGCGATCGTTGGCCGCAAGGGCCGAACCCGTCAATGCTGCTAGCCCGACCGCAGCCGCGCCACCCCCGCATCGCGTTCGAACAGGTACAGCGCTATCCGCGCCGCCTGCCCCCGCTCGCCCTCCAGACCGCCGTCGCGATCAACCAGCAGCCGCGCATCGTCCTGCGCGCATTGCAGCAGGTCCGGCAGCAGGTCGGGTGGCGCAAGGCGGAAGCCCTGCTCCCCGGACTGGCGCGTCCCCAGCATCTCGCCACCCCCACGCAGCCACAAATCCTCCTCGGCAATGCGGAAGCCGTCGTTCGTCTCCCGCATCAGCGCCAGTCGCGCGCGCGACGTCTCGGACAGCGATGATCCCCGCACCAGCAGGCAGCGCGACAGACCGCCGCCGCGCCCCACGCGTCCGCGCAACTGATGGAGCTGCGCCAGCCCGAAACGGTCGGCATGCTCGATCACGATCAGCGTCGCGTTCGGCACGTCGACGCCGACCTCGATCACCGTCGTCGCGACCAGCACGCCCAGCGCCCCCGCCGAGAACGCCGCCATAACGTCGTCCTTCTCCGTGGGCTTCATTCGGCCGTGAACGACGCCGACCTTGCCCGGGAAGCGCCGCCCGAGTTCCTCCGCCCGGGCCTCGGCTGCAGCGAGATCCGACTTCTCGCTCTCCTCGACCAGCGGACACACCCAATAGGCTTGCCCGCCTTCCGAAAGGTGGCGACCCAGCGCATTCACCACCTCGTCCAGCCGATCCTCCGATATGACGCGCGTCTCGATCGGCTGCCGGCCCGGCGGCATCTCGTCGAGCCGGCTGACGTCCATCTCGCCATATTGCGCCAGCGTCAGCGTACGCGGGATCGGCGTCGCGGTCATCGCCAGCAGGTGCGGAGGGCGCGCGCCCTTGGCTTGCAGCATCAGCCGCTCGGCGACACCGAACCGGTGCTGCTCGTCCACCACCACCAGCGCCAGATCGCGATAGCCGACCGCCTCCTGAAAGATCGCGTGCGTACCGACGAGGATATCGATCGATCCGTCGGCCAGCCCCATCAGCGTCGCCTCCCGCACCCGCCCCTTGTCGCGCCCGGTCAGCACCGCGACCTCCAGCGGCAGCCCGGCGAGCGTGCGCCGCAGCGTCTCGTAATGCTGCCGCGCAAGGATCTCGGTCGGGGCGAGCATCGCCGCTTGCGCCCCCGCCTCCACCGCGACCAGCGTCGCCATCGCCGCGACCAGCGTCTTGCCCGACCCGACATCGCCCTGAAGCAGCCGCAGCATCGGTGCCTCCTGCGCCAGATCGCCCTCAATCTCCCGCACCGTCCGCGCCTGCGCGCCCGTCAGGCTGTACGGCAGCTTCAACAGGTCGCGCAGCCGGCCATCGCCCGCCAGCGCCCGGCCTCGGCGTTTGCGCGTGTCGGCGCGCACCAGCGTCATCGCCAGCTGGTTGGCGAACACCTCGTCATAGGCCAGCCGCGCCCGCGCCGTCGCGTCGGCGGGATCGGCGTGGATGCGGACCAGCGCCTCGCGCCAGTCGGGCCAGTCACGCTTCGCCTTCAGCCCCGGCTCGATCCACTCGGGCAGCACCGGTGCGCGCTCGATCGCCTGCTCGACGAATCCCGACAGTCGCCGCGACGTCACCCCCTCGGACAGGGGATAGATAGGCTCGCGCGCCCGCAGGACCTCACCCGGATCGGCCAGTTCGGGGTGTACGATCTGGAGATCCTGGCCGTACTGGTCCAGCCTCCCCGACACCAGCTTCGGCTCGCCCAGCGGCAGCAGCTTCTTCGCCCAGCCGGGATGCCCCCCGAAATAGGTCAGGCTGACGGCATTTCCCGCGGCGTCGAACGCGTTGACCCGGGTCGGTCCGCGCCCGTTCGACTCGCGATAGCTGCGCGGCGTCAGCACGATGGCGATGATCCGGCCGGCATCGGCCGCGTCCAGTTCCTCGCGCGCGACCCGATCGACCCAACCCGTTGGCAGGTGGAACGCGACATCGACGACACGCGCCAGCCCGAGCCGGTCGAGCGGCTTGGCGAGCGCCGGCCCGACGCCCTTCAGCGACGTGACCTCTGCGAACAGCGGATTGAGGATAGCGGGACGCATGACTAGATACGCTCCTATACCCCAGCCGACGGGCGCCGCCAGCGCCCGCCGGCTCATCGCCGTTGGGAGCCTTATGGATCACGAAATCCGCATCAAGCGTCTGCGATTCCGCAGTTGGCACCGCGGCACGAAGGAGGCCGACCTGATGATCGGCGGTTTCTTCGACGCGCATCACGCCGGCTGGACTGCCGACGAGCTCGACTGGTTCGAGACGCTGCTGGAGGAACAGGATGTCGACATCATGGCGTGGGCGATCGGGTCGCTCCCCTGTCCGCCGCAATGGGACGGCCCGATGATGCATGCGATGCGCCAGCTCGGCTACGTCCCCATCGCCAAATGACTTAGCCCCTCCCGCATCGGGAGGGGGGAGATACCATGCCCGACCTGAAGACGATCCTGACCGCCAAGACCCCGCTGACCCTGTCCGGCGTCCCCGACGGGTTCCGCCCATCGCTGCTCGCCGATCTGGCACGGGCGGCGAAGACGCGGCTGGTGTTCGTCGCCGCCGACGATCAGGCGATGCGCGCGATCGCTGCGACCGCACCCTATTTCGCACCCGATCTGGAGGTGGTGCAGTTCCCCGCCTGGGACTGCCTGCCCTATGATCGCGCCTCCCCCACGCTGCGCATCATGGCCGAGCGGATCGCCGCGCTGCATCGGTTGCAGGCCAAGCCGAAGACGCCGCAACTGGTGCTGACGACGGTGAACGCCGCGACCCAGCGCGCGCTGACGCCATTCCGCATCCGCCAGCTGGTCGCGACGCTCGCGCCGGGCGAGCGGATCGGCCGCGACGATCTTGCCACACTCCTGCAAGCCAATGGCTATGTCCGGACGGAAACCGTTCACGATCAAGGAGATTATGCTGTTCGAGGCGGCATCGTCGACCTGTTCCCGAGCGGGGAGGAACAGGCGTTGCGCCTCGACTTCTTCGGCGATGAGATCGAGAGCGTCCGCACCTTCGATGCGCTGGACCAGCGCACCACCGGCCGCATCGACGGCTTCACCCTCCTGCCCGCGTCCGAGGCGCTGCTGGAGGAAGAGTCGATCAAGCGCTTCCGGACGCGCTATCGCGAGAGGTTCGGCGCCACCGCGACCGGCGATCCGCTGTATCAGGCGGTGTCGGACGGTCGCCGTCTCGCCGGCATGGAGCACTGGCTGCCCCTGTTCGAGGACAAGCTGGTAACGCTGTTCGATCATCTCGACGCCGAGGCCGTGATCGTCCGCGACGGCGTCACGGGTGCCGCAGGCGAAAGCCGGTTCGAGGCGATCGCCGACTATTACGAAAACCGTAAACGCGCGGAGGCGGCGCAGCCGGGTAGCTATCGCCCCCTGCCCGCCAAGGCCCTGTACCTCGATGCCGACGAGTGGCGCGCCGCGCTGGATACGGCGACCACCCACGTCACGACCCCCTATCACGAGCCAGAGTCGAAAACCGTCCTCGACTTCGAGGTCGACGGCCCCCGTGACTTCGCCCCGGAGCGCGCCGCGCAGACCAACGTCTACGAAGCGGTCGTCGAGCATCTGGAGAAACTGCGCAAGGACGGTCGTAGGCCGGTCCTCGCCAGCTATTCGATCGGCGCGCGAGAACGCCTCGGCAACCTGTTGAAAGATCACGGGTTGAAGGGCGGCAAAACGGCGGAGACGTGGCAGGAGGCGCTGGGCGTCGCCGATACCGCCAAGAGCTTCGGCGTCGCGCTGGTCGTGCTGCCGCTCGACCACGGCTTCACGGCCCCCGGTGTCGCCGTACTGACCGAGCAGGATATGCTCGGCGACCGGCTGGTCCGCCGGACCAAGCGCAAGAAGTCCGCCGATGCGTTTCTCGCCGAGCTCGCGACGCTGTCGCCGGGCGACCTCGTCGTTCACGCCGATCACGGCATCGGCCGTTATGTCGGGCTGACCTCCGTCCCGGTCGGCAAGAGCCCGCACGATTGCGTCGCGCTGGAATATGCCGGGGGCGACAAGCTGTATGTCCCGGTCGAGAACCTCGAAGTCCTGAGCCGCTACGGATCGGGCGAGGAAAGCGCCAGCCTCGACCGACTAGGCGGCGAGGCGTGGCAGCGTCGCAAGTCGAAGATGAAGGAGCGCATCCGCGAGATCGCGGGCGACCTGATCCGGACCGCAGCCGAGCGCGCGCTGCATCAGGGGGACGTCATGGAGCCGGACGCCGCGGGCTATCCCAGCTTCGTCGACCGCTTCCCCTATTCGGAAACCGACGATCAGGACCGCGCGATCGACGACGTGCTGAACGATCTTGCCGCGGGCAAGCCGATGGATCGGCTGATCGTCGGCGATGTCGGCTTCGGCAAGACCGAGGTGGCCCTGCGCGCCGCCTTCGTTGCGGCGATGGCCGGCAAGCAGGTCGCGGTGGTGTGCCCGACGACGCTGCTCGCGCGTCAGCATTTCAACAACTTCAGCGCCCGGTTCGATGGCTTTCCGATGAAGATGGGGCGCCTGTCGCGTCTCGTCACCGCGGGGGAGGCGAAGGCGACGCGCGACGGATTGGAAGCGGGCACGATCGATGTTGTCATCGGTACGCACGCGCTGCTGGCGAAGAACATCGACTTCAAGCGGCTGGGGCTGGTGATCGTGGACGAGGAACAGCGGTTCGGCGTCACGCACAAGGAGAAGCTGAAGGCATTGCGGGCGGACGTCCACATGCTGACGCTGACCGCGACGCCCATCCCGCGTACGCTCCAGATGGCGATGTCGGGCCTGCGCGAACTCTCGGTGATCCAGACGCCGCCGGTCGATCGCCTCGCGGTGCGCACCTATGTCATGCCCTGGGATCCGGTCGTGCTGCGCGAGGCCCTGCTGCGCGAGCATTATCGTGGCGGACAGAGTTTTATCGTGACGCCGCGGCTTGCCGACCTGCCGGACCTCGAAGATTACTTGAGGAAGGAGGTGCCCGAAATCCGCTACGTCGTGGCGCATGGCCAAATGAGTGCGACCGATGTCGAAGAGCGGATGAGCGCCTTCTACGACAAGAAGTTCGAGGTGCTGGTATCGACCACGATCATCGAGAGCGGCATCGACATCGCCTCCGCCAACACGCTGATCGTCAACCGCGCCGACCGCTTCGGCCTTGCCCAGCTCTACCAGCTACGCGGGCGCGTCGGCCGCGCGAAGACGCGCGCCTATGCCTATCTCGTGACTCCGCCGGAGCGGCAGATGACCGACGCCGCGGAAAAGCGGCTGAAGGTGCTGTCCGATCTCGACTCGCTGGGGGCCGGGTTCCAGCTGGCCAGTCATGATCTCGATATCCGGGGGGCCGGTAACCTGCTGGGTGACGAACAATCCGGTCATATCAAGGAGGTTGGCTACGAACTCTACCAGTCGATGTTGGAAGAGGCGATCATGGATGCGAAGGCCGGCGGCCTGCGCGATCGCCCGCGCGACTTCAGTCCGCAGATCACCGTGGATGCGCCGATCCTGATCCCGGAGGATTATGTCCCCGATCTCGACCTGCGCATGGGCCTCTATCGCCGCCTGAACGAGCTGGAGGCTTCGCAGGAGATCGAGGCGTTCGCGGCGGAGCTGATCGACCGGTTCGGGCCGCTGCCCGACGCGACGGACAATCTGATCCGCGTCATCGAGATCAAGCTCAATGCGCGCAAGGCCTGCATCGCCAAGATGGACGTCGGCGCGAAGGGCGTACTGGTCAGCTTCCATGACAATAAACCGGCGAATATTGATGCCTTGCTGGCCTATGTCGACAGGCTGAAGGATGTCGCGAAGCTGCGCCCCGACGGCAAGCTTGTCCTCAACCGGGCGTGGCCCGACGCCAAGGCTCGACTGCATGGCGCGCTGCAATTGTCGAAGGGGTTGGCGAAAACGGCAGGGTGAGAGGCGGAAGATATCCGACCTCGCAGTGCCTAATTACAAGCGATCAAACGCGTCGCCCCTGCTGCGTCATGCCGGACTCGTCCGGGCATGATGGAGAGGGTGACAACATGAGTCCCACCGCCTGCCAGGATATAGCGCCGCCGCGACTGCCCGGGGTGGCCCCCTACCGATCAGCTACTATGGTCGCTCAGGATCAGCCATTTGCCACCGCGCTTCTCGAACACCAGCGTCGTCATGCCGGTCTCGATCTTGTCGCCGGTCAGCGTCCACCGCGCGATGTACAGCCGGTGCGTCGGATCGAGCGCCTTCTCCACCAGCGGCTTGAAACTCAGCGTCCCGCGCAGCTTGCCGGTCGCGCCGTAATTCTTCCGGTACCGGGCCGCGATCGCTGCCTTGCCCCGCGCGAGCCCGTCCCCGTCGCCGGTCACGAACACCGCATCGTCGGCATACACTGCCAGGAAGCGATCGAGATCGTTGGTGTTCCACCCCGCCGCGCTTTCCGCCATCGCCTTCCCGACACCGTCTTCTGCGGGAGCCTGCGCCACGATCGCGGCGGGAGCCAGCACGAGCATCATCGACGAACCGATCATTGTCCCTCCACCATCCGCACCAGCGCAGCCTCGTCGAGCGGGCCAGCGCGCAGGAAGCCCTGATACCAGCCGCATCCTTCCGCTGCCAGCAAGGCCAGTTGCTGCGGCGTCTCGACCCCTTCGGCGATCACCGCCAGGCCCAACGCCCGGGCGATCTCGATCACCCCTCGCACGACGACGCGGTCGCGAGGATTGCCGGTAATGTCGCGCGCCAACGCCTTGTCGATCTTCAGATAATCGAGCGGCAGCGCCTTGAGATAAGCCAGACTGGAATAGCCCGTGCCGAAATCGTCTATCGCCACCCGGCACCCCGCCCCGCGCAGTTCGGCGAGCAGCGCCGCCGCGGCATCCAGTTCGCGGATCATGCCGGTCTCGGTCACCTCGACCGTCAAACGTCCGCGCGGAAAACCGCTGGCGTCGACGCGGTCGAGGAACAGCCGCGCGAAGCCGGCGCGGGTCACGTCGGCCGCAGTGAGGTTGACCGACAATCGCAGGGTACCCAGCGACCGCGGCCACGCCGCCGCCCGCGCCAGCGCCAGTTCCTGGATATGATCGGACAAGGCGATGCCGAGGTCTGCGCGGTCGGCGGCGGCGAACAACTCCTCCGCGCCCAGCGACCCCAGCCGCGGATGCGACCAGCGCGCCAGCGCCTCCACCCCGACGATGCGCCCCGTCGCGATCTCCACCTGCGGCTGGAACACCACCGCGATTTCCCCGGCCGCGACCGCATGATGCAGGTCGATCGCGAGTTCGTCGGGCGGCGCCGCCCCCTCCCGCGCGGCGACCCGCACGGTCGCGCCGTCGCTCGCGCGGGCATGTTCCAGCGCGTCGATCGCGCGGCGAACCAGCGCGGCGGTATCGTCGCCGGCCTCCGGCTGCGCCAGTCCCAACCGCGCACCCGCCATCACCGGCACGTCGCCGATCGCATAGGGCCGCGCAAGCGCCTGCGCGATCCGGGCGACAGCGGCGGCCGCCTCGCCCTGGTGCACTGCCACCAGGAAACGTGCCGCTGACAGGGTCGTGACGGACGCCCCCGTCGCCGCGGAGATACGTTCGGCCGCCTGCAACAGCGCCGCATCGCCCGCGCCGCGCCCATGCGCGGCGTTGAGCAGGTCGATCCGCGAGAGAGCGACCGCGATCACCGCCTTGTCGCGTTGCGCAGGGAAAGCGTTCGGTATGTCGGCCGCTTCGCCTAGCGGCGTGCGCCGCTCGTGCAGTCGGGCCATGGCAGCGAACCGGCGGGCGGCCGTCACGGATGCGTCATCGCACGGCTCGGTCAGGAAATGGCTCGCTCCCGCCGCGGCATAGGGCAGCGGGTCTTCGCCAGCCGCGAGCAGGACCAGCAGCGGTCCTCCATCGGCGGCGAGCGCGACGACCTCCGTCAGAGCCGCGTCGGGCCGACCACGCGCATCCACCAGCGGCACGGCCCCGCCCTGCTCTTCGCCCCCGTTCATTGCCCGATCCTAGGGGAAAGCCGCACGTCGTGGGAAGAGCATGTTCGGCATCGCGGTGAAAGGTTGCGCTCGCGCGGAGAAAAGTCGGGCTTGCCGCCGCCCCTCCCGCATCCTAGCTCCTTTCGTGATGAGTTGCGCCACCACCAACCCGATGATCGACCCGCACGGCCGAACGATCCGCTATCTGCGCATCTCCGTCACCGATCGTTGCGATCTCCGCTGCCGATATTGCATGTCGGAGAAGATGACGTTCCTGCCGCGATCGGCACTGCTGAGCCTGGAAGAGATCGCGATCATCGCCGAACGCTTCATCGCGCGCGGCGTCACGAAGATTCGCTTGTCGGGCGGCGAGCCGCTGGTCCGCCGCGATGTCGGCGAGCTTGTGCGACGGCTCGGCCGACTGGTTGGCTCCGGCCTCGACGAACTGACGATGACCACCAACGGCACGCACCTCGCGGAACATGCCAGCGAGATGGTCAACGCCGGGATCCGCCGCGTCAACGTCAGCCTCGATAGCCTCGAACCCGACACCTTCCGCTTCATCACCCGGCACGGCGACGTAACGCAGGTTATCGCCGGCATCCGCGCGGCCCGCGATGTCGGACTACGGGTCAAGATCAACGCCGTGGCGCTCAAGGGTCTCAACGAACACCAGCTTGCGCCGATGCTGCGCTGGTGCGTCGAGGAAGGGCTGGACCTGTCGCTGATCGAGACGATGCCGCTCGGGGCGATCGACGAGGATCGCACGGACCGTTTCCTGCCGCTCACTTCGGTGTTCGACGCACTGTCCGCGGAGTTTCCGCTGGTCCGTGATTCGCACCGCACCGGCGGACCGGCACGCTATTGGCGGGTAGAGGGCACCGACACGCGTCTCGGCCTGATCTCGCCGCTGACCGCCAATTTCTGCGACGGCTGCAACCGCGTGCGGCTGACGACCGAGGGCAAGCTGTACCTCTGCCTCGGTCACGACGATCAGGTCGATCTGAAGGCTGCGTTGCGCGACGGCGGCATTGGGGCGCTGGACGAGGCGATCGACATCGGCCTCGGCCGCAAGCCCGCGCGCCACGACTTTCGGATCGAGGCCGGCTCTGCCCCGGCGGTCGCCCGGCATATGAGCGTCACCGGCGGATGAGCCAGCCGCCGCGGCGGGCGCTGGTCGCCTCCCCCACCGCCCCGGCGCAGACCGCCGCGGCGGAACTGGCGGATGCGCAGGACTGGGTGGATGTCGAGGATGCCGACCTGATCGTCGCGCTCGGTGGCGACGGTTTCATGCTCCAGACGCTGCATCGCATGCTGGAGCGTCGCAAGGCGCCCGTGCCGGTGTTCGGGATGAACCTGGGCACCGTCGGCTTCCTGATGAACGAGTGGCGCCGGCATGGTCTGGAGGGGCGACTGGAACAGGCGCGTCCGTTCAAGGTCACGCCGCTGCAATGCACCGTCACCGGCAGCGACGGGCGCATCCACTCCATGCCCGCGATCAACGAAGTGTCGCTGCTCCGCGAAACGCGCCAGACCGCCAAGCTGGAGGTGATGGTCAACGATCGCATCGTCCTGCCCGAGCTCGCCTGCGATGGTATCCTCGTCGCCACGCCCGCAGGATCGACCGCGTACAATTTCTCCGCGCAGGGCCCGATCCTGCCGCTGGGATCGAACCTGCTGGCGCTGACGCCGATCAGCCCCTTCCGCCCCCGGCGCTGGCGCGGCGCCATCCTGCCCGACAAGGCGCGGATCGCCATCCGGGTGCTCGACTCCGGTAAGCGACCGGTGTCGGCCGTCGCCGACCAGCGTGAGATCCGCGACGTGGCGGAGGTAACGATCTGCGTCGATCGCGCGCGCGAACTGACGCTGATGTTCGATCCCGAACATGCGCTCGACGACCGCATCACGATGGAACAGTTCATCGCCTGACCACCACAGTCCGGCGGTCGTGAACGGATTGTCGCAATATGGTCACGCAAGGGGTTGCGCCGCCGTTTCGACCGTTTATAGGACCGCGGCACGGCATTCCCTGATAGCTCAGCGGTAGAGCTCTCGACTGTTAATCGAGCGGCCGTAGGTTCGAATCCTACTCAGGGAGCCAGCCCCAACATCGTCGGAATACCGCCTCCGCGCGATGTGGTGGCTGCTCGGTGGAACCGCCACTGGCGGATTCTGCCGCGCCTTTTTCAAGCCGCGGGCTGGATCACGTGGCCTGCAGTTCCACGCCGCGACGTCGGCTCGCCCGAGCCACCGCGCAGACGCCATCCTTCTGACCGGCAGACATCCCGTCGCGTGGGTGGACGGCGGGACGCTCGTCCCGCTAATTGCGCCCAGGCACCCCGGTGCGGCGACGTGCCAGCGCGTTTTCGGCGTTGACACCGTTCTCATTGTCGATCGTCGCCCACTCCCGGCGCGTGTGGCATACGCTCTTCGACAGGAAGCTCCCCAGCGCCTGCTCACGGCGGCACACCTTCTTGTCGGGATCGGGCGTGGCGGAGGGCGTCTCCTTGCTCGCAGGCGCGTCCTGAGCGCCTGACGAGGCTGCCACCAGCAGCGCGGCGGCCGAGGCGATCATGATCGTCATCTTCGTCATGCGATGTTCCTATTCAACGAGCGAATTCTTGGCGACCCACGGCGACCGTCGTCCGGGCGTAAACACACGAAAAAGGGGCCCTGGCGAATATCGCCGAGGCCCCTTTTTCTTCGTCATACCGGCTTAGAAGCCGAACTTGACGCCGGCGCGGAACTGACGGCCGAAGATGCCCTCACCCGCCTGCACCGGGTTGTAGAGATACGCACCATAGGTCGCCGGATCGAGCGGCGGCAGGTCGTTGAGCAGGTTCAGGACGTTGAAGTAGAAGCTGAACTTGTCCGTGACCTTGACCGTGCCGACGAGGTCGACGGTGATGTATCCGTCGACATTCTCCGGCAGGTAATCGACCGCCAGGCCGCCGTCGCCGCGCACGCCACCCTGATCCTCCGCCGACAGGTTATACCCGGCGACGTAGTTCACCGTGCCGCTGAGGCTGAACTGGTCCTGGATGTCGAGCGTCTGCGTGACGTTGGCGCGCCAGCGGGGCGTGCCCGAACCCGCCGTCAGGTTGTAGTTGCCAAGCGTGCCGACATACTTCTCCTTGCGGCCACCCGGAAACGTCGTGCTCAGGTCGAACAGGATGCTGCCTTCGCCCGAGATCGTGTAGCGGAGGCCGTCGGTCAGGTCGAAACGCGCCGTGCCGCCAATATCCAGGCCCTGCGAGTGGATCGTGTTGGCATTGACCAGCTGCGACCGCACCAGACCAACGCGCGGCGTGGCGTTTTCGAACCCGACGCCAACCGCGTCCGGAATGACCTCGAAGCCGTCAGGGATGGTCTCGCCTGCGTAATAGGCGGCCAGTGCGTCGCCCGCCGTCAGCGTCGTGATCGCACCCGTCTTCTTGATGTCGAAGAAGTCGACCGTCAGGGCGACGTTGCGGATCGGCTCGAACACGATACCGGCGGTGAAGCTACGCGACTTTTCCGGGTTCAGGTTCTGGCTGGCGAGCGTCGTCTGACCGTAGCTGCCGGACCGGATGTAGGTCGGACAGTCGGCGAACGTGGCGACCGTGCAGCCATATTGCGCCAGGTACGTGTCGTTGAACAACGTCGCATTGTTCGTGACATAACCGGTCGTCGGCAGAGCGTTGGCCTCACCGAAGCTTGGGATGCGGAAGCCGCGCGACCACGTTCCCCGCACCGCCAGCTGGCGGAACGGCGTGAACTTGGCGCCGATCTTTGGCGAAAAGTTGCTCTGGCCCGACGAATAATGATCGTAACGGCCCGAGGCGTTCACCAGGAACTGCTCGACGATCGGCAGCTGCAACTCGCCGAAGGCCGAGCTGACCGTGCGGTTGCCGCTGGTGCCGAACGCATTGATCGTGAAATACCGCTGCGTCGGACCGTTGATGTCCGGGTTCGCCGACGGCGCGTCAATTGCCTCGTAGAACACCGATCCCCCGAATGCGAGCTGAGCCGCGCCACCCGGAAGCTGGAACAGCTCCTTCGAAACCGACGCCTGCAACTGGTACAGGTCCGAGCTCGAGTCCGCGATGTTGGTCGGGGTCAGGTAATCGCGCGTCGCCTGCGAATTCTGCGACGGGTCGAGGAAGTTGTAGCTGCCGTCCGCGATCACATCCAGCAGATGCTGGATATAGACATAGCCTGCCTGCGTGCGACGCAAGTCGGTGTGCATCGCGGTCGCATCGACGCGGTAGTTCCAGCCACCGTCGATCGTGCCCTGCACACCAGCTGCCGCACGATAGACGCGGTTGCGCGTGGCGTTGTACGTCACCGAGTTCGGCAGCGTACCGAGCAGCAGCGCCGTCTGACCGGCCGCCGCGAAGGGGTTGTTTGGGTTGAGCGTGCCGTTGGTGGCGCCGCAATTCACCGTACCACGCGGGCAGACATAGACCGGCAGCGTCAGGGGAGCCGAGCCAGGAGCATATTGCGCCGCCGCCGACGAAGTCGAGAATTGCGGGAAGAGGATGCCCGCCGGCGCGTTGCCGCGGATGACCGACGGATCGCCGCTGTAGTTGGACGAGGACTGCTGGAAATTGACCTGGAAATAGGCCTCCGCATTGTCGCCGACCTTGCCGGTGAACCGCGCCGACGCGCCGAAACGCTCGATGTTCGGCGACACCACGCCGTACTGATTCACCAGATCCTGCTGGCAGACGACGTTGGCGATCGCGCCGTTGTTGGTCTGCGCACGATCGGCGTCCGTGGTGTTGTACGGGGTGCCGTTCAGACAGCCCGGTGTCAGCAGCTGATATCGCGATCCGGGGACGGCCGTCGTGCCCGTCGCGGGACGCACGAAGAAGTTCGCGCCGGCGATGACGCCGTTGTTCGGCAGCAAGCCGTCGGAACCGAGGCCGTTGGCGATGTTGTTCGGACCACCCGTGCCGACGCCGCGCTGGTCGGCGGAGTTGAAGGGATAGGGCAGGTCGCGATTGTAGACCGCCTCGCTGCGGAAGAAGAAGCCGCTGATGTAGGCGTTGTAGCCCTTCTCATCCAAATCGCCGGTGCCGGCGGTCAGCGTCAGGCGCTGGTTGGCCGCGACGCCGTCCTGGCTGATGCCCGCTTCCGCACGACCGCTGATACCGTTGAACTTGCGCTTGGTGATGACGTTGACGACGCCCGCGATCGCGTCCGCGCCGTAGCTGGACGATGCGCCGTCGCGCAGGACCTCGATGCGGTCCACGATATCGTCGGGGATCGTGTTGAGGTCGACGAAGTTGCGCGTCGCATCGTCGGCGAGCGGGTAATAGGCCGCGCGCAGACCGTCGAACAGCACGAGGGTCGAGTTGGTCGACAGACCGCGCAGCGACACCGCCGACGCACCGCCGGCGAAGGCGCCGTTGGCGGTAAAGGAGTTGGTCAGCGCCGGGCCGTTGTTCGATGCCAGCGACTGGATCGCACCCTGCACCGTGTTGATGCCGCGCGCGTCCAGATTGGCCGCGGTGATCGTCGTGACCGGCGACGGCGTCGCCGAGTCGGTCTGACGCAGCAGCGAACCGGTGACGACGATCTCGTCGTTGCCTTCCGTGGCCGCACCCGTGGCGTCGGTCGCGTTCTGGACCTGCGTGGTGGGTTCGGCCGAGCGGGCTTCGGCGTTGGCCGCGTCCTGCGCGGGAGCCGGCGCGTTCTGCGCTGCCGCGGGGGCGCTCATGGCGAGCAGAACGGCCAGCGTCGAGACGCTACCGCCGAGTGCGCGCCACTTGGTCGCTGAGCTAATCATGGTGTTACTCCCCTTACGCGGCCACCTCGGGCGGTCCGCTCACGTGCGTGCAATCATCACCGGGCTGACCCGGAACGGACGCTGCATAAGCCGCTATGTGGCTGAGTAAACTTGACGATTTTGGTAAATTGGTTTTCGTCAGAACCGTTGCAACAAGGTCACAGTTTATGACCTATTCGGACCTTTCCGGACACGTACGACAAGGCTGGCTGCGCGCGAATGTCATCGCCGCGGCCTGCCCGACCTGCCGTAATATGCCGGTCAGATCCGCACTACCGACCGGCGTTCGACGCGGTACCGCATTTCCGCAGCGAAGCTGCGCGCGGCGGCCTGCTGGTAGACGCCGGCGTCGCCATCGCGGCCCAGACGCTCCAGTTCCGCGAAAGCACGTGCACCGTGGCGCTTACTGGCGAACAGCTCTGTTGCCGTCTCGGCGACGATCTTGCCACCGCTCGGCCATGTCGACAGACAGGCAAGGCCGGCGACGACCTCCCGGAGTTGATCGGGTGCGATGTCGGTACGCTTCAACAGCGAACCGCGCCGATACGCGTCGGGATAGTACCGCTCGAACCGCGCGATCGTCTCCGCCTCGACCGACGCGCTTACAGTGTAGGGCGACACACAGCCCGGCGTCGTATCGGCCGCGGCCAGCGCTACCGCCGCTGCGGGTGACGTCATGCGGCCATCGACCCAGTCGAACTGCACGATCTGCCGCGACACCGGGTCGGGCATCGCAACGCTCGGCGCTCCGGCGCGCAACCGCAGCGTCGCGCCGTCGGCACAGGTGCCGAACGGTGCGGACACCTGCAATGCCCCCGTCGCTGGCTGAGTCACGATGACGTACCGCGCCGGACACTCGCCAGCCGCCGCGCCGCGAACCAAATGATAGCGTCCCGTGCGGCCGCGCACGGTGCCGACGACGCGGACCTGATCGACCAGCGTAGCGCCGAACGGCCGGGCCACGACCTCCTTGCCGATCCGGATCGATTGCGGGTCCGCCACCGTCGCCTTGCTGGCGGACGCCTTCGCCGGCGCCCCGCCGGTTTGAGCCTCTGCGCTGCCGGCAATCGCCAGCACGGCGGTCAGGACGAGCAACCTCATTGGCGAATTCCCCTGCTTCTGCCGCTATAGACCGGCCAAACGCCTGGAAGTTCCGGGCGATGACTGCCGGGCTATTCGAGGCCGACCGAAAGTCGTGCCGCAGCGGCATTGACCCCATCGATCACGCCGTCGATGCCGCTATGGTTACCGCCGGCGCCGTTTCCGTTGACCGACGCATCGAGCGCCTGCCCCATCGCTGCGATCTGCTGATCCGCCGATCCGCCCGACAGGCCGGCGACATGCACCACCGCGGCACGCGTGAAATCCTCCAGCGCGCGGTGCAGTTCACCCGACTGCGCCGGCGTCGCCCCGAACCGATCAGACAGCATGTCCGTCAGCCCCTTGAGGCCATAGACGTCGCCGCCCCGCGCCAGTTCGGCCATGTCCGGCCTAAACCCGTCCGACACGCCCGCCTGAGCCGTCCACGCTTCCGCCGGTGCGGAGGTCGGAGCCACGGCTCCTACCCAGGCGAGCACGCGGTGCCCGACCTGCCCCAGCGCAGCGCGTGTCGCGTCGGCGGCAGTCTCAACGGAGGAAGTGCCCGGCTGAGCAGCGGGCGACAGGGATGAAATGCGGTCGATCGGTGTCATGGCTATTGCTCCAACGTGCTCCCGATATGCGAGCAAGGCGGACGCGGCGCCATAGTCGCTCCGACTAGTCAGCATCGGCGGCCCTCTAAGCGTTTCGATTAGACGTCTAGTCGATTTGCTGAGCGCGCCCGCCGTCGGAAGTCGCCATAAAGAGTCGGCAAGGCGGCGATCGGCGTCGCCCTTCGACCCCCCGGACCGGGCTCACCCGCCGGGATGATTGATGGGAGAATGACAATGTTCGGTATCAATCTCAACGCTGTATCGCTTCTCTCCACGGTTGCGCTTGGACCTGCCGGCGGCATCGGGGTTCAGCTCGCCACGCAGCTGTTCGGCAACATGAGCCAGCAGCTGCTCCAAGGGATGGGCGAGCGCCTTAACCTGCCTCAGACTGACATCAGCGCTGCAATCGGCAGCCATATCGGTTTTGGCGGCCCTTCGAATCAGGACCTGCAAAGCTCGATCAACGACATGGGTCAGCGCACCGGAGCCAGCATCTCGGATATTGCCACCGCACAGCGTGAGACTCAGGCAACCTTGGACAATGTGCTGAACGAACTATCGCAGGGCGACGACGTCAAGGATGCCAAAGCCGGCGGCAAGGGCAAGGGCTGGCTGATGGCCCTCGCCGAGGTCTTGGGCGCCAAGATGGACGACCTTGCCGATCGCATGGGATCAATGGCGCGCGAAATTAGCGATGGCGCGGCCAGCAAGTCCAGCGAGTTCACCGTGCTGGCGCAGGAATTCGGTCTGGTGATGAACGCCGCCAACACGTCGATCAAGACGATCGGTGAAGCGATGAACAACACCGCCCGCAAGGGTTAAGATAGCCGACATAGCCCGGGCGGCCGGGGGTGGAGCAACTGTTCCACCCCCTGTGTCGTTAGGCTCACGGCAGGTTCATTTAGCGATGGCTATGGTGATCATGCTGTACTGCTGACCGAGGAGGAAACGATGCTGAGGGTCCCCATCGCTGCTGGTCTTCTGGCCGGTATACTTATCCCGTCCGGCGGGAGCGCCCAGATGACGCCCATTGATCCGGCCGCGTGGTCGACGCCAAACGTCATGGTCGAGGGCATGCGAAATCAATCGCGCAGCAGAAATCGGTCTGTGCCCAGCGGCGAAGCCTCCGCAATCCGGACGTGCCAGAGCCTGCCCACCTTTCGTAGAAAACTCGGCGCGAGAGATCCAAAGATCATCAAGCTTACCAGCCTCTGCCGCCAGGCGGGCTATCTCTGACCAGGCGTGCGATCTCTGAACAGCGGGCATTTAGAGAGGTGACATGCTGAGGCACCAAGCTCTTCTTTGCACGCTGTTATCGATAGCGTCGCCCGTCGCAGCGCAAGACGTGCTCGGACCGGTCAACCCGGTCGATTATATGCCCGCGATCACGATGGGATCGGCGATCGAGGCGGATGTCCGGAGTTCCTCTCGCCGCCGCGCAGCTCGTTCGCGGAGCGTTTCCGATGCGCAGACCTGCCGCGAGTTGCCGATGTACAGATCGAAGCTTGGGGCCAATGACTCGCGGATCGTCCGCCTGACCAGAGCGTGCAGGCGGGCAGGATATCGGTGATCGCCGGCAATGTGACCGTTACGGAGAAAGCCTTATGCACCATCTCGTATATTCGGGAGCGCTGGTCTTGATCGTAGCCCCCGCCGCTGCGCAGGACGTGCTCGGCCCCGTCAACCCTGTCGATTATATGCCGGCGATCACGATGGGCGCCGCCGCCGAAGCCTCCACCCGGTCGTCTGGCGGGAAATCGCGCGGCCGGGGCGGATCAGATGCGAATACGCGCCGCACCTGCGCGAAACTTCCGACCTACCGCGCACATTATGGCCGATCCAATCGCCAGATCATCCGGCTGACGCAGCTTTGTCGCAAGGCCGGATACCGATGAGTGCGACGCGTTCCGCCGCACCCCGGTACCCGACGATGCTGGCTCTCGCGGCTACGGCTCTGCTCGCCGGATGCGGCACGCATGCCAGGGCGCAGGATTTGTACACCAGCCCACTCGATCACACCGGCGTGATGGCGCTCGGCTCGGCAGCGGACGCACAGGCCGAGCAGGTCGCTCGGCAGGACCGGTCGAAGCGGCGATCGACCGCGCGACAGCCCAGCACGCGTCGCGCCTGTTCCGCAATACCGTCGTTTCGCGCCAGATTCGGTGCTTCCGATCCGCGAATCGTCCGATTGGCACGGCTCTGCCGTCGGGCTGGTTACCGGTGACGTCAGGATGGTCAGCCGAAACCTGGGTGATCGAACTCGTTGTGTCGTTGTCGGAGGAAGCCTGATGAAGCCCAATCCCTTTCCCGCCCTGATCGCTTTCATGGCCTCCGGACTCGCCGTGGCTCCGGTCGGTGCGCAGTGGGACCCCGGCCTCGTCGCGCAGGGTCAGGTCCTGAGCGGCACGGCGCGCGGGTATGCGGAACGCGGAGGTGTGCGAGATCGGGCCTCGAGTCGCACCTCCGCAAGCGACGCGAGGATATGCGCGTCTCTTCCTCAGTACCGAGCGCGCTGGGGCCGCAAGCACCCCAAGGTGCTGGGACTCGCGCGTCTTTGCCGGAAGGCGGGGTATTGACGGTGTCCCGGTCGGCGCAACCTGCCGGTCTTGATATCGAACGTGGCCGACCCGCATCGGCTTAGGCGCTGGAGCAATTGCATGTTCAAGGTTCGTGGCATCCCGGTCGTCGCTATCGTCACCACACTCTGGTGTGCGCCGGTGGCGGCACAACTCGATCCGGCCATGATCGCGCAGGGACAAGTGTTGAGCGGCACGGCGCGCGGCTACGCGGAACGGGGCGGCGTGCGCGACGACGGCGGCCGGGGCTCGCCCGAGAAGACCGCCCGGATTTGCGGACAGGTGCCGAAGGTGCGCGCCCGGCTTGGCGCGAAGAACCCGCGATATCTGGAACTGGCGCGATTGTGCAGGAAAGCCGGCTATCCCTGAGCGCTTGACCCTGACGGTCGCCGGCCTCGCTCAATCCGCAGGGTAGAACAGCATCCCCGCCAGCGCGGCGAGTTCGCGCATGCCGTCCAGCTCCAGCTTGCGCGTCACGTTCGACAGATGCACGCGCACGGTGTTCTCCGAAATCAGCAGCAGCGTCGCGATATCGGCGTTCGCCCGGCCCCATCCCAGAAAACGGATGCAGGTCAGCTCCATCGGCGTCAGCTTCAACAGCGCGTCGCGGTGGCGCGCGGGGACCCGCGCCGCCTCCACGATATGCTCGCCGAGCGTGACCGGGGCTGCCGCGCCGGGCTGCGCATCCGCCTTGCGCAGCAGCTCCGCGATCGCCGCGAGCCGCTCGGCATCGTCGGTCACTTGCTCAGGCCCTTCAGGATGCCGATCACGACATCGGGCCGACTACGGATGTCGCGCGCGACGATCTCCACATACGATCCCGCCAGCATGAACAGCACCAGCGTCGCGGCGAATGCCTTGATCGACAGCGACAGGGTGAAGACGTTCAGTTGCTGCGCGAAGCGGTTCATCAGGCCGAGCGCCATGTCGATCAGGAACAGCACCGTCAGCACCGGTGCCGCGAATAGCGTGGCGAGCACCGTCAGCCGTCCAAACTCACCGATGAACAGGTTCAGGCCGCGCGCATCGAGCACCGGCATGGTCGAGGCGATCGGCCACAGCGCGTAGCTTTCCATCAGCACGCCGATCAGCAGCGTCAGTCCGCCCGAGGCCATGAACACCACACCCGCCAGTCGGCCCAGAAAGGCACCGTTGAGCGAGGTCTGATGCCCCGACAGCGGGTCGACGATCTGCGCCAGCGTCGCGCCGACCTTGGTATCAATGATCTGCCCCGCCGCCTCCAGCGCCCACAGCACCGACCCGAAGAAGAACCCGACAACGAGGCCAACGAACACTTCCTTGGCGAAGATCTGGAGCCACTGACCGGGCCCGAGCGCGAGAATGTCGATCGCCGGCTGGAGGATGAACGACACGAGGCCGAGCGCGATGAACACGGAATTGCGGACCAGCGCCGGCACCGTCTCGCTGGAGAAGATCGGCAGCAGCAGGAACGCGGTCGCGATCCGCGCGGTCGCCATGCCGAGCAACAGCGTCTGGTCGGCCCAGCCGTTCACCTGGCAACGCCGTTCATCTTACCCGATCACTGTGACGTGATGACCGCGAACTCCGTGAACACGCGGTCCCCGAAGCGATACAGCGCACCCGCGAGCAGCGAGGCCGTGACGAACAGCGTCAGCACGATCGCAAAGAACTTGATCGTGTATTGCAGCGTCTGTTCCTGGATCTGCGTCGCCGCCTGCACGACGGCGACCAGCAGTCCGGCGACCGACGCGACGATGATCGGCGGCGCGGACAGGATCAGCACCAGCCACAATGCCTCGTTGGTCAGCGTGACGAAATCGCCGTTCATCGCGCGTGCCTCCCGTCAGACCCGTTCCCGTCAGACATAGGATAGCACCAGCCCGTGCGACAGCTTCACCCAGCCATCGACCAGCACGAACAGCAACAGCTTGAACGGCAACGATATCGTGGTGGGGGACAGCATCATCATGCCCATCGCCAGCAGGATGTTGGAGATGACGAGGTCGATGACGAGGAACGGCAGGAAGATCAGGAAGCCGATCTGGAAGGCGAGGCTGAGTTCGCGCACCACGAACGATGGCACGACGACGATGAAGTCGCGGTCCGTCATGGTCGAGGCGACTTCCGGATTGCCGACGCGCTGCGCGGTGCGCAGAAAAAAGCCGCGCTCGGTCGGCGAACTGTGCTTGATGAGGAACGCGCGCAACGGCTCCTTGCCGGCGTCGACCGCGGTCAGCATCGTGCCCGTCGATCCGGCGATGGCGCTGCCCGCCGCCACCGACTGGTTCTGCTGGATCTGCGCCTGCATCTGCTGGCCGACAGGGTACATGACGTACATCGTCAGGATCAGCGAGAGGCCGTTCAGGACGATGTTCGGCGGCACCTGCTGAAGGCCCAGCGCATTGCGCAACAGGCTCAGTACCACGACGATCTTCGTGAACGACGTCACCATCACCGCGAAGAACGGGGCGATGGCGAGCGCGACGACGACGACCAGCGCGGAGCCGGGCGTGAAGGTGGAAAGATCCACGCCTCAGTCGCCGGGTGAGAGCGGCACGTCGGTGACGAGCACGCCGAACCCGTCGCCGATTGCGACCAACTCGCCATGCGCGACCACCGTGCTGCCCGCGAGCACCCGCACCGCGAGCGTGCCGCCGGGTGACGGCAGCGGCAGGACGGTGCCCGGTGCCAGCGTCGCCAGCGTTTCGGTGCTGATCCCGTCGCCCGGCAGCTCAATGACGGTCGGGATCGACACGCCGGTCAGGTCGACGGACGGCCCAGCCCCCCCGGCGACCGGAGAGGGTATCGGCTCGTCGCGCCGCTCCTCGATGGAGTTCAGCGAATGGTCGGCAGCATGTTCGTGCACGATGTACGCTCTCCCGGCGACGTCGATTCGTCCCACAGCCATATCGTTTCGTCCCGGCAACGCCAATCGCGCGCTCAGGGGCGATGTCCCCAACAGGATCAGATCGCCCCGCGCCAGAGCCTGCAATCGCTTGACCGGCAGCGATGGCCCGGCCCACCGCAAGCGCCAGCGCAGGTGAAGCGATGGCATTGCCTGCGCCTCGAGTTCGCCGACTTCCAGCGGCTCGACGTCCAGGTCGCTGGGTAGCGCAACGATCAGGCGGCTATGCGCCTGCCCGCCATGGCCGCCGTCGCGGTGCGCGTCGATGCGCAGAAAAAGATTTTCGCGCGGTGCCTCGCGGATCAACCCGGCTGGGAACAACTCGGTGCCGAGCACCCGCTCCAGCGTGGCGACCACGGGCTCGATCCGCAGCAGCGCCGCCGCCGCGCTGGCCGCATCGGGCTCTCCGCCCGCGGTCGTCATCGGCGCCAGATCGCCATCCAGCAGCAGCGGCGACACCAGCACGGCACGGCCCCGCCCGTCGAAGCGGATCCACGCCCCCGCCGCACGGCGATCCCGCTCCGTGGCGAGGCGCGCGCGGGTGCGCAGGCGATCGACGACGCGACGGTTCAGGCTGGCGATCAACAGGCTCTGCAGCTTGGCTTCGCCGGGGTCGAGCCGCCGCAGCGCGTCGCGGATCGGGCTGTGCCGGTCGCTCACGAACGAACCTCGGTCTCGGCGTCGACGGGTCGCACCGTCGTCCGGCCCCAGTTCTTCAACAGGCTGACGCCGCCGCTCGCGACGCCGATCAGCATCAGCTCGCCCTCCGCCTCGACCAGGATCAGTCGTTCGCGCTGACCGACCGCCAGTGCGCGCACGAAGCGCAGTTCGCGATCCGGCTCACCCAGCCGCCGCCCCATGCCGCGGTCCTGCCAGTGGCGCATCAACCGGATCGCGCCGTATGCGAGCCCGAGCACGATCGCGAGCGCGATCACCATGCCGAACAGCCCCGAAATCGCGGTGCCGAGCGTCGAGTCCATCAAGCATTCTCCGAAAGGTCGACGGGCCGGTCACCGGCCTCGCCGTCGCGGACGCGTTGCGCCCACAGGATGATCTGCGCGATCGCGTCGAACATGTCGCGCGGGATCACGTCGTCGACGCCGCAATCCTCGTACAGCTTTCGCGCGACGGGAACGTGTCGAATGATCGGCACGCCCGCCTCTTCCGCGGCTTCGCGCATCGCTTTTGCCAGCGGTCCCTCCCCCTTGGCGCTCATGGTCGGCACGGGGCAGGTTTCGCGGTCGTAATCGATGGCGATGGCGATGTGCGTCGGATTCACGACCAGCACATTTGCCGAACGCGCCGCGCCGACGGAATTCTGGCTGGACCATTCCTCATGCAGTTGCCGGCGCTGCTGCTTGATCTGGGGATTACCCTCGTTTTCCTTCGACTCGTCGCGGATGTCGCGCAGGCTCATCCGCAGCTTCTTCGTGTAGCTATGCTTCTGCCAACCGAAGTCGAGCACGGCGACCAGCAGGAACACGCCGAACGTCCACAACAAAGCGTCGCGGACCAGCTCGCCCGTGAACGCCAGCGCCGCCGCCGCCGCGGGACGCCCGTCGACCTCCGTCTCGCCGACCAGCAGCGGCCCGGTCTTGCCGAGGATGTCGCCGAGCGAGCCGCGCAGCACCAGCCAGATCACAAACACGATCAGCGCCGCTTTGGCGATCGTTTTCAAAAGCTCGATGACGTTGTCGAGGCTGAACATGCGTTTGATGCCCTCGACCGGGTTCATCTTGTCGAACGACGGCGTCATCTTCTCCATCGTGAAGACGCCGCCGGCCTGGAGGAACTCCGCCAGCACTCCCGCCAGCGCGGCCGGAACCAGCGCGACGGCGGTGATCACCAGCAATGCGACGACAGACGCGTGGCCGAGCGACGCCAGCGCGATAGGAAACGGATCGCCCCGCCCGATCATCGTAAACCCGGCATCGAACAGCCCGACGATGTAGTCGCCGGCGAACCGCACGCCGAACGCCATCACCACGAACCAGACGAACAGCACGGCGGTCGCGGTGACGTCCTTCGACTTGGCGACGTCGCCCCGCTTGCGCGCGTCCGCCAGCTTCTTGGGCGTCGGCTGTTCGGTCTTGTCGCCACTGTCGTTCTGCTGAGCCACGACATCCTCCCGAACCTTGCAGCAACGCATTCCGTAACGTCGCGGCGACTGGCCGTTTGCGATGCCGGCGGGGTCATCCGCCGACCGGTCGTGGGTAGACCGGCAATTGCACCGCCAACCACCATTGCGGGTCAGGCTGGTTTATTTGCGGGACAAAATGTTCACAATGCGGGTAACAACCGTCATCTGGCTGGCCTAGCCTAATCATGCGTCAAGATTCGACAGGCCGCGACAGGATTGTTTCACGACGACCCTGCGGCGGTTCCGGACCCAGAAACGGAGAATCCCATGCCCGCCACGACCCGATCGGCCACCCGGTCGCCGCCGATGTTAGGCTGCTATGTGGTCGGGGCGATGCTCTTCGCCGCCCCCGCCGTCGCCCAAAGCTGCGATACGGCGGCGCTCGGAGCGCGCTTCACCGAGGCCGCCGCTCTGTGCGCCGATCAAGGCGCGCCGGTCTCGCGCAAGGCTGCATCGGCTCCGTTGCCGGCCAGCGTTCCTGCAGCGCCGGTTACGGCACCGGCTGTGGCCACCGCGGCGATCGCGGCGGTCCGGCCCGGCATCGCGGCACGGGAGCCCGTGTCGATCCAGATGACCGGCTACCGCCGCCGTCTGGCCAAGGCGGTTGCGACGGTCGAGGCGCGCCGCGGTCCGGTAGATTCGCGGTTGCTGAACGCGGTCGGCCAGCGCTATCGAATCGATCCGCGTCTGCTGGCGTCGATCGTCCATGCGGAGTCGGCCGGTCGGCCGACGGCGGTGTCGAACAAGGGTGCGCTTGGCCTTATGCAGGTGATGCCGGGCACCGCACGTGGCCTGGGCGTCCGCGATCCCCAGCAATTGCTCGGCAACCCCGCGCTCGCGCTCAGTACCGGTGCGGTCTACCTCAAGCAGTTGCAGCGGCAGTTCGGCAACAACGTCCCGCTCGTGCTGGCGGCGTACAATGCCGGGCCGGGTGCGGTGATCCGAGCCGGTCGCCGCGTACCCCGCTACCGTGAGACGCAGGGCTACGTTGCCAAGATCATGGGCAGCTACACCACCCGCGCCGCCGCCGCGCGTCGCTGATCCGGTTCGGGGGGCAAGCGGGCATGAGCGTCGAACGATATCTGGCATCGCAGGACACCGTGCCGCGCACGGGACTGTTCGCGCGCATCGCCGACCTCGCGCTGCCGATGGGCGCGGTGTCGATCATCGCGCTGATGATCCTGCCGTTGCCGACGTTGCTGGTCGACCTGCTGGTCGGCATCAACATCACGTTCGGCGTGATGCTGCTGATGACGACCCTGTATATCCGCGGGCCGCTCGATTTCTCCAGTTTCCCGTCGATCCTTCTCGTGTCGACGCTGTTCCGGCTGTCGCTGTCCGTGGCGACGACGCGGATGATCCTGATCGACGGCCACGCCGGCAACATCATCCAGACGTTCGGACAGATGGTGGTGGGCGGCAACATCGTCGTCGGGCTCGTGGTGTTCCTCATCATCACGGTCGTGCAATTTATCGTCATCGCCAAAGGCGCCGAGCGTGTGGCCGAGGTCGCCGCCCGGTTTAGCCTCGATTCGATGCCGGGCAAGCAATTGTCGATCGACAGCGATCTCCGTTCCGGCCTGATCGACAAGGACGATGCGCGCCGCCGCCGCCGCACGCTGGAACAGGAGTCGAAGCTGCACGGCAGCCTCGACGGTGCGATGAAGTTCGTGAAGGGCGACGCGATCGCCTCGATCGTCATCGTCGTCGTCAACCTGATCGGCGGTCTCGCGGTCGGCGTCATGCAGCAGGGCATGGCGCTGGGCGACGCCACGCATAAATACTCGATTCTGACGATCGGCGAGGGCCTCGTCGCCCAGATACCCGCACTGCTCGGCGCAATGGCGGCGGGCCTGATGGTCACGCGCGCGACCGATGACGAGGACGACGCGAATCTGGGTCAGGTCATGCACCGCCAGTTGGTCGCCAATCCGCGCGTGCTGCTGTTCGTGGGCGCGACCGCGTTCCTGATGGCGCTGGTCCCGGGCTTTCCGACGTTGGTGTTTCTGTTCCTGGGCTTCTCGCTGATCCTCGGCGGGGCACTGCTCCATCCCAAATTGCAGCCGCATCTGATGCGCCACATCGCGCCGTTGCGGTCGCAGGTGATGCGCGGGCGCGAGCCGGAGCGGCTGGCGACGATGCACACCGCGCCCGCCCTGCCCCGGCCCGTCGTCCCGCTGCTGCTGGAACTGCGGGGCGCGCGCCCGACCCAGTCGGAGGAGGTCGCTCTGTCGCAGCGGCTCGGCGCCTCGCTCGATGCTCTCCAGCATCGCTCGGGCGTGCCGCTGCCGCGGCTGGCGATCCACTTTCTCGATCCCGAAGCACCGCCGTCGTGGCGATTGCTGGCATTCGAACTCGGCGTCGCGGGCGGGCCGATGGACGATCTCGGCGACGTGGCCGATACCGTTCCCGATCAGGTCCGCCGGCTGCTGCCGCGCTTCCTCGGCGTGCAGGAGGCGGTGACGCTGCTCAACCGCGTCGGCGAAACCTATCCGGAGGTCGTGAAGGAAGCGGTGCGGGCGATCCCGTCTGCGCGGATCGCCGAAATCCTGCGCCGGCTGGCCGAGGAAGAGGTCAGCATCCGCAACATGCGCGACGTGCTGGAGGGGATGACGGAGGCCGCCGGGCAGGAACGCGACATGGCGCGGATCGCCGATCTGACGCGCATCGCGCTGAAGCGGTACCTGATGGACCAGATCGCACGCGACGGGACGGTGCGCGCGCTGGTGGTGAAGCCGGAGCTGGAAACCCGGCTGCGCGATTCGATCCGGCTGGTGGACGGCGTCGAGCGAGTCGCCCTGCCGCCGGACGTCGCGCGTGAGCTGGTGTCGACCATTCTGGCGACGGCCGAGGCGACGCAGGCCGATGCGCTGGTCACCAGTTACGAGGTACGCCGCGCGACCCGCAAGCTGATCGAGCCGGATATCTGGAACCTGCCGGTCCTAGCTTTCAACGAATTGACCCCTACCACGCGGATCGAGATCATCGGCCAGATCGGCCTGCCGGCGGTGACGCTGGCGGACCCGAACGCCGGTGCGGTCGCGACCACAGAATCGGAGTGACGATGCAGATCAGGACGACCCGCACGATGCCGCTGGCCGCGGCCTTGCTCGCCACGGTTGGCGGCTTCGGGCTGCTGGCGGGCGCGCCCGGCGCGGCCCCCGCGGCGGTGTTGCAGGCGGTGCCGCCGCGCACGCCCGCCCCGAATCCGGCGACCGTGCCCAGTGGGGTGACGATCACCGCGCGCGAGCAGCCGATCGCCCAGTTCCTGCGCGACCTGTTCGGTCGCGTCGGCCGCCCGGTCGTGCCCAGCCCGAAGCTGACCGGGACCGTCAACGGCGTCTTCACCGGATCGATCGACAAGATCTACCGGGACATCGCCCGCGCGTTCAACCTCGTCAGCTATGACGACGGGGCGGCGCTCTACGTCTATGCGGGCAGCGAAGTGTCGGTGCAGACGCTGAACGTCGGTACCGACGGTGCGCAACGGATCCAGCGTCAGGCGCGGGCGCAACGGCTGATCGACGGGCGCAACACGCTGCGCGCGGCCGGAGACGGTACGCTGGTCATCAGCGGCACGCCGCGCTTCATCGAACAGGTCACGGCGCTCAGCCAGGGCGCGAACTCCGCGCCCCTTCCCGGCCCGGGTTTCGGCGGCAGCGGCGGCGGTTTGTCGACCAGTTTCACGCCCCCGCCTCCGCAGCCGCTGGAATTCCGCGTCTTCTATCTGCGCTATGCCCGCGCGGAGGATACGGTGATGAACGCCGGTGGTCGCGAGGCGCGGATACCCGGCATCGCCACGATCCTGCAGAACCTCGTCCTCGACCAGCGGCCGGGCGGCAGCGCGCTGGGCCAGACCACGACGCAGTTCGGGGCGCGTCTCGTCCGCCAGAGCCAGCCGCGGCTGCGTGGCCTCGGCCTCGACTCGGTCGCACCCGATTCCAGTCAGGCGTCGTTGCTGGCGCAGAGCGACATTCTCGGGCTGGGCGCGAACGCGGGTGGCGGCGCTATCGGCGGTGGCGGCGACGTGGTCGCCCCGCTGACCAGCGATATCGTCCGGATCGAGCCGAATCCGGCGCTGAACGCGATCATCGTCCGCGACGTGCCGGAACGGATGGCCGCCTACGACTCGCTGATCCGCGCGCTCGACGTGGAGCCGCAGATCGTCGAGGTCGAGGCGACGATCATCGACATCAACATCGACAAGTTGCGTGAACTCGGCATCAACTGGCGGCTGTCGACGGGCGGGTTCGGGGCGCTGTTCGGCAATGGCGATGCGACGTCGGACGGTCGCCTGCTGCCGATCCCCGGATCGCGGCGCGGCAACGTCGACAACATCTCGCCATCCGGGAACGGCGGCACCATCTCGACGATCATCGGCAGCCAGCGCGAGTTCCTCGCCCGCATCCGCGCGCTGGAACAGAAGACCGCCGCGCGCGTGATCGCCCGGCCGCAGTTGATGACCCTCTCCAACAGCGAGGCGGTGTTCGATCGTACGCGCACCTTCTACGTCCGCGTCGCCGGGCGGGCGGAGGTCGACCTGTTCAACGTCACCGCCGGCACCGTCCTGCGCGTCAACCCGCACGTCTTCCGCGATCACGACCAGACGCGCATCCGGTTGATGGTCAATATTGAGGACGGCACTTTGACGGGGCAGTCGATCGAGAACCTGCCGATCGTCGAGCGCGCGACCGTCGCGACGCAGGGCATGGTGCTGGACGGCGAGAGCCTGTTGCTGGGCGGGATGACGATCGATTCCGATCTGGACATCGAAACCAAGATTCCGCTGCTCGGTGACATTCCGGTGCTCGGCAACCTGTTCAAGACGCGCAGCCGCAATCGCAACCGGACGGAGCGGCTGTTCCTGATCACGCCGCGCACGGTGACGCTCGGATCGCGCCTGTCGCCGTCCGCCGCCAGCATCGCCGGCGCGCCGATGCCCGCGCCGGGCGCTGTGCCGCCGATGCCCGCCGTTCCCGTCCGAAACACGGGAGTGCCCCGATGAGCGAGGGCGGCAACGTCCTGCGCGTGCTCGGCGGCCGGCTATCGGGCACGCAGAAGCAATTGCCGGACGACGGCCGCATCTCGATCGGTCACCAGTTCTGGCAGGACGTCGTGATCCGCGATGCCGCGGTGAAGGGGCATGCCGTCGATCTCGTCGTCAGCGACGGAGGCGCCGCTCAGGTGACTGTGCTGGAGGGGTCGATCGAACTGCTCGGCTCCACCGTCGACGCCGGCCAAACCGCCCTACTGCCGCCCTACGTCCCCTTTACGATCGGCGGAATCCCCCTGGCCTGGGGCGATCCCGAAAGCCCACGCTGGAGCGAGGCAGGCGGACTTGCGCTGGCGAAGCCGTCGCCGCCGCCCCTGCCGCCCTCGGCGAGGGAACACGCGGTGACATGGGCACGCGGGGTCGGCGGACAGATCGATGCCGGCATCACGCGCAAGGTCATCGGAGCCGGACTGGCGCTGCTGCTGGTCGTGGCCCTGCTCGTCGGCCTGATGCCGGCGATCGACGCGCTGGGCCTGCGCGGCAGTCCGGCTGAGCGGGTGCAGCGAGCGCTGACCGCGCGCGGTCTGACCGATTTGCAGGTGGTGCGGGATGGCGATGCGGGCGGTGTCGTCGTGCGGGGGCTGGTTCGATCCGATGCCGACCGACAGAAGGTGGAAAGCGTGTTGCGCGACACCTACTCACCGGGCCGCGTCGAGGTGCAGACGACCGAGGAACTGGCGCAGGCGAGCGTCGATGTCGCCCAGATGCGCGGCTTCACCGCCAATGCCCGATCGTTGGGCCGCGGCGTGGTTGAGCTGCATACGACACCGCTGTCGGCGGAACAAAGACCGCAGTTGTTCCGTGCCGTGAACACCGACGTTCGCGGCATCAAGCGACTCGTGATCCGGGACGATCTGCCCGCAATCGACGACCAGCCGCTGAAAACGATCAGCGACGCCACCAAGAAAGTGTCGACCGTCGTCGTCGGGGACCCTTCTTTCGTTCAGACCGTTGATGGTGGTCGGTACTTTACGGGTGCTTTGATGCCCAGCGGGCATCGGCTCGTCCGATTTGAGGGGGATACTGTCGTATTCGAGAAGAACGGCAAGCTCACCCGGGTTAGTTTCTGAACGAACGAAGGCCCCGCACTCGGCGGGTATGACGCAAACGGACACAGGAGAAGGCACATGACTTCCACCCCCGTCACGAGCAGCCTCGGCATGATGGCAGCCTCCCCGCTCACCAGCAACCGCTCCAGCAAGGGCGGCGACACCGGCCAGTGGTTCGAAGCGCTTGCCAGTGCCTGGGGCCAGACGCTGGATCAGCAGGCCGGCCGGATCGAGCAGATGTCGAACCAGATTTCCGATGGTGGCGACAATCCGTCGCAGATCACCAAACTGACGGCCGAATCGATGCGGATGTCGTTCATGGCGAACAGTTCGTCCACGTCGATCGACAGCGTCGGCAAGGCGCTGGAGACGATGGCGCGCAAGGGCTGATCCGCTAGCGAGAGGGAGACGACATCATGTCGATCGAAGCAATCGCGGCCACCGGGGCGGGTGTGGCCCCGCCGCCGACCGAGACGGTGCAGGCGCCCCCCAGCGCCTCCATCTCCGATATCTCGGGATTTCAGGATGCCCTAACCACTGGCAACATGAACGGCGCTGCCGCAGTCGGTGGGCCGGATGCTATGTCTCCGGCACTGAAGGCGGTATTCGGACAACTCGAGAGCGTGAACGGCGAAGCGAAATCCATCGCCGATTACGCAAAGGTTGCCGAAGCCAAGGGCACGGAAATGACTCCGGGCGAGGTCGTCAACCTGACGATGCGCAGCCACGAATTCATGTTCCATTGTCAATTGACGTCCAACATCGCCAATCGGACCTCCGACGGGCTTCAGCAGTTGTTCCGCCAACAGTCCTGAGGGGGAACACATGACGATGCACGCGAACATGAGGCGGACGCTCGCCATCATCGCCTGCGTGCTGCTCGCGGCCTGCGGCCAGACGGAGCTCTACAGCAAGCTCAGCGAGTCGCAGGCCAACGAGATGATCGCCGTGCTGCAAACGGCTGGCATCGACGCTTCCAAGACGGAGGTTGCCGAAAAGGGCTGGACGCTTTCGACTGCGCAGGGCGACTTCGCGCAAGCCGTCAAAATTTTGCACACTCAGGGGTATCCGCGCGAGGAATTTGCCTCGCTCGGCACTGTCTTCAAGAAGGAAGGTTTCGTGTCCTCCCCCACGGAGGAGCGGGCGCGCTTGCAATGGGGCCTCAGCCAGGAACTGTCGCGGACCGTGTCCGAGATCGACGGCGTGGTACAGGCCCGCGTTCATGTCGCGCTGGCCGATGACGACCGGCTGGGCGACCGCAAGCGCCCCGCTTCGGCCGCGGTGTTCATCAAGTATCGGCCGGGCGCGAATATGGATGCGCAGGTCGGCAAGGTAAAGGCAATGGTCGTGAACGCGGTCGAAGGCTTGAGCTACGAGAAGGTATCCGTGTCGACCTTCCCGGCGCAGCCGCTGCCCATTGCAGCGCGGGCACCGGCCGACAACATGGTCCGGGGCAGCATCGCTGCGCTGGCAGTGCCGATCGTGCTGCTGGTTGCGGCGTTCTTCGGTTACCCCGGTTTCCGCCGCTGGCAACAGCGTCGCCGCATCGCCGCTGCACTGCCCCCGGTTGAACGATGACGGCGGTCGCTGAACGCGCCCGGCTGGGAGCGATCGGTACCGATCTGATCGGCGTCGATGGCGGCCCTGCCGAGCGCAGGGTTGCGCGCTTCGTTGCCAGCCTGAGCGGCAATCCCATCACCATCACGCATTTTTGCGATCTGGGTACGACGCCGGTCTGGCGACGTTGGCCGCGGGCGGCTCAACGGCGACTGGCGCAGCGCGTAGCGCTCGCTTCGATCGCCGACGCGGTGGCCGGGTCGATTGACGGCGAATGGCTGGGAGCGTTGGCGGACGTTGCCGGCGAGGACGCACTCGACTGGGCCGCGTACCAGGCGGAACGGGTCGTAGCAGGCGACATGTCCACGCTGGCACCCAAGGATCTGGAAGCACGCGGCTTCGCGCTGCTCGCGTCGACGGGAAACGACCACCGAACGGCGAAATGGATCGCGGCAGCGATGAAGGTGGGGGCATGAGCTATATCCTGCTCCGCGCCGATGCCATCGCGACCACGCTGGCCGAGGACCCCGTGGTTCCGGCCGCCGATGTCGGGGCACTGACCGACGCGATGGCGTTGCTGGATGCGGCGGCCAAGGCTCGTGCCGATACGGATGCCGCCGTTGCGCGCGCCACGGAAGCCGGTCGAGCCGAAGGGTTCGCTGCCGGGCTAGAGGAGGGTCGCGTTGCCGTCGCTGCGGACATCGACGCCGAACGCTTCGCGCTGGCGCTGCGCGACCGGGAGGTGCTGGCCGAGCGGCAGGGCGCGATCGCTCACCTCGCGCTCGAGGTCGTTCGCCGGATCGCCAGCTTACTGGGTCCCGAAGAAACGATGGCAGGCATCGTCGCGCGCGCAACGGCAGACGTCGCACCCGATACGTCGCTCACTGTTCGCGTCGCGCCGGCAGTGCTGGATGCCGTGGCGGAGCGGCTGGGTGATCGTGCCGGCCTGACGGTCGAGGCCGATCCTGCGCTCGATCTGCTCGATTGCGTGATCGAGACGGCGCTCAGCCGGGTTCAGGCCGGGCTCGATACGCAGCTTGCGCTGATCGAGCGACATTGGTCGTCACAGTGACGGACGGATCTCACTCGATCGTCGAACGGCTGCTCGCCGGACTCGATCGGGTCGACACCGTCGAGCGTCGGGGACGGCTGGTCGAGATCCTTGGCACGACGATCAAGGTCACCGGCATCGCCGCGCGGATCGGTGCACAGTGCGAGATCGTCGAACCGTTGACCGGACAGGTCGTTGCGGCGGAAGTGATCGGCATCGACGGCGATGCCGCGATCCTGACGCCGCTGTCGGACGTACGCGGCCTGTCGCCGGATGCCGAGGTGCTGGTTCGCGAGAGCGACGGCAATGTCCGTTACGGCGAGGCGCTGCTGGGACGCGTGCTCGACGGTCAGGGCCGGCCGATCGACGGCAAGGGGCCGCTGCCGGACGAGCTCGCGGCGACGCCGCTGCACGCGCCGGCACCGCTGCCGATGGACCGCGCGCTGATCGACACGCCGGTCGCGACCGGGGTGCGGGCGATCGACACGCTGCTGACGCTCGGCACGGGCCAGCGGATCGGCGTGTTTGCGGCGGCGGGCGGCGGCAAATCAACGCTGCTCGGCATGCTGGCACGCTTTGCCGACGCGGACGTGATCGTCATCGCGCTGATCGGCGAACGTGGCCGCGAAGTTCGTGAGTTCATCGTCGACAGCCTGGGCGAGGAGGGACTGGCACGCACCGTCATCGTCTGCGCCACCAGCGATCGCGCCGCGATGGAACGCGTCCGCGCCGCGCATCACGCGACCGCGATCGCCGAGGGGTTCCGCAGCGAGGGCAAGCGTGTGCTGCTGCTGATGGACTCGGTAACGCGCTTCGCCCGTGCCCTGCGCGAGATCGGGCTGGCGGCTGGTGAACCCGCAGTGCGGCGCGGTTTTCCGCCTTCCGTCTTCGCCGAACTGCCGCGCCTGTTCGAGCGCGCGGGTAATGACGATCGCGGCTCGATCACCGGCGTCTACACCGTGCTGCTGGAGGACGAGGACGAGGGCGATCCGGTTGGCGAGGAAGTGCGCTCGATCCTCGACGGTCATATCGTGCTGTCGCGCAAGCTGGGTGCGGCGGGGCATTACCCGGCGATCGATGTGCTCGCGAGCCTCAGCCGATTATTCCCCCGGCTGGCGACGAAGGAGCATCGCACCGCCGCCGGTCGCCTCCGCCAACTGATGGCCAAATATGCGGAAATCGAGTTCCTGGTACAGGTTGGCGAGTACAAGCCGGGCGGCGATCCCCTCGCCGATCGGGCACTGGCGGCGCGAGCGGAAATCGAGACGCTGCTGAAGCAGGATGCGCTGGCGCACGAGCCGTTCGATACCGCGATCATGCGGCTGCGCGCGGTGGCGGGATGAGCGTCCGCGAGGACCTTGCCCTGGCGCACACCCTGGTCGGGCTTCGGGCGATGCGGATGCGCGTCGCTGCGACCCGGTTGGCGGAGGCGACCCGATTACGCGAGCGGGCAGAAGCGGAGCGGGCCGCCGCCGATGCGACGTCCGCGCAGGAGGCCGAGTTGCACGAAGCTGCGCGCGAGGACCTCGCCGCCGATCCCGCCGCGGCGGAACTGCGGCTCGCGGTGCTGGACGCCGCGCGCTTCCGCACCGCCGTTGCGGGACAGGCGCTGACCGATGCGCGTCGCGTCGAGGACGAGGAGCGCGGGGCGGAGGCGGAACGGCGGCGTCAGGTACTGCTCGCCAACCTGCGCCACGATGCGCTCGCCGAACACGCCCGGACGCTCGCACACCGCCATCGTCGCCGCGCTGAGGCGCGCGTGGCCAACGAGTAGGAGGACCCATGACCTCGATCGACAGCAGCCGCTCCGCATCGCAGCCCCAGCGGACGTCTCGGACGGCATCTCCCCACCAGCCCCAGCAGCAGCCCGCCGATGCGAAGGCGATGGGCGAGGCGCTGGCGAGTGCGCGCCGGCAGATGCCGCCGGTACCGGCCCGGCCGGGCGGCATGCCGCAGCGCGCGCCGACGAGCGCCGCGACGGCGGCACAGCGAGACGGGACGGCGGGGGAGATGGCAGCAGCACTGTCGGCGGCACGCGGTCGCGACGGCGACGCCGCGCTCGCGGACCGCTTCCGGCTCGATCGCGAGGGTGGCGACGGCAGCGCCGGCTTCGGTCAGGCGCAGACCGCCGCGCCCCCTGCCCCGCTGCCGATGCCGCAGATGCCCAGCGCGATGATCGATCCCAGCGGCTTCGCGCAGATGCTCGCCGACCTGTGGACGCGCGAGAACGGCAAAGGGCACAAGGAGGTGCAGGTGCGCTTCGGCGACGGTGCGTGGCCCGCCACAGGCGCACGCCTCGTCCGGAATGCCGCAGGAACGCTGGATGTCGCGCTGCTGGTGGACTCTGCCGCAACCGGCTTCGGCGACCGCCTGCCCGGTTTGGAACGGCATCTGGCAGATGCAGGCGTCGCGGTCGGGTCGCTGGCGATGGAAGCCGACGGGTGACCCGCCCTCACTACTGAACGGACGCCCCGTCCTTCGCGTTCGCGGCGATGAGCGCCAGAACCTTTTGCGGCACCCGCTTGGCTCCGCGCGCACCGGCAGGGGGCCAGGCACCGTCCAGCGCCAGGCGACGGACCGTCCGGGGATCGGGCGCGGGGTCGGGCCAGCCGAGCGCCGACAGCCGCGCCTTCAAACGTTGCTGCGCCTCGCGTTCCTCCTGGCTGTCGGTCAGCATCGGTGTCGAGGCGGAGGTCCCGAGGTTAGCACCCCCGACATCGATCGCGAACGGGTCGGCCCCCTTCGCCAGCAGCAATTCGGCGATCCGGAACCGCTCCATGTCAAGAGCGATGTGCAGCGGCCGCTTGCCGCTGCCACTCATCGCGTCAGGATCGGCGCGGAAGTCGAGCAGCATCGTCACCGCGCCGACCGAATTGCGTGCGATGGCGTCGCGCATCGGGCCGAGCGGCGCGGCAAGGGGCGTCGCGCTGGCCCCAAGCGACAGCAAGCGGTGCGCAAGTGCCGGATCGTTCGCGTTGAGCGCGAGCCGCAACGGATAGCCTTCGCCGTTCAGCCCGTCGGCGGGCGCGCCGGCGCGGCGCAGCAAGTCGATCGCCTCAGGCTTGCAGCTCGCGACTGCCAGCGTCAGCATGTCGCGACGATCGTCGATTCCAGCCTTCGCAAGCGCCGGGTCAGCGTTCAGCAGCCGCCCGGCCGTATCGAGATCGCCGGCCAGGAGCGCCTCTCCTAGGTCGCGAGCCGATTGGCCCAGCCCGGCCTTTTGCAGCATTGCCGCGTCCGGCAACGCCGTATCAGCGGGAAAGCATCGCGCATCCGCGGTCACGCCACAACCACACAGCAGGCCGGCGAGCAGGAGGGGAGCAAGGATCGTTCGCACATGACGTACACTCGGCCCGGCGATCAGCCCGGTCAACAGGCGATGCGCCGGCGTCAGCGCAGCGCCGCCGTGCCCGCAAGCACCCAGTCCATGCTGTGGCGGTCGATCACGTTCAGCCCTTCGAACCAGTTCACGCCCTCCGGTCGCACGTCGGGCAGTTCGTGCTGCGTCCCGTAAGCCTCGGGCAAATCCGCAATCGCGACACCCGCTGCCCCGCCCCAGCCGCCGCTCACGACGGTGCCGATAATGCCGCCGACAACCCGGTCGCCACCCTCCTGCAGGGCGGTCAGTATCTCGTTCGGCACGCGATAATTGTCGACGGACGCGCTTCCGCGGCCGGCCGCGGTGGCAATCGTCGTCGCATCCGCGATCGTGTCGCCGTGCAGGCCGGCGGCGTTGAATGTATCGGCCGGACTGCCCGACGCGATGCCGGCGGTGCTTGCCAGTCCGCCGCCGAGCGAGTGGCCGGTCATGACGAAGCTGGCGTCGGAGCGAGCCGCCGCCCGCCCGATCTCCAGCGCGCGGGCGTAATGTTCGGAATCAAGGCCGATGCCCTGCTGCGCGTTCGACAGCCAGTCGGCGCCGCTCTGGCTGCCACGAAACGCGATGACGAAGTCTTCGCCGGGCGTGTCTGAGGCGTATACCCGTGCGCGAAAGGCGTCGGTGCCCGGATCGAGCTGGTCGGGATCGAGGCCGAGGCGTTCCAGTTCTGCCGACGTTGCGACGCGGTAGCCCGCAGGCGGCGAGGCCGTATCGTTGTAGACGTCGGCGGCAAGCTGCGCATGCGCATGCACGGTGGCGGGATCGGACCGCAAGGTCGCTGTCGCCGCCGCACCGACGCTGCCGGTGGTACCGCCCGGCGTAGAGGGCAGTGCGTCCCACTCGGCGCGATACGTCCGGAGCCCGGCATCGGCGGTCTGGTGCACGGACGGCGGCACGATCGATGGAGCGCTCGTACCTGCGGATGTAATCGCCACCATCGAACGGCTCCTCGCCATTATTCCGTCTGACGATCGTGGGACGACGGAAGCGATCCGCCTATACTCGTTTCGACTAGGACGCTGCTGAGAGCGCCCTTGCATTCGTCCTGGGTTCCCTCACGCGATTGCGGTCTTCGCCCGTCGGGCGCACAGCAGGATATGCCCCCAAGCCGATCCGACCTCGCCGATTTCACCTACTTCCTCGCGATCGCCCGGCATCGCAGCTTTCGCCTTGCCGGATTGGAACTCGGCGTCAGCGCCTCTGCGCTGAGCCACGCGCTGAAAGGGCTGGAAGGGAGGCTTGGCGTCCGCCTGCTCAACCGCACCAACCGCAGCGTGACGCTGACCGCGGCCGGCGAGGAATTGCAGGCCGCGATCACCACCCCGTTCGAAGCGATCGGTGCGGCCGTCGAGGGCCTCAATCGTTACCGTGACGGACCATCGGGCCGCGTCCGCATCAACGTGGTCGTGGATGCAGCGCCGCTGCTGCTGGCGCCCGTCATGCCGACCTTCGCCGAGCAATACCCGGATATCGAAGTGGAGATCGCCGCCAACAACCACATGGTCGACGTGATCGACGGAGGTTTCGATGCCGGCATCCGCTATGGCGGCACCGTGCCCGAGGACATGGTGGCGCAGCGGCTGTCCGCCGATCTTCGCTGGGTGGTCGCCGCCTCGCCGGCGTATCTGGAACGCTACGGCGAGCCGCTGACGCCCGACGACCTCCAGAACCATCAATGCATTGGAGTCCGGATCGGCGACGGCAGCATCTATCGCTGGGATTTCGAAGGTCCGGCGGGTGAATTCATGGTGCGCGTGCTCAGCAAGATCACCGTCGATGAAACGCGCGCGATGCTGTCGCTGGGGCTCGCCGGGATGGGCGTGATGTACGGGTTGGAACCGGTGTTCGCACCATATGTGGCCACCGGCGAACTGCGGATCGTCCTTCAGGACTGGGCGACGTTCGGACCCGGCTATCACGCCTATTACTCCAGCCGCCGGCAACTTCCGACCGGACTACGCCTGCTGATCGACCTGATCCGGCAGATACAACCGCTCGGGCTGTGATGCCGGCCGTCTGGCCGTGATCTTTGGCTGGGGCGGCAGGATTCAGGGTTTTGTCGTATGATCCTCAATTCTCTTGTTATTTACTACCCCACCTCCCCTTCTACCATCATCTAAGGTCAGGACTCATTGGTCATAGCCAGAAGATGACGGTGGCATCGAGGGCAATGGCGGAGAAGAAGACCGTAGGGCATCGGTCGTAGCGAGTGGCGACGCGGCGCCAGTCCTCGAGGCGGCCGAACATGATCTAGATGCGGCTGCGGCGTCGATAGCGGCGCTTGTCGTATCTTACTGGCTCGTTGCGGGATTTTCGACCTGGGATGCAGGGTTGGATGCCCTTCGCTTCCAGCGCATCCCTGAACCAGTCGGCGTTATAGCCGCGGGCGCCGAGCAGCGACTGCGCACTAGGTAGATCGTCCAGCAGCGCGGCTGCGCCGGTGTAGTCTTACCTGCCCGGCTGTCATGAAGAAGCTCAAGGGGTGACCGTTCGCATCGGTGACGGCGCGAAGCTTCGTGTTCATGCCGCCTTTGATGCGGCCGATCAGCCGGCCAAGACCCTCTTTTTAACCCGCAGGCTCGATGCCGTGCGATGTGCCTTCAGGTAAGTCGCGTCGATCATGACGGTTTTCGGTACAGCCTCCGCTGCTGCGAGCCCCTCCATCATGCGCAGAAAGACACCCCGCTCACCCCACCGCTTCCACCGGTGGTAGAGCGTCCTCTCGACTGCGCTCGAGACAGGCTTGTACGGGCCGTAGGCGCGCGGCGCATCAAACCAGCGCAGGCCGTTGCGGTTGAAGAAGACGATGCCGCTCAGCACCCGACGATCATCAACCTGAGGCTTGCCAGGGCTCTTGGGGAAGTATGGCCGCAGACGCGCCATCTGCTCATCCGTCGGGGCGATCGCCGTCTGGTCGGGAGCGTGGCTTTTGATCGCAAGACGTACCGCGAACTCGCAGAGGAAGTGCGCAAGGCGGGCACGTCCCATCCTGCGGCCGACATTGAGCAGCCATTCGCGTTCGATCGACGCCTCAATGACGTTGTCGATCGTGATCGCCTTCAGGACATTAGGGTGTTTGTCGGCAATGATCTGCAGGTCGCCTCGAGCTATCTCGATCAACGTGATGGCGGTCAGCGCCTGGATGTTGTGATCGGCCTCGTCAAAGTAAAGTTGCTGGAGATCGGACGCGGGAGACGATGGTGTCGGCGACGCAAGCACTGCCCGACCAAGCCCTGACCGGCATCGCCGGGCTCGACGACATCCTGAACGGCGGCCTGACCCCACACCGCATGTATCGGGTCGAGGGCACGCCGGGCACCGGCAAGACTACTCTTGGCCTTGGCTTCCTGTTGGCGGGTGCCGCGGTCGGAGAGACCGGGCTCTACATCACGCTAGCGGAGGCCGAGGTCGAGCTGCGCGCCGCGGCCACGACGCATGGCTGGACGCTCGGTCCCGTCGAGTTGTTCGAGATGGTGCCTGCCGACGGACTAGGCGAGGATCAGGAGCAGACGTTGCTCCGTCCCAGCGAGGTCGAACTTGGTGAGACGGTGCGCGACGTGATGCCGGGCGGCGGTCGGCTGACGCTGACGGTCGCGGATGTCGTTGTCGACCAGCGCAACGCTATTCGGCTCGAGGCCGGCGGCTATGTAAGGCTACTCGCCGTCGATACGGGTACCGGGATGGACCGTACGACGCTCGCCCGCGCGACGGAGCCATTCTTCTCGACCAAGGGGATCGGCTAGAGCACCGGTCTCGGCCTGTCGATGGTCAACGGGCTCGCCGCGCAGTCCGGCGGCACGCTCAGGCTCTCGGACGAGCCGGGCTCGGGCACCACGGTCGAGCTGTGGCTGCCGGCGACTGACGAGCCGGTGAGCGAGGGGGGCGAGCAGCGAGCCGAGCCGATCGCCGCCCGGCGGGCCGCGACCGTGCTGCTGGTTGACGACGAGGATCTCGTGCGCGCCGCCACCGCCGACATGCTGCGCGACCTGGGCTACACCGTTGTCGAAATGAGCTCGGCGTCGCAGGTGCTGGCAGCGGTCCGGGCCGGACTGGAAGTCGACATTCTGGTGAGCGATTACCTGATGCCGGCCATGACCGGCGGTCAACTTATCAGCGAACTGCGAACCTCCGGCGTGCGGCTGCCGACCTTGCTAGTGACTGGTTATGCGGCAGCGGGCGATGACGTACCTCCCGATGTTCCGCGCTGGGCAAGGCCATTTCGGCATGTCGATCTCGCCGCTCGAGTGGATGACCTGCTGCGCCCTACTCACGACTCCGCAGCACATCTGCGGGTTGTAAAATAGACGCTTGGTCAACACTAGCATTGCCATTTGGACGTGAAAGACGGAGCCGCTGACCGCGGCTTGAATGACTGATTGGATGTTTTTTGAGGCCGATTATCTAACGGGAGGCGTGGTCTTGTTGGCATCGCGCCTCAAATACGTGATGACACACAAGCGGTCACTCCGCGCCCTTAATCCAGCCTCCCACAACGAGACGTCCGTTTCATCCGAGGCGGGCGGCCGCTCTGAAGCGGATCCACGGCTTACGATCGTCTGGTCGCGCAAGCCGTCAATGGAGTTCGGCTCCACCTGACGAAGGTCGCGATCATACGGGCACTCCTCTACGCCTCAATGTGCCCGAAACCAGCTACGTGTGGGCGTAGAGCAGCCATTGCCGCAGCAGCATTGTCACCTCTCCCGGCCTCTCCATTGGTGAGAGGTGGCCGCAGTGATGCAACTCATGGAACTTCGCAGGGGGAATGCGGTCGGCCAGTTCGCGCGCATCGGCGGGCAAGCAAATCCGGTCCCGATCGCCAACTGCGACGAGTGTTGGCACGTGAACCGCGGCGATGGCGGGTTCGATATCGGGCCGGGCCAACAGCGCGCGCTGCTGACGCTCGAACACATCGGCGCCGACTCGTTCCGCCATCGCCTGTACCGGCCCGCTGATGATCGATGTCAGCATCGGGTCGGAGTGCGGCGCGGTCGCCAGCATGCCCTGCTCCCCTACCGTTCGTGGCCGCATCTGCATCGTCGCGCGGGTGCCGAATAATGCGATACGGTCGATCCGGTCCGCCGCCTGACGCACCATTTCGAGCGCGACGTAACCGCCCAGACTAACCCCGGCGACGGCAAAGCGCGGCGGCGCATAGGCCAGCACGCGAGCCGCCATGCCGGCCAGTGTATCGTCCACTGTCAGATCACCCAATTCAGGATGCGCGACGTCGCCGAGATCGACGACCTGTCGCGCCCACAGTTGCCCGTCGCACCCCATCGCGGGAAGCAGAACCAGCGGCATCGGCTTGTGGATCATGATGTGGGTTCCTCACGGGTTGGACGGAAGGCGAACGGCGCCGCGACGAGGACGATAACGACGCGGGCGAGGTGGTGGACGATGACGACGCCGGGTTCGAGCGCGAGGCTGAGCGCGACCATGCTCATCTCCGCCAACCCGCCCGGCGAATAGGCGAGCGCCAGCAGCGCCGGATCGAGGCCGGTCGTGCGGCCGAGGATCAGCGCGAAGGCGAAGGTGAGCACGAGGAGGATCAGCGTCGATCCCGCCGCCAGTGCGAGTATGCGGACGAACGCGCGCAATGTCAGGCCGCCGAACCGGCAGCCGATCGTCGCCCCCAGCCCGACCTGCGCGGCGGCGAGCAGCCAGCCGGGCACGCGGAAGTCGGTGATGCCGGTCGCGTGCAGCGTCGCGCTGACCGCGAGCGGTCCCATCAGATGCCAGGCCGGGAGGCGCAGCGCGCGGCCGATCAGCAGGCCGACGATCATGCTGCCGCCGCCCCAGAGCAGCAGGGACACGTCGGGCCACGCCGATGCCGCGGTCACCGGGGTCGCCGGCACCGCGGCGGGGGCGTGGACGTGACGGATCACGAACGGCAGGGTGAACACGACGAGGAATATCCGCGCGGCGTGTATCAGCCCGACGGTGCGCTCGTCCGCACCACGCTCCCCACCCATCAGCACCATCTCCGCGATCCCCCCGGGCATGCCCGCGAAGTAGGCGGTGGCGGGATCGAAGCCGGCGACGCGCCGGAACCATGCGACGCAGGCCAACGCGGCGATCCCGAGAAAGACCGGCAACATCGCCAGCGGCAGCCACCATTCGCGCGCCGTTTGCCACAGGCCGGGATGGAAGGAGCAGCCCAGCACCACCCCGATCACCGCCGCCATCGGCCGGCGTGTCGCCGCTCCGGCCGCGACCGGCAGCCCGGCGATGCTGGCGAGCGCACAGGCCGCCATCGATCCCAGCACCCAGGGCAGCGGTGCCCGGATCGCCACGAACGCGGTGCCGCCCGCCGCACCCACGGCCACCGCCGCCGCGAAGCGTAGGACGATGCGCGCGGCATCGCCGTCCGGGACGAAGCGCCTGCTCATCCGGCCCCCCCCCCCCTTTCTCCTCCTCACCCGACGAAGGGGAAGGCGAGGACCAGCATGCCGACCACCGTCATGACCGTGCATACGAGAATGGCCGGCACCAGCGTGAACCGCTGGTGATCCGCCAGATCGACGCCGGCGAGGCTGACGAGCAGGTAGGTCGACGGGACCAGCGGGCTGAGCAGATGGACCGGCTGCCCCATCAGCGAGGCGCGCGCGATCGCCATCGGCTCCACCCCGTAATGCGTCCCCGCCTCCGCCAGGATCGGCAGCATCCCGAAATAGAAGGCGTCGTTGGAGATGAAGAAGGTGAAGGGCAGGCTGAGCAGTGCGGTGATCGGCGCCATGTACGGCCCGAGCGCAGGCGGGATGAAGCCTACAACCTCCTTGCTCATCGCCTCCACCATGCCGGTGCCGGCCAGGATTCCGGTGAAGATGCCCGCCGCAAAGATCAGCGATACGACCGACAGCACGTTGCCGGCATGCGCGGCGATCCGCTCCTTCTGTTCGGCGACCTGCGGATAGTTGACGATCATCGCCACCGCGAAGGCGAGCATCATCAGCACCGACAGCGGCAGGATACCCGATACCAGCCCGGCGAGCAGAAGCACCGTCAGCGCGGCGTTGAACCAGCGCAGCTTCGGCCGGCGCGCCTCTGGAAATTGCGACACGGCCATGCCGCTGAATGCGGTCGGCTCGTTCGACTTCACGTGGCCGATGCGCGCGCGCTCCTTGCGGCCGAACCAGATTGCCAGCCCTACGAGGAAGGCGAGCCCCGCGAGCATGCCGGGGATCAGCGGCAGGAACAGTGTTGCCGGATCCAGCTTCAGCGCGCTTGCCGCGCGTGCGGTGGGCCCGCCCCAGGGGGTCAGATTCATGATGCCGCTGGTCGCCATCAACAGGCAGCACAGATACAGTCGGTTCATGTCGTACCGCTTGTACAGCGGCAACAGCGCGGCGATCGTGATGATGTACGTGGTCGACCCGTCGCCATCCAGGCTGACCATCGCGCACAAGGCAACGGTGCCGATCAGGATCTTCAGCGGGTCGCCGTGGACGAGGCGCAGCAGCCGGTTGACCAGTGGATCGAACAGGCCGGTATCGGTCATGATCGAAAAGAACAGGATCGCGAACAGCAGCATGACGCCGGTCGGCGCGAGATTCTTGATCCCCTCGATCATCATCTCGCCGACGCCGCCCGCAAAGCCGGCGATCAGTGCGAAGATGGTGGGGACGACGATCAGCGCAACGAGGGGTGTCATGCGCTTGGTCATGATAAGGGTCATAAAGGTGGCGACCATCAGGAAGCCGTACAGGGCAAGGCTCATGCGATGCTTCCTCGATAGGTGGTGGAGCCGGACGGCATCAGAATGTCACCGCGACGCGCGCACTGACGGTTTCGCCGTCGTCGGGGCCGATAAAGGCGCCGCTACGATTGTCGGTGTTCCAGTGGATCGCGTTGACCTGAATGCGGGTGAAGCTGTTGAGATACCAGTTGACGCCGACCGTCGCCGCCCAGCCCTCTCCACCGGTCAGCAGGTCGGTATAATCGAGGTTCTCGTAGCGCGCGGTCAGCTCGATCGCGCCCGGCCCGCCCTCGAAAAGGGGGTCGAGCACGCGCGGCTGTCCGAAACTGCCGAGGCGCGGATTGTACGGCGGCAGGTCGCCGGTCAGGAACCAGCCACCCGACAGGCTCCACGCCTTGCTGACAAAATCCGATCGGCCACCGTCGAGCCGTGCGTTGCGCCGCCCCGCCTCGCCCATGATCCAGACCGGGCCGGCGTAGCCGCCCAGTTCGGCACCATAGCCGGTGGTGCCGGTGCCGCCGGTCAGCGGCCCGCTCGACACGCGCAGCGCGCCGTTGAAGCGACCGCCGATCACCGTGTTGCGGGTCAGCGTCGTCGCCGCGCTCGACAGCGACTCGTCGAAGCCCCACAGGCCGAGGTGGAGCACGCCGCGATCGGTCTTGATCGGGTTCCAGTGGACGCGCCCGAGCAGCGTGCGGCTGTCGCTGACCGCCTGATTGCCGTCGACACGGTCGCCGGTGATGGTGAGCGACGCGTGCCCGGTCTTCCAGAACAGGCGCGGCATGATGCCGAGACCGTAGAAGCCGCGTTGCGGGATGATCGCGGTGGAGACGGTGCTGCGTTCCATGAACGGCGTCGAGTCCGACCCCGTCGACCCTTCGAACGCGCGATCGTTGAACAGGTGGCCGGCGCGCACGTCATAATCGAGGCCGGGCGCTATGCGGTTGCGCCAGCCGATGAAGGCGGTGACGACATCGACCTCGTTCTCCGAAAAGTCGCTCTCGAACTGATAGAAGAAGTGCGTGCCGACGCCGCCTTCCAGTCCCAGCCGCAGTGCGCGCATGCCGGTGGTGGTGATGTTGCGGTCGTCATATCTCGACCCGAGGCTGGAGCTGACATCGGTCAGGATGCGGCCACGCGGCTTGAACGTGTAGACGCCGTCGGCCGAGTGGAACACCGGCAGGCCCGCGCCCCACTCGGTGGTGACGCCGGCATCGTTCGCCTCCCGCGCCCGGCCGACGTCGCGCTCGGCCGGTCCGGGCGGAACGAGTTGCGGCGCGAACGGCGCAGTGACCTGAGGGCGACGGGTCTGCTGCGCGACCTGCACCGGCGCGGGGGCGCTGGCGGAGGTGGTTGCCACCGTACCTGGGGTGGCGGGCGCCGGCATGGCCGCGATCTGTTGCGCGCCCTCCAGCCGGTCGAGACGCGCCTTCAATGCCGCGATCTCCGCGGCCTGCGCGCGGACGAGGGTCGCCAGTTCGTCCGCGCTGGGTGTCTGGGCCAGCGCCGGGGTGGCGACGACGAGCGCGATCAGCGCGCAACCGGTTCGCAACAGGGTCATCGTATGTCGGCTCCTTCAACGAGGATGGCGTTCCAGTCGGCGAGGAAGCGCCGACGCTTGATCGAATCGAGGTTCACGAGCAGCTGCGGTCCGACGCGGATCGGCCGGGCCCGGTCAGGCCCCAGTCGCGGCGCGCGAACGTCGGCGCGGACCGGCAACAGCCATTGCCGCGCGAGCAGCGCCTGACCGGTGCGGGACAGCAGGAAATCGAGGAACAGCTTCGCCGCGGCAGGACGGCGGGCGTTGCGCGCGATGAACGCGACGCGCGACGCCACGAGCACGTAGTCGCGCGGAAACACGACCCCGATCCGCGGGTCCTTGCGCGCGCGGGTCAGCGCATAGGGACCGACGACGTTGTACGCGATCGCGGCGCGCCCGGTTGCGACGGCGTCGAGCATCGGTTCGGTCGTGCGCGACAGCAAAGGCCGGGTCGCCGCCATCGCGCGCAACAGCGACCCTGTGTCGCGCGTGATCGCGTAATCCTCCGTCAGGTACAGATACCCGACGTTGGACCGCGCCGGATCGTAGGTTGCGACGCGGCCATTCAGAGCGGACCGGCGATCCCGCAACAGCCTCTCGAACGCCTCATGCGTGCGCGGCACGCTGGCCGACGGAATCAGGCGTTTGTTGTAGACGAAAGCGACAGGCTCCGACGTGACGCCGTAGCCCATGTTCTTCCACACCGCGGCCGGCGGCAGCGCTGGCTTCTCGGGGCTTTGATAGCTTTGCGCATAGCCGTCGTTGATGAGTTTCGCCTGAAGATCCATCGCCGACGACCAGACCAGATCGGCAGTCGGCCGGTGTAAGCGCGTTTCCGCCACCACCCGGCGATAGATGTCGCTCGATTCGAGTTCACGGTACTGGACGATCACGCCGGGATAGGTGCGCCGGAACGCTGCGATCATCGCCGTCATCGCCGCAGCATCGGCATTGCCGTAGACGCGGACGCCGCGCTCGGCGCGCGCCTCCGCGATCAGCGCGTCGTAAGATCGTGGATAGCCGGCGGGCCGCTGCGCCGATGCCGGCACGGCGAGGCAGAATACCAGCATTAGCAAGAACAGGGGACGCATCGTTCAGGCTCCTCTCGCTTCCCGGCTCTGCGTTCGGGTAAGTCGACAAGGATGGGCTACACGGGCAAGCTGTCATCAACCTTTCACGGGCGATACCGACAGTGAGGATCTTGATCGTCGAGGATGATGCGCCGCTGGCCCGCAGCATCGTCGCGCTGTTGCGCACCGCCGGCCATGCGATCGATCACGTCGCGACCGGCGCGGACGCTCTGATGGTCACCGCCGACGACGTTTACGCGCTGGTGATCCTCGACGTCGGCCTGCCCGATATCGACGGATTCGCCGTGCTCCAGACGCTGCGGCGGCGCGGGCAGCGCGTGCCCGTGCTGATGCTGACCGCGCGCGACGCGCTTGACGACCGGGTCCGTGGTCTTGACCTCGGCGCCGACGATTACCTCCGCAAACCGTTTGCGCCGGAGGAGCTGGAGGCTCGCATCCGCGCGCTTGGCCGCCGGCGGGGTGGCGATCCGACGCCCGAGCTGGTGGTGGGATCGCTGGCGCTCAACCGCTCTACCGGCGAAGCGCGGGTAGGCGACCGGCTGCTCGACCTGCGCCGTCGCGAGTGGACGGTGCTCGATGCGCTGGCCACCCGCGCTGGGCAGATCGTGACGCGGGAAACGTTGCAGGCAGAGGTCTTCGGCTATGACGAGCCGGTCGGCCCCAATGCGCTGGAAGTGAACATCACCCGGCTGCGCGGCAAGCTGGCCCCGGAGGGCCCGACGATCCGAACGGTGCGTGGCGTCGGGTATCTGCTCGATGCGACCTGAGCCGAGCCACCGCGCGCTGGCGCTGCGGACGCGGCTGCTCACCGCGATGCTGGTGCCCTTGCTGGCGATCGCGGTGCTGCTGGGGCTGGCCGGTGCGACGCTGATCGCCGACGTGGTCCGCCGCACCAACGACCGGGTGCTCGGCGGCGCGCTGGGGGCTATCGCGGAGACGGTGGAGGTGGAACGGGGCGAGGTGACGTTGGACCTGCCCGCCGCTGCGTTCGGGATGCTGGAAAATAGCGAGCGCGACAACGTCTATTACCGCGTCGCGGTCGGCGAGCGGCTGTTGACCGGCTATGCCGACCTGCCCGCGCCGGCCGTCGGCACGGTCGAGATCGACACGCCCGGTTTTCGGTTCGCGACCTATCGGGGCCAGAAAATCCGCATCGCCGAGGTCCGCCGCGCGCTGCCGCGGATCGACAAGCCGGTGATCGTGCAGGTTGCCGAGACGCTCGACGGGCGTGCCTCGCTCCAGCGACGGTTGATGATCGCGCTGCTGGTGGGCGAGATCGTGCTGGTCGGCATGGCGATGCTGCTGATCCGGCCGGCGCTGGCCTGGAGCCTGCGTCCCCTCGCCCGGCTACGCAGCGCGGTGGAGGCGCGCGACACCCGCGCGACGCCCGACCTCTCCCCGTTGCAAGCCGGTCTTCTGCCGGCCGAGCTGCGCCCGCTGTCCGATGCCTTCGATCATCTGCTCGCACGGCTCGATACCGCCACCGCCGGGGTTCGCCGCTTCACCGCCGACGCATCGCACCAGATGCGAACGCCGCTCGCGGTGCTGAAGGTGCAGGTCGCGCTGGCCCGGCGCGGCGACGTGCGGGCGCTGGGCGAGATCGCCGACGCCGCCGACCGGCTGGAGCGGCTGGTGACCCAGCTTCTCGCTCTGGCGCGAGCGGAAGAGGCGGGCACATCGCCGCCGGTGGAACGCGTCGACCTGCGCGAGGTCGCCATCGCCGCCATCAACCGCCGCATCCACGATGCGATCGAGGCCGGGGTGGAGGTGCAGCTGGACGCGCCCGACGCGGATGTCATCATCGCCGGCCATCGTACCCTGCTCTTTGAAATCGTGTCGAACCTTCTCGACAACGCGATCCGTTATATCAGTACGGGCTCGTCGATCACCGTCACCATTGTCGGTGGCGATGCATCCGCGTCGATCGCCGTGGCCGACGATGGTCCCGGTATCGGCGACGGGGACCTGCGACGGCTGGGCGAAAGATTCTTGCGTCTCAGCACGAGCGCTGGACAGGAGGGCAGCGGCCTGGGTCTGGCGATCGTGCGATCGGCGACGCAACGTTTGGGCGCACAGCTCCAGTTCACCAATACAAAGCCAGGACTCCGCGTGACGCTACGCTTTGCAAATCTAGCTGATCCAGCGGCGCAGGTGCCCATTCCTCCTACACAATAGAAGGTGGCTCAGACCCGCACGGTCGGGGCGCGATACCCGTCTTCCAACTTCCGCCGTTCGCTCATCTACCTACCCGCACGCGATTTCGCCCGAGGCAAAACACGCCTCAGGCAAAGCCATCTGCCGGTTGGCAGCGGTTGCCCTCAACGGTGAGCATGTTGTCTCCATTTGGCTGAGAGCATCGCCTGCAGCATATCCACATAGCTCCAGCCATCAGCCCGAGCGGCTATGGCGGAGAGGCAGTCCTGATCGTCGCGACCGGGACGGCCTGGCCCGGTCATGTTGGGCTTCATGTTCAAGTCAAATAGCTTGAACGATCCATGGCGGTCGGCACGGCAGTCGATCCGGATTGCTGCGCGGGCGTCGACGAGCGCGACTGCGGCGACACAGCTTTCCATCATGCTGACGATCGTCGGCTCGCGCAGTCGCTCCTCATCGATCGCCGCGCTGTTGGCGGTCACCGGAACGTCGCCGTTGTAGGGGGCGACACCGTTGCGCTGATCGAAGCGATGGACGGGTCGTAACGCCCAGTGGGATTGCACGTGCGATCCGTCCGGACGCGGAGAGGCAGATGGCATGACGGTTACGGTCATCTCGTCACCGTCGAGATATTCCTCGACCATCAGCATGTCGCCGAAAGTTGCGGCTTCGATCAACGCTGCTGCGGCACTATGCAGCTGGCCGATATTCGCGACGAGCGTAACACCCTGGCTGCCGCGACCACGCACCGGCTTTATCATCAGCGGGAAGTCCATGCCACGGGCAGCACACTCCTCCTCGACGTCTTTCAAAGCGCAGACGCGCTCTCGCGCCGTGCCAGACAGCAGGAACGATCGTGCCACTGGCAGACCCGCCTCTGCCAGCATCTGGTTGGTTTCGAATTTATCATCGTAGGCGTGCATGGCCGCTGGAAGCTGGCCGACGATGTCGACATCCTCAAGAACCGCCTCAAGAGGATGCCCGACGAACAACACCGTGTTAGCCCATAGCGCAGACGCGCCAGCATCGGTCGCTGCGCGGATGCCGTTGATGGTATCGGGAAACACCCAGTCGAGAGCCTTGCGGACGTCAGGAAACTGCTCCGGAGTAACGACGTTCACGCCCGCCATTCGCAGCGCCTGCGCTATATCCGCGCCCCCATCCGAATAGCCGCCTGGCTTCGCCTCTTTGCGGAGCCCGTCGATCAGCGGTGGTGGCAGCGCCTGATACAGAACGGCAACCGGTTCTGGAGTCATGGACGGTCTCTTGTTCGAGAGTCGCTAGCGCACCGAGCGGCTTAGCGATAGCTTGCTGCGGCAGCAGAGCCTTCTGAGACTGCGCCTTGGACCGAATGCGATGGCGATAGGATGATCGCCGAAGCTCGACAAACTGCCCTCTAAGCGGGTGGAGCGCGAGCAATAATGGCCTGAGCTAGACGGAGGCGGGCCTTCCATGTCTTCACCGATGGATGGCCGGCAGCCAAACCGGCGAGCCGCCCTTCGATCTGAACCACTTCTCGCCGGGCTGCTTCAAGCTCGTCAGCGGTTGGGGCAGGATGGATGTTGGCGCGTGCACGCGCGCCGGTGCGTCCATTGCTCTTAGTCATGGCTTTGCGATGATCCCAGATGGATGATCCGGTCAAGAAGAGACGACTATGACGAGGCTTGCGGGGGGCGTATGGCCGTTGAGGCACGACTGCGGACGTTCGCGCGGTGCGTCGCGTCGCCCGGAAACAGCTATTCATTCCCGTTCGCTCGCCACGGCCATCGACATCAAGGCCATCCGCACATCCTGTAAGGCAGCAGCGTCATCTGTTCGGCGCCAGCATTCCCTGAGCCCCGCCCTATCAAAGCTGATCCCCGATGATCCCACCGACCCATCAACGGTTCGTGAATGCCAGCCGCCTGGTCGGTCTTGCGAGGGGGGAAGCGCCGAATGGCGCCTGAACGGCCTGGTACCCAGTCAGAGTACTAGGGCGGTACCAGAAGGCCGTGGTTGGTACTTCCTCCTCAGGCGCTACCATGGCGGGTATGAAGACAGACGAGATAGACGAAAGCATGCTGGCCGCGATCCTGCGCCTGACGACTGGGGAGCGGGAATGCTTGAAGCGGTGTCTAGAGCATCAGACTGCCAAGGAGATGGCGTTAGACCTGGGCGTCTCTCCTCACGCTGTCGAAAAGCGTCTCAAGATGGCGCGTGCCAAACTGGGCATGTCGTCATCGCTTGAGGCGGCAAAGCGGGTGGCAGCAGCCGATGCGTCCAACCGCTTGGTACCCCAATCGTCCGCCCTTTCCGGAACCAACGCGATCGTCGAGGGGGTTCACGCCGCTATTCCGCACCCGCCGATCACGCGGGGCAAGCGGCGCCCCTCCATCTACGTAATTTCAGGAGCGATCTTTATGATCTTAGTCGCGGCAGCCGCTCTCTTCGCCTGGCTCCAGGCCTCTGGCAATGGCGACCAACGGGCATTTCCGCCCACCGCTGCCGATGCGCCGGCATTAGCAGCAACCGCAGCGCAAAAACCCGCTACCGAAGCTGTGCTGCGGCAGCTGGTCGCCGGTCTCGCGAGCGGTTCGCCCGATTACAGAAGACTCTCGCCTAGGTTCGCTGAGGTCGTTCGTAGCGACCTTCCCATGACACACCCCATGTTCAAGGCCCTCGGCGAGCTAAAATCCGTGACGTTTCGCTTACGCGGCGTGAAGAACGACGACATCTACAACCTCGTCTTCACCAACGGCGAGGTTTTGATGTCGGTTGAGCTCGACGCCGAAGGCAGAATGGCGGGCGGCATACTGCAACCAGGCAACCGCACTCCTTCTTCGGCGACGCCATTACCTGGCACTGAGGCTGCAGTAAGGCGCCTTGTCGCTGGCCTGGCAAGCGGCTCCCCCGACTATGACAAGCTTGCGCCAAAATTCGGCGATATAGTCCGCAGAGATATGCCGATGTCACAGCCCATGTTCAAATCTATGGGCGAGTTAAAGTCGATCACTTATCGCGGGAGGGGCAGAATGGGAGACGATGTCTACAATCTCGTTTTTGCCAACGGTGGAGTATCGATGTCCGCTGTGCTCGACAAGGATGGACGAATGGCCGGAGGGTTCATTGCTCCGCCAAACACGCCTCTTCCATGATCCTGCGATAGTAGCGAATCGGAAAGCTTCCTCCATTATGAACAACCGCTCACCCGTCGGGATCGAAGTCACATATCACAGCTGTCCCGGGGCTTTCATGGGTCACCTGAGTAGGAAATTGCCAAGTGAGCCCTGCCCCGGCTTGGGCCGGGGTAATTGTACAATTTCCTGTAAAGCGACGACCCAGAAGACGACATACAGCGCCACTGGTGGCTTGTGTGAGAACGGTCGTCCTTTCAGCCGACATTCCGTTGCCCCGAGAAGGAGGCAGCGGCACAGCTCAGACGGTCGGCTCACCGGTAAGATATGGATCGACCGGCACCTCTGCCGGGATTGTTACTCGCGTAACCAGCCTCGCCGCGGCGGTGGCGAGCCATTCATCGCCGCCTTCCCTGCGGCGGGTGGAGCCGTCGCCGCGGACAGCCACGCGCCCGTAGATCGGCCGCTCCCGATCCGATGGCGAGCCAGCAAAGATCGCCGAGATATTGCCGTAGGTCGACGGGTCGCGACCGTCGAGGCTCAGCCGGTCGTTGAGGTAGCACGCTGTGGCCCATGCCGCCTCGGGGCTGGGCGTCATCGCGATCAGGCGCTTGCACCAGTACATCCGCAGATTGTTGTGCATCCAGCCGTCGAGGAGGAACTGCTTCTGGCAGGCGTTCCAGGTCTGATCGCGCGTTTCGCCATGGACAAGCGCGTCCAGCGTCTCCAGCTCGGGTCGCGGATCGCCGGCGTGCCGGCCGAGCGTCTCGACCGCCCATCCTGCGATGCGGTCGTAGCGTTCCGGCGCGGCGAGCGCCCGCGCCTGGTAGTGGAACCACTCGCGCCAGCCGAGGAGCTCGTCGGCGAACTTGGCCTTGTGCTTGCTGCCAGCCTCGGCAGCCGTGACCGCGGCCATTATCTCGCGGGGGCCCAATACGCCGAAGTGCAGATAGGGCGATAGGCCGCTCGCGCCGTCCGCCCGCGTGGCATCGTTGCGCGCCGACGCGTAGCCGGGCAGCACCTCCGTTACCAACCGCCGAAGCCGGGCTTCCGCCGCGGGTCGGCCAGCCGGGTGCATGTCGCTGACGGGCAAACTGTGATCGATCGCGAGAGCGGCCACCAGTGCGTCGAGATCGCACGTGTCCAACGCGTCTGGCGAGAAGGGCAGAGGGCCAGCGTAGGCGGACACGTCCGGCACCGCCTCATCCGCCTCCATCCAGTTGGCGCGCTCGGGCTCGTGACGGCGCAGGAAGCTTGAGCGGCCACGAATATCGTCGCTGAACAGGGCCGGCGGCACCAGGCAGGCAGAGTTCACCGCATAGACCGGCACCGCGGTTCGCGCGGCGACCCGGTCGGACTGCCAGCGAGCAACGAAGGTCGGCTGATCCTCCAGCACGATCGCCGCCGCCTCGGCGCCGAGGCGGTGCACAAGGCCCTTCTCCCGATGCCCGGCCCGGTCGACATGATGGACGCAGGCGAAGCCGCGATCGCGGCACCCAGTACCAAGATCCCGGCTCGCTCCCAGGATGAAGTGATGCAGCCGGTCGGAGGCATACGGATAATCCTCGCGTACGCCGTGGTAGACCAGCACGGGCAGCGACAGCGCATTGCCGAGCCGGATGCTTGCGTCGATCACCGGATTGTCGCGGGCTCGCAACGCCTGCTGCAACCAGCACAGCACGAAGCGACCGCTCGCGTTCGGCACCCGATCATTCAACGCCTGCACGCGCGGTGCCCCCCGCCAATCGCTGAGGCCAACAGGCAGAGCGGCAGTCACCATCCCGTGCTGCCTCGCCCGCGCTTGTCCAGCCGGCGCACCGGTTCGATCACGCGCCGGCAAAGCGGACGGTCGCCGCGGTGCCGGACCGTGACCCGTCTCATCGCCGCTCTCCCGGGTTGTCGCGCCAGATGCGTTCGGCCAGCAGCGTCGCGAAGCCAAGCCAGGCGACGAACGGGATCGCCGCGGCGGCAGCCGGACGGTCCACCTTGGCGGCCGTCGCGAGATAGGCTGCACTGCTGGCAACCATCGCCCCCGATGCCACCGCGCTGGCCCCCAGTCGCTTTTCGCGAAAGAACAACTGCGTCCAGCCGCCGACCATAGCGGTATTGAGCAGCCACAGGCCGACCGCAGCGTTGCGCGCCGTTCCGGATGGCTGCCGAAGCAGGCGATACCCTCCAACCGCGAGGCCAGTCTCCAGCATCGGCCAAGCGGCGCCGAACACTGCATCGGGCGGGGTGTAGCCGGGTTTGTCCAAGCGGCGATACCAGCGGCGGATGCCGGGATGCGACGGATCGGGTGCGTTGCGCCGGCCGAGGATCGCGCTTGCACCGAGCACCACAGCGACGGCGCCGAGCGCCAGGAGTGGCGACAAGCCCGCCGCCGCTGGTGACCTCGGTGCGATCAGCGATCCTCCAGAGGTTGGCGGGTCATAGCGCGAGAGATCGACGTCCCTGGAGCGGCCACCGAACAACTTGCCGGCGACGCTGCGCACAACCGGGCGGCTCGCCACGCGCAACGCGCCGTGGAGCAACCCGATGCCGAGGCGGCTGTGCGGATTCGCCAATCGCGGCGCAAGCTTGGGGACGCTCTGGGCATCCTCGACCATCGGGCGCATCGCCTGCTCATAGGCCTTGAACGCCGCCCGCATGTCGGTGGAGCGGATGAGCTCCTGCGCCAGAACGTAGGCGCCGGTGACCGCCAGCGTCGTGCCGTAACCGGCGATCGGCGTCGCGCACCATGCTGCATCACCGGTCAGCACCACCCGCCCTCCCGACCAACGGGGCATCCTTACTTGCCGGAGCACATCGAGGTAGAAGTCTTCGGTCGTCTCCAGCGCATCCAGAACGCGGTCGGCCTGCCAACCCGCATCGGCAAAGCGAGTGCGCAGCCACGCCTTCTGCCGGTCGCCACTCCAATCCTGCTCTCCGCCGGGCGGCTGCTGCACCGACAGCATGGCGCGCGCTGTGCCGTGCCGGTCGGGGCGAAGCGACACACTGCGACCGCCAGGCGCATTGTACCAGCGCCACAGCCGATCGTCGTCCGCCTGCCTCGGAATGGTGAAGTAGGCGAACGTCAGGTTCATCCAGCGGGGCGCGTTCTCACCCGGGAAGACCATTTCCCGCGACGTCGACCCCACGCCCTCGGCGACGATGACCACGTCGAATCGTTCGGTGGTCCCGTTCGCAAAGGTGACAGTGGCGCCGTCATCGTCCTGCTCGACGCCGGCGATGCTGTCGCCGAAACGGTAGGTCGCGTGCTCGCCGGCCGGCTCGTAGAGCAGCCGGGCCAAATCGCCGCGCAGGATCTCCATCTCCGCGGTCGGCCCATCGGCATCCGTATCGGCGGTCAGGAACTGCGCCGCCACCCTGCCGTCCTCCTCGACCCAGGCGGTCCCCTCTTCGCCGGTGCCCTGCTCCAGCGCCGCTTGTTCCAGCCCCATGCGACGCAACACCTCGCGACCAACCCCGCGCACGTCGATGTTCTGGCCGCCGTCGCGGAACCCAGGCGTTCGTTCGACCACGGTGACGTCGAGGCCGGCGCGGCCCAACCACCAAGCGGCGGTGTTGCCGGCGACGCTCGCGCCGGTGATCAGGATGCGGTGGGACATCGGCATGCTACTCCTCGCCTGCCCAACGAATGGAAGCAGATAAGTCGCGCAGCCGAGTCGATTCTGCTCGATTGTAAGCGGAACATGATGCTCGACACGTTCAAGACGACCGTGCGCTTGATGTCGAGGATAGCAGATTGAAGCGTTCGGCTGGCTGGACCCACAAGCAGACATTCGCGGCCGCTCCGCGCGATACGCACAGCAGTCATTGGTTCAGGTCGGATTAGCCTGAGCAGCTGACCTATGTTGCCAGACCGGGGCTACGGCATTGCGGTTAAGCTTCACCTTCGCCACGCATACCACGTGACTGGTCACCCGATCCTTCTCGACGTTCAGGCGCTCGGCAAGTCGGTACCGGGGCCCCGGCGATTGTTCCGGTCGCTCGATCTTCAGGTCCGTGCGGGCGAGCTGGTAGCGATCATCGGTGAGTCGGGCGTCGGCAAGTCGACGCTGCTCAATATCCTCGCCGGGCTCGACGACGCCGATGACGGCCAGGTCGCGATCGACGGCACGATACTCGGCTCCCTTGACGAGGCTGCGCGGACGCGCCTGCGACGCGAGCGCATCGGCTTCGTGTTCCAGGCCTTTCACATCCTCCCCTATCTCACGCTGCGTCAGAACGTCGCGCTACCACTGGCGCTGATATCACCGGACGCCGACGCGGCGGAAACGCGACCGACGGCGATGTTGACGGCAGTCGGCCTCGGCGATCGCGGCGACGGCTACGCGCGCGACCTCTCGGGCGGGGAGCTCCAGCGCGTCGCCATCGCCCGCGCGCTCGTGCATCGACCGTCGCTGATCCTGGCAGACGAGCCAACCGGCAATCTCGATCCCGACACCGCGTCGCGCGTCCTGGCGCTATTTGCCAATGCAGTTCGCGACAACGGCGCGGCCGGCGTGATGGTCACGCACTCGGACGCAAGCGCGGCGATCGCCGACCGGGTGCTGACGCTTGGCGCGGATGGGCTGGTGGAGCGTCGTGGCCGCTGAGCCCGGTCTTCTGTCCGGTCGGCTCGCGCTCGGCTGGCTGATCGGCGGCGAATGGCGGTTCCACCCCGCCCGCTTTCTCACCACTGCGATCGCGATCGCCGTAGGCGTCGCGCTCGGCTTCGCAGTCCATCTCGTCAACGGATCCGCGCTCGCCTCCTTCGATGGCGCAGTACGGGGCGTGAACGGAGCGGCCGAACTTTCCGTCACCGCGACCAGCCCGTTGGGGATCGATGAACGGCTCTACCCGGACGTCTTGCAAACTGCCGGCGTGACCGACGCGAGCCCGGTCGTGCGGCTCGATGCACGGATCGGCGGCAATCGGCTGACGCTGCTCGGGCTGGACGTCATCCGCGCGGCCGCAGTGACGCCGTCGCTGGTCGGCATCCCGCCGCAAGGGCCGGATTCCAGCAGCGACGGCGTCTTCGATGAGTCCTCACTATTCCTCTCTCGCACGGCGTTGGAGCGGTCCCGCCTGGCAATCAGTGACCGGATTACCGTGACAGCAAACGGGCGCAACGTTCCTCTGCGCGTCGTCGGCACACTCCCCGCTGCGGAGGCGGAGGCTGCGATCGGCGTGATCGATATCGCCGCAGCACAGTGGCGCTTCGGGCGGATAGGCAGGATCGACCGGATCGATCTTTCTTTATCCGACCGCCGGACGGCGGAAGAGGCGCTTGCCCGGCTCCTACCCGCCGATGCGATCCTGTCGACGGCGCAGGCGCGGGGCGCGCAAGGATCGGCGCTGTCGCGGGCTTACCGCGTCAACCTCGATACGCTGGCGCTGGTCGCGCTGTTGACCGGCGGGTTCCTGGTCTACTCGGCGCAGTCGTTGTCGGTAGCGCGGCGACAGCGCGCATTTGCGCTGCTGCGAACGCTGGGCATGCCGCGCCGCGCGGTGGTCGCTGCGGTGGTTGTCGAGGGGGTCGTGATCGGGATCGTCGGCGGGGCCACAGGACTCGCCGCGGGGTACGGCCTGGCGTGGTCGGCGCTGCACTGGTTCGGCGGCGACCTGGGTGCCGGCTATTTCGGCGGCACCGCCGCGCGGATAGTCTTCCAGCCTGCAGCCGCAGCGGTGTTCTTCGCGCTGGGGTTGCTCGCCGCGGTCCTCGGCAGTGCGGTACCCGCGCGCGCCGCCGCGCGGGCGGCACCCGCGGCAGCGCTGAAGAACGCCGGTGACGTGCTCGACCCGCGCCGCGCTGTGGCGTGGTGGCCTGCGGCCGTGCTGCTGGCGGCAGGCGGGGGCGCGGCGTTGCTGCCCGCAACCGCGGGGCTCCCCTTGTTCGGCTTTCTGGGCATGGCGCTGATGCTGGCGGGCGGCGTCGCTGGCGTACCCTGGTTTGCGCGATCGCTGCTGGCCCCGCTTGCGCGGCGCCGCGGGGGGAGCGTGCCTGCCATGCTTGCCATCCGGCATCTGCACGGCGCGCCGGGCGAGGCGGCGACCGCATTGTGCGGCATCGTGGCGTCGACGGCGCTGATGATCGCGATGGCGACGATGGTGACCAGCTTCCGCGGCGCTGTCGATACGTGGCTGGGGCAGGTGCTCGGTGCGGACCTGTATATGCGCGCCAATGCCGGCGCCAGCTTCGACCCGGCCACGCGAGCGCATCTGGCCGCCACGCCGGGGGTAGATCGCCTGGCGTTCAGCCGACAATTGCCTCTGACGATCGTCGCTGATCGTCCGCCGATCAGCCTGATCGCCCGGCCTGAACGCGGAGGCCGCGATCCCCTGCTCGTCCTCATCGAGCGTACCTCAAGCCTGCCCGCATCTGCGCTGCCGGTCTGGGTGTCGGAGCCGGCGCAGCGGCTCTACGGGTGGGATCCAGGTGAGACGATCATCCTGCCGATAGCCGGCCGGACGCGGTTCACCGTCGCCGGAATGTGGCGCGACTATGGTCGACAGGCCGGCGCGGTGCTGGTCGACGAGGCGGACTATCAGCGGCTGACCGGCGACACCGGCCGCGACGAGGTGTCGGCGACGCTCCAACCCGGCAGCGACGCGACCGCCGTCGGCAAGGCGATGACGGCACGCCTTCCCGCAGCGCTGCGGGGCCAGGTGGACGTGACGCAGCCCGCCGTGCTCAGGCGGCTCGCGCTGACCCTGTTCGACCGTAGCTTTGCCGTGACCTACCTGCTGGAGGCGGTGGCGATCCTCGTCGGGTTGGCTGGTGTCGCCGCAACGATGTCCGCACAGACGATCGCGCGCGAACGGGAGTTCGGCATGCTCCGGCACCTGGGGCTCACGCGCGGGCAGCTCGGCGCAATGCTCGCGACCGAGGGGGCGGTGGTCGGGCTGACCGGCGCGCTCGCAGGCATCGGGCTTGGACTGGTGCTGGCGCAGGTCCTGATCCACGTCATCAACCCGCAGTCGTTCAACTGGACCATGACGACGCAGGTGCCGCTCGGGACACTGTTCGGCGTAGCCGCCGCGCTGACCGGCGCATCCGCCGCAACTGCGGTGCTCGCTGGTCGCCGTGCGACGGCAACGGGCGCTGTCCAGTCAGTGCGGGAGGATTGGTGATGCGGAATGCGCTCTCCGGGTGGTTGGCCCTGGTCGCGGTCGCGGCGCCCGCCGCAACACCCTACCCCGTCGTCCGGCCCGGCATCACTCTCGCCTTTCCGGCGGATCACGGCGCGCACCCGGGGTTCCGCACCGAATGGTGGTACGTCACCGGCTGGCTCCGGACGGCGGCGGGCGAAGACCTCGGCTTCCAGGTCACGTTCTTCCGGACGCGCCCTCCCGTCGACACCGCGAACCCGAGCCGCTTCACTGCACGGCAGGTGGTGTTTGCGCACGCCGCGCTGTCCGATCCCGCTACCGGTCGCCTGCTACACGGCGAGCGCGCCGCACGCGTGGGTTTCGGCCTGGCGAGGGCACGCACGGCTGACGCCGATATCGGCATCCGTGACTGGCGCCTGCGCCGCACGCCTGACAACCGATGGAATACCCGAATCTTCGCCAACGACTTTGCGCTGGCGCTTGATTTCCGGCCAACGCAGCCGCCGATGCCGCAGGGCCTTGGTGGATACAGCCGCAAAGGGCCCCGGCCGGAGCAGGCGAGCTATTACTACTCGATCCCTCACCTGCGCGTTGCTGGCCGCGTCCGGCGTGGCGATCGCATCGTCGCGGTGACCGGCGAGGCCTGGCTCGATCGCGAATGGTCGTCCGACTATCTGGCTCCCCAAGCTGAAGGGTGGGACTGGACGGGGCTCAATTTCGATGATGGCTCTGCGCTGATGGCGTTCCGCATCCGTCGCAAAGGTGGTGGCACGCTGTGGGCCGGCGGTGCGCTCCGCCGCCCTGACGGCATCACCACCCCGCTGGGTCCCCGCGACGTTGCATTCCGGCCGCTGGCGACATGGCGGAGTGGCGCGACCCGCGCAGTGTATCCCGTATCACAGGAGGTAAGTATCCGCGTCGATGGCCGGATCGCGCGGTGGCGCCTGACCCCGATGTTTGCAACTCAGGAGCTTGACGCGCGCCGCGGAGGCCTTCCGGTTTACTGGGAAGGTGCGGTCCGGACATCGGGCGGCCGCGGCTATCTCGAACTCACCGGCTATAATCAGGCGCTCAGGATGTGACGATATGATCGACAAGTCCCTCCCCGAGTTCCCTGCTGCCGCATTCGCGCGGCAGGACAATGGGGATGATCTCACCTTCTACGCTCCGCCTCGGGCACCAAACTTCGGCGCTCCTACGGCTGTTGTCGCGCCAATATTGGAACTCGTGCACCAGCATGTTTAAGACGGTGCACAACCAGAGAAGGCGATTGCTTTCGCAACCGCCTTCTTCCCGGTTCAAGCCACTATCAGGTCGCGATATTCGAGGTCACCGGCTTGGCCGTCACATCGAAACGATCGGCATCCATGACCTTCACCCAAGCCTTGATGAAGTCCCTGACAAACTTCTCCTCGTTGCCGTTCTCGGCGTAAACCTCCGCCGTTGCGCGCAGCTGCGAGTTCGAGCCGAACACCAGGTCCGTGCGAGTGGCGCGCCACTTCTCGCCCTTCCCGCCGCGGTCGTGTCCGATGAACTCCTCGTCGCTCGACGGATCAACGAGCTCCCAGAACGTCTCGTTGTCGAGGAGGTTGACGAAGAAGTCGTTGGTCAGCTGACCCTTCCGCTCCGTCAGAACGCCCTCGGGCTTGTCGCCGTGGTTGGCACCCAGCACGCGCAGACCACCGAGCAGAACCGTCATCTCCGGAGCCGACAGGCCAAGCAGCGAAGCCTTGTCGAGCAGCAGCTCCTCCGTCTTCACGGTCTGCCGCGTCCGCAGGTAGTTGCGGAAGCCATCTGCCTGCGGCTCCATCCATGCGAAGCTCTCGACGTCGGTCCAGTCCTGGGTCGCATCGCCGCGGCCACCGGTGAACGGCACCTTCACGTCGAACCCGGCATCCGTCGCTGCCTTCTCGATCGCCACCGAGCCCGCAAGCACGATCGCGTCAGCAAGCGATATCGAACCGCGGAGCTCGTTGAGCTTGGCAAGCACCGATGCAAGCTCGGCTGGTTCGTTGATCGCCCAGCTCTTCTGGGGCGCCAGCGCGATGCGCGCGCCGTTGGCGCCGCCGCGGTGGTCGGACTTCCGGTACGTCGAGGCCGATGCCCACGCGGTCTTGACGAGCTGCCCGATGCTGAGACCGGAGGTCAGCACCTTCTGTGCGAACGCAGCAATCTCATCGTCGCCCGGAGCCGTTCCCTCAGGCACCGGATCCTGCCAGATGAGCGTCTCCTCCGGAACCTCTGGGCCAAGGTATCGTACCTTCGGCCCCATGTCGCGGTGGGTCAGCTTGAACCATGCACGTGCGAAGGCATCGTCGAGAGCCGACTGATCGTCGCGAAATCGCTCGGAGATCGCGCGGAACTCGGGATCCAGCTTCAGCGCCATATCGGCGGTCGTCATGATCGTCGGCACGCGCTTGCTGGGGTCCCGCGCGTCGGGTGCCATGTCCTCCCACTCGGGATTGACGGGCGTCCACTGCTTGGCACCCGCCGGGCTGGACGTCAGCTCGTAGTCGTATTTGAACAGCAGGCGGAAATAGTCGCCGGTCCACTTCGTCGGATTGTTCGACCACGATCCCTCGATACCCGAGGTGGTGATGTGGCCCTTGCCGATCTCTTCGCTGTCGGTGAGCCAGCCGAGCCCCTGCATGTGCACGGACTCAGAGGCAGGCTCCTTGCCGAAGTTCTCAGCCGGCTTGGCGCCATGCGTCTTGCCGAAAGCGTGACCGCCGGCCGTGAGCGCGACGGTTTCCTCCGAGTTCATCGCCATGCGCGAGAAGGTGGCGCGCATGTCTCGCGCCGAGCCGAGTGGATCAGGATTGCCGCCGGGACCTTCCGGATTCACGTAGATCAGACCCATCGAGTCCGCAGCCAGCGGTCCTTCCAGCTCTAGCTGCTCGTCAGGACGGATGCGGGTCTTGTGTTCCGCGTGTCCGATCCACTGCTCCTCGGCGCCCCAGTACGTGTCACCCTCCGACTGGAAGACGTCCTTGCGCCCACCGGCGAAGCCGAAGGTTGGTCCGCCCATGCTCTCGATGGCGACGTTCCCGGCGAGGATGAACAGGTCCGCCCAGCTGATGTGTTTCCCGTACTTCTGCTTGATCGGCCACAGCAGGCGCCGTGCCTTGTCCAGATTGCCGTTGTCCGGCCAGCTGTTGAGAGGTTCGAAGCGTTGTTGGCCAGACGAGGAGCCGCCACGTCCATCGGTAACCCGGTAAGTACCCGCGGCATGCCACGCCATGCGGATCATGAAAGGGCCGTAGTGCCCGTAGTCCGCCGGCCACCAGGGCTTGCTATCGGTCATCAGGGCGGTGAGGTCGGCTTTCAGCGCCGCGTAATCGAGTGCCTTGAACGCTTCCGCATAGTCGTAGTCCTCGCCCATTGGGTTCGGAGAGACACCATGCTGATGCAGGATCTCGACCGGCAGAACGTCTGGCCACCAATCCTTGTTGGTGCGACCAAGGAGCGAGCGAACGGTACCAGCGCCGCCGCCATTCCGGCCCACCGGGCACCGGGGATCTTCGTCAGCCATGTTCTCACTCCTCTATATGATCGCGCCACCGTAGTAGGGACGATTGATTTATCCAATGGATTGAAGCGATTTCTGCTATCACTTTAAACGATGAAGCCTACGCCATCGCTCCGACAGTTGTCGTATCTGCTTTCGCTCTATGAGCATGGCAATTTTGGACGCGCAGCTACCGCTTCGTTCGTCTCCCAGTCCGCACTGTCGGCCAGCATCGCGGAACTCGAGCGAGTGCTCGATGTGATCCTTGTCGACCGCTCCAAGCGCCATGTCCGCTTCACCCCGATTGGAGAGGAGATAGTGGTACGGGCGCGACAGATGGTGTGCGCTGCCGAAGACCTCCACCTCGTTGCGCAGCGCTCGCACGAGCCGCTTGTGGGATCGCTACGGCTGGCGGTGATCCCTACGATTGCACCCTTCCTGCTGTCCGGCATATTGTCGGCACTCGCGTGCGATTGGGCGCAGTTGCAGCTGTATGTGCGCGAGATGCTGACAAGCGTCGCGTGCGAAGCGATGGGTCGCGGCGAAATCGACTGCGTATTGCTCGCCCTTCCGGTCGAATGCGGAGAGGTGGAGAGCGTCGACATCGCGGCCGATCAGCTTGTCCTTGTAGCCGCCGAGGGACACGACAGCTTCGCATCACCGGCATGTGAAGCGGACGACGATCGCCTGCTCCTGCTCGAGGATGGTCACTGCCTCAAGGAGCATGCTCTGGCAGCTTGCAATCGCACAGAGAGGGAGGCGGAAAGCCGGCTGGTCGCCTCTACGCTGCACACGCTCGTCGAACTGGTAAACGCGGGCCTTGGCTACACACTGATCCCGCAAATGGCCATTGAGGCCGGAATCCTTGACGGCACTCGTGTTGAACCTCGTCGACCGCAGGGCCTTGAGGCAGTGCGTCAGATCGCCCTCGTCTGGCGCAGCGGTCATCCCCGTACGAGCGAGTTCCGACTGCTTGGCGCAACCATTCGGCGAGCGGTCGGCAGAGATGCACCTGAAACCGACTAACTCATGCGCCCTTCTGACGACCACCCTTGTTCGGGGATCGCGCCACGGCGATCTTTTGAGCGCAGCTACGAATTATCCGCCGTCGCGCCGCCGAATGACCTGCCGATCGGGTGACTGCGGCTTGGCACGTCTCGTCAGCGCGTCGGCGGCGGCGCGTTGACCCCTGATTGCGTTTCGCCGGTAGCCTGCTCCACCACGTGGGTCGTCATCATCGCAAAGCCTGCGCCGAAGAGCGGCAGGATGGTAAGGATCGCCCAGATCATGGAGCTGCGCCGGGATGTCAGCCGCTTGGAACGGTGCAACCACATGCCAAGCGCGGCGAGGAAGATTGATCCTGCGACGCAAGCGAGCAGGACGCCAAGGATCGGACTGCCAGTATTCTCACCCATCACGCGCTCTCCTAATCGGGAACGCAACGGTGGCGGGGCTATTGGTGTTCATGGAAACTGAGCACAAACCGCTCCGCTGATAACCGAGTTTACCGTTAGCTCTCTGTATTCGACGGATGACGCCAGTTGAGGTCCGAGTGCACACAAATGAGCGTCGTCGACCGCGTCGGGCCGGCCGCAGAATAAATGATCAATGCAGCCCGACTGGCTGCACTGATCAGTAATTCGGCCATACCATACCGCTTGGGAGAACACGCCACCATCGACCAGCAGCATCTGTCCGGATACGACAGAAGATCCTGGTCCTGCGAACCAGACAACGGCCGCCGCAACGTCCTCGACCGTGCCGACGCGCCGAAGCGGCGTGATTGGCGACCGGCGTCCTGCGTAATCGTCAATCTCGGTGCGGGTGCGATCGGTTTCGATCGAGCCGGGTGCGACGCAGTTGACGCGAATGCCATGCGAGCCAAGCTCATGCGCGGCGATCTTGGTCAACTGCTCGATGCCGCCTTTGGACGCGATGTAATCGACAAGCCGGGAGAAACAGCACCGTGCTCCGGGCGCACCACTGCGCCGTCGGGCTGAAAAAGGGATCAGGAAGCCGAGGGGCTCGGCAGATCCCGAGGCGGCTTCACGACCAAGCTGCACGCCCGCTGCGATGGTCAGGGCCGACCACCATGCTTCGTCCTGACGCCGGCAAATACCGTTGGCGCAATCTCGTCGCGCACCTGTTTAACAAACTGAAGAACTGGCGTCGCGTCGCAACCCGCTACGACGAAACCGCGGAATCCGATCTCGGCTTCGTCGCGCTCGCCTCAGTTACGCTGTGGTCGCCCTTTGTTTACGTGGCCTAGTCGCGCTGGCGATCTCGTCTGGCACTTGCAGTATTCGACCATCAGGTTTGGGGTTGTTTGACGATCGATAAGCTTATGCAAACGGCCGCAAAAAGATCTTGGACGTTATTTGCTGGGTCGACGAGCCCCATCCGAGTGATGGACCTTGTTCGCAATCAGTGCCGACGCGAACGCTGTGAAACCGCGGACGATCCCAAGTAGGCGAAAGGCGTGGAAAAAGCGGACTGATGGGAAAGGGCGCTCACCGCCGCCCAGTTCTGCGACGGCGCTCCACACATCGCCCCATATCGCTCGAGCGATCCGGGACCCGTCGAACAGGTACTTCGCGTAGAGCGCACCGTCGCCGAACGCATAGCCGGCCAGCAGTTGGCGGAGCGTCTCGGCGGATCGCCGGCCATGATGATGCGCGACGACGAAATAGGGATCGTATCGCACCGGTATGTCGTGGCGCAGGGCGCGAATTACGAAATCCGTGTCCTCCGCGGCGCGAAATCGCCCGCCCGCGCCGAACCGCTCATCGAAAGACCCGATGCGCGCCAACACATCGCGCGTGAAGGCAAGGTTCGCACCCATGACGAAGCCGTTCGGAAAGCGATTGCGCGGCGCTTCCATGGCGTAGTCTTCCAGTTTGATCGTCACGGCCAGGTCGTCAGGATCGCCGAGCAGGATGCGACCGCCGATGACCACCGGCGATGGAGCTTGGCCAAAGCGCGCGACCAACATCGCGAAGAAACCCGCGTCGAGCACGCAGTCGTCGTCCGTCATCGCGACGATATCTCCGCGCACTCGTGACAGTCCGGCATTGCGCGCGCGCGCCAGTCCTGGTCGGGGTTCGTCGACGACCGTAACCGGAAAGCACTGCCGGGAACGCCACGCCGCCAGACGCGTGAGCGTGTCGTCGGACGATCCGTTGTCCACGACGACCACCTCGAAGGCATCGAACCCGGCCGCCGCCCGCGTGATCGAGGTCAGCAAGCGGTCGAGCGATGCGCCGCGATCGCGCGTGCAGACGAGGAGGCTGACCTGGATCATCGCACCCGGTGCGACAGTTGTGGCGATCCTCTGGTCCACGCCTCGATATAGGAGGAGAGCTTCCCGTATTCGTTGTCGAGCGCGATGTGCGGGATATCGAGGAGGACCGCCAGGATGTGGGCATGCAGGCGGTCGGTGACGATCCGACGCCCCCTCGAAAGGGTCGCCAGCCCGCGCTCCACGCGGGCGGTGGCCAACGCGAAACAATAGTCGGCGAGCGGTTGTCCCGATCGGGCGAGCGGCAGAACCCCGTCGTCAAGCCAGTCGACGATCACCCGGTCATCGCAGTCGCCCATGATCGGGGCATCGTGGATCACGCGCTCGTCGTCCGTCCGCATCAGCATCAGCACGTCGCAATGCGGTTCCGCTCGCGGCTGTCGGCCCAGCGCAAAGGCGCTGTCCGGGGCAAGATCGGACGGGCAACGCCAGTGACGCCGGGCGGTCGACAGGCTGGGGCGGTCACGAAGATAGAGATGGAAGGCGGGGTGCGCGGCGACCGCCTCCGCGAATGTCTCCATGCCCCCCGGAGCACGGAAGTGAACCGACTGAGGCAATTGCACGATGCTGCGATCGCGAACGTCGCGCAGTACGCGCTCGCGGAAACGTTGGTGATGGGGCCAGATGTCGCCGAGATTGCCGCCGCCGTGCAGGAACAGCACCCCCGCGGGGCTCGCCGCCCGAAACGCGTCCAGATCGAACCCGTCCCATGTTGCGACATAACCGGGATCGCGGCCGGTAACCGATCGCAGCATCCGGATCTCGCCGAGCCAGATCGCACTGTCACCGACGTTGGCATGATCGGGAAAGTCGATCAGCGCATAGCGATCGCCCGGGCCAACGTGACGGCGATACAGGGCCAGCAAGGCGGCCTGCTGCTTCGCCACGACATCGTTCCCGCTCATGCTGCCGAGGCGGTGGCGGAACCGACCTCCCGGTAGAGGTGCTCGCAGCGGTCGAGCCACCGGTCGCGAGTGAACAGCCGTTCCACCCGGTTTCGTGGCACGATTCGCGGAATCGTCAGGGCGTCGGCGATGACGTCGGCTAGCGCTTCCCACTCGTCGGGAGGCGCGAAACGTCCGGCTTCGCCCACGACCTCCCGCGCTGCGCCACGATCGAACGCGGCGACGGGCAAGCCGCAGGCCATCGCCTCGATCGCCACGAGACCGAAGGGTTCATCCCAGCGCGGCGTGAAGAGGAACACCGCCGCCCGACCGAGTTCGGCGGCCAGTGCCTCCCCCTGCACATGGCCGCCGTAGACGATCGTCGGCCCGAGCAACGGTTCGACTTCCGCAGCCCAGTAATCGCGGTCCTCGATCGAACCGAACATGATGAGCGGCACGCCAGCGCGCAACGCCGCCTTCGCGGCGAGGTGCGTGCCCTTGTTCGGGGTGATCCGGCCGCACCAGATCGCGCCGCCGCCGCCGTCGCCATAGGGCCATGCCGCAGGATCGATCCCGTTATGCAGCACCGACACCTGCGGCGGCGCACCGTCCGGAAACCAGGCCCGCAACTGGGTGTGCGACGTCACGGTCAGCCGGTGGGTCGACGTCGGGCTGGCCTTCACGAACCAGTGCAGCGCGTCATAGGGCGGGACGTGCAGCGAGGTGACGGTCGGAACGCGTGCGGTGCGGGCCGGCTCGATCGGGAAACGATGCAGGCTGTTGTTGTGAACGACGTCGAAGCCGCCACGCGCTATCCGGTCGCACGCGGCGGCGTAGCCGGCGTCGACATGCGCGATCAGCGGTGCCGACCCGCGATGCTCCGCCCAGGGAAAGGTGCGCTCGTAATGTTCGGCCAGGACCGGATCGAGCGTGAAGCGCGGATCGCTGTCGCCCGACGCGAACAGCACGACCTCGTGTCCGCGGGCCTTGAGGCCGTCGGCGAGATACCAGCTGTGCGACTCCATGCCGCCCATGAATGGTTGCGCGATGCGCTGGCGGACATGGGCGAGCAGCGCGATTTTCACGCGGCGACACGCTCCGACGACGCCGGTCGCGCCTCCAGCACGCGGATGACGCTGGCGGTGTTGGCATAGGGTTGATGGCTCTGCTGCCCCGTCAGCGCGAGGTCGTCGGCATCGGGTCGACGCAGAATTTGGATGGGGCGACCCTCGGCATCGTCGATAAGACCCATTAGGCGGAAGGCGTAGAGCCAATGCCCCATCGTCCGGTAGCCCCAGCGCGCCTCGAACAGTTCGGCGTTGCGGACGACGCTGTCGAGGTGATGGACCGGGGGCATATGGTGGGGGTGATACTGGTGGTGCGACAGTCCGCCCTTGATCCAGGCGATCGGCACGCCTGCCGTGTCGAGCACCTTGCCGAAGTCGGTATCCTCGCCCCCATATCCGCAATACCCCTCATGAAAGCCGCCGACGGCCATGAACGTCGCGCGGGTCATCGCGAAGTTGAGCGACCAGAAGCAACGGTAGTCGTTGCAGAGTTCGATGCCATCGGCGGGCGGGCCGCGCCGGTCGGAATGACGGATGGCGACGGCATCGAAATCCTCGCTGCGCCAGTCGCCGGTGGTGGCACCGCCGGGCAGGTACAGGACTTCGCCCATCAGCAGTCCGTCGAGTTCCTGCAAGCGGCGCGCGTAATCGGCGACCAGCGAGGGTGCCGGAATACAGTCAATATCCAGGAAGACGAGCTGATCGCCGATCGCCGCACGCGCGGCGGCATTGCGCGCCGCCGCCAGCGGCAGGTCCGTGCCCGCGATCATCAACTGACGGATCGGGAACGGGGCCGCCGGCAGGTCGTAGGCGACGTCCTGCATCACGGCGACGATCAGCTCGACCGGGGCAAGGGTCTGGCGGGTCAGGCCGATGACGAGATTGCGGAGGTGATCGGGCCGGCCGCCGGCCAGCGTAACGACGGAAACGGTCATGGGCAGGCTCCGGTCAGATCGATGGAAGTTGGTCAGTTGCAACCGGACCGGCGGCGACACGCTCGGTCGGCCACAATCGCGCTGCCAGCTCCTCCAGCCAGCGAGCGACGTCGGCGGCGGGCGCGTCGGCGATCATCGCCCGCTGACGAGTGGGTCGATGCATCGCCAAAGCCTCGTCGATCGCATGCCCCCACGCATCGGCAGACGACGGCAGATGGGGTCGGACGCAGGCGACGCCCGCTGCGGCCAGTGCCTGCGCCTTGCGATGCTGCTCGTCGAAATAGCGCCATTCCGGCACCGCCAGCCAGGGGCGTGCCGCGGCGAGGATCTGCTGACAGGTGGTGTTGCCGGTGGAGGCGATCACGAGGTCCGCCGCCGCGACATAGTCGGTGGCATCGTCCACCCAGCCGCGATGTTCGATGTTGGCGGGCTCCGTCGCATGCCAGTCGCGGACGACCGGACCGATCGTGATCCAGCGCGCGGCGGGACGGCTGCGTGCGCCGACGCCGAGTGGTGCCTGTGCGAAGCCGCTACCGCCACCGCCGCCCATGACCAGGATCATCTCCTCATCCGCGGCGACGCCGATCCGCTGGCGTGCAAGCTCCCGCTCCGGGATGCGAGTGTCGACCCCCAGTCCACCCGCGAAACAGGTCCGCGACAGCATCGCGCCGTCCCATTCGAGCTGCGCCAGATCGGCGTGAAAAGGGGCGAGCAGTCCCGCCGCGCCGTCATAGGCGGCCCGGTGGCCGGCATCGCTCCGATCGCCGTGTTGCAGGACCTTGACATGCGGCACGCTGCAAATGCGAGCGAGTTGAGCGACCTCGGCCGATACGTCGCAGATCATCAGGGCAGGATCGGCGTCCGCAAACCACTGCGTCATTACCGCCATCGCGCGGCGGATACCCGGCCACCCCAGGGGCGCGCAGTGGAGGGTGGAGGGGGTCGATACCCAGTCGGCGGTTGCGACTTCGTCGCCACATTGCTCGAAAAGAGAGGGGATGCGAACAACGTCTACTTGCGGCGGCAGCGTCGGAAAGATGTCGTCCCGTGCGGAGAAGATCGTCAGCGGCCGTTCGACGGGCAGCGCATGGGCGATCGCGGCGCAGCGTTCGGCGTGACCACGCCCCTGATGATGCACGAAATAGCCGAAGGGACGGGTCATGCCGCGATCTTCGCGTCGACCGCTATCCCCAGCCGTTCCAGTCCCTCCAGTACGCCCGCCGCATGGTTTCGCTCGGCACGATAGAGGCCGCACCGAGGCGTCAGCGTCGCGAGTTCGTGACCGGCATTACCGACCACGATCGCCGCGCCGCACCGTTCCAGCATGTCCAGATCGTTGCCGCTGTCGCCGGCCGCGACGCAATCTGCCAACGTTAGTCCGACGCTGTGCGCATAGGCATCGATCGCGGCCGCTTTGCCGCCGCCGGGGGCCAAGACGTCGATCAGTCGCCCGTGCGAAAAGATCACATGCGCGGACAGACCGGCCGAGCGAAGCGTATCCCTGATCGCCTCAGCGTCTTCCGCTGTGCCGAAGAAGCTGAGCTTGTGCGGGCCTGCGGTCGCGGCGGGTTGTGGTGCTATGTCGAGCGGAGCGAGCACCGCACGGACGGCGGACAGATCCCAGTCGATGTCCAATGTGGCGGCATAATCCGGGCAGGATCGCCAATCACCGCTCGCATCGCGGCGTATGATCCGGGTGCCGACATCGGTGATGAACGCGTCCGGTTCCGGAAGCCGCCACTGGGCCAGCACTTGGCGGGCGTCGGCGAAGGATCGACCGGTAGCGATGATGAAGGGCATATCGTCGGACCTTCGCCAGTGCGCAAAGGCTTCCGCCCCGCGGAGACAGCCGGTCAGGGTGTTGTCGATGTCGCATGCGAGCAGCGAGAGTGGACGGTGCATTCGCCTGTTCAACCCGGCATAAACGGCGATCGCGCGCTCGGCATATCGCGTCCAATTGTACAGGCCCTGATTCGCGCGGGCCGCGGCGTGGAACCGGGCGTGAAGCGCGGCGTCGCCGATCACGGTGCGGCAGGCCTCCGAAATCGCCATCGGATCGCGCGGATCGATCACGATGCCGTGGCCGATCGCAGCGACGATCTCGGCCGGCCCGCCATGCGCCGTCACCACGACGGGCACGCCCGCTTCCGCTGCCTCGATCAGGGTTAATCCGAACGGCTCATGGAAAGCGGGATTGACGAATACGCCGCCTTGCGCAGCTCGCCGATACAGGCCGGCGACATCGGCGGCATCGTGACGCGGGGGTAATGCGACGCGCCGGCGCAGCAACGGTGTGTCGCACAGGTCGCGAAGCTCCCGGCGCACGGTATCTTCTTCAGGCGAAGGGCGGCCATCGTCCTGACCGGCCAGGATCACGAGATTGGCCTGTGCCTGCAGACGAGGGTCGGCAGCATAGGCGCGCACCAGTCCCGCCAGATTCTTCTTGGCGACCGGCCGTGCGATCGCGAGAATGATCGGCAGAGCGGGCCGGTCGAATACCTCGTTCAGGCGATCGGCGAGCGTCGGCGCGGCGGGGTCGCACTGGCGCTGCGGCACACCGGGTGCGATACAATGAACGCAGCCGCCCGCTTCGACGCCATAGGCGCGCACCTGCCGATCGGCCTCGTCGCGCGTCGACACGATCAACGCGTCCGCTTCAGCGATGGCCGTGGACTCGGCAACGATCCGGGTATTCAGCGTACCGTCGTCGAGCCCCTGATCCCGCTTGTCGATGGCCAGCGCATGCGGCGTATAGACGAACGGAATGCCAAAGCGGCGCCGAGCCTCCATCGCGACCTGAACCGCGTCCGCGAAATGCGTGTGGATGACGTCGGGCAGTGCCGGAAGCGTTGCCAAATAGCGGCAAAAGGCACGCGTGAACTCCGGAATTTCCGCCCCGAGAGCTTCCTTTTCAAGGTAGCGGTCGCTTACCGTCGCAATCCGCCGAATTGCAACGCGGTCGCTGACATATTCACGATCGAAGGCGTGGTTCGCCGGCAGATGCACCTCAGCGAATTTCCGCGTCACGATCGTCACGTACGATGCCGGCGACGACTCAGCCTGGGCTTTCGCGGCTTCCATCACATAGGCTAGGTGCCCGCCCGAATCAGCTGTAATGCCGAAATCGAGTGGCGGCGCTTTCAGGCAGCCGCCAAGCGCCATGTGCAATATGAACAAGCTACCCCCACAACGTTAGCGAGCCGAAACGATCCACGTCAGACATGTTTCCAGTCGAACCTCACCGTTTTTGATCCATGTGAATTTCGGTCGATCGGAATGGACGTGTTTGCCAACGCGTTCGCTCGGCCTCCGCCGGAACCTATTGAGAACAAGATCGCAGGAGCGCTTCACCAGCTTCGAAGGTGCGACAATGATCCTTGTGTGGACATCCGCGCGCCGTTTCCCGCTGCCCGACTTCAGCCGTTCATTCATTCCCGCGTTATGGCCTCTTTTGGCGCCTGACACTGCGGTCTCGAATGTCATTAGGTGGGTGGTTAGTGGAACTAGCTGGCGAGTATCAGTGCGACGGATTGAACGAAAGCCGCGCCATCCCAGCGATTATCAGTGCACCGCCCGCAAGCGCAACGGCGGCAATCAGCCAAATAGCGACGAGAAAAAGCCTGCGAGCCATGCGGCCACGATGTTATCGGCTACGAGTGTCCGCAATTGGACGCAAGCTGCTGGGCTTCATCGCGGCCACCGCGACCCAGTATACGATATTCAGCGCGCAATTGCCTCCACCTGAAAGTGGACGCTCGTTCATCTGGTTTCAGGTGGCCGTATTTCCTTGTTCAGATCGGTAGGATCGATCCAGCAATGACGTCAGCCGCGGCCATCGAGGATCTCTCGTCGAACGATGTCCGCGCCGGCACTCAGCGCCTTCAGCTTGCCCCGTGCGACATCGCGCGATAGCGGAGCCATCCCGCAGTTGGTGGCGGCATAGAGCTTGTCGGGATCGACGAAGCGCAACGCGTTGCGCAGCGTGTCGGCGACCTGTTCCGGCGTCTCGATCGTATCGGTCGCGACGTCGATCGCGCCGACCATCACCTTCTTGCCGCGGATCAGTTCGATCAGGTCCATCGGCACGCGCGAGTTCTGGCACTCGAGCGAGATGATATCGATCTTCGACTTCTGGAGGTTGGGGAAGGTTGCCTCATACTGGCGCCATTCGGAGCCGAGCGTCTTCTTCCAGTCGGTGTTGGCCTTGATGCCATAGCCGTAGCAGATGTGGACCGCGGTTTCGGCCTTCAGCCCCTCGGCCGCGCGTTCCAACGTGGCGATTCCCCAGTCGTTGGCCTCGTCGAAAAAGACGTTGAATGCGGGTTCGTCGAACTGGATGATATCGACGCCGGTCGCTTCCAGCTCGCGCGCTTCCTCGTTGAGGACGCGGGCAAATTCCCATGCCAACTTCTCGCGGCTCCGATAGTGCGCGTCGTAGAGGGTATCGATCATCGTCATCGGACCCGGCAGCGTCCACTTGATCGGTCGATCGGTCTGCGCACGCAGGAAACGGGCGTCGTCGACGAAGACCGGTTTCGGTCGCGAGACGGCCCCGACGACCGTCGGCACGCTGGCGTCATAGCGGTTGCGGATGCGCACCGTCTCGCGTTTTTCAAAATCTACGCCGGCCAGATGCTCGATGAACGTCGTGACGAAATGTTGGCGGGTCTGTTCGCCATCGCCCAGGATGTCGATGCCCGCCTGCCGCTGATCATCGACCGCCAGGCGCAAGGCGTCCTGCTTGCCTGCGATCAGCTCCTCGCCCTCCAGCTTCCATGGCGACCACAGCGTCCCGGGCTGGGCGAGCCAGGAAGGCTTGGGCAGGCTGCCCGCGGTCGTCGTCGGCAACACGGTCGACATGATGCAAATACCTTCGTGTGCGTGAGGATTAGAGGCCGCAGGTCGCGGACCAGCGCTGGAGCGCGGTGGCATGCGGCTTGATGAAATGCTCTTCGGCGAACTTGCCCTGCTCGGCCGCGAGCCGGTTGCGCTCTTCGCGATCATAGACGATGCGAGTCAGCGAATAGTCCTGGTAGGTGAGGCTCGGCTGATAATGCTCCGCGGCCACGGAGTTCGCGTTGTAGATCTCGGGACGATAAATTTTTTGGAAGGTCTCCATCGTGGCGATGGTGCTGGCGAGTTCAAGGTTGGTATAATCGCTGACCAGATCGCCGATGTGGTAGAAGGCGAACGGCGCGACGCTGTGCGGGGGCATGAAGTACCGCACCTTCATGCCCATCTTCGCGAAATACTGATCGGTGGCCGAGGACTTTTCGTTGCGGTACTCGGCCCCGAGGATCGGATGCACGTTGGCGCTCCGATAATAGACTTCCTTGCTCGACACACTGAGGCAGATGACCGGAGGTTTGCGGAAGTTGTCGCGATACGCGCTCGACCCAAGAAAGTGCTTGAACAGATTGCCGTGCAGATCGCCGAAACCATAAGGCGCGCTGCCACCCCCGGCCTTGAGGTGGTCGGGCAGGACGACGCTGAAGTCGTAATCGCGCACATAAGACGAGAAGTTGTTGCCGACCATGCCATCGCTGCGCTCGCCGCTGGTCCTGTCGGTGACGGTGGTGTGCAGGATCTCGATCAGCGGGAACGCTTCGTCGTCGGCGCCGTCGCCCAGCGTGAGAGCGGCCGAAATGATCTTCACTTCCAACGTGTAGCGGTCACCCTTGGGATTATCCCAGTGCATCAGCGCGTTGAAGCGGTGGTCGATCATCGCCAGCGTGTTGCGCAGATTCTCCTGGCGGCGTTCCCCGCGCGCGAGATTGGCGAAGTTGGTGGTGATGCGCGTATTGTCGACCGGACGATAATCCTCGTCGAAGGGCAAGCTGCTGATCGAGAATGTGAAGCCGCTATTCGTCATGACTCACCCAGGTTTTGCGGGCAGAAGGTCAGGCGAAAGCGCGCAAGGCGTGAACAGGCCCGAAAGGCGCCAAGGCCACGGACCGTCGCATCAAGCGCGATCCACCGGAGGAACCCCCGTCCGAGGAACGTTATGGCGTCGATAGGCAGGTATCCTGGCTCACGGGTCAACGCGGTGGCTCCGGCCTTCCCAGGCTCCTTGCGGGAACCCAGTGACACGAATTGGAGCCGCCGCTCACCGCTTACAGTTGCGGGGGCAGCGCCGGATTCTGCCCTGAAGGGCACCACCGGCTTCCCGTCTTAGCCCCATCGCCATGCCTGGGATGGGGAACCTCGACATAACCGTTCAACACCATCGGTCCGATGCTGTCAATGCGATATAACGATATCCTTATATCTTTATATCATTGCGGGGTTCTTGTGAACGCGGCGCCGGTATCCGTGCGTGCACCGTCGGCACACCCGCCGACGTTTACCTCAAAGACGTTCTCAGCGACCGTACCAAGGTCGAGCTTCCTTCGCTGGATGAGGGAAAGCCAAGATTGAAAATGACTGCGATTCCGGTGCTGCTCCCGCAGATTGCCGCCGTCGAGTAGATAACCTGGCGGGAAAACGATGCCCTCGTATATTGTCAGTGCCGCCCTGCTACACGCCGAGCGTGCAATCAAAGGGGCCCGGTTCCGGACATTCGGGTATCCTAAAGACATCCCAGCTCCAGACGTTCGTTCAGCTAGCGGAGTCGCGTTCGGGTCGACTTCGCCACGCGCCGAATCGGGCGTAGAGCGTCGGCAGGACGAACAGGGTCAGCAGCGTCGCCGAGATGAGGCCGCCTATGACGACCGTCGCCAGCGGCTTCTGCACTTCCGCGCCGGCGCCGTGGCCGAGCGCCATCGGGACGAAGCCCAGACTTGCGACGAGCGCCGTCATGGCGACCGGCCGCAGGCGGGCGAGCGCCCCGTCACGGGCGGCCTGCACCCGGTCCATGCCACGCTCCATTAGGTCGTGGATGGACGACACCATGACCAGCCCGTTGAGCACTGCAATTCCCGACAACGCGATGAAGCCCACGGCGGCGGACACGGAGAACGGCATTCCCCGGAGGACCAGCGCCAGCACGCCGCCCACCAGCGCCAGCGGCACGCCGGTGAAGACGATCACCGCATCGCGCACCGAGCCGAGCGCCCCATAGAGCAGCAGCATGATCACCGCGAAGCAGACGGGCACCACGAGCAGCAGTCGGTCGCGCGCCGAGGCGAGATTCTCGAACTGCCCACCCCATTCGACGTACGTCCCCGGCGGCATCTTCACCTGTGCGTCGATGGCCGCACGTGCATCCGCCACCACGCCGGCGACGTCCCGGTCGCGCACGTTCGCCTGCACGACCACGCGGCGCTTGCCGTTCTCGCGGCTGATCTGGTCCGGGCCGTCGACGACTGCGATGTCGGCCACCGTCGACAGCGGCACGAAACGGCCCGCCGATGTCGGCACCGGCACCTGCGCCACTTCGGTCAGGTCCGACCGCGATGCTTCGGATAGGCGGATCACCACCGGGAAGCGGCGATCGCCCTCGAAGATCACACCGGCCTCGCGACCGCCGATCGCCGCGGCGACGGTGTCCTGCACATCGCCGGCGGTGACGCCGATCCGCGACATCGCCATGCGGTTGGGGCGGATGTCGAGCATCGGCAGTCCTTCGGTCTGCTCGACCCGCACGTCGACCGCACCACGCGTCTTGCGCAGAATGTCGGTAATGCGGCCGGCAGCGTCGTTCATGCCGCCGAAGTCGTCACCGAACACCTTGACCGCTATGTCCCCGCGGACGCCGGCGATCAGCTCGTTGAAGCGCATCTGGATCGGCTGGGTGATCTCGTAGGCGTTGCCGGGCAGCGTCAAGAGCTTCTTCTCCATCCGCTCCACCAGTTGCTCCTTGCTGAGGCTAGGGTCGGGCCACTCGGCACGCGGTTTCAGGATCACGAAGGTGTCGGTGGCGTTGGGCGGCATCGGGTCGGACGCGATCTCCGACGTTCCCGTGCGCGAGAAGGCGAAGCGGACCTCGGGTTGGCGCGCCAGCATCGTCTCGACCTGGAACTGCATCGCCTGGCTCTGGTCGACCGAGGTGCCGGGGATGCGGACCGCCTGCACGAGGATGTTACCCTCGTCCAGCTGCGGCAGGAACTCCTGTCCGAGCGTCGTGAACGCGACCCCGGCGAGTGCCAGCGCACCCACCGCGACGCCGAGAGTCACGGTCGACCGCCCCATCGCCTTGCCGAGGCCCGGCTCGTAGCGGCGACGGAGCCAGCCGATGATCCGGCTCTCCTTCTCGTCGACCGGTCGGCTGAGCCAGATGGCGATGGCAGCGGGCACGAAGGTCATCGACAGGATGAAGGCGAAGACGAGCGCGATGATGACGGTCAGCGCCATCGGCTCGAACATCTTGCCCTCGACGCCGGTGAAGGTGAGCAGCGGCGCATAGACGAGGATGATGATCGCCTGACCGTAGACGGACGGGCGGATCATCTCGCGCGCCGATGCCGCCACCAGATCAAGGCGTTGCCGGAGCGGCAGCGGCTCGGCTCGGCCGTGCTGCGCGTCGCCAAGCCGCCGCAGCGCGTTCTCGACGATGATGACGGCACCGTCGACGATCAGCCCAAAGTCGAGCGCGCCGAGGCTCATCAGATTGGCCGAGACGCCTGCGCGGAGCATGCCGACGCTGGTCAGCAGCATGGTGATCGGGATGACCAGCGCCGCGATCAGCGCCGCGCGGAAATTGCCGAGCAGCGCGAATAGCACGACGATGACGAGCAGCGCCCCTTCCGCGAGGTTGCGGGCGACCGTGGCAATGGTCGAATCGACCAGTTCGGTGCGGTCGAGCACCGGCTTGATCACCACATCGACGGGCAGCGCCCGGCCGATTGCCTTCAATCGTTCGCCGACCTTGGTGGACACGGTGCGGCTGTTCTCGCCGATCCGCATCACCGCGGTGCCGACGACGACCTCGTGGCCGTTCTCGGAAGCGGATCCCATGCGCAACGCCTGCCCGGTGCGGACGGTGGCGATCTGGCTCAGCAGGATGGGCACGCTCTCGCGTGTGGCGATCACGGTCCGCGCCAGTTCGTCGGCGTTGCGCACGCGACCATCCGCGCGGACGGCCAGCCCCTCGCCGTTGCGGTTGACGACGCCAGCCCCGGCGCTGGTGTTGGTGCGCTCGAGCGCTGTCGCGAGATCCTGAAGCGTGATCTTCATCGCCGCCATGCGCTGGATGTCGGGGACGACCAGATACTGCTTGGTGTAGCCGCCCAGACTGTCGACGCCGGCGAGGCCGGCGCTGCTCTTCAGCTGCGGGGTGACGATCCAGTCCTGGACGGTGCGCAGGTAGGTCGCCTTGTCGGCGGCATCGACGAGGTGGTCGCCCTCCGGCGTGATGTAGCTGCCATCCTTCTGCAGGCCGGGCTCGCCATTGCGATGGTTGACCTGGTCGAGCTCGCGATATTCCACCGTCCACATGAAAATGTCGCCGAGCCCGGTGGCGATCGGCCCCATCTCCGGGTTCACGCCCTCGGGCAGGCTCTCCTCCGCCGTGCGTAGCCGCTCGGCGACCTGCGACCTCGCGAAATAGATGTCCGTCTTCTCGTCGAAGACGGCGGTGAGCTGAGCGAAACCGTTGCGACTGAGCGACCGGGTATGTTCGAGGCCGGGAATGCCGGCGAGCGCAGTCTCGACGGTGAAGGCAACCTGCTTCTCGATCTGGTCGGGCGAAAGTGCCGGCGCGACGACGTTGATCTGCACCTGGTTGTTGGTGATGTCGGGGACGGCATCGATCGGCAGCCGCTGGATCGCGAACAACCCGGCGAGTGCCGCGGCGACGGTCAGCAGCAGGACGAGCCAGCGCTTCTCGACGGCGATGGTGACGATACGGGCGAGCATGACCTAGTCCTCGTCCTTCGCTTCGACCTTGCCAAGTTCGGCCTTGAGCGTGAAGCTGTTGGTGGAGGCGATGCGCTCCTCGCCGGTCAGGCCGGCGGTGACGGTGACCGAGCCGCCGTTGGTGCGGCCGAGCGTCACCGGAATGGCTTTGAAGCCGGACGGGGTTCGGACGAAGACATGCGGCTTGTCGCCGATCATCTGCACGGCCGCCGATGGCACGGCGACGCTGCGATCGCCGGTGGCCGGCAGCAGCACCGACACGCTGACGTTCTCGCCGACGCGCCATGTGCCGCCTGCGTTGTCGATGGTCGCGATCACCGGCACCAGCCGGGTGGTCTCGTCGAGGATCGGCGAGGCGAAGGTCACGCGGCCTTCCTGACGCCGCCCCGCCGACGTCACTTCGACGCGCGCGCCAGGCGCGACGCGCCCGGCATCTGCCGGCACCAGCGACATCGTCACCGACACCTTGCCGAGGTTCGCGACCCGGAAGATCTCGGCGTCGGCGGCGATCTGCTGGCCGAGCGTCGCCGAGCGGGCGATCACTTGACCGGTGATCGGCGAGCGGACGGTGATGCGGTTGAGCGCCCCACCGCCACCACCGGTGGCCGACAGTTGCTGACGGGCGAGACGTAGCGCGATGTTCGCCTCGGTCGCGGCGGTGCGGGCAGCGACGAGGTCCTGCTCGGGCGACACGCGTTCCGCGAACAGGCGCTGCTCGCGACGCAGGTTCGACTGCGCCAGCGCCGAGCGGGCGCGCGCCGCTTCCACCTCGGCGTTGAGGCTTGCGGCCTCCCGGCTCTCGATGATGGCAAGCGTATCGCCGCGTCGGACCGGCTGGCCGAGATTGCGCGTCAGAGAAACGAGGCGTCCGCCGATGGCGGCCGAGACCACCTGCACGCCCTGCGGGTCGCCCTCGATGGTCGCGGGGAGCTCGATCGCGCCGGCCACGCCGCCGACGGTTGGGCGGCTGACCTCGATGCCTGCGTCGGCGATCTGCTGCGCGGGGAGCGTGGCGCTCATCGGATCGCCGGTGGCTACCTCCTTGGTCTCCCCGGCTTCGCCGGCGTTTTCCGCGGGCTCCGCCGACCGGCCGCAGCCAGAGATGGCGAGCGCCAGGACGGTCGGCATGGCAGCCTTCATGATGCGGTTCATCGTTGATCGTCCTTGGGCAGCGGCGCGGCGGCGGTCAGCCGTTCCAGACGTGCCTGAGCATCGTGATGGGCGGCCAGCGCGTCGATCGCGGCCGTGCGGGTATCGAGCAGCGTGCGTTCGGCATCGAGCAGATCGAGCTGCCCGAACTTGCCTTCGCGGTAGCCGATGCGGGCGATGCGGGCGGCCTCGGTCGCCGCGGCAAGCGCCGGTCCAGCGGCGTTGCGCGCCGTGGTCGCGGCGTTCTCGGCATCGGCCTGCGCCGTTGCCATGTCCTGCTCGGCGTCGAGCAGCGCGACCCACCGCTGTGCATCCGATTGCTCGCGCTGCGCCTCCGCCACGGCGATGCTGGCGCCCCCGTTGTTGAAGACATTGAGCGGGATGGAGACGCCGAACACCGCGGCGACGTCGTTGGTCTGCTCCAGTCGCCGCGCGCTGGCGCTGACCGTGAGGTCGGGCACCCGCTGGCTTCGCGCGAGTCGCACCTGCGCGCTCGCCGTGTCGAGGTCGGCGCGGGCCGCTGCGACCGTCAGGGTCCCGGAAGTCGCCATCGGTCGCATCGTGCTGGTCGAAGGCACCGCGTCGAACCAGCTGCGATCGAGCTGTCCCACCGGCATGCCCAGCAGCCGTGCAAGATTGCCGGACGCAGCCTCGGCCGACCGTCGCGTTCGTTCGAGCGCCCCTTCCGCAGAAATACGAGCGACGTCCGCGCGCTGCTCCTCGAGCGGCGATGCGCGGCCGGCCCGCACCCGCACGCGGGCGGCACGCAGCACTTCGGCCGCGATGCCTACCTGATCCTCCGCGATGATGACCCGCCGCTCGGCGGCGACGGCGGCGTTGTAGGTCTGTGTCACCCGCAGCCGCAGGTCGGCGCGCGCGATCTCGGCCTGGAAACCGGCACGTCCGATCTGCGCCTGGGCGACGGCGATGCGGGCGCCGCGCTTGCCGCCGAGTTCCAGCGGCAGCGCGAGGCCGAGCGTCGTCTCCGACGATCGCAGCCCCTGATAGATGCCGGTGCCCGCGACGTTCTCCGCTTCACCGACGATGGACGGATTGGGTCGAAGGCCGGCGACGCGGCGCTGCGCTTCGGCGGCACGGATGCCGGCCGCTGCCGCGTCCTGGAACGGCGACGACGCGCCCGCCCTGTCGAGCGCCTCGGCGAGCGTGAGGACCGGCGCCGGAGCGACGATCCGGTCGGTCTGGGCCTGCAGCGACGATGCGCAGGCGCCTGCGGCCAGGACGGCCGCGATGATGCGATGCATGGAATGCTCCTGACGGTAGTGCGTGGACGCGCAGTCGCGCGCGCCCAATCGACGCGTCAGGCCTGCGGAGGTCGGAGAGCCGCTTCCGTGTCGTGCCCGCGCAGCGCGCGGCTGAGATCAGCTGGCGGCAAGGTCGATGCCGCGAGGATCGGGGCCGCCGCCGTCTCGACGATCGGCGTGTTCACGTGGTGCTCGTGGCAGCTCGCATGATGGTGCGGATAACCCTTGTCGGCATCCGCCGGGACCTCGTCGCCGTCACCTGGTGCATGGGCGGCCATCTCGGTCCTGCTCATCTCGACGCCGCCTGCTTCGGCGGCATGCGCCATGCCGGCCCATGTCGTAAGGACCAGCATCAGGCACGCCAGGAAGGGCACGAGCTTGCGCATACGTTCCCTTATCACTGAGCAGGCGCGACGTAACCCTACTTGCTCGATCTGCAGGAGGGACCAGTCAGAGAACGCATAAGTGGACGTTCACGCGCACCTGCCCGTTGTCCGAATCTGCCGCTATTTCATGCGACCAAACGGATTGATCGGGCGAGCCCGGTCGGCAACTCGATTGACCTGATTGACTACACGGTACCACGCCATGCTTATGCAGCGGGGCTGCCCTATGCGGGATTGGAGGTGCGGCAGGATCTGATCGCGGGGACGGCCGGCAGGCCGCATGATCGGCGCGGCTGAAGCGGGTGCCAACGGCGGCCCTTGGGTAACGTGGACGCGGGTGGGCGCTCGACAACCGCACGTACGTGGAAGTGCGCCAGTCCCTCCCCTGGAGGGGCGGTGACAAGCTCAGACGAACCGATATCGTCGGGGGCGCCCCTTCGCCGTGCAGGCAAAGCATCGCTCCAACCGCCCTCCCCCCGGTTGAGATCGTTACGCGGTAGGTCCGCCGCCTGTCGCCTAGTCACCCTCCAGCGAAAACCGGGTCCCAGTGGAATCAAATTTCCAGGCAATTACCACCGGCAGCTCAACTGGACCCCGGCCTTGGCCGGGGTGGCAAAAGAGCAGTTTGCAACGATCTTCCAAAGGGTGGGTTTACGCCGAAATGTCTCATTATCCGGGTCCCGGATTACCCCGCCCCCAGCACGAACCGCCCGGTCACTCCCTCCGCCTGAGCGGAGGGCGCGATCCAGACGTCGAACTCGCCCGGCTCGACGGTGGCTTTCATTTCCATCCCGATGAACTCCAGATCGCGGCGCGTCAGCGTGAAACGCACCGTCTCGCTCGCGCCCGGGGCGAGCCGCACCTTGCGGAACGCCTTCAACTCGCGGATCGGGCGGGTGATCGTCGCCACGCGGTCTCGGAGGTAGAGCTGGACCGTTTCCTCCGCCGCCCGCGTGCCCGTGTTGGTCACGGTCGCGGCGATGTCGATCGTGCCGTTCCACGCCATCGTTGGCGGCAATGACAGCGCCGAATAGCCGATCGTCCCGTAGGTCAGGCCATGGCCGAACGGATAGAGCGCCGCGTTCATCGCCGTGCGGTATTTGGCCTTGTACGGCTCCGACAGCGTCTGCGCCGGACGGCCGGTCGCCTTGTGGTCGTAGTGGTACGGCTCCTGCCCGGTCTCGAACGGAAAGCTGATCGGCAGTCGCCCGGACGGGTTCGCCGCGCCGAACAGGATGTCGGCGGTGGCATGGCCGCTTTCGGAACCCAGGAACCACGTGACGAGGATCGCGGGCGCGTCGCGGACCGCCCCGGTAAGCGCCAGTGCGCGACCGTTCTTCAGCACGACGACGACCGGCTTGCCCGTCGCCGCAACGGCCTCCGCCAGCGCCTGCTGCACGGGCGGGACGATGATCTCGGTGCGCGACTGCGCCTCGCCCGACATCCCCTCGCTCTCACCGATCGCGAGCAGTACCACGTCCGCCGCCTGCGCGGCCGCGACCGCCGCCTCGATGCCGCCGGGGATCGGCTTTTCGACCTCGGACCCCGCGACGACCGTCAGTGCAGCCTTGTCCTTCAGCGCGGCGCGGACGCCGGTCGCCAGATCGACAGCATTGGCATTGTCTCCGTACACGACCCACGGGCCGTTCAGGTCGTGCTGGCCGCTGGCGAACGGGCCGATGAGCGCGATGCGCTTGCCGGAGGAAGGCAGCGGCAACAGCCCGCCGTCGTTCTTCAGCAACACGATCGATCCCCGTGCCGCCTCGCGGGCCAGGGCAAGGTTCGCCTTCGTCCGCGACCGTGCCTTCTCACGCTTCGCATCGATGCGTCGGAACGGATCGTCGAACAGGCCGAGCCGGTGCTTGACCGCCAGCACGCGGCGGACCGATGCGTCCAGCGTCGCCTGAGGCACTACGCCCTCGCGCACCAAGGCTGGCAGGTGCAGCATATACAGGTTGCTCTGCATCGACATATCGACGCCGGCGAGAAACGCGATCCGAGCCGCGTCGCGACCGTCCTGCGCGAAGCCGGCTGCGATCATCTCTTCGTCACCGGTGTAGTCCGATACGACGAGGCCGGGGAAGCGCCATTCGTCGCGCAGCAGCGTCTTCATCAGCCACGGATTGCCCGTCGCCGGGATGCCAGCGATTTCGTTGAACGACGCCATCGTCGACGCAGCGCCGGCATCGAACCCAGCCTTGTACGGGGGCAGATAGACCTCGCGCAGCATCCGCTCGGATACGTCGACGATGTTGTAGTCGAGGCCGGATTCCGCCGCGCCGTACGCCGCGAAATGCTTGACGCAGGCCATGACGGCATCATTCGCGGTCAGGTCGCGCCCCTGAAAGCCGCGAACGCGCGCGGCGGCGAACAGCTCGCCCAGCCGCACGTCCTCGCCTGCGCCCTCGACCGTGCGGCCCCAACGCTGGTCGCGCGCGATGTCGACCATCGGCGCGAAGGTCCAGTCGATCCCGGACGCCGCCGCCTCCGACGCCGCCGCGCGGGCGGTGCGCATCGCGAGATCGGGGTCGAAGCTCGCGGCCTCGGCGAGGGGCACCGGGAAGATCGTGCGGTGGCCGTGAATGACGTCGGCGGCGAAGATCAACGGGATCTTCAGGCGCGAGTCCTTCATCACCGCGCGCTGCATGCGTTCCGCCATGACCGCGCCGTTGCCGTTGAACACCCCCGTCAGCTTCCCCGCGACCGCATCCGCGACCTGCCCCTCGAAGCTGGGTCCGGTCGACGGCGGGTTCAGGGCGGTGGCGACGCCGCCGCCCCACGCCGCAGCGTTGAGCGTCAACTGACCGGCCTTTTCCTCCAGCGTCATCGTCGCGATCAGCGCATCGATCGAGGCGGGAACCGCGCCATCGGCCGGGACCTGCATCAGCAGCGCGCGCGCCGGGCTGGTCGCCCAGGCGGCGATTGCGCCGGCCCCCATCAGCGCCGCACGCCGCGAAAGTCGCGTATCGACCATGATCAGGCCCCTCCTCATTGTCGATCCGGAGCCTCGCACCCTTTGCGCTTGCCGTCGGCCGTAACCGGTTACATAGACGACCCTGACAGGCGATGACAATCGCCGAACCGCCGCCAAAAGGCCAGAGGAGAGCGATGGGAGAGCCGACGATCCGGGACGTTGCGGCACGCGCGCAGGTATCCGTCGCCTCCGTGTCGCGCGCGATGAACGGCGCGAACAACGTCCATCCCGATACCCGCACGCGCATCGCGGAAGCGGCGAAGGCGCTCGGCTACGTGCCGCATGCCGGTGCGCGCAGCCTGAGCCTAGCGCGGTCGCACGCGATAGGCGTCGTGCTGCCCGACCTGCACGGTGAATTCTTTTCCGAACTGGTGCGCGGGATCGACCGGGCGGCGAGCGAGGCGGGTTACCACCTGCTGCTGTCGAATATCCATGCCGATGCCGGGCTGGCGGCGCAGGCGATGCGATCGATGCGGGGGCGCGTCGACGGGTTGATCGTCATGGCCCCGCAATTCGGGCGCGAATTGCTGGATGCATCGCTGCCCGCCTCCCTTCCCTCCGTGCTGGTCGCGACCCCCGACGCCGGCGAGCGCCCGTCGCTGCGCATCGACAATGCGCAAGGGGCGGCGGCGATGGTCCGGCACCTGATCGAACGCGGTCGACGCCGCATCGTCCACATCACCGGCGGTCAGGCGAACCTCGACGCGCGCGAGCGATGCGAGGCGTATCGCGTGACGTTGGCGGAGGCCGGGCTGAAGCCGCCCTGCGATCCGGTCGAGGGTGATTTTCAGGAAGCGGCGGGCCTCCTCGCCGTTCGCCGCCTGATCACAGAAAAAATAGCGTTCGACGCGATCTTCGCTGCCAACGACATGATGGCGCTCGGCGCGCTTCAGGGCTTGAGGGAGGCTGGTGTCACGGTGCCGGCCGCCGTGGCCGTGACGGGTTTCGACGACATCCCCCTCGCCCGCTATCTGGGGCTGACCACCGTCAGCCTCGACATCGCCGGGATGGGTGCCCGCGCGGTCGAGCGGCTGGTCGGGGCGCTGGGTCACAAGATGAGCGGTGATGTCGCGGAGGAGCGGATCGGCACCACGCTGGCGATCCGGGGCACGAGTGGAGGATGAGATGACGATCGACCGGCGCATGTTCCTGGGTTCGGCGGCGGCGGTCGCGGCTGGCTCCGCCCTGCCCGTCCACGCTGCTGGCCCGACACGCACCCTCCCCGCACCGTTCGACGATATCCAGCGGCGGACCTTCAATTACTTCTGGGAGCGGACGAACAAGGCGAACGGTCTGGTTCCCGACCGCTGGCCGACGCCATCCTTCGCCAGCATCGCTGCGGTCGGCTTCGGCCTGACGGCTTGGCCGCTGGGCGTGGAGCGCGGCTGGATCACGCGTAAACAGGCGCGCGATCTGACGCTGACCACGTTGCACTTCTTCGCCGGACTGCCCAGCGGCGACGCCGAGACGGGGATCGCGGGACATAAGGGCTTCTTCTACCACTTCCTGGATATGGACACCGGGTTGCGCTACCGCGAAACGGAATTGTCCAGCGTGGACAGCACGTTGCTGTTCCTGGGCATGCTGTATGCGGCGGCTTGGTTCGACCGTGCCGATCAGGCCGAGGCAGAAATCCGGCGGCTGGCGACGGACATCGTCGAGCGGGCGGACTGGGTGTGGTTCCAGCGCGGCCAGCCGCAGATATCGATGGGCTGGCATCCGGGCACCGGCTTCATCGCGCGCAACTGGGACGGATATAATGAGGGGATGATGGTCTACATCCTCGGGCTGGGCGCAACGAAGCACCCGCTGGCGGACGGTGCCTGGGAGGCGTGGACGCACAGCTATCCCGGTTTCTGGCGTGGCAGCGGGCCGACCCGTCACCTCGCCTTCGCGCCGCTGTTCGGGCATCAATACAGCCAGATGTGGATCGATTTCCGTGGCATCCGCGACGAACCGATGCGCGCCGCTGGGTTCGACTATTGCGAGAACAGCCGCCGCGCCACCTACGCCAACCGCGCGTGGTGCGTCGCCAACCCGATGAAGTGGGACGGCTATTCGAAGGATATCTGGGGCCTGACGGCGTGCGACGGGCCGACCAATGCAGAATTGCCGTTCAGGGGTGAGACGCGGCCCTTCTACGGCTATTCCGCGCGTGGGCCGGTCGATCAGCCGGACGGACGCGACGACGGCACGCTGGCGCCCACCGCCGCGCTCGGCTCACTCGCGTTCGCGCCGGAGATCTGCATCCCGGCGGGACAGGCGCTGCACCGGTTCCAGAACGGGCGGCTGTACGGACGGTACGGCTTCCTCGACGCGTTCAACCCGAGCTTTCGGTACGATGTGAAACTCGAAACCGGCACCGTGACGAAGGACGGCGGCTGGGTCGCGGAGGACTATCTGGGTATCGATCAGGGTGCGATACTGGGCGCGATCGCCAATTACAGGGACGAGGGCGTGTGGCGCGTGATGCGCCGGTCGCCGACGATCCGGCGGGGGCTGACGCGCGCGGGCCTCACCGGTGGTTGGCTATCCGCACCGGCCGGCTGAGCCGCGACACCCCGCGCTCGTCGAACGCCTCGATCGCGACCCAATAGTCCTGATCGACGTTCAGCGCGCGCAACGCCAGCCGGTCCGGGCGATCGTCCGCGAATAGCTGATAGGTCAGCGTCAGCCGGTCGGGCCTGAGCCCCCAGCGGACATTGTAGCCGGTCACGCCCGGGACCGGCCGCCATGCGATGTCGGCGTTGCGGCGATCCGCCTGCCGCTCTCCACGCAGCCCCTTCAGCATCGCCGGTGGAGGGCCGTCGGCGTTGCCGAACACCCGTAGGTCGCCGATCGCCAGCGTCGCGCTGCCGACGTGACCGTGGACGTAGCGGACGTATCGCACGCGGACCGGCGCAGGCAGTTCGAAATAGGCGTTTGGACGGTCGCGCCGGGGCGGCTCCGTGCGTGCGATCGGCGTCCAGCGTGCGCCGTCGAGCGACGCCTCCAGCGCGAACTCGGTATAGATGTCCGGCGCATCGGCGAAGCGGGCCGACTTGTAGTCGGCGAAGTTCACCTGCACCGCTCGCACCGTTTTCGCCGCGCCGAGATCGAGCGTCAGCGTCTCCCCCGGCGCATTGCGGCCCGCGACCCAGAAGGTGCGCGGGTTCTCGTCGGTGGCCCGGGCCGCTGCGTATCCACCGTCGGTGGAGGATGCGGTGGCTGGCTTGCGATAGGACAGCAGCATCCAGCCGGTGAAATAGCTGTCGAGGTCGTCGACCTTCCGCTTCGGCGCGTAATGCGGCAGGTCGCCGAACCGCGTCGACACGATCATCTGGCCGTCGTCGGCGAAGCGGGTCGGGAACATCGCGATCCGTCGCTCGAATGCCCAGTTATGGCCGATCCACGGAGTGCCGGTGTTCCACCAATTGCCGTGCCCATCCTCGAACGTCGATCCGTGCCCCGCCCCCTGCACGAAACCGCCCGGCTTGTACGCCACCGGATTCCACGGCGCATAGGTGAACGGCCCCAGCGGTGATTTCGCCGTATATGTGCCGTTGGCATAGACGTTATATTCGGTGCCGGGCGCGCCATATTGCAGATAGTAGGTGCTCCGCACCTTGGTCATCCACGCCCCCTCCATGAAGGGCGTAATCGGCGTTCCGTTCGGCAGCGTACCGCTATGATCCTGTCCGAACCGTTCCCAGCCGTGCTTCAGCGGATCGAGGCCGAACAAAGGTCTGGGCGTGCCGATATAGGCGAGCGACCGCTTCGGATCGAGTTCGATGCCGTAGAGCGGAAAAACGTTCGACGAATTCCAGTACAGGTACCAGCGCCCGTCATCGTCCTTGAACAAGGCGGGATCCCACGGCCCCGGCGGCACCTGGCCGGGCTTCATCGTGTCCTCGAACCCCGATCGCACCATGCCGGGCAGCGGCGGCATGCGGCGCGTCAGGAACTCGAGTCTGCCACTGGCCGGATCGTCGCTGACCAGCACCGCATCCTGGCCGGTCATCGACGGCATGATGTAGAGTCGCTCCCCGTCCGACCACACCGCCGGCGCGACGATGCCGCGGAAGGGCCAGCGGCTGGGTTTCACGAACGTCCATGTCACGAGGTCGGTCGAGCGCCAGTACCCATCGGCAAGAGTCTGGAAGAGGTAGTACGCCCCCTTGTGCCGCACGATCGCCGGGTCCGCGCCGGTGCGATACGAGATGCCCTCGTTCACCTGCTCCCAATTATAGCGATAGTCGATGTCGATGGGGTTGGCGTAGGTCCGGAGCGCTGCCGCCAGCATGGCCACAATCCGCATCACCGCCCCCGGATGAAGATGTTCGTCGTCAGCCGGCCGACGCGTGGATCGGCACTGAGCACGGCGCCGGCGGGGATGATGCCGGAATGCAGCAGCCGTCCCTGATAGATGACCAGCCGGTCCGTCTTGCCTTCGACCGATCCGATGCGTTCGAAGCGTTCATCGTCGGTGACGATGTAGCCGTCGCCCGCCCCCTCCGCCCGAACCGTGGTGACGAAGCGGTCGTAGGTTTCCGGCGTCACCGCCTCGATCCCGGTCGATCGCTGCCGGTAGAAGGCCGTGCCCGGCGTGTCCTTCAGATAGTGTAGCACCGCGATATAGTTCGCATCGGTGGAATCGAAGTGCGGCGCACGCTGCGCCGCCGACAACGTCGCGGGCGTGGCGGTGACGATCGAGAAGCTCGCCTCCAGCAGGTCGAACGCGTCCAGATCGAACCCGCCGGCGATGAATGGCGCAGTCCCCTCCAGCAGGTCGCGGACATAGCCGAACGCCGCTGGATCGCTCTCCCCGATCACACGGCGAACGCCCGGATAATGCGGGTTCGGCCCCTTCGGAAAGGGTGCGAGCGCCACCGCCATGTCGACGATCGCCGGGACCTTGCCCGACGCATCGTCGACGATGACGACGGGGTGCCGCCCCGTCCCGATCAGGTCCCGCCGCGGCGTCATTCCATCAAAACCGGTACTTCAATCCCGCCTGGAAGGTGCGTGCGTAACCAACGGTATTGTTCTGCTCCAGCGTCGGGTTCGGACCGCTGCCCGCGCCCCAAGTCTCGTAGTTGCGGTTGACGGAGTCGAACACGTTGAAGATGCCGAGGTCGGCGGTGACCTCATGCCCCCACGGCATCTCGAATGTCTTCGCGACGCGCAGGTCGAGGTTTTTGTACGCGATATCCTTCTTCGGCGTGAACACGCCACCGTCATTGTAGTAGGTGCAGCCGTTGCAATTCGGCACCGTGCGCGTGAAGTCAACGTTGCCGAACGCAGGACCGGAGCCGAGCGTCAGCGTGCCTGACAGCTGGAAGCCCCACGGGATGTCGACGATCGACGTGCCGACGAAGCGGAACTTCTCCAGTCCGCGCGTGCGCTGCCACCCGAACGCATCCTGACGACCGGCGTTGAACATCTGTCCCTCGTCGAAACCGATGCCCTGATTGGACTTGGCGTCGGAGATCGTGAGCGACGCGGTCGCGCCCCAGCCGGCCGACTTGTTGTACGGCTTGTCGGCTGTCAGGTACACGGCGGTGAAGCGCGCTTCGCCGTTCGAGGACCCGATGTTCAGACGGCCGGTATAACCCGCAGGACGCCCTTCGATCGGAAAATTGTCGCGGATGAAACCGTCGCCGGCGTCGGTGTAGTTGCCGTTGGGCTGACGATTGCCACGCACGAAGATGAACGCGTCGTGCGACCGGTTGTGGGCGATCGCCGCCGACAGCTGCCAATCGCCCGCCTGCTTGCGAACGCCCAGGGTCAGCTGGTCGGTAAACGGCGTTTTGGCATCGTTGTTGATGACCCAGATGTCACCGTTCAGGCCGGAATTCGCCACCGCCGCGCGCAACTGCGCAGGATCGCGATAAGCACCCTGAAACGGGATACAGTCCGTCGTCTGCCCGGCCTGACAGAAGTTGACCGTGACGTCGCTGCGGATCGTGTTGAACAGTGTCTCCAGCGAGGCGAGATAGAAGATGTTACGATCGTAATAGCGGCCGGCGCCGGCGAAGATCACCATGTCGCGATCACCGTTGATGTCGTAGCTGGCTCCGAGCCGCGGCTGGAACGCGCCCTTGAACGGATCGCGCTTGGTGCCGTCGGTGATGTAATCCTCAGGGTCGATGCCCGCCGCCTTCCACGGCTGGTAATTGCGCAGTGCGTTGGCGATCTTGTCCGGCGTCACGAACTTGTTGTTAAAGTTGTTGGATTCGTAATCCCAGCGCAGGCCGGCGTTGATCGTGATATGATCGTCGACCGTCCAGTCGTCCTGAATGAACAGGCCGAGCTGGTTGTTCTTCGCACGGATCGGCGTCGCCGGCAGCAACGAGATCTGCGCGCGCACCGGCGTGCTGGTGCCGAAGCCCGTGAAGTCCGCCGCGTTGAAGCTGTACGACCCGTTCGCAAACGCATCCTCGATCCGCTTCAGCTTGGTGCGCGAGAAGCGCAGACCCGCCTTGATGACGTGCCCGTCGAGGCCGGTGTAGGTGAAGTTGTTCTTCAGCGTGTAAGCGCTCTGATCGTTTGCCTGCTGGAAGGAATTGGCGCCGCCGATCAACACTTCGGCACCGGTCGCGTTCAACAGCTTGAACTCCGGCCCGACGGTCACGGTGGGCGTGCCGGTGAAGCTGCTGAAGCGGCTGATCGTCAGCTCGTTCAACCAGGTATCGGCCCGGTGGTTGTATTCGAGCTGGTAATTCTCCGACTTCGTGCCGAGATCGCGGCCATTCTCGAACAGGCGGATGCCGCCGAAATCGGTGACGTCCTGCTCTTCGCGGCGAAAATAGCTGACATTGATGGTGTCCGCGGCGCTGGCGAACAGCGTCAGCTTGCCGAAATACAGGTCCTGCTTGAACTTGCCGGCGAAGCTGCCTTGCGCGCCCTGCACGATCGTGTTCGGCAGCGAGGTATCGGTCAGGTTGACGACCAGCGACGGGCTGGTCTGGCGCGTGGCTTCGTAGGCCGCGAAGAAGTGCAACACGCCCGGGACGATCGGACCGCCGAGGTCGCCGCCATATTGGTAACGCTTATAGTCCGGCTTCTCGTTGTAGCAGGTGCGCGTCGCGTCGTCGGCGCATGGGAAACCCTGGTTGTTTGCCTTGCCCTTGCGATCGAAATAAGGCTGGCCGAACCACGCCTTCGGCACAAACTGTCCGAACGCGCCGCCGTGGAATTCGTCGCCGCCGGTCTTGGTGATCGCGCTGATGATCGCCGACCCGGCCTGTTCGTATTCCGCCTTGTAGTTCTGCGTCTCGACGCGGAACTCCTGCACCGCCGATTGCGGGAAGGGATTGCCCTTGGAGAAGTTCTGGCCCGCGACGCCGCCGAAGCCGACCTGATTCTTCTGGCTGGAACCGTCGATGTAGACGTTGACGTTGTTCGAGCTGACGCCGCCCGCCTGAATACGCTTGTTGTTCGGATCGTTCGACACCGTCACGCCCGGGGCGAGCGCGGCGAAGTTGAGGAAGTTGCGATCGTTCTGCGGCAGGTTTTCAAGCTGCGCCTGACTGACGCTGGTGCCGATCGTCGCGGTGCGAACCTCGGGGCGACCACGACGCGCGGTCACGATGATTTCACCGCCGCCGGCGGCGACTTCTTCTGCGGGCGTCATGTCGACGGAGATGGTCAGGCCGACCGGCACGGTCGCCTCGACGGTGCGGTCGCCGGCGACGATCCGATACAGCGAGGGTCGCAATCCGACCAGCGTGAAGGCACCCGCGGCATCCGCGGTGGTCGTGACAGGGCGTCCGGTGACGGTGTCCGTCGCGGTCACGGTCGCACCAGCCGGCGCACCCTGCCCCTGGATAGTGCCGACCGTCTGCGCATAGGCGGCGGATGCGAAGCCGAGCGACGCCGTCAAAGCCGTGGCAGAAATGCCGAACGCCAGCGCCGAACGCATGCCGAAAATCTTGCCCATCGCATCCCTCTCCCCACCGGCCGTAACCGGTTACATTCTCGAGCCAGCGTTAAGGCTGGTCCCTGAGCGACGTTAAGACGCTTTCATACGCGCACTGTCAATCCTCCTACCGGTGGTCGCATCACAGGTGTGGCCGCCACGCTACAGTTGCGCTGAATATAGACAGAGTGGTCGGGCATCGCGCGGGCGCAATCGGCCACGACGGCCTCGATGTCCGACAGGAAATCGATCGCCTGATCGTCGGGGATCATGTCCACCATCGGGTCGTACCGCATCGCCATGCCCTGCCCCAGCAGCACCTGCACCCAGCTTTCCTCGCGGAACAGTTCGGCCTTGTTGCGGACGAAGAAGCGCGCCGAGGATGCGAACAAGTCGAGCCGCTCCTTCAGACTGTCGGGCACGTCCATCGTCTTGCAATAGCGCCAGAAGTCGGTGTCCTCGCGATCGGTGACCTTGTAGTGGGCGATGATGAAGTCGCGAATGTCGCAATATTCGAAGTCGGTCTGGCGGTTGTATTCGGCGATGTCGCGCGCGTCGAAATCCTCGCGCGGGAACAGTGAGATCAGCCGCAGCAGGCCGGTGTGGATCAGGTGGATGCTGGTCGATTCCAGCGGCTCCAGAAATCCGCTCGCCAGCCCGATCGCGACGACGTTCTTCTCCCATGCTCGCTCCCGCTTGCCCGGCCGGAATCGCACCGGTCGCGGATCGGCGAGTGGCTTGCCGTCGAGGTTTGCCAGCAGCGTGTCCGCCGCCGCCTGGTCGCCGACATGCGAGCTGGCATAGACATGGCCGTTGCCGATCCGGTGCTGCAGCGGAATGCGCCACTGCCAGCCGGCGTCGCGCGCGGTGGAGCGGGTGTAGGGCGTCAGTGGCGACACGCTTTCGCACGGGACCGCCAGCGCGGAGTCGCACAGGAGCCAGCGGCTCCAGTCTTCATAACCTACGCCCAGCGTCTGCCCGATCAGCAGTCCGCGCATGCCGGAGCAGTCGACGAACAGGTCGCCGTCCACGCTGCGGCCGTCCGCCAGCACGAGGTGGTCGACGAAACCGTCGTCGGGTCGTTGTTCGACCGACACGATCCGCCCCTCGATCCGCTCGACTCCGCGCGCTTCGCAGGTCGTGCGCAGGAACTGCGCGAAGAGCGACGCGTCGAAGTGATAGGCGTAGTCGATGCCCGCCATCGGCGACTCCGGCTGGCGCGTGTCGGGAAGCGCGAAACGGTTTAGGCGCGCCGCGACGCAGTTCACCGCATAGGTGTCGAAATGCTTCGCCTGTCCCCGCGGCGCGTATTTCAGCCAGAACTGGTGCGGGTGCAGCCACATCAGGTCCTGCCCGATCTTGCCGAAGCCGTGGATGTAGCTGTGGCCGCGATCGCGCCAGTCGACGAATTCGATGCCCAGCTTGAACGTCGCCTGCGTAGCGCGGATCATCGCGACCTGATCGACACCGGCCAGTCCGCAGAAGGTGCGGATGCTGGGAATGGTCGCCTCGCCGACGCCGATCGTGCCGATCTCGTCGGATTCGATCAGGCGGATGTCGTAGCCGTCGATCAGCAGGCGGGACAGCAGGGCCGCCGCCATCCAGCCGGCCGTGCCGCCGCCCACGATCGTCACCGTCCGCCGCTTGGCGATCATCGTCCGCTCTCCTCTGCGCGACGTGTCGCGCGTCGGGGCTTGGAGAGCAACCGGCTTCAACTCGCGGCGTCCATAGCCCGTCGAGCGTGCCTCCTTGCCGTCGTACAGTGTGATCTTACCGCCTTGACGAGGATTATCGTGACTTAGCCGTGGGCGACGGCCTAAGCTTTCGCGGCGTCCGGAATACGCGGCCACTGCGCAAGTCCCGCTATCGCGTCGGCCAACGCATGGTGCGCCGGAGCTCCAGCATCGCCCGCTCCGCCCCCCGCTTAAAGGCGATGCACCTCGCGCTTGAGCTGTGCGCCGCCCAACACCGCCACCAGGATCCCGGTCGCGGTCTTCCGCAGCGCGTCGTCGATGTCGCACCCGCGAAGCGCGTGACGCGAGATGCCCGCGGAACGAAGCAGCGCGTTCATCCAATTCCGGCCCGTGACGGCGTGCTCGCTAACAGGTCGTGCTGGTCCAGCGCCTCGACCATCCGCCCGTCGAGGCGTCTCGTTCGAACCGGGGCGAGGTAAACGATCAAGATCCGTCTGAACGAACGTCCGCTTACCTGACGTGGGCGGCGGAAAGTGGCCCGGCCACTTACCACCAGCTTTGCCGAAAAACGGACTGGCTGCTTTTAGAGAGACGCCCACCATGCCGCTTCGTCGCGAAGTGCCTTGAATGCTTCGATAATCCGCCGAGGCTCAACTGAAGGCTGTTTGAAAAGGTTCGAGATGTGTCCAATCTGCCTCGGCGCACTATACGCAATGTTACGACCAGTGCGGCCTTGCGTTTCTGTTAACACCAGCCGATCAATGGGTAGGCAGGCAGGCCCGTCACTTGGGATGACTCGAATGAGCGATGGGTACCTGCGTCTCGCGTCCGTGATCGCAGCAACGGGCCTCCCCCGATCATCACTGTACCGGTTGATCGGAGAAGGCTGTTCCCCGAAGCAGGTGTCGCTTACGCGGCGGACCGTCAGGTGGAAGGTTTCAGCCGTGCAGCGCTGGCTCGACGATCCGGGCGGTTTTCGGGAAGAGCGCTGAGCAGCATCCCGGCCTGCGGCAGCGCGGCAGCAGTTTGTCTCCCTGCATTGCCTTGACCTCGGCCGCATCAAGATAATCGGCCCGCCATTGCGTCATCGGCCGTCGGTGCACGAGATAGCGAGCCGCGTTGTACGCGGCTGGCCCCCCCTGAGGCTGATGGGCGAGTTGATGCTCGATCCAGTCCGGTTCGAACGATCCGCTCTCGTTAAGGACCGTGCTAGCGAGGCCACAAAATTTATGGACCGTGGCCTTTCCGCGAGGCCCGATGCGGTACATGATGTCGGGCATGCGGTTTTCGCTGATCGTCAGCGTCTCGGAATCCGCGACCGGGAACAGGAAGCGTCCGAGACAGTGCGGGCCGTTGGCGTGCCAGACGCTCAGTTCGCGAAGCCCGTCGAGGATGTCCAGCGCCTGGCGCGACAGCGGGACGAGATGCTCAGCCCGCATCTTCATTCGCTGAGGCGAAAGCCGCCATAAGGGTTCCGGCCCGTCGAGCCCTCGAACTCCGATCATTCGGCGAACCGGGTCTCCTGCGTGCGCACTATGGTCAGCATGGTCCACCGCAGGGCGAGATGGCTAAGACGCTCCCCCTTAACGGCGTTCAGCTTCGCGAAGAAATCGGGAAGGTCCCGCGCCTGCACCTTTGCCCGGTGCGCTACGGGTCGCGGCTTCGACATGGCAGGATTGAGATCGCGGCAGGGACTCGTTTCGCAGCGTCCGTCCAGGATCGCGTAGCGGAAGATTTCGCTGCAATGATTCTTCACCCGCCAGGCCATCTCGATCGCGCCCCACGTCTCGATCTTCCGGATCGCGTCGAGGATCTGCCGAGGCGCAATGCGCGCGATGTCGAGTGGTCCGATGACCGGAAAGATATCAGCCTCGAGTCGGCGCGTGACCAGCGCCGCGTAGCGCGGAGTCCAGATAGCAGACGGATCTCGAGCCACTCGAGCGCGACACGTTCGAACCTGTTGCGCACGCGCTCGCTTTGTTGCGCGTCCGCGGCGGCCCGCTCTTGCCGTCGTTCCTCAGACGGATCGCGTCCGAGCGCGAGTTGCTGCTTCATCTCGTCGTGCCAGGCACGTGCCGCGAGCAGCGACAGCTGCGGATAAGGTCCGCCCGAGAGCAGCTTCTGCTCGCCGGCGAAGCGGTAGGCGAAACGTCACAGCTTGGCGCCGTTGGGTTGGACATGAATGAACAGTCCGCCGCTGTCGAACCGCTTGTACGGGCGGTCTTCTGGCGCAAGCGACATGATCGCGATGTTGGTAAGCATGTTGGTACGTCGAGCCTCCGAAACAGGTTCGAATCCCGCGACGCCAAAATCTGTTGGTATGGATGACGAAGCAACCGAAAATTGTACCAACAACCGGGTCGGGCTGCAACGGTCGGTCGCGAGACGTCCCGGGACGCAAACCCGCGGCAAGTCGTTGATCAGCCAGTGATTATCGGGACGTTCCGGGATGCCCCCGGACGACCCGGGAAAACGGATTGGCTGGGGCGGCAGGATTCGAACCTGCGCATGGCGGCACCAAAAGCCGCTGCCTTACCGCTTGGCGACGCCCCAGTGGAGCGCGGCCTTATAGCGACGCTCGCGAGAGAAGGAAGCCTGTTCAGCCCAGGCGATGCAGCCAGTTGTGCGGATCGGGCGCGGTGCCGCGCTGGATGGCGTTGAGTGCCTGATGCAGGCGCTGCGTGATCTGGCCGGTGCCGCCGCCGCTGATCGCAAAGTCGCCCTCGGCATCCTTGACGTTGCCGACCGGAGTGACGACCGCCGCGGTGCCGCAGGCGAACGCCTCGACCAAACGGCCGCTCTGCGCATCGGCCCGCCACTGGTCGATCGCATAGGGTTCCTCGCGCACCGTCAGCCCGTCGGCACGGGCGAGCGTGATCAGCGAATCGCGGGTGATGCCCGGCAGGATCGTGCCGGTCAGCGGCGGCGTCACCAGCGTCCCGTCGTCGAGGACGAAGAATAGGTTCATGCCGCCCAGCTCCTCGACCCAGCGGCGATCGACCGCGTCGAGGAACACGACCTGATCGCACCCCTCCGCGATCGCCGCCTTTTGCGCGATCAGGCTGGCGGCGTAGTTGCCGCCGCACTTGGCGGCGCCGGTGCCGCCAGCGGCGGCGCGGGTATGCTCGCGGCTGACCCAGACGGTGATCGGGCGCATGCCGCCCTTCCAATAGGCACCGACCGAGGAGGCGATGACCATGTACAGGTATTCGGCCGCCGGCTTGACGCCAAGGAATACTTCGGACGCGAACATGAAGGGGCGAAGGTACAAGGCCCCCTCGCCGCCGGGTATCCAGTCGCGGTCGGCATCGACCAGCCGCTCGATCGACTCGATGAACAGGTTTTCCGGCAGTTCCGGCATCGCCAACCGGCGCGCGCTGTCCTGAAAGCGGCGGGCATTCGCGTCGGGGCGGAACAGCGCGGTGCCGCCATCCTCCAGCCGGTATGCCTTCAGGCCCTCGAAAATCTCCTGCGCATAATGAAGCACCGACGACGCCGGATCGATCTGCAACGGCGCGCGGGCGGTGACGTGCGGATCGTGCCAGCCATCGGCGTCGGAAAAGCGGATGACCGCCATGTGATCGGTGAAGACGCGGCCGAACCCTGGGTCGATCATCCGCTCCGCCCGATCGGTGCTGGCGACCGGCGAGGCATTGGGGTCGAACCGGAAGGAACTGGGCATCGGCGTCTTTCTGGCGTTTTTTGGTGTTGCGGTCGCCTAAGACGGATGTCTAAACGGGTCAACATGGCTGCCGCTGCACCTTCTGCCCCCGCCCTGTTCCTCCGCGAGCCCGAGCTCCGCAGAGGTATGGAATTGCTGTACTTCGGTCACGCACACCTCACGAAATCGGCTGATCGCGTTCTGGCGGCGGAGGGTCTCGGACGGGCTCACCACCGCGCCTTGTACTTCGTTGCCCGAAAGCCGGATTTGACGGTCAGCGAACTGCTGTCGCTGCTGGCGATCACCAAACAGTCGCTCGGCCGCGTGCTGACCGAACTCGCCGAGCGCGGGCTGGTCGAGACGCGTGCGGGCGATCGTGACCGGCGGCAGCGGCTGTTGCGGCTGACGCCCGCCGGGGTAGAGATGGAAAGCGACCTGTTCGAGGGGGTGCGGCAGTTGATGTCCGCCGCCTATGCCAGCGCGGGTCAAGCTGCCGTCGCAGGCTATTGGGCGGTACTGGAGGGCCTGATCCCAGAGGAGGAACGCGGGCAGGTCCAGGGGCTGCGCGACTGACCTAGCGCGCCGCCGCCGCCATGGCGGCGTTGCGCTCTGCCGAGGCGGCGAGCGTCGCCCTCAACAGCCGCTTCAAAGCGTCGTCCCGGTCGAGAACGTTCAGCCCCTCGCGAGTCGAGCCACCGGGGCTGGCCACCCGATCGGCCAGAGTCGCAGGCGTCTCGTCGCTGGCGGCGAGCATGTCAGCGGCGCCGGCCAGCGTCGCACGGGCGAGGCGGAGCGCCTGATCCGCGGGCAACCCGAGCGCCGCGCCCGCCTCCGCCAGCGCCTCGGCGAAGCGGAACACGAAGCCGGGGCCACAGCCCGCCAACGCCGTCACCGCGTCATAGTCGGCAGCGTCCGCGATCCACTCCACCAAACCGAGCGGTGCGGCCAGCGCCTCCGCCAGCGCATGCACGGCGAAGTCTGTGCTACTCGTGTGGAGCGCAGTCACACCGCGCCCGATCGCCACCGGCAGGTTGGGCATGGCGCGAACGATCGCGGCCGACGGGATGCGTCCGGCGAGTGCCGCCTCCTCGACGCCTGCGAGGATCGACACCAGCACCGCCGGCGACAATCCTGATAGCGCCGGCGCGACGATGTCCAGTTGCTGCGGCTTGACCGCCAGCACCAGCACGTCTGGTCGTTCGTCAAGCGGAATAGCGGTTAGGTGGCGGACCCCGTCCGGTACCGGGCGCATCGTGCGGGTGACGACCGTGACCTGTCGCGGATCGAGCCCGGCGGCGATCCAGCGGGTCAGCATCGCGCCGCCCATGTTGCCGCAGCCGATCATCCACAGCGGACCGTCCAGAACGAGCGGCGCGCTCATGCCTCGCCGTGCGTTTCGACCAGTGCCGCGGCCAAAGCCTCGCGCGGGCTCTTGCCGCCCCACAGGACGAACTGGAACACGGGATAGAAGCGCTCGCATTCCTCGATCGCCGACTCGACCAGCAACTCGGCGCCCGACAGGCTCAGCATCGGCTCTTCCTCGCCGTCGACCAGCGCGGCGTGGCGGTACAGCAGGATACCGCTAGACGACCACAATTCGAAGTGCCCGATCCAGAGCTGTTCGTTGACGAGGCCGATCGCCTCGTACAGCGCCGGCCGGCGATCGTCGGTGGCCTTGATGTCTGGAAAAGCCAGGAATTGCAGGACGCTGTCATCGTCGCGCCAGAGGGCGCGCAGTTCGTAGGTCGTCCAGCTGCCCTTGATCGACGCGACGATCTCGTCGTCGTGTCGCTCGAATTCCCAATTATGGGCGGCGTAATACGCCTCGAGCATATCGATCGGGGCAGACGGTTCGTTGTCGTCGTGGTCGGTCTGGTCGAGCATCCTGCTCCTTATGCCGCATCACGGCGCGCGATGCGAGACGCCTGTGCAGGGCGCGGAAGGTTAGGCTAAGGTTAGTCCAATGCAGCGTTCGGCGAGGGCGCGGCCGACGCCGGCTTCGCCTCCAGCGCGTCGAGCCGGGCGCGCAGGGCGTCCGCCTCGTCGCGCGCCGCCGCGGCCATCGCCTTCACCGCGTCGAACTCGTCGCGGCTGACGAAATCGAGCCCGCCGATCCACTCGCGTGCGCGCGACCGGGCGCTCGACTCGGCTTCCCGCCCCATGCCGGCGATCGTACCCGCCGCGCCGTTGAACAGCTTGGCGACATCGTCGAGGAGGCGGTTTTCGGATTGCATCGTCGTTCCTTGAAAGTTCCGTCTACAGCATCTGGGATGTACGGGCCGTCGGCACAAGGGTTTCCGCATCGGGGTTCAGGCGGTGGATGCTCCACGTCAGCACGCCCGCGAAGCTGATCCACACCAGATACGGCACCATCAACCACGCCGCCGCACTGCGAATTCGCCCGAACGCGACGGTGGTGGCGATGCCCAGCACCAGCATGCCCGCGATCACCACGGCGGCGAGCAACACTTGATGCGCGCCGAAGAACAGCGGCGTCCAGCCGAGCGACAGCCCGAAGGCGAGCACGAACAGCAGGATCGCGAAGCCGCGCCCGCGTGCCCCGCGCGCGTTGAGGATCATCGCCAGCGCCAGCCCGAGCAGGATGTAGAGCGTGGTCCACACGATCGGGAAGACGATGTCGGGCGGGTTCACCGACGGCTTGTTCAGCGCCAAATACCACGCATTTTCACTGCCGGCCGGGACCGCGCGCCCGGACAGGAAGCCCAGCAGCAAGAGCAGCGGCACGGTGAACACCGCCCAGCGCAGGAACGACGCCCTCAACTGGCCCTTCGATGCGATCCCGCCCACGCGCGCTCCTGTCCGTCGTTTCGCAGGTGATGCCCGACATGCGGGGTGGCGTAAAGCTGGCCTACGGATTCCGTTTCAACGGCGAAAGTGGGAGCCGTTCTTGCAGACGCATCGATCCCCGACCGCCATACCGGGACGAGCGCGACATGACGGAGCGTGAGTGTTCGGGCGTACCGCCACGCCTGAACGCGCTAGGTCCGCACCGCGCCGATCAGGAATTCGACGTTCCCCTCCGGCCCCGTGATCGGGCTGGTCATGGTCGCCGCGACTTGCCAGCCCGCGCTGTCCAGCCATGCCGCGACCTCCGCGCAGACGCGGGCGTGGATGACGGGATCGCGGACGACGCCGCCCTTGCCGACCTCGCCCCGCCCCGCCTCGAACTGCGGCTTGATCAGCGCGAGCAGGCGTGCACCCGGTTTCGCGAAGGACAGCGGCCGCTCCAGCACCTTGGCCAGCCCGATGAAGCTGGCGTCGCAGACCACCAGATCGACCGGCTCCGGAATATGCGCGTCGGTCAGGATCCGCGCGCTGGTCTGTTCGTGCACGACGACCCGCGCGTCCTGCCGCAGCTTCCACGCGAGCTGGTTCGTTCCACTGTCGACGGCATAGACCTTCGCCGCCCCGCGGGTCAGCAGCACGTCGGTGAAGCCGCCCGTGGAGGAGCCGACGTCGATCGCCACCGCTCCGGTCACGTCCCAGCCAAGCTCGTCGAGCCCGTGCGCCAGCTTGATGCCGCCGCGCGACACCCACGGATGATCGCGCCCGCGCACGTCGAGCACGACGTCGTCCGCCAGCTGCTGCCCCGGCTTGTCGAGCTTGCGATCGCCGACGAACACCAGCCCGGCCATGATCAGCGCAGCCGCTCGCGTCCTCGATTCGGCAAGCCCGCGATCGACGAGCATCTGGTCTGCGCGCAGTTTCGGCATGCGCCCCTATCGCGCTGCCAACGTCCTGCCGCAACCCGGCGTCGCACCGGCGCAGCAGACCCGAATCGCTATTGTCTACCAAGCTAGTAGGAATAGCTTCGTGAGCGGGGGGCGTGGCCCGACGGCGTGCCCTAGAGCGCCGGAAGCCCACGCCCCTTCGATTGAATAGAAGGAGAGGCGTCATGGGATCGTTCGCTCCATTCGAGGGCGTACAGCCGACCATCTTGACCGTGCCGGGCCTTGGCGGCTCCGGCCCGTCGCATTGGCAAAGTCTGTGGGAGCGCGAGCGGCACGACGCGATCCGCGCCGAGCTCGGGATGTGGAACACGCCGCATCGCAACAGCTGGGTGACGAAGCTGGATCAGGCGATATCGACCGCGCAGGCACCGGTGATCCTCGTCGCGCATTCGCTCGGCTGCATCGCCGTGGCGTGGTGGGCATCGCTCAGCCCGCAACCCTATGGGTGGCCGGTGGCGGGGGCGCTGCTGGTGGCCCCGGCCGATGTCGACCGCGCCGATGCGCCGCCGGAGATCAGCGGGTTCGCACCCGCCCCGCGCGGCGCGCTGCCGTTCCCGTCGATCGTGGTCGCATCGACCGACGATCCGTGGATCACGTCGCAGCGAGCCCACAGCCTGGCCGCGGAATGGGGCAGCCATTTCGAGGAGGTCGGCGCGCTGGGCCACATCAACGCGGCGAGCGGCCTCGGTGCGTGGCATGACGGTCAAGACCTGCTGGAACGCGTGATCGCCGCCAGCGGCGACGGGCGGGGGCATCAACGCACACCGGGCGACGCGCGGCGGGTGCTGGCGACGCCTGCCGAAGCGGTGCGGCGGGGTGCGCGGGGTTGAATGAGGTAGGACGCCGGGAACACCCTTGGATGACGAAAGATAAAAAACGCCGCGCTTCCCTCACCATTCGAGGCGGTTTCTCCGTAGTTCCGCGCGGGCGGGAAACAGTCACTGGCCTCCAGACTTCACGAGAGGATTGATCGCTCCGCCGGTCATCGCGGGCGAAGCGAAGCAATCCAAGCCGCGAGAGCCGACGTGGGCCGCCTCGCTCCGCTCGCAACCACGTCAGCGCGTGGAGAATCGGATGACCCCAGGCCGCGCCGGTGTTCCATTGGCACCGACGAAGTTCCTGAACTGACCGTAGTTGATGCCGACGGCATACGCCTTGCCGGCCGACGCCGTGCAGTGGAGGGAAAAGGTTCGGCCGTCTGCGGACACCTGCGGCCGGGGATCACAATCGGGATACCCCGCTACGTCCGTCGATGTGAAGGAGTAGCTGTCACGCTGCATTGGCCGATCGAACGTCACCGATATCGTCACGGGACCAGCAGGTACGACAGTTGCGTCGGCGGGACGGCTGCGGCTGATCTTGGGAACTTCGCGGCTGACGCGATGATGATAGGCGACGAACACGCCTTTACCGTCTGGCCCGGCGGCGACCATGAAGGTGCCTTCGAGTGTGAAGCCCATGTCTGCAGGACGAATGAACCGGTAGTCCTGCAACTGTTCGAGCGTCTTGCCCCCTCGCTCGTCCTCGATTTCACCCGCAATCTCGCACAATGTCGACGCGCATGTTGCGCGAAGCCTGCTCAACCCTGCGATCCATCCATAGCGGTTGAGCAACGCCGCTTCGGTCGTGGTGACCCAACCCGTGTCTCGCCTCTCGCGGCGGAGCTTACCGTACAGGGCCTCGACGCCGGGAAACGACTTCATCTCGAAAGAGCCCAACAGAGGATCGGGCGCGATCGGCGCGGTTTGCTGCGGCAGGAGCAAGTAGGCGAGCAACCCCGCCGAGATCAGGATAGACATGGCGATCAGCACCTTCGGCCAGCGGCCCGCCGCACGGTGCGGCGGGTCCGTGACGACGCGCTGAACCGCGGGCGGCGCGGCGGCCATCCCGATTTCCTCGTCCCGATTTTCTTGGGAGGCGCTCGCCGCCGCCAGCTTGCGGGCGAGTTCGCGGCTGCTGCCAACGCCGGTCTTGCGCCGCGCCTCGCGCAGGCGTTCGTTGACCGCATTCTCGGTCAGGCCGAGTTCGACCGCGGCGGTCTTGGCGGTTTGTCCCTCGGCCAGCAGGGCGAGCACGCGGCGCTCGATGCCCGTCAGCGGCAGGTCCACCGCCGCGGCCCCGGACATCGACTGATCAGCCATCGACCGGCTCGCCGTCCCGCTCCACGGCCCGCTCCTTCTCAGCGCGGGCGGCGGCGGTCGCGGCCTTCATCCGGCGCCAGAGGTGGACGTTGACGCCGACCAGCATCACCAGCAGCAGGCCGGTGAGGACGACGACCGCCGTCCAGCCCTTCAAGCCCGCGCCCCCTCCGGCACCGTCGCGCTGTTGTGGCGCAGCGCGGTCAGCACGGTCGTGACGATGCCGTCCGCGTCTAGGCCGGCGGCGGCATACTGCACCTCCGGCTTGTCCTGATCCTGGAACGTATCGGGCAGGCGCATCGTGCGCAGCTTGAGCCCGCCGTCGATCAGCCCCTCGTCACTCGCCAGCGTCAGCACGTGCGCGCCGAGCCCGCCGACCGCGCCCTCCTCGATCGTCACCGCGACCTCGTGCGTGGTCAGCAGGCGACGGATCAGCGCCTCGTCGAGCGGCTTGGCAAAACGCAGATCGGCGACCGTCGTCGACAGCCCCTTGGCCTCCAGCTGCTCGGCGGCTTTCAGCGCCTCCTCCAGCCGGGTGCCGAGCGACAGGATCGCGACGGTCTTGCCCTCACGCACCACCCGCCCCTTGCCGATCTCCAGCCGCTGCGGCTGGTCCGGCAGGTCGATGCCGATACCCGCGCCGCGCGGATAGCGGACCGCGATCGGGCCGCTGTCGTGCAGCGCGCAGGTGTGCGTCATGTGCACCAGCTCCGCCTCGTCCGCCGCCGCCATCACGACGAAATTGGGCAGCGTCGCGAGATAGGTGACGTCGAACGATCCGGCGTGTGTCGCGCCGTCGGCACCGACCAGCCCGGCGCGGTCGATCGCGAAGCGCACCGGCAGGTTCTGGATCGCGACGTCGTGGACGACCTGATCGTAGGCACGCTGGAGGAAGGTCGAATAGATCGCGCAGAACGGGCGCATCCCCTGCGCGGCGAGGCCGGCGGCGAAGGTCACCGCGTGCTGCTCGGCGATGCCGACATCGAAGCAGCGGTCGGGGAATGCCTGTGCGAACTTATCGAGGCCGGTGCCCGACGGCATCGCCGCGGTGATCGCGCAGATCGTCGGGTCGCGCTCGGCTTCCTTGACCAGCTGCTGGCCGAACACATTCTGATATTGCGGCGGTCCCGGCGGTGCCTTGGCCTGAGCGCCGGTGATGACGTCGAACTTCTGGACGCCGTGATATTTGTCCGCCGCCGCCTCGGCCGGGCCATAGCCCTTGCCCTTCTTCGTCACGACATGGACGAGGATCGGTCCCTCCTCGGCGTCGCGGACATTCTCCAGCACCGGGATCAGGTGGTCGAGATTATGGCCGTCGATCGGGCCGACATAATAAAAGCCCAGCTCCTCGAACAACGTACCGCCCATCGTCATGCCGCGGGCGAACTCGTCGGTCTTGCGTGCGGCGGTATGGAACGGCCGCGGCAGCTTGCGCGCGAACTTCTTCATGAGTTCGCGCAGGCCGAGGAACTCGCGACTCGATACGATTCGCGACAGATAGGCGGACAGCCCCCCGACCGGCGGCGCGATCGACATGTCGTTGTCGTTCAGGATGACGACCAGCCGGTTGCCCGCCTGCTCGGCATTGTTCATCGCCTCGTACGCCATGCCCGCCGACATCGCGCCGTCGCCAATCACGGCGATGCCCTTGCCGGGCGTGCCCGCCAGCTTGTTGGCGATCGCGAAGCCCAGCGCGGCGGAGATCGAGGTCGACGAGTGTGCCGCGCCGAACGGGTCGTATTCGCTTTCCGAGCGCTTGGTGAAGCCGCTCAGCCCGCCACCCTGCCGCAGCGTGCGGATACGGTCGCGGCGACCGGTCAGGATCTTGTGCGGATAGCATTGGTGACCGACGTCCCACACCAGCCGGTCGCGCGGCGTGTCGAAGACATAATGGATCGCGGTCGTCAGCTCGACCACGCCGAGTCCCGATCCGAGATGCCCGCCGGTCATGCCGACCGCGGCGATCGTCTCGGTGCGGAGTTCGTCGGCAAGCTGGCGAAGCTGTTCCGGCTTCAGGGTGCGGAGGTCGGCCGGGGTCGAAACGGTGTCGAGCAACGGGGTTGCGGGGGTATCAGACATGGCGGCGGTTTATCCCACCCCGGCGGTGGTGTCGATTGCAACCGGTGATGGGCGAATTCTTGTCCCGTTCTGCACCAGGCGTGCACGTGGCCGCTACGGGTTCGGTGCTTCAGTTCACCCGGCAATCCGCGCATCGGCCGCGAACCTCGATCACCGGGCGGACCGGCTGGAACCCTGCCGCGCTCGCCGCCGCGCGGACACCGCCGGTAACGCTGTCGTTGTCGAGGTGAGTCGTCTGGCCGCACTGATCGCAGACGAGGAAGATACAGTCGTGGAGACAGTCCGGATGCGCGTTCGCCACATAGGCGTTCGCGCTTTCGACCCTGCGGGCGAGGTTCGATCCGACGAACAGGTCAAGGATGCGATACACGCTGTTGGCCGCGACGCGCCGCCCCTCCCGCTTCGAGACGGCATCGGCGATGTCGTAGGCGGACGCGGGCTTGGCGAACCCCGCCAGCGCCTCGAACACGCTGGCGCGCATCGCGGTCCATTGCTCGCCGGATTTCTCCAGCGTCGCCTGCGCCGCGGTGAAGAGGGCGTCGCCCTCCGGCTCATGATGATCGTGCGCGTGCGCCATACGTCATGAGATAAGGTGACGTGCCCCCGCGGGCAAGCGCCGCCTTAGCTGCCCGCCTCAGGTGGTGGCGCGGCGGTTCAGGTCGTGACCGAACGCGAGTAGACCAACGCCGACGATCGTCCACAGCGCTTCGCCGCCGGAGCCGTCATGCGGCAGGTTCATCGCCCCGGCCATGACGCCCAGTCCGAATGCGCCCATCGCGGCCGGCATCGCGTAGCCGTGGATCAGGATGCCGCGACCCAGCGCCACCGCGCCCATCACGATCGCCAGCGTCAGCCCGATCTCGTGAAAGATGGGGTCGAGCAGCATGCCCCCCGCCGCCGATGCCAGCGCGAGGAGCACCGACGTCGCGAGACAATGCACGACGCACAAACCCGACAACCCGATCGCGAAGCGATCGAGACTCGACAGCCAGTTGGGACGGTGCAGGACGAAACTCACGACCGCCATGTAGCCAAGCCGAAGCAAGGTTACAACATCACATCGTGCAATTTCGCCTGCATATTCTGGCGTCGGAGCGGTTCTCTGGCGTCGGAGCGGTTCAGCCCTGCTCGATGGTCAGGTGCACCATCGTTTGCGTGAGCAGGACGTAGGCGATTTCCCCGAACGTCATCGGTCCGGTGATCGTCCCCGTTCGCTGCCCCTCCAGATCGGCATAGGCGTAGTTCAGAACGCAATTGCAGCTGAACGTCGGGGCCGTCTCCATGCCGGCCACCGCCGCCTCGAACTGGGTCGGATAGTGGCCGATCGGCTTGGCGAAGCGATAGGCCATGCCGGCGAAGACCGGTGCAAAGAATTCGACCCGGCCCTCGTCGTCGATGATCCGGGCGATCGCCACGTTGATCGCCGCGCCGTTATAGTCGGCGACCAACGGCAGGCGCGTGTCGATCCCGCGATCGGCGATGAAGTCGACGAGCCGCATCCGCTCCCCGTCGACACGCACCCATTCGGTGGAGAAACCGGGCTCGTCGAACGTCAGCGTCTCGCCATCGCCCTGCTCGAACAGGTTGACGATATCGACCTTGGCAAACACCGTGTCGGGCAGCGCGACGTGCATCACGGCGGCGGCCGAATCCGATACTCGACCGGTACGGCCGTCGAAGACCTTGGCGGAATCGATGCCGACACGGTCGAGCGCGACGCCCGTCACCCATCCGACGACGGGCCGGTCGAACAGCCCCTTCCACTCCGTACCTTCGATCGCGAAGCGGCTGTGCACCGGCGATTGCGACGGCAGCAGGATCACGCTGAAACCATTGTTCGCACCGTCGGCGGCGAAGTGCGGCAGCGCGTCGGCGTCATAGATCGCCTGGTGCGCGATACTGGCCGACGCCGGCAGGCGCGCAACGAAGATGCGCTCCGCGTCGTGGATGCCGCCATGCTCGGCGGTCATGAAATAGGGGATCGTGCCGCCGATCCAGTCGCCGCGGGGAAGTTCGCGCAACAGCCGCTCGTCGCCGGCCAGGAGCAGCATAGCCCCGGCTTCGATCATGCCGGCGACTTCGGCAACGCCGTGCAGCGATCGGTGGAAGGTCATGGCGTTCATCGTGCGGCTCCAGCAAAGATCGACTCGTAATCGGGTGCAGCAAACCGCAGGTTCGCGACGAAGAACTGCCGGAGTTCGGCCACCAGCGCCTGCAAAGACGACGCGTCTCGCTCGTAGGCGCCGCGGATGCGGATCATCATGATCCTCAGCGCCAGACAACGATATTCGAATTTCCGCTCACCCGATACGAGTGTCCGCCATCGCGGATCACTCTCCGGTGCAATCGCCACGTCGCCTTGTTGTACCACGATGTTCCCCATCAAGTCCGATGCCGGGATTAAACCGATTTGGGCTAAATATTCCTTTACTGGGTGGATGCGGAAACCTGTGACACTTGGCCGACGAGATAAGCTGCGGTAAACGCGCCCATGCTTCAGGTCAGCGCCGCATTCATCTCGTCCACCCGCCCGCGCGCGGTGGCGCGCTGGCTGTACGCGGTCGCCGCGCTGATCGTGGCGATGGTGATCGTCGGCGGCATCACGCGGCTGACCGAGTCGGGGCTGTCGATCACGCAGTGGAAACCGATCAGCGGCATCGTGCCGCCGCTGAACGATGCGCAGTGGCAGGCGGAGTTCGCCAATTACCGCCGCATTCCCGAATACACCGCGTTCAATCAGGACATGACGCTCGCCGGGTTCAAGGCGATCTTCTTCTGGGAATATCTGCACCGCCTGCTTGGCCGCGTCATCGGCATGGCGTTCGCGCTGCCGCTGATCTGGTTCGCGGTGCGGCGGCGCATCCCCGCCGGCTATGGCTGGCGACTGACGGCGCTGCTGGCGCTCGGTGGGCTTCAGGGCGCGATCGGCTGGTGGATGGTTGCCTCGGGCCTGTCGGTGAGGACCGATGTCAGCCACATCCGGCTGGCGGTTCACCTGACGACGGCGCTCGTGATCCTGGCGGGCATCGTCTGGACCGCGCTCGACCTGATGGCGTTGCACGGCAACCGCATGGCGGCGCCCGCCCGCCTCGCGCCGGTGGCGACACTGGCGCTGGCGGCGTTGTTCGCGCAGATCGTCTATGGTGCCTTCACCGCCGGGCTCGACGCCGGTTACGCCTTCGCAAGCTGGCCGCTGATGGGCGATTCGCTGTTCCCCGCCGGCGTGCCGATGCTGTCGCCGGGGTGGAGCAACGCGGTCGACAACCCGATTGTCGTGCAATTCATCCACCGCTGGTTCGCCTTCGCCGCCGCCGCCGCGCTCGTCGCGCTGGCATGGCGGGCGAATCGCGTCGGCGCACGCGGGGCGGCCGGGATGGTCGTGGTGCTGGTCGGGCTGCAGATCGCGCTCGGCATCTCTACGCTGCTCAGTGGCGTGCAGATCGGCATCGCGGTCGCGCATCAGGCGAATGCGGCGCTGCTGCTGATCGCCAGCGTCGCCGCGGCGCATGCGATCGGCCGGCGGCGGACCTGACCGTCAGAACACCTCTGGTATTGTGATACCCGTCAGCAATGTGGCGGATTGCTTGACTTCCGGGCAACTTTCCACGAATGGCTCCCGGTCCGCGCCGCTCCTTCTGGAAGCGGCGCGCTCTTGTTTGAAAGGTCTACGCCCATGAAGGCGCTCATGAAGACCACCAAGTCGGCCAAGCCGCATGAGGTGGAGAAGAAGTGGCACATCGTCGACGCCACCGACCTGGTGGTCGGTCGCGCCGCCGTGGTGATCGCCAACGTCCTGCGCGGCAAGCACAAGACGTCGTTCACCCCGCACGTCGATTGCGGTGACAACGTCATCGTCATCAACGCCGACAAGGTCCGCTTCACCGGTAACAAGGCCGGCAAGAAGATCTATTACAAGCACACCGGCTATGCCGGCGGCATCAAGGGCGTGACCGCCGCCAAGGTGCTCGAGGGCCGCTTTCCGGAGCGCGTTCTGGAGAAGGCCGTGGAGCGCATGATCCCGCGCGGCCCGCTGGGTCGCGAGCAGATGCGCAACCTGCGTATCTTCAAGGGCGAAGCGCACCCGCACGAGGCGCAGAACCCCGAGGTCCTCGATATCGCCGGCATGAGCCGCAAGAACAAGGTGGGCGCATAATGACCGACAACCGCCAGTCCCTCGCCGATCTGGCCGCGCTGACGCAGACGCCGGCCCCCGCTCCGCAGTCGGGCGACACGTCCGCTCAGCAGGCCGACGACTATATGTCGGGTGCGGTCGAGGCGCCCCGCGCGCCGACGATGCCGCTGCGTGAGCAGATCATCGACAAGCAGGGCCGCGCCTATGCCACCGGTCGCCGCAAGGATGCGGTCGCCCGCGTCTGGGTGAAGCCGGGTTCGGGCAAGATCACGATCAACGGTCGCGATCAGGAAGTGTATTTCGCCCGCCCGACGCTGCGTCTGGTCATCAACCAGGTGTTCGGCATCACCGAGCGCGAGGGCCAGTACGACGTGGTCTGCACCGTCAAGGGTGGTGGCCTGTCGGGTCAGGCCGGCGCGGTCAAGCACGGCATCAGCCAGGCGCTGACCAAGTACGAGCCGATCCTGCGCGCGCCGGTGAAGGCCGCGGGCTTCCTGACCCGCGACAGCCGCACGGTCGAGCGTAAGAAGTACGGCAAGGCGAAGGCCCGTCGTAGCTTCCAGTTCTCCAAGCGCTGATCCTTTCGCTTCCCGCGAACGATGGAGGGCGGTCCCGCGGGGCCGCCCTTTTTCGTTGCGGTTCCTGTGGGCGGAGAGGATTCGCTTGCCGAATGGCTGGCGCGATTTCACTCCCCCGGTCCTGCATTGAACTTAAAACGTGTTCATCATGCCGCTGGTAGCGGCATCCACGGTTCTCGACACTCGATCGCCGGTTAGCTCGCGGTGCGGGACGAGCCCGGCGGCAGGGATGACACGGCGGCTCAGCGGCCAAAACGGACCGGCACGCAGGCTGCCCGGCACCCGCCGCAACCCTCTGGCGATCCCGGCGAACTGTCGCTAGAGGCGCGGCCGATACCCCCGACGATATCGAGACCGCCATGACAGCGCGCCGCTTCACCACGCTGCTGCTTCCCATGCTCGCCGCCCTGCCCGGCTGTGCGGCGCTAGTCGCGCGCACTGGCGCTGCCCCGATCGAGGTCGGCATCCTCGCGATCAACGATTTCCACGGCAATCTCCAGCCGCCGCATCTGGCGATCACCGCGCCCGACGGGAAGACGCCGGTCCCGGCCGGCGGCGCGGCGTATCTCGCGTCCGCCATCGCCAGCCTGCGGCGCGCGCATCCCAACTCGATCACCGTGTCGGCCGGCGATATGACCGGGGCGAGCCCGCTACCCTCGTCGATCTTCCTCGACGAGCCGACGATCGCGACGATGAACGCGATCGGCGTCGATCTGAATGCGGTGGGCAATCATGAGTTCGACCGCGGCACGACGGAACTGCTGCGGCTCCAGAAAGGCGGCTGCGCCCGCAACGCCACCCCCCTGCCCTGTCGATTGGAGAAATTCGGGGGCGCACGCTTCCAGTATCTGGCCGGCAACACCATCATGGAAAACGGGGCGAGCCTGCTCCCCGCCACCGCCATACGGACCTTCGGCCAAGGATCGCGGCGGGTCACGATCGGCTTCATCGGCCTGACCACGCGTACGACGAACACGTTGGTCAGCCCTACCGCCATTCGCGGCATCCACTTCGCCGACGAAGCCGACACGGCCAACCGTCTCGTCCCGGCTTTGCGGAAAGCGGGGGCGGACACGATCGTGCTGCTGGTCCACGAGGGCGGATATCCGCAGCCGGAAACCGATCCCAATGCATGTGCAGGGTTGAGCGGACCCATCGTCGACATCGCGAAGCGGCTCGACCCGGCGATCCAGGTCGTCGTCTCGGGGCACACGCATAAGGCGTATATCTGTCCCAACATCGTCAGCCGCCCCCTGCTGCTGACCAGCGCGGGCAAGTTCGGGTCGATCGTCACCGATATGGCCCTGCGGTTCGATCCACACAGCAAGCGCCTCATCGACAGCAGCGCCCGTAACGTCATCGTTCAGGGCGAGGCGTTCGAGGTCGACGGACGCACCGTAGGGCTGTCCGACGCCGTGCCCCGCTTCGCGGCAGACCCGGTCGTGGGCAAGATCGTGGATCGCTACGTGACCGCATCCGGACCATTGGCGGAGCGCGTGGTCGGCCACATGACCCGTGCGCCTGCACCGAAGGATGGGCCACCACGCCGGTACGAGACGGAACTCGGCAACCTCGTCGCCGACGCGCAACTCGCCGTCATGAGCGTGCCGGAGAATGGCGGCGCGCAGGTGGCGTTCATGAACCCCGGGGGCATCCGGACGGACCTGAAGATCGGTGATGGCGGTGCGGTCACCTTCGCCGACGCCTATGCGGTGCAGCCGTTCGGCAACGTGCTGATGGTCCGCGAATTTACGGGCGCCCAGCTACGCGCAGTGCTGGAACAGCAGTTCGACATGGGGGGCAAGACGCTGGTCCTCAGCGTGGCGGGCATGACCTACGCCTTCGATCGCTCCAGCCCCGCGGGGCAGCGGGTCATCGACGTCGTCGTTCAAGGGCGTCCGCTCATCGATACGGAACGCTATCGTGTGTCGGTCAGCAACTTCCTCGCCGTGGGCGGCGATGGGTTTACCAGTTTCGTGGTCGGTCGGGACGTCCCCGGACAGGGCATCACCGATGTCGATGCGCTGTCGGATTATCTCGGTCGCAGCATTGTGACGCCACCGCCGGTAAACCGCATCGCCGACCGTACGCCTCCCGGCTGGACGGCTCCGTCGACGCGCTGACGCCGCCGATCCCCCCTTGCCCCGCCCCGCCCTTGCCGCGATGAGCGACGGCAAAGGGAGCCCGACCGATGTCCGTCATGTCCGACCGCTGGATTCGCGAGCGCGCGCTCGCCGATGCGATGATCGAGCCGTTCGTGGAGTCGCAGCGTCGCGACGGTTGCGTCAGCTACGGCCTGTCGTCCTACGGCTATGACGCCCGCGTCGCGGACGAGTTCAAGATCTTCACGAACGTCGACAGCGCGATCGTCGACCCCAAGAACTTCGCCGCCAACAGCTTCGTCGATCGCAAGACCGACGTATGCATCATTCCGCCGAACAGCTTCGCGCTGGCGCGGACGGTCGAATATTTCCGGGTGCCGCGCGACGTGCTGGTGATCTGCCTCGGCAAGTCCACCTACGCGCGGTGCGGGATCATCGTGAACGTGACTCCGCTGGAGCCGGGCTGGGAAGGCCATGTCACGCTCGAATTCTCCAACACCACGCCCCTGCCCGCCAAGGTTTATGCCAACGAGGGCGCGTGCCAGTTTCTGTTCCTGCAAGGGAACGAGCCGTGCGAGACGAGCTACGCCGACCGCGCAGGTAAATATATGGGCCAGCGCGGCGTGACCCTGCCGCGGCTGTAGTCCGCGCTATTTCGGATCGAGCGGGACGATCACCTCGTCGGGATGAGCGACGTTCAGTTCCTTGCGGACCATTTCGTCGACCATGTCCGGGTTGGCGTGATCGGGATTGAGCAACGCCACGCGGTTGCGCAGCACCTCGCGGCGCTTGTCGAGCACCGCAAAGTCCTTTTCCCGCTTGGCGAGCTGCCGCTTATAGTCCCCATACGCGAGTACCCCGTTCGGCCCCAGGATCGCGTAGGCCCCGAAAAACGCCAGCACCGTCAACGCCAGCGCCGGGACGGCGGCACGGCGCAGCGTCTTCCGGAAGGTGGATTCCCGCGTCTTCATCGCGCCCCCATCAGGATGTCACGACCGGCATAACGCGCGGCATCGCCCAATTCTTCCTCAATGCGGATCAACTGGTTGTACTTCGCCAAACGGTCGCTGCGCGACAGGCTGCCGGTCTTGATCTGGCCGCAGTTGGTCGCGACCGCGAGGTCGGCGATCGTGTAATCCTCGGTCTCGCCCGAACGGTGGCTCATCACCGCCGTGTAGCGCGCACGCTGCGCCATCGACACCGCCTCCAGCGTTTCGGTCAGCGTGCCGATCTGGTTGACCTTCACCAGGATCGAGTTGGCGTAACCGCCGTCGATGCCCTGCTTCAGCCGCTTGGGGTTAGTCACGAACAGGTCGTCGCCGACCAGCTGCACCGTGTCGCCCACGGCCTCGGTCAGCGCCTTCCAGCCCTCCCAATCGTCCTCGCTCATACCGTCCTCGATCGACGTGATCGGATAGCGACGCGTCAGGTCCGCCAGATACTCCGCCATCTCGTGGCTGCCGAGCACCTTGCCCTCGCCGCTGATGTCGTACCGACCGTTCTTGTAGAACTCGGTCGCCGCGCAATCGAGCGCCAGCATCACGTCGTCGCCGGGGGTGTAGCCCGCCGTCTCGATCGCCCGCATGATGAAGTCCAGCGCCTCGGTCGTGCTGGCGATGTTCGGGGCGAAACCGCCCTCGTCACCGACGCTGGTGGCCAGTCCCTTGTCGTGCAGCGCCTTCTTCAGCGCGTGGAAGATTTCGGAGCCGCAACGGACGGCCTCCAGGATATTCGGCGCGCCGACCGGCATCACCATGAATTCCTGAAAATCGATCGGGTTGTCGGCATGCTCGCCGCCGTTGATGATGTTCATCATCGGCACCGGCAGCAGATGCGCCGAGACACCACCGACATATTTGTACAGCGGCAGACCGCGCGCCTCCGCCGCCGCCTTGGCCACCGCGAGGCTGACGCCCAGGATCGCGTTCGCGCCCAGCCGGCCCTTGTTCTCGGTGCCGTCCAGCTCGATCATCGCGCGGTCCAGATCGGCCTGATCCTCCGCGTCCATGCCCAGCACGGTGTCGGCGATCTCGTCGTTCACCGCCTCGATCGCGTCGTCCACACCCTTGCCGCCCCAGCGGCTCTTGTCGCCGTCGCGCTTCTCGACCGCCTCGTGCTTGCCGGTGGACGCGCCCGACGGCACGGCCGCGCGGCCGAAGCTGCCATCCTCCAGCAGCACGTCGACTTCCACGGTGGGATTGCCCCGGCTGTCGAGGATCTGGCGGGCGTGGATGTCGATGATGGCGGTCACTGGGCGCTCCTGGCAGCGTATCGTTCGCGCGGTGCTGTAGAGCCGTGCCGCGACGTGGGCAATCGCCACGCCGTGCATGCCTGGTTTGCCAGCAGGGAACCGGTGGGGATAGGTTTTGTTGAAGCGTGGTAACGGAGGAACACACATGGCCGACGACGACCTCAAGCCGATCAGCGACGGCGACATCGTAACCCCGCCCGCCAGCACGGCCTTTCAGCCAGCGGAACCGCTGAAGGACGCAGGCGTGGAATTCGCGCCCGCTTCGGACGACACGGGCACCACCACCAGCAAGACCGAAACCGCCAAGCAGGCGATCCGCGATACGACGGGCAAGGTCGGCCAGCAGGCCACCGAAAAGCTGCGCGCGTATGCCGATGATGGCAAGGCGCGTGCCGGTTCGGCGCTCGACCAGCTGTCGCAACTGCTGATCGATGCAGCCGGTCAGGTCGACGACAAGCTCGGTGCGCAATACGGCCAGTATGCTCGGACAGCCGCCGATCAGGTGCAGGGCTTCGCCGAGACGGTGAAGAACAAGGATGTCGACGACCTGCTGGAGGATGCGCGTGGCTTCGTGCGCGCCAGTCCCGGGGTGGCAATCGGCGCGGCCGCCGCTCTGGGCTTCGTCGTCGCACGACTGTTCCAGTCCGGCCTCGACGATCGGGCCTGATCCGTCATGTTCGGGGAACAACCGGGGGTGACGACGCTCGTCGGGCGGCTGGTCGATGAAAGCCGGACGCTCGTCTCGGCCGAAGTCGCCTTGTACAAGGCGAAGGCGGGCGAGCGGGTCAGCGCTTACAAATCCGCGATCGTGTTCTTCGCGATCGCGGGGGTGCTGGGGTTGGCGGCGCTGGTCGCGCTGCTGGTCGGCCTCATCATGGCGTTGGCGACCGTACTTCACCCGATCTGGGCGACGTTGATCGTCGTCGGCGTCGTGCTGCTGCTCGCCGCCATTCTCGGGATCGTCGGCAAGGGCCGCCTCGCGGGACCGGAGCGTAGCGTATGAGCAATCCCAAACTCGACCTGCTCGCCGCCGAGGCGGAAGCCGCGCTCGCCCGCGAGCGTCTGTCCGGCACCGTGGCACAGCTTCAGGCGAAGCTCGACCCCAAGGCCCTGGCCGAAGAGGCGAAGGACGCCGGACTGTCCGCCGTCCGTGCCGGCGCGGAGGGTGCCCGTCGCAATCCCGGCATCATCGCCGGGGCCGCCGCCGCCACGGGCCTGCTGCTGGTCAGCGGCCCGATTGCCCGGTTCTTCCGCCGTCGCCGCGTCCGCAGGCCCGTCCCCGCGCAACCCATCGCCCATTCCGAAGCCCATTCCATCGAGGTAACCGAGCCATGACCGACCAGCCCAACGACACGCATTCGACCTTCGAGGACGCCCGCGCCGCCGCCGCACAGACGCTGCACGATGCGCGGGACAAGGCATCGGAGGCGCTCGCCACGTCGAAACAGACGACCAAGCAGGCGGTGCACCGTGCCGCGAGCGAGATCGAGACCAATCCGCTCGCCATTCTCGCCGGTGGCCTCGCGGTCGGTGCGCTCGTCGGCGCCTTGGTGCCGCGCAGCGCACGGGAAAAGGAACTGCTCGCCCCCGTCGGCAAGCGTATTTCCGACACCGCGCGTCAGGCGTTCGCCGCCGCCAAAGAAGCCGGCCGCAGCGAACTGGATCAGGCCGGCCTGACGCCGGGCGCGGCCAAGGATCGCGGCAAGGACCTGCTCGATGGCGTCAAGAAAGCGCTGGTCAGCGCGGGCAGCGCCGCCGCGCAGTCCGCGAAGAATGCGGACGCGTCGGCGCAGTCGTCCGAAACCGTCTGATGCAGCTACGGCGGGGGTTCATTCCCCCGCCGCCAGCCGCTAAGGGATGCGGCCATGAGTAAGCTCCATCTCGTCTTCGGCGGCCGGGTCACCAACCCGCAGACTCTCGATTTCGCCGATCCCGCCAATCTCGACGTGGTCGGCATCTTCCCCGATTATGCCAGCGCCGAAAAGGCTTGGCGCGCCGCCGCGCAGCGCACAGTCGACGATGCCGAGATGCGGTTCGTGGTCGTGCACCTGCACCGTCTGCTGGAGCCGGATGCCGTCAAGCCTGCCGGCTGATCGTCGACGGAGCCGCGTATCGGAAAACGGCGCGGCCTCGGATCGACGTCGGGTTCGTCAGCATACACAGCCCGTCACCGTCACGGTCGCTCCCGACTGGTTGCAGAACCACAGCTCAAATAGTCGACCGGTGAAGTTGGAGATCAAGCGGGGAGCCAGCATGAGCGACCCTGCCGCCGCAGGATCCGCTCAGGCTCCCCGGTATCGCCAGATCAGCAATGGCCGCGTCAGCAGCAGCCCTGCGACGAACCCGCCGATGTGCGCACCGATCGCCACTGCCACGCCACCCATGCCGGCGAGGTCGATCAGCAACTGGATGCCGATCCACGCCGCCGCCAACCACGCCGCATGCACGAGGTTCGCCGATACCGGCCCCATCCGCCGCGCGCGTCGCTCGCCATATAACAGCGCATACGCCGCGATGATCGCGGAGATCGCACCGGACGCGCCGATCATCGGCATCGGCGACGCAGGGTCGAAGGCCCACTGCCCTGCCGCCGCGAGATAGGCGCCGACCCCGTACAGCACCAGTATTGCCAGTGGACCCAGCGCCCGCTCGACCTGCTGGCCGCAGAACACGAGCATCACGAGGTTCAGCGCGACATGCGCCCAGCCGCCGTGGATCAGCGTCGCGGTCAGCGGCGTCAACCAGTCCGGCACCAGGAAGACATGATCGACCGGCACCGCCCCGCCGATCCGGCCGGGGATGAACCCCGCCTCGATCGCCGCGACGGGAATGTCGCCGGTCAGGATCAACAATACCGACACGACCAGCGTGACCACGGTCAGCACCGCGGTCACCCGCCACTCGCGCCAGTCGCTCATGACGTCAGATGAACGCGATCTTGGAGACGACATAATAGCGGTCGCCCGCCGGCACCGACACCTCGACCTCCTCGTCGACCTTGCGCCCGATCAGCGCCCGGCCCAGCGGCGAGTTGTAGGAGATACGGCCGCGCTTGGCGTCCGCCTCGGTCTGGCCGACGATCTGGTACACGACCGGCTTGTCGTCGTCGTCGAGCAGAGTCACCGTCGCGCCGAACACCACCTTGTTACCCGACAGGTCGCGCGGATCGATGATCTGCGCGCGCGACAGCTTGTCCTCGATATCGGCGATCGACGCCTCGATCTGGCCCTGACGCTCCTTGGCGGCATGATATTCCGCGTTTTCCGACAGATCGCCGTGAGCGCGGGCTTCCTCGATCGCGTCGACGATGGACGGGCGCTCCTCTTTCAGACGCCGCAAATCCGCGGTGAGGGTTTCGTAGCCCTCCTGCAGCATCGGCATCTTCTCGACGGTCGCCATGATCTCGTTCCCCAATTCCTATTCCCGGGACGACCCGTCAGGATCGCCCGCACACGTCACGTCGTTATGTCCGGGATCAGTCGTGCGACTGCGAATAATAGGACTGAAGGGGCCTGACTTCAAGGACACCCCCGCCCGCATCCCGTTGCGACGCCAGGATCGCCCGCGCCGCTTCCACGCTGGCCGGGGCCGTCGTGAAATACGGGATGCGCCCGGCCAGTGCCGCCTGACGGATCGGCTTGGAATCCTTCAGCGATTGCCAGCCCTCGGTGGTGTTGAAGATCAGGTCGATGCCACCATCCGCAATGCGGTCGACGATATGCGGCCGACCTTGCGCGACCTTGTTGACCCGTTCGACCGGCAGGCCGGCGCGCATTAGGAAATCCGCGGTGCCATCCGTCGCCACGATCGTGAAGCCCGCCTCCAGCAGTGCCTCGACACCGGGGACGATGTGCGGCTTGTCGCCCGGCTTGACGCTGACGAACACCGCGCCCTTCGTCGGCAGGACGGTCCCGGCACCCAGCTGCGCCTTCGCGAAGGCCGTCGTGAAATCGCCCGCGATACCCATGACTTCACCGGTCGATCGCATCTCCGGTGACAGGACCGGATCGACGCCGGGGAAGCGCGAGAAGGGGAACACCGCCTCCTTCACCGCGACATGCGCGATGTTGCGATCGATCGTCGGCAGGTCACGCAGCTTCTCGCCGGCCATCACCCGCGCCGCGATCTTGGCGATGGGGGTGCCGATCGCCTTCGCCACGAACGGCACCGTCCGCGAGGCGCGCGGATTCACCTCGATGAGGTAGACCTTGCCGTCCTTTACCGCGAACTGGATGTTCATCAGCCCGACGACCGACAATGCGCGTGCGAGCGCCTCCGTCTGCCGCTCGATCTCCTCGACGATCTCGACGGGCAGGCTGTAGGGCGGGATCGAGCAGGCACTGTCGCCCGAATGGACGCCAGCCTCCTCGATATGCTGCAACACGCCGGCGACCACGACATCGTCACCGTCGCAGATCGCGTCGACATCCACCTCGATCGCGTCGCGCAGATACTGGTCGATCAAAACCGGTGCGTCACCAGACACTTGCACGGCGGTCTGGATGTAATCGTCGAGCTGCGCCGGGCCCTCGACGATCTCCATCGCCCGCCCGCCCAGCACGAAGCTGGGCCGCATCAGCACCGGATAGCCCACTCGCGCGGCGACATTGATCGCCTCATCGCGGCTGCGCGCGATGCCGTTCGACGGCTGCAACAGCTTCAACCGGTTGACCAGGGCCGCGAACTGCTCGCGGTCCTCTGCCAGATCGATCGCCGCCGGCGAGGTGCCGAGGATCGGGATACCTGCCGCCTCGAGCGCCCGCGCGAGGTTCAGCGGCGTCTGCCCCCCGAACTGCACGATCACGCCGACGAGCTCGCCGCGCGATTTCTCGACGTCGAGGATCGCCAGCACATCTTCCGCGGTCAGCGGCTCGAAATACAGGCGGTCGGACGTGTCGTAGTCGGTGCTGACCGTTTCCGGGTTGCAGTTGACCATGATCGTCTCGAACCCGGCATCCGCCAGCGCAAAGCACGCATGACAGCAGCAGTAATCGAACTCGATCCCCTGCCCGATCCGGTTCGGTCCACCGCCAAGAATGACGATCTTGCGACGTTCGCTCGGCTGGCTCTCGTCCTCCGGCTCCCCAAACGTCGGCGCCTCGTAGGTCGAGTACATATACGGCGTCTTCGCATCGAACTCGGCGGCGCACGTGTCGATGCGCTTGAACACCGGGCGGACACCCAGCTTCAACCGATGCGCGCGCACCTCGTCCTCGGTGACCCCACCGGTCATCGCCTTCACGACCTCGTGGATCAGGCCCGATCCGCGCGCAATGCCGCGGTTCATGCCGCGCAAATTGGCGGATTGCAGCGCCAGCCACGCCAGCCTTTTGTCGGAAAAGCCCATCGCCTTCAGCCGGCGCATGCCCGGCGCGTCGATCGGCAGGCCGTTCGCCATGACCTCAGCCTCGGCCGCGACGATTTCCGCGATCCGCTCCAGGAACCACGGGTCGTATTTGGCGATCGCGTGAACCTCGGCGACGGTGAAGCCCTCGCGTAGGGCCTGTGCCGCGACCAGCAGCCGGTCCGGCGTCGCGGTCGCCAGTGCCGCCTCGATCTGCGCACGCGGTGCGCCGACCAGATGCGCGACCTCGTTGAAGCCGGACAGTCCAGTCTCCAGCCCGCGCAAGGCCTTCTGCATCGACTCGTGGATATTGCGGCCGATCGCCATGACTTCGCCGACGCTCTTCATGGCGGTACCGAGCAAGGGGTCGGAGCCCTTGAACTTCTCGAAGGCGAAGCGCGGGATCTTGGTGACGACGTAATCGATCGTTGGTTCGAAGCTGGCCGGCGTCGCACCGGTGATGTCGTTCTCAATCTCGTCGAGCGTATAGCCGACCGCCAGCTTCGCCGCGACCTTGGCGATCGGGAAGCCGGTAGCCTTCGATGCAAGCGCCGACGACCGCGACACGCGCGGGTTCATCTCGATGACGATCAGGCGGCCGTCCTTCGGATTGACCGCGAACTGTACGTTGGAACCGCCTGTTTCCACTCCGATTTCGCGCAACACCGCGATCGATGCGTTGCGCATGATCTGGTATTCCTTGTCGGTCAGCGTCAGCGCCGGCGCGACGGTGATCGAGTCCCCGGTGTGGACGCCCATCGGATCGACATTCTCGATCGAGCAGATGATGATCGCGTTGTCCTTGCGGTCGCGCACCACCTCCATTTCATACTCTTTCCAACCGAGGAGCGACTCCTCGATCAGCACTTCGGTCGTCGGCGACAGGTCGAGCCCGTTGCGGACGATCTGGATGAACTCGGCACGGTTGTACGCGATGCCGCCGCCGGAGCCGCCCATCGTGAAGCTCGGCCGGATGATCGCCGGCAGCCCGACCTTCTCCAGCCCCTCCAGCGCCTCCGCCTCGGTGTGCGCGATCGCCGAGCGCGCGCTTTCCAGCCCGATCCGGTCCATCGCGTCACGGAACTTCAGCCGGTCCTCCGCCATGTCGATCGCGTCGGCATCGGCCCCGATCATCTGCACGCCGAACTTCTCCAGCGTACCGTCGCGGAACAGCGCCAACGCGGTATTGAGCGCGGTCTGCCCGCCCATCGTCGGCAGGACGGCGTCGGGCCGCTCCTTCTCGATGATCTTCGCCACCACCGCGGGCGTGATCGGCTCCACATAGGTGGCGTCGGCCAGCTCGGGATCGGTCATGATCGTGGCGGGGTTGGAGTTGACGAGAACGATGCGATAGCCCTCCTCCTTCAACGCCTTGATCGCCTGCGTGCCCGAATAATCGAACTCGCACGCCTGCCCGATAATGATCGGCCCCGCGCCGATAACGAGGATGGAGGAGATGTCGGTGCGTTTGGGCATTACTTATCTTCCGAAAGCTGTTCGTTGCCGATAAAGCCGAGCTTCTTCGGGGCCATACTCACGCGGAGACGCTTGAGCACGCAGTCTATTCTTTTGTACTTTGCGTTAGGCGAAGGGCGAAATCGTATCGCTTCGCCTCCGAGATGAACGAGCCACTGGCGTGGGGCTTTACACGCATCGCTCATGATATTGAGCTGAGACTGGTTCAAGTCCACGCGGGATTTAGCGATCGCTCCTTGGATCGCCAAGGCAAACAAGAAGCTCATGCTGCCTTTACCAGCGACCCCACAAACCGCTCAAACAGATAGAAACTATCCTGCGGTCCCGGCGACGCTTCCGGGTGATACTGCACGCTGAACGCCCGCCCTCCGTCCAGCTCCAGCCCGGCGTTCGATCCGTCGAACAGCGACACGTGCGTCTCCGTCACACCGGCGGGCAGCGAGTCCCGCTCGACCGAGAAACCGTGGTTCATGCTGGTGATCTCGACCGCGCCATCGCTCAGCCGCTTGACCGGGTGGTTCGCACCGCGGTGACCCTGGAACATCTTGGTCGTGGTCGCCCCGACCGCCAGACCCAGCAGCTGGTGACCGAGGCAAATGCCGAACAGCGGCAGCTTCGTGTCGAGCAACTGCCGGATCACCGGTACCGCGTACTCGCCGGTCGCAGCGGGGTCGCCGGGGCCGTTGGAGAGGAAAATGCCCTCCGGCCTCAGCGCCATGATCTCGTCGAAACTGGCGGTCGCAGGGACCACCGACACCTTCGCTCCCGCATGAACGAGGTTGCGGAAGATATTGTGCTTGCTGCCGTAATCGATCGCGACGACGTGCGGTCGCGACTCCTCGCCGACCGCGTCGTCATAGCCGAAGCCCAGCCGCCAGACGCCACCGCCCCACCCGCCCTGCGTCTCTCGCGAGACGGCCTTGGCGAGGTCCATGCCTTCCAGCCCAGGCCATGCGCGGGCGATGCCGAGCAGCGCTTCCAGATCGAACTCGCCCACCGCCGAATGCGCGATCACGCCGTTGGGCGCGCCGCCGGTGCGGATACGACGCGTCAGCGCGCGCGTGTCGATCCCGGCGAGGCCGATGCGGGCATGCCGCGCCATCCATCCGTCCAGCCGCTCCATGCTGCGGAAGTTCGACGGCGCGGTCGGGTCCTCGCGCACGATCATGCCCAGCGCGTGCGGGCCGTCCGCCTCGACGTCGTCGGGGTTCGCGCCGACATTGCCGATATGGGGAAAGGTGAAGGCGATCATCTGACCCGCGAAGGACGGGTCGGTCATGATCTCCTGATAGCCGGTCATCGCGGTGTGGAAGCACACTTCGCCCACCGCATGCCCCTCCGCGCCGAAGCCGCGGCCCCACAGCACGTCGCCACTGGCGAGGACGAGACAACCGGTGGCGCCGTCTGGTTTAGCGGGCATGACGAAAGGCGTGGGCTCGGCCATGATGCGGCGGGCACTCCGTTGGTTGATCTACGATGTCGCTAAGCCCCGCCCGCTAAACTCGCCCACCCCTCCCGTCAATCTGCTATGGCCGCGCCACCATGATTCGAGACGACATCAAGCAAGCCCAGATCGCCGCCATGAAGGCCGGCGACAAGAAATCCCGCGCCGCGATCGGCCTGATTCAGGCCGCGATCAAAAACCGCGACATCGAGGCCCGCGCGCCGCAGAGTCGGGAGGGCAAGGCCCCCGATGACGACGACGCACTCGTCGTCGAGGTGCTGCAGAAGATGGTCAAGCAACGCCGCGAATCGATCGCGATGTACGAGACCGGCAACCGCCCCGAACTCGCCGCCGCCGAAGCCGCGGAGGTCGCGGTGATCGAACGCTTCCTGCCCGCGCGAATGAGCGATGCGGAGACGACGGCCGCGATCGAGGCGATCAAGGCCGATCTCGGCGCGACCGGCATGAAGGACATGGGCCGGGTGATGGCCGAACTGAAGGCACGTCACGCCGTGAGCCTGGACATGGCGAAGGCCAGCGGGCTGGTGAAGGCAGCGTTGGCGTAGGGGTCTCGTCGATGGCTTCTCCCTTGGCGGGAGGAGCCATCCCTCCCCACTCGTTCTGAGCTTGCCCCTCCCCGTTCGTCCTGAGCTTGTCGAAGGACATGCGTCGAGCGCAAACATCTCGACCGAATCGCGCCTCTGTGGCAGGCGGAGCGCAATGGTCTTCTGGGCGTATCTTCTCCGCTGTGGCGATGGCAGCTTCTACGCCGGTCACACGGACAATCTGGATGCGCGGGTTTCGCAGCACATGGCAGGACGAGGCTGCGACTACACCGCCCGGCGGCAGCCGATCACCTTTGCATGGGCACAGGACTTCCCGAGCCGGCTGGAGGCGCTGGAAAGCGAAAGACGCATCAAGGGCTGGAGCCGCGCGAAGAAGGAAGCGCTGATCGCGGGTGATTGGGAACGAGTCGTCCAACTCTCCCGGTCGCGGGCTGCATGTCCTTCGACAAGCTCAGGACGAACGGAAGACGTGGCGAGGGGCGTCGTCGCATGAGCCTGTCGCCCGCCTTCCTCGACGAACTGCGCGCGCGCACGTCGCTGTCGGCGTTGATCGGCAAGACCACGAAGCTGCAAAAGGCCGGCCGCGAGATGCGTGGCTGCTGCCCGTTCCACAACGAGAAGACGCCCAGCTTCTACGTCAACGACGACAAGGGCTTCTACCACTGCTTCGGCTGCTCCGCGCATGGCGACGCGATCCGGTGGATGACCGATCAGCGCGGCCTGCCCTTCATCGACGCGGTCAAGGAACTGGCACAGGCGGCCGGGCTGGAGATGCCCGCGCAGGACCGTCAGTCCGCGGAAAAGGCGGAGCGCGCCAAGGGCCTGCACGAGGTCATGGCCGACGCCGCCATCTGGTTCACGGAGCAACTTAACGGCCTGTCCGGCAACGACGCGCGCGCGTTGCTCGACCGGCGCGGCATCTCTCAGGAAACGGCTCGCACGTTCGGCATGGGCTTCGCGCCCGATTCGCGCGGGCGGCTCAAGACGGCGCTGAAGGAATATGGCGATCCGCTACTGGTCGAGGCCGGCATGCTGATCCAGGTCGAGGGCAAGGAGCCGTACGACCGGTTCCGTGGCCGCCTGATGATCCCGATCCGCGACGCGCGCGGCCGGACGATCGCGTTCGGCGGGCGCATTCTGGATCAGGGCGAGCCGAAATACCTCAATTCGCCCGACACGCCGCTCTTCGACAAGGGCCGCACGCTCTACAATCTCGACCGCGCCGCCCCCGCCGCACGCAAAACCGGCCGCGTGCTGGTGGTCGAGGGGTATATGGATGTCATCGCCCTGTCGCAGGCGGGCATCCACGAGGCGGTCGCGCCGCTCGGCACCGCGCTGACCGAGGCGCAGCTGGAACGTCTGTGGCGAATGGTCGACGTGCCGATCCTGTGTTTCGACGGAGACGCCGCCGGACAGAAGGCCGCGCACCGGGCCGCGCACCGCGCGCTGCCGATGCTGGCACCGGGCCGCAGCCTGTCGTTCGTGACCCTGCCGCAGGGTCAGGATCCCGACGACCTCGTCAAGCAGGGCGGCCCAGCCGCGATGGAAGCGCTGCTCGCCAAGCCGGAGCCGCTGGTCGAGCGACTGTGGCAGAGCGAGGTCGCCGCCGAACCGCTCGACACGCCGGAGCAGCGCGCCGGTCTGAAGCGCCGCCTGTCGGACCTCGCCAACAGCATCGCCGATCCCGCGGTGAAGTCCGAATATCTCGCCGAATTCCGCCGCCGCGCCGATGCGCAGGTCACGCCGCAGCGCAAGCCGTTCGTGCCGTTCCAGCGTGGCAAACAGCCGTGGCGACCCGGCCCCCTGCCCGTCACGCAGGATGCGAAGGCCGTGCGCGCCGCCGGGATCGACCGCGTGCTGGCCAAGGCGGTGCTCGCCGGCCTGATCCGCCATCCCGCGGAGATCGCACGCCATATGGAGGTGCTCGGCAGCCTGAAACTGGCCGACGGCGCGCTCGGCCGGCTGTTCGAGGCGGTGGTCGACGTCGCGCTGGAGGACCGCCAGCTTGATAGCGCGCGCCTCGTCACCATATTGGCACGATCCGGTTTCGAGGGGATCGCCAGCGATCTCCTCCGCGCCGACACGATGCCCTATTCGTTCACACGCAAGACGGCCGATACAGTTCGCGTCCGCGAAGACTTGGACGAGGCGATCGCCATCCTGATCGCCCGGCCGGAGGTCGATGCACTGCTGGCCGAGGCGACCTCGGCGATGCAGGCGCGCTTCACCGACGAGGCGTTCGAGCGACAAGTGGCATTGGTTAGAGAGAAACAGGCGTTGGAATTGCGGCTTGCAAACCTATGTCAGGCGCACGAAGACGCCCGGTTATCGGGACCCGAGGGTAATTAATGGCGAAGTCGAACGGCAGCGGTGGTGATGATGGCGGCGTCGAGGTGACCGACGCGCCGCTCATCGATCTCAATGACGCCAACATCAAGAAGCTGATCGCCCGCGCGAAGAAGCGCGGCTACATCACCTACGACCAGCTCAACGAGGCGCTGCCGCAGGACCAGATGTCCTCCGACCAGCTCGAGGACGCGATGTCCGCACTCAACGAAATGGGCGTGAACATCGTCGAGAACGAGGAAGCGGGCGAGGACGGCGAGACCGAGGAGCGCGCGGACGACGGCGACGAGCCGGAGGCGGCGGAGGGCGAGTCCACCGACACCGCGCTTCCCGAAAAGAAGAAGGAGACGATCGATCGCACCGACGATCCGGTCCGCATGTACCTGCGCGAGATGGGAGCCGTGGAGCTCCTGTCGCGCGAGGGCGAGATCGCGATCGCCAAGCGGATCGAGGCCGGCCGGGACACGATGATCCTGGGTCTGTGCGAATCGCCGATCACCTTCAACGCGATCATCGACTGGTCGACCGCGCTCAACGAAGGCACGATGCAGTTGCGCGAGATCCTCGACCTCGACGCGATGCTGTCCAAGGGTCCGTCGGCCGAGCAGGTCGAGGGGGCCGAGGACGAAGGCGACGAGATCAGCGAGAAGACCGCCGGCGCGTCCTTCAAGGAAGAGGAGGACGTCAAGGAAGAGGCGTCCGCCGACGACGAGGACGACCTGACCGAGCGTCGCACGCCGCGTCCGTCCGACGACGAGGAAGAGGACAATACCCTCAGCCTCGCGCAGATGGAGGAGCAGCTCAAGCCGATCGCGCTGGAGCGGTTCGCCAACATCACCGCGCTCTACAAGAAATTCTCGAAGCTTCAGCAGGCCCGGCTCGACTCGATGTCGGCCGGTAGCGACATGTCCGCGGCCGACGAGCGCAAGTACCAGAAGCTGCGCGAGGAACTGACCGCCGAGGTCGAGAGCGTCCAGTTCCACAACGCCAAGATCGAATATCTCGTCGATCAGCTCTACGCCTTCAACCGGCGCCTCACCGCGCTCGGTGGCCAGATGCTGCGTCTGGCGGAGCGCCACAAGGTGCCACGCAAGGACTTCCTCGACCGCTATGTCGGGCACGAACTGGATGACACGTGGCTCCAGTCGCTCGGCAAGATGGACAAGAAATGGTCCGCCTTCGTCGCGAACGAGAGCGAGTCGGTCGATCGCATCCGCAACGAGATCGGCGAGATCGCGCAGGCGACCGGCATGGCGCTTACCGAGTTCCGCCGGATCGTGAATATGGTCCAGAAGGGCGAGCGCGAGGCGCGCATCGCCAAGAAGGAGATGGTGGAGGCGAACCTGCGTCTCGTGATCTCGATCGCGAAGAAGTACACGAACCGCGGCCTTCAGTTCCTGGATTTGATTCAGGAGGGCAATATCGGCCTGATGAAGGCGGTCGATAAGTTCGAATATCGCCGCGGCTACAAGTTCAGCACGTACGCGACGTGGTGGATTCGACAGGCGATCACCCGCTCGATCGCGGATCAGGCGCGGACCATCCGCATCCCGGTCCACATGATCGAGACGATCAACAAGCTGGTCCGCACCAGCCGCCAGTTCCTCCACGAGCAGGGCCGCGAGCCCACGCCCGAGGAGATGGCGGAGCGCCTCTCGATGCCGCTCGAGAAGGTCCGCAAGGTGATGAAGATCGCCAAGGAGCCGATCTCGCTCGAAACGCCGATCGGCGACGAGGAGGATTCGCACCTCGGCGACTTCATCGAGGACAAGAACGCGGTCATCCCGGTCGATGCGGCGATCCAGGCGAACCTCAAGGAAACGGTGACCCGCGTCCTCGCCTCTCTGACGCCGCGCGAGGAGCGCGTGCTGCGCATGCGCTTCGGCATCGGCATGAACACCGACCACACGCTGGAAGAGGTCGGCCAGCAGTTCTCGGTGACTCGCGAACGCATCCGCCAGATCGAGGCGAAGGCGCTGCGCAAGCTCAAGCACCCGAGCCGCAGCCGCAAGATGCGCAGCTTCCTCGACCAGTAATCCCTTCTATTCCCTCTCCCCTCGGGAGAGGGAGGGCGGAGCGCAGCGCCTGAAGGGTAAGGACGAGTACCCTCACCCTTCGGGCGCGGCCCAGCGCGCGGCGAGATCAGTATACTACGCCGTCGTCGCCCCCCAGCCGTTCGGGCTGAGCTTGTCGAAGCCACCTGACCGCAAGCCTCGACGCTCGTGGCCAAAGTCGCTCCACAGCCTCAAGGCGAACGGAAGGTCGTGAGCGTAGAGCCCCCCTACCGAAGCGGCAACCGCCACCCCTCCGCCAGCGATCGCCAAGCCCACTCCACCGGCGCGATCCGGAATTGCGCGACCCACCAGTTCGCCACCACCAGCAGTACCGCGTTCACCGCCAGCGCGGTCGCCATCATCGCGGCCCACCCCTGCTCCCCGTACAGTCCCAGCGCGAATGGCGGGTACAGCAACCATAGGCACACGACGGACTGCGCGACGTACAGCGTCAACGCCGTCCGCCCCGCCGCCGCAAAGGGCCGCAGCAGTCGCGCACCGAGGGCGCTGCCAAGCAACAGATGCAGCAGCCCGATATGCCCCAGCGTCGTCGCCAGACGTGCCACCTCGTACAGCATGTCGACCGCTGGCCCGGCATCCCGCCCGGCCAGTTCCGCCGTCACGCCCGCGATCCGCGCCGGCAACCCCACGGCATATCCCACCATCATCAGCACCGCGTAGAAGCGCCGCGGCCGGCCGCCCTGCAACACGCCCCACCGGAACAGCGCCGCACCGATCAGCATCGTACCCGCCGCCTCCAGCACCGTCTCGATCTCGCCCGCGCGCAGCAGCACCGCCTCGATCCGCCACAGCGCCCCAGCCCATCCGGCGAAGTCGCTCGTCCGCGCCGCATCCTCCAGCACGATGTCGCGTGCGTGATCGATCGCCACGATAGCGGTGCCCGGATCGATCAGCGCCACGCCGTTGGCGATCAGCTCCGTCACCGTTAGCCACAGCCCGATCGCCAGCATCTGGCCTGGCTTCAGCCGTCGGAACCAGACGACGATCAGCGCCGCCAGCGCATAGCTGTGCAGGATATCCCCCGGCCACAGCAGCACCAGCATGTGCACGATGCCGAACGCCAGCAGCACCAGATTGCGCCGGACGTAGCGGCGTACCACCAAACTTTCGCCCACCTGCCCCGCCGTCCGATCGGTCAGGATCACCATGCCCGCCCCGAACAGCATCTCCAGCAGTGCGCGGGCGGTTCCCTCCGCCAGCACGTCGCGCACCGCCCAAACGCTGCGGTCCGCGATCGTCCAGCCGAAATGCCGCGGCTCGACCCAGGATGCCCAGATCGATCCGCCCATCTCGTTGATGTTCATGAACAGGATGCCGAGGATCGCGACCCCGCGCAGCACGTCCAGCGACAGCAGGCGCGGCGCGCCTTCGGGGTCGCTTCCCGCTATCGATGGCTCCGCCGTCATCGCAGGGTCGCTACCCCGCGCGTGGCTCCACCGCAACGCCGCGGAACGGTACGCCCCGCCCCTCGGCCAGTAACCGCCACAGCCACTCGACCGGCGCGATCGTATAGTGGCGCAGGTAGACGTTCGCGCCCCACAGCAGCAGCGCGTCGATCGCCAGCGCCGTCAGCATCAACCCCGCCCACCCCGGCGTCGCGAACAGCCCCAGCGCGAACGGAGGATAGAGCAGCCACAGGCACAGCAACGTCTGCGTGATATACAGCGTCAGGGCCGTCCGCCCCGCCGCCGCGAACGGCTTCAGCAACCGTCGTCCCGCCGCAGTCGTCAGCAGCCAGCACACCAGCCCGACATGGCCCAGCGTCATCGCGATCCGGCCATATTCGTCGCACGCCCACAACAGCGTCACACTGTCGTCCAGCCGGCTGGTCCGCCACGCCGCAATCACCCGGATGCTCAACCCGATCGCGTACCAGCCGATCGTCATTCGCCGATAGAAGGCGGCACTGCGCAGCCCCTGCAATATCCCGAGACGGAACAGCGCCGCCCCGATCAGCATCACGCTGGCCGCCTCCCACAGCACGTTCACCACCGTCATTGGCCGGGACGCGCGGCGCACGTATTCACCGATCATCGCGCCGCGCCACGCGTCGAACCCCTGCGAACGTGCGCGCAGTTCGGCGGCGTTGTCGCGCACCGTCTTGGCGACGAAGCCGTGCCACATCTCCAGGCCGGCGATCGCCTTCTTCTCGTCCCTGGTCGGCGCGATTCCCTGCGCACGGTGCACCTTGGCGGACGCGACCAGCACATTCTCCCGCACCGCCGTCCGCATGTTCGGCAGCTCGCGTGCCGCGGACCACGTCGCGAAACTCAGCCCGAGCACGATCAGTGCCCAGACCGGCAGCCGCCGCAACGGGAACACGATCAGCGCCGCGAGCGCATAGGTGTGGAGCACATCGCCGGGCCAGAGCAGCACGAACACGTGCACCATCCCGAACCCGAACAGTACGACGTTGCGCCAGTAATAGCGCCCGATCATCCGCCATCGGCCGACACGATCGGCCAACCTGCCGGTCAGGATCACCATCCCCGCCCCGAACAGCATCTCCAGCAGCGCCCGCGCGGTGCCGGTGGCGAACACCTGCCGCAGCCACCAGAAGACCTGATCGAACGGCGTCCACCCGATCAGGTCCGGCCGCGGCCCGTGCGACGCGGCCATGGTCCCGCCCATTGAATTGATGTTCATGAACAGGATGCCGAGGATCGCGATCCCCCGCAGGATATCCAGCGTCGCGATGCGCGGCGCGCCGTCCGGCTCCTCGCGCGCGGCCAATTCCCCGACGACCGCGTCGTTCGCCACTATCCCCGTCGTCATGCCCCCGCTCCCCCGAACGAAGGCGACATCATGCGCCGCGTCGGGGCAAAAGAAAAGGCGGCGGTCCCGTCTGGTACCGCCGCCCGATCTGAAAGCCGGAAAAGGCTCGCCCGGCTTATTCGGCCGCTGCGGTGCCCTTGGCCGGACGCGTGTCGCGACGCTCGGCGATACGCGCCGACTTACCGGTGCGGCCACGCAGGTAGTAGAGCTTGGCGCGACGCACCGCACCCTTGCGCACGACGTCGATCGAATCGATGTTGGGCGAGTAGAGCGGGAAGACGCGCTCGACGCCCTCGCCGAAGCTGATCTTGCGGACCGTGAACGACGATCCCATGCCCTTGTTCGAACGCGCGATGCACACGCCCTCGTACGCCTGGACGCGGGTACGCTCGCCCTCGACCACGCGCACGCCGACGCGCAGCGTGTCGCCGGCGCGGAATTCGGGGATCGCGCGCTTTTCGGTCAGCTTCGCGATCTGCTCGGCTTCGATCTGCTGGATGATGTTCATGTTCAATCGTCCTGTCGTCGCCGCGCGCCAGAGGGCGACTGGACCCGAGCACCCTCATGGCGCTCCCAAAGGTCCGGCCGCCGTAGCCGTGTATCGGTCTCGGCCTGTGACTTGCGCCACGCCGCGATCCGCGCATGATCCCCCGATCGCAGCACTTCGGGGACCGTGCGCCCTTCCCATTCATAGGGGCGGGTATAATGCGGGTATTCGAGGAGGCCGCTTTCGAAGCTTTCCTCGTCCCCGCTGGAAGCCGCGCCCATTACGCCGGGGATCAGCCGAATGCAAGCGTCCAGCAGCACCAGCGCCCCCATCTCGCCCCCCGACAACACGTAATCGCCGATCGACACCTCCTCGACTGCGCGCGCCTGGAACAGCCGTTCGTCGAAACCCTCGAACCGACCGCACAGGATCGTCGCGCCCGGCCCCGACGCCAGCGCCCGCACGCGATCCTGCGTCAGCGGCGTGCCCCGCGGCGTCATCGCCAGCACGGGTCGGTCGTCGGCGACGCGGTCCAGCGCCGCTGCCACGACGTCCGCGCGCAGCACCATTCCCGCGCCGCCCCCCGCCGGCGTATCGTCGACGGAGCGATGCCGGTCGGTCGCGAAATCCCTGATCTGCACCGCCTCCAGCGACCAGCGTTCCTCGCGCAGCGCCCGCCCGGCGATGCTCACCCCCAGCGGTCCGGGAAACATTTCCGGATACAGCGTCAGCACGGTCGCCGCGAACGTCATGCAACTCCTGCCCTGATGTTCAGAAAATGCCTGCGGTTGAACGGCTTCGCAGGAAAGTCGTTACTCATCCGTTCCTCCATCTATAGGGGGCACTAGGGCAAGGGCGAAGAACGAGGCAAGCCGCATGGACGACTGCATCATCGTGGGCGCAGGCCCTGCCGGCCTGACCGCCGCCATCTATCTCGCGCGCTTCCACCTCAGCATCCGCCTGTTCGACTCCGGCGACAGCCGCGCCGCCTGGATCCCGCGCACCCACAATCATGCCGGCTATCCGGACGGAATCGCGGGCCGCCACCTGCTCGGCCTGATGCTGCGTCAGGCCGAACGATACGGCGCAGTGCGTGAAGAGGCGGTCGTCACCGCGATCGAACCGGCCGACGATGGCTTCATCGTCCATCTCGGCAACCGCATCGCGAAGGCGCGCACCGTCCTGCTCGCCACGGGCGTCGTCAACAATCGCCCGAAGATGGACGCCGCCCTGCACGACGACGCCCTGAGTCGCGGACTGCTCCGCTATTGCCCGATCTGCGACGGGTACGAGGTGACCGACCGCCGCGTCGGCATCATCGGCAAGGGCAGCCACGGCATGAAGGAGGCGCTGTTCCTGCGCGGCTACACACGCGACGTGACGCTCGTCAGCCCCGAACCCGATCTCGACCTCGATCCCGCCTGCGAAGCGGCCCTCGACGCCGCCGGCATCGTGCGCGTGCAAGGCCCCTGCGGCGGCTTCGCGATCGAAGGCGACCAGCTAGCCTTTGACACCGCCGAAGGCCGCATGCGCTTCGACAGCGTCTACCCCGCGCTCGGGTCCGTGATCCGCTCCGACCTCGCCGTCGCCGCGGGTGCCCGCGCCACCGCCGAAGGCTGCCTCGAAGTCGACGATCACCAGCGCACCACCCTCCCCGGCCTTTTCGCCGCCGGCGACGTGGTGAAGGGGCTCGACCAGATCAGCCACGCGATGGGCGAAGCCGGCGTCGCCGCCACGACGATCCGCAACCTCTTGGACGAACAGCGGCCGTTGCGGCGGTGAGGGTCAATCGCCGGATACTTCGCCCTCCTCGTCGAGCAGCTTGGCCTTGACGCGTTTCCGACGGACAGTTTGCACGATGTCTTCTATCTCGAATAACAACTCGCGTCCCTGATCGGTTTTACCGTTATCCACGTTCGGGTCACCTAAGAACAACGCTTTAGCACGTTCAGCGGTACCTATCAGGGTCGCGTATCGCTCCTCACCGAGCTTTTTTCGAGCGATGCCAAAACTTTCGGTGAGCTGCCTGAAGACCGTGTCGATATTGCGCTCCGGCAATTTACCCGAACCATCTATGAACGTCGGAGCGTCCAAGATCATCGCCCCAAAAAGATCGTATATTTCACCCAGAGATGCGGGGATGTACAAATTGGAAGTTGCGTAAGGGTTCTTGCCTGCCTCGTTCGTCGCACACGTCGCCTCTTCAGTCCCTCGCGTCACGCTGCGCCTCCAACTCGGCGAGCCTGACGGGATCATCGGCTGCGAGCGCCTCTTCCAGATACAAGCTATACGGTATGTCGCGCACCAACTCCCGTGCCTCGTCACTATAGTCTTCGGAGATGATCGCGAACGCATCCACCAGTTCTCTGAGGAATCCCTTTTCCATCTCCTCGAGATGGCAGGCGAGGGATTCTATCATGTTCACAGCATTATCGGGATTGAGCTCTTCCTCGTCGCTCAATTCCAGGAATACGTAGAACTCCGCGATAATGCTTGCAACCTGCCTGGCAATCATGGCTTCACGACCTTCACATGAATGTTGGTGACGTTCATCTTTTTGAACAGCTTCAAAGCCTTAGTCTTCTGGGCAGCAGTTGGAACTTCCCATAATCCGATCAAATGATGTTCTGCCAATACCCCCGATTGTCGCAGGAGCTGAGCCCGCGCGTTGGGGGCATCAACCACTTTCATTTTTCGGTCGATCACATAATCGCCACGGACCCCGTCGAACTTCACCGGCCGTTTCGAACCATCCACCATCGTCCGCATCAACGTCGGCGCCTGACCGGGACGCGCGCCGGTCGCCGCGTCGTTATAGGCTTTCCAAGGTTTCTTGGACTTCGTGGTTTCCTTGACCCAGCCGATCTGCGGAGGGTCGAAAGTCCTCCGCGGCCTTGCCACGCGAAGTCGGCGCAATGCTGCAACTCTGGAGAGCGTTGCTCCCGGCGCTGCCGCCAGTGCGACATTTCCAGCAACCGATCCGGTAAAACGACCGACGTCGCGCGCCGAGGCATTGGCCACCGCGCTTGCGGCGCGCGAAACCTGGATCCGAGCAGGCGTATCCTCCGCGGAGATCGCGGCATCGATCATGCTGGCCACCCCGCCTGCGGCGTCGCGGACGGTGGTCGCCGGATTGGTCGTGACCGCAGATCGGATACCCTCCACTGCTCCTTCCCCGACGTCTGAGAGTCCTTCGCCGACGCCGCCGAAGAACTCAGTGATGGGGTTCGACTGATCGGTAGGTTGCGTTCTGGCAATGTAGCCAGGCTTCGTCCTCGACGCACCAAGTCTGGCTGATCTCCGGCCTCCTGCCGACAATCCGGCTCGCGCTGCCTCCACCTTTGGCGATGTCGCGTTCTGCGAGGTCATACGCTCTTGCAAGGCGCGCGTGCGGTTGCCCCGGCTTGGCGCGCCACTCCTCGCTGCACCGGCCACGTCACCACCCCCGCCGTGGCGGCTTCCAGCGCCCGCAAAGGTGAACCGACCGTCCGTGGGATCGTGCCACGGGTTGAATTTGAGTTCGAGATCGCAAGTACCGGGCGCCGGAAGCAACTTGCCCGTCCGCAGCCACCCCGAAAAAGCGCCGGACCGGCTCCCGCCAGATATCCCCGTCATGCCAAACTCCCCCTGCCCCAAAAGAACAGATAGAGAACAAACGCAGGAAAATCAAGTTCGCGACTCAGCGCCTGCACCAGACCGGCGACTGGTCTGCTGTTCGATCAATTGACTTGCGAGAAGGTGGTGCCCCTGGCCGGACTCGAACCAGCATGCCTTGCGGCAACCGATTTTGAGTCGGTCGCGTCTACCAATTTCGCCACAGGGGCAGCGGCGGGCTGGCTAGACCAGCACCCGCCGCTGCGCAACCCGTTATGCGGTGGTCAGGCGAACACGTCGTTCGAGATGTCGGCATCCTTCGGGTCCTCGCCGTATCGATTGGTCCCGCCAGTGCCCTCCATGCAGAACAAGGCCAGCAGCGCCAGCGAGCCGAGGACGGGAACAAGGCTCACCCAGATCCACCACCCCGATCGATCGGTGTCATGCAATCGCCGGATCGACACCATCACGCTCGGAACCATGAACGCCAGAACGACTAGCGGCCCGATGATGCCCTCATCACTCGTGGCGCCGAGGGAACGATCGACGAAGCCGGTCGCGCAGATCACCGCCACCTCGAACAGCGTGAACATCCAGAACTCTCTTCGCCGCGAGCGCCCCCGGAAGTCGCCAATCCGTTTCAGCGGCAGGAACATCCACTTCATCGCTCTTCCCCCTCGTCATGCCCGCGCCCCCTGCGCGAGCGAACCCTGAAATCGATCATCACGCCCGCGGCGGCTGCCGTCGGTAGCTCAGCGCCTCCGCGACGTGGATGCGCGCCACCTCCCCGCTCCCGGCCAGATCGGCGATCGTGCGCGCCACGCGCAGGATGCGGGTATAGCCGCGCGCAGTCAGCCGCATCGTCTCCGCCGCCTGCCCCAGCAGCTTGCGGCCGGGGGCATCCGGCGTCGCGACCGCGTCGAGCAGCGCACCGTCCGCCTCCGCATTCGTGCGGATGCGGTGCTCCCGGTATCGCTCCCTCTGGATCGCCCGCGCCGCCGCCACGCGCGCCGCGATCTCCGCCGACCCCTCCGTCGGCGCCGGCAGGATCAAATCGGCGGCGCTCACCGCCGCGACATCGACATGCAGGTCGATACGGTCGAGCAGCGGCCCCGACACCTTCCCTTGATAATCCGCCGCGCACCGCGGAGCCCGAGCGCACGCCAGCCCGGCGTCGCCCAGATGCCCGCACCGGCACGGGTTCATCGCCGCGATCAACTGCACCCGCGCCGGAAACGTCACATGCGCATTCGCCCGCGCCACGCTGACGGTGCCGGTCTCCAGCGGTTGTCGCAGCGAGTCGAGCACCGCGCGCTGGAACTCGGGCAGTTCGTCGAGGAACAGCACCCCGAGATGCGCGAGGCTCACCTCGCCCGGCTTGACCTTCAATCCGCCCCCGGTCAGCGCCGCCATCGATGCCGAGTGATGCGGGCTACGAAACGGTCGCGCCCGGGTCAGCCTGCCGCCCGTCAGCGTCCCTGCCACCGACTGCACCATCGACACTTCCAGCGCCTCGGCCGCATCCAGCGGCGGCAAGATACCCGGCAGGCACGCCGCCATCAGCGACTTGCCCGCGCCCGGTGGCCCGCACATCAGCAAATGCGATGAGGGTACACTGAGCAGTTAGAATGACGTAGTTCGCCGGCAGAGAACGCCGTCGATCACCAATGCACTACGGCAGATGGTGAATAATCTCGATCGCCACGACAGCTGCGATCCCGATGCTCGGCACAAGGACCGCCTGCCTCCGGCGCATGGTCGCCAACGCCTCTCGGAGGACCGAGCCCTCCTGCATCACCGCCACATGAGCAGCCTGCCCCTCATCTCGCCAAGCCTCCTGAGCGACGGCAAGCGCATCAATGAGCGAACGGGTTTCGTCGAGCTTGCGATCCTGGGCCGCGATGGCGTCACTTAGCTCCCTGGTGGTCTTCTTCACCAGCTTGGTCAGCGCCTGCACGTCCGCACCGACGTCCGATTGCCCCACCAGAAGCCTGTCGCGCTCGTCGTCAAACCAGTCGGGCTTCTTCGACAAATGAGCGCGAAGAGCCGTGTCGACGGGTGCCGCCACGAATCCTTCGAGCAGCTTCGACAGCTCGGCGATGTCCGTACCGGTAGGCTCGATCATGCAGAACTCCTGCAGTAGCGCCGATGGACGTCCTCGATCAGGCGGAGCTGGCAGAGGCGTGCCAGCACCAGCGCTCCCTGCCGCTCATTTGCGGCCTCGCACATCCTGGCCGCGATCCGTCTGCGTTCGACGATCAGAGCCCCGTCCATCTCGGCTTCGAAACGGGCGATACGCACCAGATCATGCCGCAGCGCGAGGCGGCGGTGCCACAGCTTCCGAACGGCGTCCCTACGGTCGTCGCGGATCCGCGCCGCAGCGCGCCTCAACCGCACGCCCTCGTCGACGAGGCCTCGATCACGCTCGACCACCCGACTGCAGTCGTGCACGAGCGGCCGGCGCAGCTGGTCCAGCCGGCTGCGAAGCGATGCCCGCACGTCGTTCGCGATGGCGCGTCGCGCGGCAGCCGCCGCCTCGGCCAGCGCGGCGCAGTCCTTGCCGAACTGTCCGGAAAGCCATGTCCAGTAACCATCCTGCGAATAGGCGTTCAATCGCTCGCCTACCCGCTCCATCGGCTCGCACGGCGGCAATTCCCAGTGGATCGAGACGCCTGCGGCTTTGCCGAACCACTGCGTCACGCCGGCGATGGCGACCTTCATCTTGGCCTGGTCGTTAAGCGCCCACTCCTGCAGCGCAGCCACGGTACGACCGATCGGCCGATCCTCCCCGTCAAGCAACGTCCGCGGACCCATTCCACCCGATGCCGCAATTGGAGCGGACGCCAAGGCCTTCCGAACGCATGACGGGAGTTCGGCCACGGCGGCGTCGAACTTTGCCAGCCGCTCGACCGTGGCGATCCGTCGCTGGTGCGAACGACGGTGCTTCCCCGAGTTGGTCTCCTGCGCCAAGCGGCAGACGTTCGTCTCGCGCCTGGCCGCCTGCATCGTCGTCCGCCAAGTCCGACGGATCGCCTCGCGACGGACATACACTTTTTCTCGCACCTCTTGGGTAATCCGGAGCCTCCCCTCCCCTTCGCACGACAGCGCTATGTCCTCCGTAAGCGCGCGCATGGCGTCCGCCTGCACGCCGATAGCCCAATCACGGTACGCATCATCGGGGGCTGCGAGCAGCGCCTTCCAGCTGTCGCCGTACTCGAGCGGATATATGCGAGGTGCCAGCGACGGTCCTGTGGGGAATGCGAACTTCCCAATCTCGTCGACGAAGAACGACTGCAGTTCTCCCAACCCGCCGATCCGCCCGTGGGCACGTCTCACCGAATCCTGCCGGTAGGTGTAGGTGAGAACGAGTCGATAGCGCATGGGCGAACGGATCCAGTCCCTCAGCTCCTCCAGCTCCTCGCCCAGCCTGACCGGATCGAACACGCCCAGATCCGAGGCGGCACCGACGAGCAGGACCAGACTGGCGGCCACGACGTAGCGACGAGCGATCCGCTCGACCAGCAACCTTTCATTCGGAGCGGCCGCCGCGATCCCGGGGAGATCCAGTACCGAAACACGGACCGGAGGATCGGCATCGGCGAAATGACCGATGGGAATGTGCAGCACCACCGGATCGATCTCTCGGCAGGTGCCGTCCTCGACGCTCCGCCGGATCGCGGACAGATAATCGCGCACGGCCTCGTCGGAGCATGCCGGGCCGTTCGGATCGCCCACGCGCCATTCGTCGTCGCGCGACCGCACGTAGCGCATCGGCATCGCGGTCGACGACTGCCCGCGCGGACGCCCCCCCCGCAGCACGATCTGCACCCGGTCGAAGGAGCCCTCGCTCACCCCCATGAGCGTGAGCAGCAGCGTCGTCTTGCCGACCTGCGTCGGGCCGAACAGCACGACCATGGTCTCGGGGCTGCGCCTCGCACCGCTTCCGGCGTCGGGGGAGAGCGACGCGACCCAGCGGTCGTTCGCCTCGACCGCCCACGTCAGCGTCTCCTCGTGAAGTTTCCTCCAGGCCTCGGACATCACGCCCGACCCGCCCCCAATTCCTCCTTGAACCGGATGCGTGCCTCACCGAGATCCTGCACGGCCAGCCAAGCCCGCAGCCGAAGACCGACCGCCTCGTCGATGCGCAGAACGATCTGAAGCTGCTGCTCGATCTTGCTCCTCAGCAGGCTCATCATCTCATCGAACGAAGCGAGGTGGCGCATCTTCTGATCCCGGATCGCATCCTCGATGGCGGACTCCACCTGCGCTGCGACGTTCATCTGATGCCGGTTGAGGGTGTCGAGGCCGGCATATGCTATGACGGAGCCGGCGAGGGCTATGGCGGTGACGCCGGCAACGGCGGTCGCGGTCGCACCCATCGCGGCTCCGGACCCGCCGACAAGGGTCGCGACCCCCTGGACGAGGCCCGGAATGCTGTCGATCTCCCCATCCGCGACGTCGATCACCAGAACCGCTGCAGCCGCCCTGATCAGCCCCTTCGTCAGGCCGCTCATCTCCGTCGTCCTGTCCGTGGCTTCCTGGAGAAGATCGCCGAGGCCCGTCGTACGAGCGCCCGTGGACGAAGAGGCGACCGCGGTCTGCATCGCCGACATGTAGGTGGTGGCTATGACCGGCAGCAGCGCGATGTCCTGTCGCAGCGTCTGCGCCTGCGGGCGCGTCAGAGCCAGCGCGTCTTCACGGCGGCCCGACGACAGCAGAGCGCCCAGGGTGACGAGCGCCTGCGATCCGCCGCCCGCAGGCCGCTTGATCACGGCAAGCCGGTCGCCGGATGGCCCATCCACCGCAAGGACGGTGGGATCGGGAAGCCTCGAGTGCTCCCGGGACAGGTCGGCCAGCACCGCGGCATGGGTGGGTGCAAAGGCCGCTCCACCCCCGTGCTTCTCGACGGCCGACCTGAGCCGCTCCGTCATGCGACGCGCGCCTTTGTGACCTTCCAGCGATGCGAGCTCCCGGGCCCAGGTGCCCCACCCCGACCAGCCCGTCTCCGTCGCCTCATAGTCGGCCCTGGCATCCTCCTTGGCGGCGGCGGCAATGTTGCGCAGCTTGGCGTCCAGCCTGCGCTCGTAGTCGTCACGCACCTTCTCGACCTCCTGGTCCAGCGCCTCAACGACCTCCGCCAGCATGTCCTCGTCGTCGGATTGGTCCGTTCTGGCCCGCACGGCGCGCTTCGCCGCACTGACCACGCCGCCGATCCGCTGACCGAGCCTGTCCAGATCCTCGATCTGGCGGACGCGGGCATCCACGCCGATGCCTCCGTGGCGGCTCAACGCAACGAGCAGCCGCTCCCGCCAGTTTAATACATCCTCGGTGCCGGTGCACACCGTGCAGTCCAATGGCACCCCGAACCGCTCGACTGCGGTCCTGCGCAGCTCCTCAAGCCTATCACCGGACATGCCCTCCGTGTTCGTGATCGCGACCACCGGTTCGACGCCTGCGAGCTGCTTCTGCTTCAGGTCGGCTATGATCACGTCCTGCTGTCGGGCGAGCAGCCGTTCATTGGTCACGAGGACGCAGGCGCTCGACGCGACCAGCGCAGCTCGCATAAATTCCTGCCAGACCCGGTTCTCCGACGTGATCATCTCATAGCCGGGCAGCAGCAGGAAGCCGCTGTTCCGCAGGCCGCCGCCATACCTGACCGGCACGCGCAGCACCGGCAGACGCAGTCTCAGGCCGTCGCCCCACGTCGTCAGCGCCTCACGAAACCGTTCGGGCGACACTGGCGTACCGCCGGCGGCACTCACCTCGCCCGCGTCGTCGGCATCGAAGGTGTAGCCTTGGGGCGCGACAGCATCCGGATCCTCCAGCACGAGCACCGGCAGGCTCTCCCCGCGACCTGGGTTGTCGCATAGCCAGTCCGTGCCGAGGCCGTAGAGCTGACGCACCAGCATGGTCTTGCCGGCGCCCTGATGGCCGGCGATCGCGACCACGGTATGATCGTACAGCAGGCTGGTCATCTGGCAGTCGCGCATCGACCTCAGCAGGTCCGGAACGAAGACGTTCCGCTCGTCGTCGGGAAGGTGGCTCGTCGCGACGTCGACGGCGTGTAGACGTCGGATCAGGGCCCTCAGATAGGCTTCGGGCGTTCCGGCGTGCATCATATTCCCCCATCCAACAACAGTCGCTAAGTCGACATCTCAAAGGAGCCCACTCCCAGGCAGAAGGCATCTCTCAAGCCAAGGTCGGACCTAGACGCATTCCCCCCACGGACTGTCCGATAGCGTGGACGATGCATGGCCAAGTCATGGTACGCAACCCTACAATCCGATCAGCGTCGCCCTAGGACGGCGCCGTTATAGGCACAGGCAACAGGGCCGGACCACGTCGAACAGATGCCGAACGCGCTTTCTATTCCAAAGGTGCGGGATAGCGCCCTAATAGAACCAAGTCGCGAACACGCTCTTGCAACACGATGCAGCGCCGTCATGATCCGACGTGGGGGCGAAGAATGTCGAAGCTGACGGCACTAGCAGTTCATGGTGACGCATTTGTGCACCAGCGGTCGAACGGCATCATGCTCATCGACGGAGGCGGGAGCTCGGCCACCCTCGGGGCGCAGCTTACGTATGAACTTCCCACCGTGAACCATCTGGACGTCGTCGTATGCACTCACGCCGATCTCGATCATGCCAACGGGCTAAAGACGATCCTCACAGATTGGCGCGTCGCGAAGAAGGGGGCCGTCACAATTGGTGAATTTTGGCTTCCCGGTCGATGGCTCGACGTCGCGCGACGCGGTCTAGGCGATCCCCGAGCCCTGATGTCCGACCTGATCCGTGCGCTCGATCAAGGCCGCCTCGATGAAGCGCGTTTGTTGACATGGTCGGAAGACGACGATGATGCGGACAATTGGACCGACGACGAAGATGTCTCAAGCACCACCCCTGTTGAGTTATCTGACGAGCTTCGAAAACCCGGTGCATTCATCCGCATCGACGATCCCGATGCGCGGACCCGTGCTGGCGACCCCGCGGATCCGCCAGGCGTTGCCGAAGAGGTCGAGGTGCCGAAGGATCCGGTGGGCGAGGACCCTGCACCAGAATACGACGAACCGTTCGAACCAAACTGGCTCCGCGACCTGCGGAAGAAGCAGGATTCACCGGATCAACACGAGATCACTCGAAGGTTCGGAAACGCGCGCGCTCGGGTCGTCTACCGCATGGGCAAACAACCGAACCTGCAGATGCGAGGCCTGCCACGCAGCGTCGGTACCACGGAGGCCGTAGGGCGATATTGCCTCGCCCTGATCGACGCCGCCGAAGCAATCGTGAGAATAGCGCGGCACGCGATCGACGAGAAGGTGCCGATCCGCTGGTTCGATCAGGACGAATACGCGACCACGCTACAACCGATGGGCGGCAAAGCACGCTTTCTCCTGCCTATGAACTCCGTGGAACTGCGATCTATGCCGGTCGCGGTGACGCCGCCGACCATGCTTTACCTTTCCCTTAGTAAGGCGAACCGCGAAAGCCTCGCGTTCTACTCCCCGGCGGAACAGGATTGCCATGGCGTGGTGTTCTGTGCCGACAGCCGCCTCGGCACCGGACGAAAAGGAGCACGGCCCTTCAAGACATACCCGAGCATGCTCCTGACCAGGCAGCTGGCGACAGCGCCGCATCACGCGGCTGAAAGCGCCGCGCCCGCCTATGCACATTCATCTAGGTTCGGCATCACTGATTGGATCTGCGCAGCGAATGGCAGAACCGAACCCGGTCCGACATTTCGGGGCATCGCCACGAACAGGCGATGCTGCACTGCGTGTCCCCTGATCGGTAAGTCGCTTGCAGCGGTGGCCGTCGACCTGCAGGTACGGTCGTTCGCGATTCGCAATCCCTGCACCTGTCGATAAAGGCGCGCGGTCGGTTCGCCGTTGCCGCTTCGAGGATTGCTCAGCGCTTGCTCGTCGGCACGCTGGATCGACCGGGGCTAAAAGATACTCATCCGGAGTTTGGTCAGGCCGTTGCAAAACGGCCATTTTTTGAGCATCATGTCACCAGTCATCGGAGACGGCTCCTTGTCCAACGTACTCATCGGCATAATACGTTCAACCGTGGACCATTGACCACCCAAGTAGAATCAGCCCGGATTCATTGATCCGTTTGTAATTTACTTGTAGACCGTTGCGGTCGTGAAGCCCCCCTGATTACCGCATGAAGATTGCTCACCGCTTACTCGGGAGAGCACATCATGAAGAACGTCCGCCTCACCAATTCGAACATACTGAAGATCTCGAAGTCGCCTTCCGGTGGTACCAAAAGGTATCTTTGGGATCTGCTGATCCGAGGCTTCGGCGCCTACAAGACGGCGGCCGGTCGCATCGTCTTCGTCTACCAGTACAAGACCGCTGAAGGTCGCACGACGAGCAGCAAGATCGGCGAAGCAGGCGAGATGACCGTGGAGATGGCCAGAGACATCGCCGCAGACTACGCCCGCGATCGGAGACAGGGCATAGATCCCTTCGCCAAGCGCCGGCGGAGCGAGGAGGAAGCGGAAGCCCTTACGCGGCTGACGATCGGCACCTATCTCGACGAATATCTCGCGCGTCAGGTCGTGAGGGGCAAGCCGATGAAAGCGAAGTCCGAGCGAACCTATCGTCGCGACATGGTCGCATACATCGGCGAGATCCGTCTCGATCAACTCACGCCCACCATCATCGAAGACTTCGGCGAGGAACTCGTCAAGCGTGGACCCTCCGTCGTTCGGATCGGCTACGGCTGCCTCAAGACCATCATCAATGATGCGGTTCGGCGAGGCATCATCAAAAGGTGCGTCGCCCACGACTTCACGCTGCCGGCCATCAACAAAAGATCGCGACTGCTCAACGACTTTGAATTCGCGAGAATCTACGAGGCCGCACGCGACATCGGTGACGTCCGATCGGAGGCGCTGGAGATGATCCTGAGGACCGCCAAGCGGAAGGAAGAGGTGGTTGAGCTTCCTTGGGAGGAAATTGATCTTGTCAAGCGACAGTGGAGACTGCCGGCCGAGCGGAACAAGGCGAAGCGAAACGTCCTGATCCTCCTTCCTCGTCAGGTCGTCGAACTCCTCGAACGTGTGCAGCCCGATCCCGCCAAACGTCGCGGCCCGGTCTTCACGCTCGATGGCGTCAACCCGGTCGAGATGGGATCTCAGGTGAGGGACCTCCACCACGCCAAACTGCACCGTCGCCTTGAAGCGGCCGCACCGGATGGGATGCCGGCAGCGTTAAAACACTGGACGGTCCACGACACCCGCAAGGTGCCCTCGACGACCCTGCGCGAGCCGCCCTACCGATACTCGAGGGACGTCGTGAATGCGTTACTGGTGCACAAGGTCGGCGACGACCTCGACGACACGTACATGCTCACTGAGCTCGTAGAGGAGACGGGCGAGGCGCTTCAAAAATGGAACGACCACATGGACGTGCTGATCGGTAAGCCTGACGCATGGCCCGGCGGACTGCACCTCCCGCGCATGAATCCCGCCGAGCAGGCTCGCCGCATCGCCATCCTGCGCGTAGGCTGGCCCAATCGGGCCGATCAGCAGCGCGCCGCAGAGGCAGCTGCGAAGGACGACGCATCGATCGGGCCGGGAGGGACGGCTGCAGCTAGGAAGAGGAGGTGGAGGAACAAGAAGGCGAATCGATCGGGATCCTGATCCTCGACGAAGAGGAGAACCGGAATGAAAGCGACGCCCCCGCTCGCGACCCAACGCGAGCATCCGCACCTGATCTCGCAGGGCGTCAGGAGGAACCGCCGGTCGCACATGGTGGTGTCGAACGCACCGGCCCCGCCATCCTCATCGTTGAAGGACCTCGCGTTCGTCGGTCTCGGCCTCCTCGACGACGCGGGAGAACTGACGCCCCTGGCGATCCGCACGATCATGTCGCGAGTGTCCGGGCTAGCCAAGACGTCGAAGGCGTCCTTCTGTGTCGTCTGGTCGCCGACGTCGTGCACGTGGTTCGAACGGGACGGACGTCATCGCGACGGTTTCGACCCGCCGGTGGGAGACGTGGCCGATCCATGGACGGGGCGCCACCAGGATGCACGGGTGGAGTGGTGCTGGACCATAGCGCTGCCCGCTGGCGCAGAATGGTCGCACCTGTGCGTGAAGCGCATCGATCGCGAACTCGTCGAGATAGCGCCCGGCGAACCCATGGTTCTCGCCGACTTCGACGAGCCCGCCGTACCCGGCCTGCCCGATCCCGCAGCCGGACTGCTCGCTGCGGACGGCTCGCTGAACACGCCCCGCACCTACCGCGGCCAGCCCGTCACCGGCGTGCGCGACGAATGGAAGCTGCTGGGTCCGGTGCAGCCGGCCGAGGACGGCGCGATCCTGCGCAACCCCTGGCCCGACGACGTCCGCGAAGCGTGTGAGCGTATCGCCGGCATCGCCCTGCCCCGCCGTCTGACCGACGCCGCCTGGCGCGCCATCGATCCGGAGCATCTCGACGTGACGTACGTGGGCGTGCGTAAGGCCGCCTGACCCGACCTGACGGCCCGTTGCACATGCCGCGACGGGCCGGCTATGCCGCTGCCGGGAGGGAGATCGCGTTGCACGACATCGATGGCGACAGGGACTGGATCGCAGCACTGGACTGGTCGAAGTACCGCCGTCCGCATGTGGACTACGTGAGCGAGGGCTTCTTCCTGCCCGGCGTCGTCGAGATGTTCGCTCGACAGGTCTGCGCCCCCTACCCCGATGAGATAGACTTCTTTCTGGCCAACGCCGGGAACACCCCACCAGGCCGCGTCGTCCCCGCGGAAGACGCCTTCGCGGCGGATGGCGTGCCGCTGTTTTCGGTCCATCAGCGCTTGAACGCGCTGATGCGATCCCATGCGGACGAACTGGAGGTAGCGATCGCGCGCGCCGACACGATCAGCCGAGAAGAATGGACCGCGGTGATGGACGCCGGTCAGGACGACTGGGCCTTGGGACAGGGCGCGCGACGCGCCGTCGACGGCCTTGCGCCCATCATCGCCCGGCTGGCGGCCGAGGAGCGTATCACTTGCCATGCCCGTGATCACAACGACAGCCGCAGGGTCACGGAAATCAGGGGTCGCGATTGGTGGGATCTCGATCCGCAGCAGGCCATCCGACGCATCGCCAGCGGCGGCATCAACCTCGAGGCTCCCTTCGATCCCGATGCCATCCCCGACCATCACGTCTTCGTAACGCGGGACGGACTGCAGAACGCGATCGTCGAGGCCCAGCGCACGGAATACGTCGCCATCGCCTTCGTAGAGTTCGGCAAGTGGGTCATCCGCCGCCGAGCGGACCACTATGCCGTGCAGGTCGCGCAGGTCACCGATTTCCTCATCGGGCTGATGGATTCCGGCGATTTCGAAACCGCGATCAACGAAGACTTCGAGTACGAGGTGGAAAAGGAGTTCGGCAAACGAGGTCTGGGGCGGTGCTTCGAACGGGCGAAGGCCGCCGCCATCGCCGACGAGAGCAGGGCGCGCTTCGGAAAGAGGCGCAGGCAGGCCTGATGAGCCATGGAACGGGCGGTCGGTCCTACTTCAGGCGGTGCCCCACCGGCGGCGTGGCATAGTTCATCACGATGAGGCGAGCGAACCGAAGCTCCCGGTTGTTGCGGGCGAGGAAGCGCATCACTCCTCGAAGATCACGCCGCGAGCCGTTCCATTGCAGAACACGCAGCTGACTGACCGGACGGCCCAGTCCCGATCCGCCGCACAGCCTGTCCAGCGCCTCCAGCACCAGATCCATCCGGCCGTACGAGAATTTGAGGTCGTGACGACGTCTATCGAAACTGACCATCACGGTGCGTGGCGATGAGCGACGAGCGACGAGCCTGTCGAGCGTCCTGTCGTCCTCGCACACCTGCCCCTGCACATCCCGAAGGAAGCGTCTCTTGGGTCTGCTTCGCACGTCGACGCGCATGTCGTCGAAGAGCGTCTCGACCATTGCGCGGATAGGTTCACGATCGTCTTGGTCCATGATCGTCAATCTGTAGCATCGCGACGTCATCCGCAACATTGACCGCGATCGTCGCCTCGACCGCCACGTTTCGGCATAGTCGCGTACTGGCGAGTAGTCGAAAGCTCCACCGAACCTCCACGCTTTTGCCACGCCGAATGGCATTTGCGTCGTTCGAGTGCTTTGGATGGTCGTTCGAAGGGCGATATTTGGATCGTCGCCGATCACTTCTGGTCGGTCAGCGACGGAGTTCCAACATGCCCAATGGCATCATGCCGGAAGACGAGGACCGCCTCGTCGACACCCACGAAGCCGCCCGCCTCCTGGGCCTGAAGGAGGGCACCCTCCGCAAGCAGCGCATCTACGGTGGCGGCTGCCACTTCCACAAGCTCTCGCGCACGGTGCGCTACAGCCTCCGTGACATCGAAAGATACAAGGCGGTGAACCGCGTCGCAAGCACGAGCGAGCACTGGGCCGCGCGCTGAGCCGAACGCCCCGCAGACCGGTGGGGCCTCAACCACAGGAAGAAGACATGGACATGCTCCGCAAGGGGAATGGACGGCATCCGTTCGTCCTCGACGCTCCGCAGATCTCCCAACTCAACCGCAGGGCATCGATGTGCGACCATCCGCTCGCACGCCTCATGACGGTGGCGACGCTGATCCCCTGCCACGCTGCCGTACTCGCAGGATGCGGCGTTCGGGACTTCGATAGGCGCAACGACGTCCTGATGATCGCCTCGCCCCATCGCGGCCGCACCCGCGTCGCTCTCGGCATGGCGGCCGCAGCAGCCGTGCGCGACGCAGTCGCAGGACGCACCTCGGGCCTGCTGTTCGGCGGCGATGGCGATTTGCCGATCACGCCCGACCAGGACGCCATCGCCTACTTCGAGGAACTCGTCGCCGAAGACGGCCAAGGCCCGCTGCCGTTCGCTACCACCTTCCGCAGCGTGCGGGAGGGCGTGTTCGCCGGCATGGCGGACGGCGGCGTGCCGCAGAACATCGCCGAGGCGCAGGCCGGGCTCCGCCACCTGACAGACGGCCATCGTCCCGAAACCTTCTTCCGGGTGGAGGAGCGTGCGGCCTCCGACTGGTGGGCGGCTCAGCTCGGCGTGCCGGTCCCGGCTACCATCGACGTCATCCTAGCGGGGCTGCGGCAGCTGAGGTGGCACGACGATCCGGGCCAAGCGACGCATGACGGTGGAGGCACCGCATGACCGGCGCGAGCCCCCATTTGCCCGACCTCGAGTCGATGCGCCTGCTGCTGACGGGTGCGCGCACCCTCGGCGGGGCGCACGGCGCGGTGCTGGAACTCTGCATCCTGACCATATGCCTGCCGTGGGAAGCCGTGGCGATCGAGCTCGCGGATATCGACTGGAACCGTGGATGCGTGCCCGTGCCCGCGCGGGGCGGCAGGCATCGGCTGCTGCAGCTTCCCCCCGACGCCATCGGCATGCTGGCCCGCATCGCCGGCACGGTGGCACGGCATGGACAGGCGGTCACGGGCGGGCGCAAGCGCCCACTAGACCGGAAGGACGTGCGTCTCGACCGCATGCAGGCCCGGCTGTCGGTCGCCTCGCCCGACACGATCGTGCTCGAGCCTTGGAACTTCCACGGCCTCCGGGCGGCGGCGGCGCGCGAACTCCTCGAACGCGGCTGTGGGCATGAGGACGTCGCCCATGCCCTCGGTCTGAAGGCCCGCGGTTCGGACGCGGTGCCGATCGGCGGCATCCGTACCACGGAACACGACGCCGACCGCGCAGCGGTGACGGTGGGCAAGTGGAACGCGATCCTCGCGGCATGCGGGAACGCGAGGTGATGCCGCCCGCGCCGAGCGGCGCCGGCGGATGTCCGGATGAAAGTGACAGCGGCGCGAAGGCGCCGGCCGGCTGGTGCCGGGCGGTGGAGGCAGGGGCCGGAGGAAAGAGGCCCCAGACCACCGCGAACGTGGCGATTGACGAGCGAAGGAGCATGCACATGGACAAGATCGGCCTGCCGGCCAGATACATGGACGCGAAGGGAAGGATCGACGTCGCCCGCCTGAAGGCGGAGACCTCGATCGCCAAGGTCGCGGCCGACGCGACCGACCTCAAGGCGTCGGGCGACGAGATGAAGGGGCTCTGCCCCATCCACATTGAGGACACCGCCAGCTTCTACATCAACGAAGGTAAGCAGGTCTTCCATTGCCACGGCTGCGATGCCGGCGGCGACGTCATCGAACTCCACCGGCGCCTTCATCACGTCGGATTCCGTCAGGCGTGTCTCGATCTGGCGGGCGTGGTTCCCGCAGTACCGGCAGCGGTCACAAACCCGGTGCTCATCGCCATGCGGCGGGCCGAGTCGGTGAAGCGGGCGCGAGCCATCTGGCAGGAGGCGACGGCCATCGGGTGGTCGCTATCGGAAACCTACCTGACCGCCCGCGGCATCGGCCATGCCGTGCCCGGCTCGATCCGTCACACCTGCGTGGCCCGCTGGTGGGACGAGGACGGACGCGAAGGGCGGCGTGAACCGGCGATGATCGCGGCGCTGCAGGATCGCGACGGGCGCGTGTGCGGCATCCAGCGGACCTTCCTCGATCGCGAAGGACGCAAGTCGACCCGCGGGACCGCAAGGCTGTCGTTGGGACGTGTGCGCGGCTGCGCCGTCCGTTTCGGGCCGGTGTCCGATACCGTGATGCTGGCGGCCGGGGTCGAGGACGGCCTGGCCCTGCGGTTGATGTTTGCGGGCAGCAGCGTGTGGGTGGCCGCCGGCGACGGCAACCTGCCGCACGTCCGCTTCCCGTCCGAAGTCCGGCACGTGATCATCTGCGGCGACGCGGACGCGCCGGGCCGGATCGCGGCAGCCGCCGCCCTCGAGGCGTACTCCGCCGTCGGGCTGCAGGTCGAGGACCTCGTCCCCCGCGCAGGCAAGGACTTCAACGAGGAGTGGCTGCTCCTCCACGCCTGAGCAGCGGTCACTGAACATGGTCGATCATCGTCACCACCGGTCCGCCGCATCGGCGGACTCCATCCGAGGAGAATGAAATGCCCAGGAAGAAGCCCCCCACCTTCTCGCTGCCGGTCGTGGTAGCGCCGCCCACCGACCTCGTCCGGCCCATGACGGTTGCCGGTGATCTCGTCCGCGTCGACGCCGTCTACCACGTGCCGTCCGTCCACCCGTCGGGCGACGGGCCGTGGACGAACGAGGCGGACAAGGTCGCATGGACCGATCCGCTCACCGGCTACGGCTGCATCATCAGGCGCTCGCCGAACGGACGGTTCCTGGCCGGGTACGTGTCCGTGCCGCCGAGCCACCCCCTGTACGGACGGGAGGTCCGCACCCTGACCGGCCTCGGGATCGCCGTCCACGGCGGTCTGGACTACTCGGACGAATGTCAGCACGAGGAGGCCGAGGAATACAGCGTCTGCCACGTCGTCGTGCGCATCGTGCCGGAGGACTTCCAGCAGCGCGTCTATGCGAACGAGGCGGCGGATCGACGCGACGACGCGTGGTGGCTGGGGTTCAGCTGCGACAAGCCCGGCGACATCGTCCCGGTCCCGTCGAGCAGCCACGCCCAGCACGTTCCCCGGCCCGGCATCGAGGCGCCGACATACAAGACGGAAGGGTTCGTCCACGACGAGTGCGTCAGGCTCGCCCTGCAGCTGAAGGCGATCGAGGAGGGTCGCGATCCGCGCGAGGCGGACCCCGGGCCCACCCCGATGCTGCGTCCCGTTCGGGAACTCCGCAAGTGAGCGCCCGTCGGACCGAGATCGACCACGAGCTGCCGTGGGGCAACTGGCTGCGGGCCGAAGCGGGTACGCGCGGCAAGCTCGTCGACGATGCCACCGGCGAACGCTGGCCGTCGTTGAGGGCGGCCCTGTGGAACGGACGGCTGTCGATGCAGGACTACAACCGGCAGCCGCCGCCCGAGCTGCTGGAGACCATGCATGCGGTGTTGGCGGCGACGGTCCGGCGGACCCCGAACTTCCACGAGCAGACGTGCGAGCTGTTCCAGGGCAGCGAGCCGTACTCCCGCATGTTCCACCTCTGGCTCGCCAGCCAGAAGCTGATCGTGCTGGCAGCGAACGGTCACGGCGCCGAGGCGGTGACCGTGGAGGGCATGGCCATCCTCAACATGCTCATGGCGACCCGCCCGTACGACGTGAGGCAGGAGCGCCCCACCGGGGCTACCATCGCCCAGCTCGGCGAGCTCGGTCTCGGGCCGGAGGCACGCGAGGAGCGCCTGGTGCGCGTCGAGGAGGCGTCTGCCGGCTGGGACGCGACCTTCCTCCGTCAGCAGTTCGCCGGGAAGCCCTCGATCGTCATGTCGAAGCGCGGCGACGGTCCCGCCGCAGCCTTCCAGACGGTCTGGACCCTGCGGCTCGCCAACGTGGAGCAGCGCGACCGCTTCTTCGAATGGCTGTGCTTCCGGCTGGACCGCTGGATGGCATGGGCGGAGATGGCGCACGACTACGGTTCCGATCAGCTGACCCACCACCTGCTGCAGGTCGCCGCGGCAGCGCTGGTGGATGTCGAAGACCGCAGGCTGATGCCGGCTGCGACACAGAACGACTGACCAGCATCGGCAACAATGCGCAGGGGACGGCCGCACAACGAACGTGTGGCCGGCTTCCCCGCTTCAGCGACAGAGAAAGGGACGAGGACATGTGTGAATACGTGGGTAGCGGCAAGAAGCGGGCGATGCAGATGCTCGTGGAAGTCATGGGCGGCGGATCCGTCTCACCGGTGTCCGGCCACGATCGAGGTCCGTGGGGACTGAGGATCGACGATCGCGCGCTGATCGTCATCGCCGGAGATCAGAGCGAACCGCTCGATCACACCCTGCTCCGGTCGCTGGCCCGGCAGAAGGGCTGCGACATCGTCGCGACCTACGTCGACGACTTCAGGTCCGGTCACCCCTTCATGTTCGACCTCGTGCTGAAGCGCGGGCCGGATGCGATCCAACATGCAGGATACCGCCTCTGCCTCCTCGAAGGTCGGTCGCCGATGTTCGTGACGGAGCGCGGCGCGGGTCCGTCGATACGGATTATCGGCGGGGGCCTGGAAGCCAGCGATCAGTCCTCCAGCCTGACGAAGGAGCAGCGGCTGATCGGCGTCGCGCGGGGCCAGGCCGAGCTCCAGCGACGGATCCATGTCGGTCGGCCGTCAGACCATCAGCTCGCGAAGGAGCGCCACATCGATGCGCATCCCGCCAAGCTGGTCGTCGTCTTCCCGATGTACGAAGCGGCGGACTACCGCCAGCGTCTCACCGCCATCGACGATGCTCTGGTCGTTCATCGCCGCGGCGACGGCCACTTCCAGTTCGAGCTCCGTCCCATGGTCAGGTTGGGACTGCGCAGCTACGCCAAGTGGGTCATCGGGTTGGCCGCGGATCTCGAAGCCGGCCACGTCGTGATTATCGTCGATCGCGACGTCTTCCTCGCCGACATCGAGAAGCTGGCTCGCGAACATGCCTCCGAATGCCAGCGGGCCGTCGTCGAGCGCGCGATTCAGGTCATCGAGGAACGTACCCGGTACCAGATCCAGGACCATCTCGACGGCGAAGACGACGAGGCGCGCGTTAAACGGCGCCTGATCGCCAAGCGTCCGCGGCGGACGAAGGCGAAGCCGAACGAACAGGACGGTCTCAACTGCATTGCGGGCATCCCGACGCCACGTTCAGAACAGCTGTGGAACAGTATCCTCAGCGAATGGTGCGACGTCCGGACCAGCCAGCACGGTCGGACCGTTTGGGAATGTTGGGCGCGGGGTAACCGGCCCGACATGCCGATGGCGGATGGCGGGTAGACGGTCGCCGCGATCCGACCCGTCATGAGTTTCATAACCGATCACGGTCGGCTCCGGCTTGCACCTTCGGGGCGAAATAGAATCAACCTCGGTTTAGCCTACCCCTGGGGTCACGCCGCACAGGAATAGAAACTGCTGACTGAACGTCGCGATCGGTTTGGCATCCACGTCGGTCAGCCGGTAAGCATGAAGGTCTACGTTCAAGCCTTCCACCGCTCGAGCAAAGGATCGCTTTAGATCTCCAGGCAGGAGCAGAACGCGGCGATGGCCCTGGAGACGGGCAATCAGCTCGGGATAAATTTCCAGCTGTCCGATCCCGGTGTAGACATCAGCTGGCGACGTCGACGTCTTGATCTCAAGCAGAATAGGCCCGCCGGGTGCCAGGATCTCCGCATCCACTTCATAGCCTTCAGCGTGACGCGGCTTCCTCATGACGATCCCAGCTCCCTTCAAGCGTGCGTGAAGCTGCTCCCAGACGTATCCCTGAATGCGACAGACCTCGCGCGGATCAGGGGTCGGTACCACCGTGCTCGTTCCGCCGCGCTCTTCGCTGCCGAAGATGTCGTCGATGCCTTCTTCGTCGCCTTCGTCTTCGACATGGGAAAGCCGTGCCGTCCAGCATCGGTCCACGAAGTCTGCAGTCTGAGCGACGACGGTCGCCGCGTCGACGCGATCGACCTGCGCAACGACGAACCAGCGGCGTTTTGCGGGAGCGTTGCCGACCATCATCACGACCGGCCGAAGCCGTGTCAGGCGTTGGAACTCGTCGACGTCGATCCGCGGCGACACCCTGTTCTTATGAAGCGTACCCTGCCGGACGACGTAACGGATTCCCTGATGATCGACGGCGATGCCGGACAAGGGGTTCTCCGAGCCGGCCGTGGTCGGTTCGTTGATCTGCACGATCGCCGAGGACGCCTCGGCACCCGCGCTGAACTCCGTGCGGAGCCGAGGGGGCGAGGCGTCGAGGTGACGAAAGGAAAGCCGGCGATCGGGCAGGAGCCAGCCCCAATCCTCCTCGTCAGCCTCATCCTTGATCAGATCGAGCCAGTTCCGGAACCCGGTCTCCGATCGTTCGGGGTGATCGTCCAGCCTAAGCTCGAGTGTGCCCTTCGATGCCATCTCATTCCTCCAGCAGGAGCCATACGACCGGCTCGACGCCCTCAGCCGATCGCCCCTGCGGGCAGCAGACCCGTTGCGCCGGTCGTATCGACCGCCGGCCAGATCCTTCGCGCCTGCTCGAACAGCTCGTCGGCGCGAACCAGTATGCGCTCCTCGTCCCATTCCTCATGACCGTCGAGAAGGTGCCGGTTGAGTTCCAACTTGCTGTGGGCATGAAGACCGTCGCGCTTGCACGCACCCGGGGCACCCTTCCACGGACCGTTGGACAGCGATGGGTTGAGACGCTCGCTGACGAGCGTGAGGTTCCCGATGCCGTCGACCGCCCACGACCGCGCCTCAGGGGTCACGCCCTCTGCCGGCAGAGGCCAGTGCTCCTGCCAGCTCTGCGGAATGACGTGCTCGATCTGCAATCGCGACAGATCGAACGTCAGAATCGGCTCCGCCTTCAGGTTCGCACGCTGCCATCTCTCCTCGATCGCCTGAAGGATCATCGAGACGCGATCGCGGCGGAGACCGTTGTAGAACTTTCTCTGTCGCCACTGCGCGCGGAACTCGTCGTCGTCGGGCCAGGAGTCCGCACCTGAGACCGTGGCAGCAAGCTCGAATTCGATCGCGGGCGCGACGGGATGTTCGGCGGGCACAGTCGCCATCGCCTTCAGAAGGCGAAGCGCCAAGGCACCGTATCCACGTGTCTGATAGCCGCAGATCATGCGGCGGACGAGATAACTCTCCAGCGCGCTGGAAGCGGCCACGAGATCGGCTTCATTCGATCCTGTGCGACCCATCAGCGCGAGTAGAACCGCATCGAACACCACGACGTCGAGGACGCCGAGACGCTGCAGGAACCGCGAGAACCGGTCCGTGCCCTGCTCTTCGGCGATACGCCTGAAGAACTTCGCATCGCCGGCGATCGCCGACATCACCGCGGGAACGTCGACCTTGTCGTCCGCTGATCCCTTCTTCAGAGCGGCCATGTGGCGGAGGAAGCGATCGTACAGATGCTTCGGCGAAATCGCTTCCGTCGTCTCCTTCGTCAGCCATGCCTGCAGGAAGGCATCCACCCGCGCGCGCGCGGCATGGCCCGTACCGACCTTCCTTCGCCAGAACTCGTGGTCGCGATCGAATGCCCGCCAGTGCTTCTCGTAGAGCGCAGCGACATCCAGCTTCTGTCGCGCTCCCTCCCAAAGCAGCCAGTTCTTTATCAGATCGGCCGGCAGCAGCGGCGTACCGTGCGCATTGAGCGTCTCGAAGATCGCCTGAGGCTCGTCGCTCGGGTCGAGATCGAGCACGATGAGCTTGAGATAGTCCTTCAGCGCAGCTGCGAACCGCTGCGCCCGGACGCCCGCGCCCGATGCGTCGCCGGACGGGAGCAGGTACGCTTCAGCAGCGTCGCGAAAGAACCGATATGCCTCCGCCATGCGCGTCGCCTGCCCGACCGGGCCCGACGTCGCATCGCTGTCCAGCACGGCCTGGAACGGTGCACGGTCCTCGTTCGTCGGCCAGACCTTGTACTTCTCCTGCGGATCATAGGCCGTGTTGACCGTCAGCATCGCCAGCTGTTGACGAGCGAAGGACGCCATGTGCGCCTGCTCCCCCTCCGCCGCAGACTCCACGGCAGCGAGCGCATGTTCCGACGCCTTGAGCAGAAGCTGAAGCGTGGTCAGTCGCTGCTGGCCGTCGATGACCTCGCGGCGTGGCAGGCTTCCGGTCGGGTTCGGTGCCTGCTCAAGCACGATGGTGCCGAGGAAGTGACTTGCCACGGACGCTTCACCCTGACGATTTTCGAGCCGGTCGAGCAGGCCGAGCACGTCCTCCCAGAGCGGCTCCCACTGTTCTTCGCGGTTCCAGACGTAGGGCCGCTGGAACAACGGCACGGTATGTCTGGTCTGAGTTCCGAACACCTGCGCGATCGGCATGTAGGTTGGTTGCACGCGACATCTCTCCGAACCGCTCGCCCTTGGGCAACGAAGGCGGAAGGTTAGCCGCTCGGACGGGTTCGACAAGGAAAATGCCGAACTCGAAGAAACCGCTGGCGCGAGAGTCGACGATCGTCGAAAATGATGCCGACCCGTCGATCACGCTTGCGTGAACGGAACGAATGGGGAACAATGATATGCGATGAAAGAAGGGTTGCCCGTGATGCGTACCGGACACAAGCCGAAGCGACCCAAGGTGCTGGACCTGTTTTCGGGTGCGGGCGGCATAGCCGCGGGTTTCGAGGACGCAGGATACGAGATCGTCGGTGGCGTCGACTTCTCCAAGCATGCCATCGCGACGTTCACGCGCAACTTCCCGAACGCTCCGGGGATGCTGCGCGATCTGCGGCTCACCGACTTCTCCGACATCGACGCGTACGTGGACGGGGACGTCGACGTCATCGTCGGCGGTCCTTCGTGTCAGGGCTTCAGCACATCGGGCGGGCTCAGCAAATCCAGCGGGCGCGACGAGGCGGATCCACGGAACCGTCTGTTCCTGAACTACATCGGCATCGTCGATCTCCTGCAGCCGAAGTGGATCGTGTTCGAGAACGTCCCAGGTCTGCTCCTTTATGAGAACGGCAAGGTCGCTCTCGACATCGTCAAGGCGTTCCGCGAGATCGGCTATACCATCGTCCCGATGATCCTGCTGGCGGCCGACTTCGGCGTTCCCCAGCTGCGCAGGCGGCTCGTATTCGTCGGAAACCGTACCGGAAGCGAAATCTGCTTCCCGGCCGCGACCCACGGCAACCCCGATCTCTGGAAGAACTTCTCGCTACCGTTCGCCCACCTTTCGCGCATCGGCCACGGGAAGCAGGGCGAAGTCCTCAAGCACGTCGGCTTCGACGACGCATGCGGCGACCTCCCTCCGGTGCCGGAGGGCGGATGCGTCGACGGCGAGCCCTATCCATGTGCCCCGCGCAACGACTTCCAGCGTATGATCCGGGAAGGCTCGGACGCCGTGCGCCAGCACGAGGCGGCGGACCTCTCACGCCTCGACCACGTGGCCGCCAACACCTTGGAGCAGGGCCAGAACTGGCGCAATCTGCCAGCCGACGTTTTGCCTCCCCGCTTCGCCAAGATCCGTCCCTATGACGCAACCACGCTACTGAAGCGTCTGCGGGCTGACCTGCCCTCCTACACGATCACCACGAAGTTCAACGAGGCGACCACCGGCGCATTCATCCATCCGACGCAAGCCCGCACGATCTCGTTGCGGGAGGCAGCCCGGCTGCAGTCCTTCCCCGATAGCTTCGTCTTCGAAGGCAGCTCTGCGGAAATCCGGCGACAGATCGGCAACGCCGTGCCGCCTCTTCTGGCGCGGTGCATCGCTGAGGCGATCCTTCCCGCAGTCATGAAGGACGCATTCGGCGTATCAGTTCCGCATGTTCGGGACGTCCTCACCGTGGACGGCTCACCGGAAGGCGGCGACCATATCAAGCTCCACGGTGCTCGACGCAAGCCCGCGGACGTCCATCCTGTTCTGATCTGAGGCGACCATGCCCTACTTCTCATCGAAGCAGATCGAGACCTCGCTGGTCGCCTACGAGGAAACGACGCACACCATGCTGATCTCGCTCCTCGCCATGTGGCAGGAGAAATTCCCGTTGGACGACGGCATGAGCTATGCGGAGTTCGGCTCCAAGCAGGAAACCGATCTGCTGCAACGCCACTTCTCGCCCGAGGGCTCGCCGCCCAGTCATCCGCTCTTCGTCCCGTTCTACAAGACGCAGGGCAAGTCGCGGTGGCGGGAACGCACGTATGCGCAGAAGAGCCTGCAGGCGCAGCGCAGTCGACTTCCTGACATCTTCGTCAAGAAGCCGGACAGCAGGACCGAGTGGGCACTGCACAAGGACTACGTCGCCAACGCCCTTCGGGTACCCGACAAGTCGATCGGAGCCCCGCCGATCTCGCTGCCCGCGCTGGCAGTCTGGATCTATCGGGACGTCGAGCTCGCCTCCATCGACCAAGCGACGGACATGCTCGTCGCCGATTTTCATCTCGATCGCGACGGCCTGATCGGTGACGACCACCGCGTTTCCGTATTCACGCGCGAGGACACCCTCGACATCGGAGACCCCAACGAGCCCGAAAGTATCTCGACGACGGATCTGCTCGCCGTGCTGGCCCGGCGGAGCTCCCCCCCGGAGTCATCGCTCGCCACGGCGGCAGACGGAGATGCGGAAGAGAAGAGCGTCGGAGGGCTGGTCGATCCCGACGCCCTCGCCGCGTCGTGGGAGTTCGACATCGAGCTGCTGAACGGCATCGGGGGCCTCGAGGGCATGGAGGAGGCTGCGTTCTCCGCCGCAGCCGCGCTGCGCGCGGGCGACCACGTGATCTTCATCGGACCGCCGGGAACGGGCAAAACGACCTTGGCGGAGGCCCTCTGCCAGGCAGCATCGATCCCGAGCACGCTTTCGACCGCCACCGAGAGCTGGACGACGTTCGAGACGATCGGTTCGTACTTCCAGTCCCCCCGGAGCAGCAAGGAGGGGGGAGAGAAGATCGACTTCCTTCCCGGCCTGATGCTGGACGCGATTTCATCCGGTCGTTGCCTGATCATCGACGAACTAAATCGTGCAGACATGGACAAGTGCTTCGGCGAGTTCTTCTCGATAGCCACCGGCCAGGCCGTCACGCTCCCGTTTCGCATCCTGACCGACACGGGGTTCGAGCGCATTCGGCTGATGCCAAGGCCCGGGATCGTCGAAGAGGACGTACATCCCATTCCCGTCCCTTCCTGGTGGCGTCTCATCGGGGCGATGAACGATGCCGACAAAGGTGCGGTCCGTCGATTGTCGCAGGCGTTCAAACGGCGGTTCGCCTGCATTCCGGTCCCGATCCCGCCGGACGACGTTTATCGACGCATACTCGACGGAGCCGTCGCCAAGGCAAACGCACCGGCCTCCGCACCCATGGATCAGCTGCTCGCGATGCTTCATGAGGTCTTCGCGACGAGCAAGAAGGGTTTCGCCGAACTCGGGCAGCCTATGGGTCCTGCGATCCCCATCACGATCATCCGCCGCGCTGCATTCGAGTGGAACATGGATGACAAGCGACCGCTCGGTCGCGTTCTGAATTCCGTCCTCGCCAACGCGGTCGCTCCTCTGCTTTCCGAACTGAACATCGACCGAACCCAGATCCTTCAGGTACTCGGGCCGCACATAGAGAGCGTGGATCGGCTCGCCGAAGCCATCACCATGTGGAGCAGTCGTAGGCGATGATCGCGAACCGGGAGGCGTGGCGCGAGTTCATCACGTCGCCCGAACACGCGGGAAGATTCTTTTCCAGGATCGGCGACTCGATCGGTGCCGCCCTTTCCGACCCGGTCCACATGGACGAGCTTCAATCCTTTCTGGCGTCGCTTCGAGGAGGACACGAAGACGTAACCTTCCTCGCGACAGTCGTCGAACTGCTGTCCGGTGGCCATTCGCAATTCATTCGCGACGACCTTCCCGTGCTGCTGGATCAGCTCTCGAGCGAGACGGCACGCCGAGACGAAGTCGTCGGCCCCGCGATCCAGGGGGCGGTCCGCTGGATGCAGACGGACGTCGCGCGCAGGACCGGAAAGCTCCCCCCGGGACGCTACTTCAGCATGACGGCACGACGATCGTACGACATTCCCGAGAACCGGACAGTCCGTCGTTACCTTGACGCTATCGACAGCGCCGCGACCTGGGTCGCGCGGAAGGCCCGTCCGGGTCGGCCGCCCAGCGGCGTGCAACGACTTCTCGACGAGGTCCGACGATCACAGGAGCACGACGCGATGCGCGGTCTCCAGTTCACCGAAAGCACCGATGAAGCCGATCTGCAGATCACGGAGACGAGCGGCAGGGCCGGATACGGATCGGTCGCGGGCCTTCTGCGATCGATAGACCGCATCGGCGGCGACGACGACGATCGGCGTCGACACGCGATCCTCATGCTGTTGGCAGTCGGTTGGCTCGAACCGCTGAACGACGACGATCTGTTCGAATTGTATGTCCTAGTCCTCGTGCTCGACGTTCTCGCAACCGAATCGGCATTGGGCTCCCCCGCCGAGATCGGACTCGTGAGGAGCGGCAGATCACACGTCGCGCGCTTCGATCTTCTGGACGGCGAGCTGAAGGTCTTCTTCGACACCTCGCTCGCACGCATCGTAGGGTCGTCAGGCCGATACAAATCGACCGTTTCCGCTCACAGCGGAGTCACGGGAAACGAGCGACGCCCCGACGTCGTTCTTGCGGTAATCGGCAGCGACGGGGAAGTCCGACGCGTCCTGATAGTCGAGGCTAAACGCTCGGATGACGGTCGTTATCTCAGCGACAGCATCTACAAGGTCTTCGGGTATCTGCATGACTTCGCCGGTGCGATCGACGATCTGCAGGCCGTGCTCGCGGTCCCGGAAGCCGTCTATCGAACCTCCATCGCTTCTGACGGAGAGATCACCATCGTGTCCGGTGGCGATCGCGATGCACTCGCCGATATCCTATCCGCTTTCGTAGTTTCCAAGCGGGTCGGTCTGTCCGAGGTCGTCTGAGCGTGGTCGATCATCTCACCCCCGAAGATAGATCGCGTCTGATGTCGCGCATCGGGCCGAAGGGCAGCAAACCCGAAACGATCGTACGTCGCCTGGTTCACGGAATGGGTTTCCGCTTCCGCCTTCATCGGCGGGATCTTCCAGGAACACCCGATCTGGTCTTTCCCGGTCGACGAAAGGTGATCTTCGTGCACGGCTGCTGGTGGCATCGTCACGAGGCCTGCCCGAAGGCCGCCCCGCCAAAGTCGAACGTCGGCTTCTGGAACGCCAAGTTCGATCGAAACGTCGCGCGCGACTCCATGGTCCAATCGTCCTTGGAGAAGGACGGATGGGACGTACTAACCGTATGGGAATGCCAGACACGCGATGTCGGCACCCTCGCACGTCTCCTGAGCGACTTTCTCGAGCGGGGACCTCAGACGTCTGACCTGGCGGCGTGACGCCGTTCCTTGTAGGTGGTGTTGCAATAGGGATGCGACACCTGGGCGTTCTGCAGACCCGCGCCACCTCCGTCCTCCCGCCTCACCTTGTGATCGGTCTGCATCGAGTTGCGATGGAGCAGAGCGTCGCAGATCCTGCAGCGCACACCTCCCGTGAGCAGCTCGGAGACGAAGGCGGCCGACTTGACCGACCTGCTGAACCTGCGCTCACCTTCGCCGTCGCCACGCTGAGGCGCGGGGGTCGCAAAGAAGGCGAAGCGCTGGTCCTCCGACAGCGAGGCGACCACCTCCTCGTCCGCGCGCCCTTCCAGCATGCCGTCGAGCACCAGCTTCAGGAAGGCCTCGATCGCGGGGCGGCTCCTGGCTCCGGCCCCCTGCCGCTTAAGGATGAGCGTGAACGCCTCCTTGTGAGCTAGCAGAAAATCCTCGAACCGGCGTCGGACCAACGTCAGCTCGTCCAATCTGTCCTCCCTTACCAGGCGGTCGACGAACTGCAGGACTGCGAGGAATACGACCGGCTGAAATGACCCGCCGCGGGTATAGAAGTACACGAGCGGATGCAGTCCCAACGACCCGGCGTGCGTCGTGGTGATCCTCTCGAGCCGCTTGCCCACAGAACGCACGAAGCGGACGGCATCCGATCCGTCGTCGTCGCGAGGGAGCGGATCCTTCGGCCCGATGCCGTTCACAAGATGGACGAGATCGAACACGAATGGCAACGAACTGTAGCCCCTGCCACCGATAGGCACGTCGGAGCTCTTGATCGGCAGATCTCCAAGTGGCGGGGAGTAGAGTGCGTCGTACACCTTCTTGCCCTCCGCCTCGAGCTCGGACTGCATGTGTTCATCGTACTTGCCCCAGTACTTGTGGCCCGAACCACCGCGGTTGATCGCTCTGGTGGCGATCGCCGCAGCCGACTCGCGAGCCCGCAGGATCCGCTTCTCGATAGGATCGACCGGTGTCGGCGCCTGATTGATCTTGAAGAAGGACTTCTCGGCGCCATCGGCGTCCGTCGCCGGCACCCACTGCGCCACGAGCGAATTGGCGTTCATCATGCCGACCCGTTCCTTCATGGCCTCGGGCGCGAACTTGTTCCTGCCCGCGTCGACGTAGGACTGATACGACCCGTACCTCTCCTCGACCATTTTCCTGGTCTGATCAGCCACCTTGGCCTGCTCCTCCGGAATCTGATTTCGGAAGAAGTTGGCCGACCGCGAGCGATCGCCGTAGTCGTCGTAGATCCAGGCGAGAAGGGCACTGAGCCGGTGGGCGCCGTCGATGACGAAGACGTTCTGCCCGGATCTCCACAGGATGATGGCCGGAATCAGATCGCCTTCTAGGAACGCGCCGATCAGATCGACGATCTTGCCCGGCGTCCAGTTCGTTGTCTCGCGCTGGAAGTCCGGCTTGCGTAGCGTGTCGACGAAGAAGTCGTCCTTCAGGAGACCGAGGCTGATGGTGGCGATGGGGTTGCCGCGATACGGCCCGGACGCCGTGGCGAAGTCCTCGCGCGGTATCAGTGCATCTAGGTTCACGCCGTTAGCGGCCATGACGCGTCCTTCCTTCCTGTCGATCGTAGGCGACGTTCAATCGAAGCCCGATGGCGAAGCACGGCGGCGACCTGCCCGCCTCTCCTTCCGCATCGGCGACCTCGATCGCCGTGCGTCGCTCCACGTTCAGCGGCGATCAGCGGCCCGTCTCCAAACTGCCGAGCTGCACCGGACCCTTCAACATGTCGCTGTAGCCGCCGCGCTCCCTCGATGCGGTGATGACCAGCTTCGTCTTGGCGCGGCTGGCGCCAAGATAGAAGCGGTGCAGGTAGCGGCGACGAGCACCCTGACTGAGCATCTCGTCGGACAGGTCCGCGTTGTCGGCATGCAGGAGGTAGACGACTTCGAACTGCAGGCCGGCGACGTATTCGGGCTTGCTGAACACGCAGCGCGTCCGGGCATACTGCACCGCCTTCAGGTCCTCGCGCGACGTTAGCGCGACGAACTTGCCGGCGATCCGGGAAGCCTGTCGCGAGCGATCGAAGATGTCGTCGTTCAGACACAGGACGGCCACCTTCCTCCCGTCGTAGCGGCGGGCGTCGCCGCCGGCCTCGCGGAAGACCTCGTCGAGCAGATCCTGATCGCGGTTGTAGACGTCGAGCCGCGGCGACGGTCCCGATCCCTGCTCCGACGTTGCGACGTGGGTGTCGTATTCGCCCTCGAGATCCATCGCCGGAAAAGAGGCGTCGAAGTCCTGCAGGAAACGGGTGATCTGCGGGGTGGAGCGATAGTTCTCCTTCAGGTCCACCGCCTCCGACTCACCCACGCCCGGATTCCGGAACCGCTCAATTCCGCCTCCCAGCGCCGCATCGGACGTGCTCTGCTTCAGGTCGTATGCCATCAGCAGCGGCCACCGCCCCGAGCTGCCCGCCCGCGGCTTGAAGAGGCCCTGGAGGGTCATCGCCTCGTTCCTGCTGAAGTAGTGATATTCGTCGACGTAGACGACGTCATAGCCGCTGACGTCCCTCAGCTGCTCCCACTCGTGCGTCGAGAGATAGCGGCCGAAGTCGGCGGTCATCTGATCCATGCTCAGCAGCCGCTCATGCTTCAGCATCGACCGATACGCGTCATGGATCTCCAGGATCGCCTCTCGCTGCGCCCTGGTCGGAAGGTCCATTTGCCACTCCTCCCTGGAGCCGTCGAGATACCTTTCCGCGGCGGGCGTACCCTTTCGAACGTTCTCGGCGTCGAGAACGCCTGCAAACTCGTTCATGAGCTCCTCAACAAGACCGTCACGCACCGCCGCGTCGCCCAATCTGGTGAGGAATGCGGGCTCAGCGCCGCGCATGTCGCACACGACGCTAGCGTCCCGCGTCACACGGTCGATCGCGTCCGAAATGAGGATCCGCTGGTAGTCCCTGCCCTCCTGACCATCCAGGGACAGGGGCTTCAGGCCCTTCTGTGCATAGTTCAGCCGATCCTCCGCCAGCTGATAAAGCGTGCCGATCCACAGCTTGCTCCTGCCGTCCGAGGTCTTGGCGGTCCGCCACCGCTCGGAGGGATCCAATGCCGTGAACATGCCCCGGATCACGGTGTGCGCGAGCGCGGAGCTGTGCGTCAGGAAGGCGAACGTTTTCTCGTTGGGACCGTCGAGGTCCTCGAGCAGATCCGCGACGCACTTCACCGCCATCGCCTGCGTCTTCCCCGTGCCCGCCGCCCCCCGCAGCCTGACCGGCTGATCGTAGGATTTGTTCAGGAACTTCCGCTGTTCGGGATTGAGCTTGTGGTCGAGCCACTCGTCTAGCGTCGCCGTGCCTGCCATGTCCTGTCCGAGCGGCTCGCTGAGCAGGATGCCGTAATTCCCGACAGAAGGTGCGTTCTCCTCCGCGAGCGCAGCCTCCTCCAGTCCGGCGATAGCCCGCCGGAAGACCCTCAGGTCTGGCTCGACTTCTGACAGAGGCCGGGGGCCATCGGTCACGCCGTAGGCGTAGACGTCGTCCCGACCATCAGGCGACTTATCGAAATACACACGCACGCGCGATCGTAGACTCGCAGGCTCACCGTAGACCGACATCCGCGAACCGTCATGATAGGCCTGCCACTGTAGCGGAAGCGCTATGTTGGCATCGAACCGGCGCATCGCGACCCGCAGGACGCGCTCGAACCGGGACGTCTGTCGCATGCCGCCCGAGAAGACGCCGGAGGAGCCGACGTTCACGACGAGCAGCGGCGAGTCGAGGTCCGCCTTCCCCGAGAGGATGTATACCGTTCCGCCGACGACCGAACGGCGAAGCCCCGCTGCGTTCTCCGGCAGCGCGAACTCGGCGAACCACCCTTCGTCGATGAGCGCCGCATCAAGGGCGGCGATCGCGCCTTCGTCGATCACGAGGGCGTCGTAGGCCATCTTAGTCTCCATCTATGATCCCTTCGGCCGCAAGGTCTGCGGCGGACGAGCAGGCGGCCTCGTAGTGCTCGGGCAGTCCGATGCGGGAGAACAAGAACGCGATCTTCTGAGCGAAGGCGAACCGGATCCCGTCCGGCAGCCTACCGACGCGATGCAGCTCGTGCGGCCGGTCGGAGATCCGGGCTTCGATCTCGCTAACGTGAACTTCAGACGCCGGCACCGTTCGCATCGATCGCAGCACGGCGACGTGTCCGTACTCGTCGCTGCCCGGAAGTTCGGGCAGCACGAAGTAGTCGGGAAAGCCCGACCCGGCGAAAGCCGCCGAGACGGTGCCGCGGATCAGCTGCGGAGGGTCGCCCAGCAGCCGCCTGAGCCGCACCCAGCGGCCCAGGGCGGTCGGTACCGCGACCACGTCCGCCGCGCATCGGATGCCGGCGAGCGTTCGGTTGAGCTTCGCGTCGAAGACGACGCCTATTGCCGCTTCGACCTCCTCCACGGTCCTGCGTCTCAACCAATCGACGAGCTGTGTTGCGTCGAGCGAGAGATCACTCCCTGAGCGGCGGATCGATGCGGAGATCTGCTGCGCGGCGGGCGCCACCTGCTTCTGCAGGTGCTTGGCCAGCTGGTCCGGCGCCCAGTAGTCCTCGAGGTAGCTCCGGATCGTGACTACTTCGATGTACGACAGACGGTTGGAATTCTTCCGCTGGGCGAAGTCGCAGTCAGCGGTCAGGACGAGACCGTATTCCCGGGGCCGGGTTCCATCGGCAATCCTGCGGACGATGTCGCCCTGCGCGAAAAGCTCTTCATCGCCCACCTCAGACCAATAGACGCCTCCCGCTATAGGAGCATGCGCCGAACTGTCTGTCACGATTTTGTCCGTCTGATTCAAGAGCCCCCCGACATCCGCCAGTGCCTCGGTCTAAGACAGTCGCCCCGAGAATAGAAGCGGAAGAACTCTCCATGTCGGCTCAGGCATAGTATCTGAAGTCCGTCTGATCCCGCTCGCCGTAGCTCACATGCTGCAGCACCCGCCCGACTTCCCAGGCCGCGCGGGTAGAGACGGGCAGCTTGCCGTCGAGCTGCGTCGAGTTCCAGTTAAGCTTGGTCAGCGCCATGATCTCGGCGGCGATGTCAGCGAGGGGCGTCTCGCACTCGTAAGGACGCAGCTGGAGCGGCGACGGCACCCTCATTCCGGGATAGATGCCGTAGAGGGTAGCTGCCCCGCGTGTAGAGCAGACCGTTCTCCCCCACCTGCACGTAGCTTCCGCGCAGCGGCGGGTACTCGGCGCTCGAACGTGCGCCATGGTCCCATGCGACGGGATCTGTCGTCCGACGTCTCCATACCGGTCACCGGCGACGAATCAGCGTTGCGCAAACGATGGAGAACAACATGAGCAAAGGCAGGAGCGGCGGCAGCTTTCGCAGCGCGATCAGCGGGCGCTACGTCACCGCGAAGCACGGCAACGCCAGTCCGCGCACGACGGTGCGCGAGGGTTCGGGGCCGAGCGGCAGCTCGGGCAGCCATTATCGCAGCGCGATCTCGGGACGATACGTCACGAACGCCCACGGCAAGGCCAGCCCGCGCACCACGGTCAAGGAGTCCTGACGATGGCGAAGCGGTATGTCCGGGCGACCGGAAAGAACTCGCAGGGCGACATCACGAAGCTCTGCAACTCCGGTGACTACTGGTCCCCCCGCACCAAGGCGGACGCGATCAGCGACATCGACGGCGGAACCCACGAGTACTGGGTCAACTGGGCCAATGCGCCGGAAACGAGGATCAGGGTCGTACAGGGGGCGACTGGCAGGTACCTGCGCACCGATCGGGACACGACGTCGCGCAACAACCTGGACGACCTGCCCGACTGCTGATCGTCGGCGACACATCTCGGGGCCGGAGTCGCACTCCGGCCCCCGTCTTCGCCTGCACCCGATCGATCAGGGCAGCGCGGGAAAGTCGCCGCGACGGTGCTCGGCGACCATCAGCGCGAGCTCCGGCGGGGCCACCACCTCCACGGCATCGCCCCACATGTAGAGGTGCCAGCACATCTCGAGCAGACCGGCGGCCCGGAACCGGACAAGAAGCGTACCTCCCTCCTCGCGCTCCATCGTCTGCGTCGGGTGGAAGGAGAAGCCCGCGGCCCATCGCACCGCCCGCGGCGCGAACCGCCACTCCACGTCGTGCACTCCGCCGTCGTCATGGTACGAGCCGAAGCCGGTGAGAGCGTGGACCTCGAGGTCGAACCCCGCCTGCCGCTCCGCGACCGATGGCAAGACCACCGCCTCGTCGATGCCGTCCACCCGGTAGTGACGGATGCCGGCCGTTGGCTTCGCGATGTCCACCGCGACGAGGTATCGACGGGTGCCGAGCAGCAGCCCATGGGGCGCGACCGTCCGCTCGCGCGCATTCTCGTCGTGCCAGCCGCGATACCGGATCCGCAGCTGGGAGCCGCCCTTGAGCGCCGTCGCGATGGCGAGGTCGACCGCCTCCATCCCGACCGGGCGGGGTCCGGGCCGCTTGGCGTGTCCCAGAGCCAGCAGCAACGCCTCCTCGTCGGCCTCGATCCGGCTGCTACGCTCCTTCGGGATCAGCGCTAGGATCTTGCCGTGAAGCGAGCGAAGCGCTCGGACGTGATCTACGCCGCCGTTCAGCGAAAGTGCCTCCTCCGCCAACGAGAGGGCCGCCAGTTCGTCGGCCGTGGGCGTGAGCAGCGGCGCGAGAGCGGTCCGGGGCAGTCGCCATCTCGCTCCGCCGGTCTCGTCGTCCTTCAGCTTCTCCAGCTCCGGATAGAGTTGACCAAGGGCGGACACCACCCTCTGCGCCGTGCGATAGTCCTTGCCTAGTATATGCTGAATCTCCGTCAGGCTGACGCCGCGCATGGAGGCCGCGCGTGCAGCGATGGTGAGAAGATCGATGGCGTTTCTGTACGACAAGAGATGAAATCCCCATGCGACAGGATCTGTCGCGTGACATCATCATGACTAACCTGAATCATGACGTCGAGTCGTATCGAGGTCGCAATCGGAGTCGAAGATATGCTGAAGCATCACGGGCGGACTATCTTCTCCGCTAGCGACATCGTGAACTTCATGGGGTGTGCCCACGCGACTTCGTTCGACTCCGGCAATCTGACCACGCCGAACGTCTTCCCCCCGAACGACGACAGCGCAGTCCTCCTCCAAGAGAAGGGGATCGAGCACGAACTCGCCTATCTGGCCCGGCTGCGCGGCGATGGTCGCGTCGTCGTCGAGATTCCGGCGGAAGGCACGCTCGAACAGCGCGTCGACGCCACGCGACGCGCGATGCGCGATGGTCCCGACGTGATTTATCAGGGCGCTTTCCTAGTCGGTCGATGGCACGGCTATTCCGATTTCCTGCTGAGGCGCGACGACATCGTCTCGTCGTTCGGCCCGTATGCCTACGACGTCGCCGACACGAAGCTAGCGCGGTCGGCCAAGGCGAAGCACGTCCTGCAGCTGTGCGTGTACGCGGAGATGCTGGCAGCCGAGCAGGGCGTCATGCCCGCCTCCATGCACGTCGTTTTGGGGACCGGCGAGGTCGCGTCGCTGCCGACGACGGCGGTCGTGCACTACTACCGTCAGGCGCGGGAGCGGTTCGAGGCGTTCGTCGACTCCACGCCGGCACTGTCCGGCGCCGATCCCTGCGGTCATTGCCGGTTCTGTCGCTGGATCGACAGGTGCGATGCGGAGTGGGAAGCGACCGACCACCTGTCGATCATCGCCGGAATGGGCAGAAGCCAGATCGCAGCATTCCGGGCCACCGGCGTGGACGACATCGGAGGCCTGGCGGCCCTCCAGCCGAACGGCAGGATTCCCGGCATGCAGCCGGGCACCGTCGCGAAGCTGTCGGCGCAGGCGAAGCTGCAGCATCACCAGCGCACCACCGGCGAGCGCCGCGTGGAGATCCTCCCGGCGGTCGAGGGCCGCGGCTTCGGCCGCATGCCGCTGCCCGATCAAGGGGACATGTTCTTTGACATGGAGGGCGACCCCCTGTTCGAGGGAGGACTGGAGTATCTCTTCGGCGTCGTGGCGTTCGACCGCGACGGCGAGGACCGCTTCCACGCCTTCTGGGCCCACGACCGGGAGGCGGAGAAGACGGCGTTCGAGGCGCTGATGGACTTCGTGACCGACAGGATCGCCCGACATCCGGACGCGCACGTGTACCACTACGCCGCCTACGAGGAGACGGCGCTGAAGCGGCTGGCCATGTATCACGGCACCCGCGAGAAGGAGGTGGACGACCTGCTGCGTGGGGACCGCCTGGTCGATCTGTACAAGGTCGTGGCAGAAGCCATCCGAACGTCCGAGCCGCGCTACTCGATCAAGAACATGGAGGCCTTCTATCTCCCCGGCGGACGGCAGGGAGAGGTGAAGACCGCCGGCGACAGCATCGTCATTTACGAGCGCTGGCGTCAGCTCGGCGGGGACGCGCTGCTCCAGGAGATCTCCGACTACAACGAGATCGACTGCCGCTCCACGCGGATGTGCCGGGACTGGCTCCTGTCGCTGCGTCCGCCGACGACGCCCTGGTTCACCGGTCGACCGGTGGCGCCGCCGGACCCGGCCAAGGTGGCGGCGCGCGAGGAAGCGGACGAGCGAACGCGGGTCCTCGCGGAGAGGCTGATCGCCGCCGGCGACATTCCGTGGCATCGGCTGCTGGTCGATCTGCTGGAGTTCCACCGTCGAGAGGCCAAGCCGACGTGGTGGGCGATGTTCGCGCGGCAGGACATGGACGCCGAGGAACTGCTGAACGATGCGGAGTGCATCGCCGATCTGAAGCCGCACCCGACGATGCGGCCTTGGAACGACAAGCGATCGGTCGTCCACCCGTTCGTCTTCCCCCCGCAGGACTTCAAGATGAAGGTCGGCGACAAGCCCCTGCGCTCCGGCACGCTCGAACCGGCGGGCGAGATCGTTTCGCTAGACGAGGACGAGCGGATCGTGGCGTTGAAGCTCGGTCCTTCGCGATCCGCCATCGAACCCGGGTGTGCGCTGATCCCCGAGGGACCCGTGGGGGACAAGGTCCTGAGCGAGGCCGTGCGTCGCTACGCCACCGACGTCGCGGCCGGCGGGTCCCGATACCCCGCCCTCACCTCGATCCTGCGCCGGGACCGCCCGCGACTGTCCGGACGCGAGCCCGGTCAGGCCATAGTGCCGATGGAGTACGACGCCACCGCAGGCGCCATCGACGCCCTTGGCGTCCTCGACGACAGCTACCTGCTTGTTCAGGGTCCGCCCGGAGCCGGCAAGACCTACACGTCGTCCCAAGCGATCGTCGCGCTGCTGGCGGACGGCAAGCGAATCGGCGTCGCATCGAATTCGCACAAGGCCATCAACAACCTCCTTCAGGAGGTGCAGGCGATGGCGACGGCGCAGGGTCTGAACTGCCGCGGCATGAAGAAGTCCAGCCGGGACGACCAGAAGCTCGATGGCGGCGGCTGGATCGAGGACGTGGTCGGCGGGACCGGAAGCGGCGTTCAGCCGCACCACCGGCTGGTCGCGGGCACCGCGTGGCTGTTCGCGCGCGAGGAACTCGATCAGGCGTTCGACTACCTCTTCGTCGACGAGGCGGGTCAGGTGAGCCTTGCCAACGTCCTCGCCATGGGCACCTCGGCCCGCAACGTCGTCCTGGTCGGCGACCAGATGCAGCTGTCGCAGCCCATCAAGGGCACGCATCCCGGGGGCAGCGGACGATCGGCGCTCGAGCATCTGCTCGAAGGACACGCCACCGTTCCTGCGGACCAGGGCGTCTTCCTCCCCATCACCCGACGCATGCACCCGGACCTCTGCCTCTTCGTGTCGGACGCCGTGTACGAAGGGCGGCTGGAGGCGGAGGCGACGACGGCCGCCCAGCGGATCGAAGTTGACGCAGCACTGGATCCCGAGGCGCTCGCGGCGTTCGGTCTGCGGTTCGTGGACGTCGATCACGTCGGTCGCACGCAGCGCGCGCCGGAAGAAGCGGACAGGCTCGCCGTCACCTACCGCGCGCTTCTCGGTTCGCACTGGACCGACCGGCACGGCGAGCGGCACCGGATCGGGACCGAGGACATCCTGGTGGTCTCGCCGTACAACATGCAGGTCGAGCTGCTGAAGCGCATCCTGCCGGACGGCGCGCGCGTCGGGACGGTCGATAAGTTCCAGGGTCAGGAGGCACCGGTGGTGCTCGTCTCGATGGCGACGTCCTCGGGCGACGACCTGCCGCGCAACATCGAGTTCCTGTACAGCCGCAACAGGATGAACGTCGCGATCAGCCGGGCACGCTGCCTCGCCGTCATCTACGCCAATCCGAGGCTGCTCGAGATCCCCTGCTCCACCATCGCCCAGATGGAGCTCGTGGACGGCCTGTGCTGGGCCAGGCAGTTCGCGGCGGAACAGGCAGCGGGATCGAGCGGCGTCGCTTGCGCCATGGCGGCGGAGGCGTCGATAGATGCGATCTGAGCAGGGACGTGCGACACCGGTCGTGCCGTCGATGCCTGATACGGTGCCGAAGGCCGTCACGCCGGGCATACGCGCATTCTGCAGGACCCTGAGCGACGAAGCTCCGGTGTTCGTCCGCTGTCGTCCCGATGGCGACGCAGTCGCGTTGGAATGCTTCGACAACGTCGCGAGGAAGGTCTCCCGCGCCGGCGGCTCGGTCGCCAGCGGTTGGGCCATCTGGACGACGCCGGGCGTCTACCACGAGGCGGAACACCACGGCGTATGGCGGCGGCGGACCGGTGAACTGGTGGACGTTTCGCCGCAGCCCAACCTGCCCAAGCGCATCCTCTTTCTGCCCGCTCCGGACGCCGTCTACGATCCGCTGGTCCACCGGAACAACGTGCTCGAGGCCGCGAGCGACGACCCCGCCGCCGTCGAGTTCGTCACCTTGGGCAATCGCCGCAACGAGATCCACGGCGCCTATCGCGCCGGAGGGAACAGACTGGCGCTCCTCACCCTCGCCGACCAGAAGGAATTGGGGGCGATCGAGACCCGCCTGAAACTACTTTCGGCGCAGCTGCTCAGGTACGGCTGATGCCACGATAAGTGCGTCGCGTTTCTCCAAATGCCATCGGAAGACGAAGCATCCCACCCGCATAGCCGACACGTCTGTTTCGCGATCCATCCGGACGAAATCCATGGTCCGCTCGATCACCGATACGTGACGGATCGCGTCGAATGACGGGTGGACACTGGCAGACGCCGTCGAATACGACTACCCACCGTCGATGAACTGGGAAGAGCGGCCGAGCGGCTGGGTCAAGAACGCAGACGATGCCCGATCGAATTCGGACATCGACTATGGCCGCATCATTCACTCCGCCTCGTTCCGCCGGCTTCAGGGCAAGACCCAGATACTTAACCTCGGAGACAGCGACTTCTATCGGACGCGCCTCACGCATTCGCTGGAAGTCGCCCAGATCGCCAGCGGCATCGTACGGCAGGTTCGCCAGGACAATGCCGGCCACGAAGTAATCGATCATCTTCCCGACCTCGCGCTGATTCAGGCCATAGGTTCGACCCACGATCTGGGGCATCCGCCCTTCGGTCATGGCGGCGAAGTCGCGCTCAACTTCTGCATGGCCGAACACGGCGGATTCGAGGGGAACGGACAGACCCTCCGCATCCTGACAAAGCTCGAGAAGTACTCGGAAAGCCACGGCGCGAATCTGACGCGGCGGACGCTGCTGGGGACGCTGAAGTATCCCGCGAGCTACTCGTCGACCCGCCACCCGGAGCGATCGCCGGGACTGATGGTCGGCCCCGTCAGCGTTGCGCTGGTGGACCGCGAGGCATCCAAACCACCGAAGTGCCACATGGACAGCGAGTGCGCCGAGGTGAAGTGGATCCTCGCCGAGCTGTCGGATGCCGATCGCGGACTGTTCACGGCGACGGACCGCACCATCGAAGAGGCGCTAAGCGAACCCAAGCCGAAACATTTGAAGACGCTGCACAAGTCGCTCGACTGCAGCATCATGGACGTCGCCGACGACATCGCCTTCGGCGTGCACGATCTGGAGGATGCGACAGCGCTCGGCCTGGTCACGATTGCCGACTGGGAAGAATACGTGAAGCCGGCCATGTGCGAAGGCTTCTTCAACTGGCTCGGCGACCGCGGACGAAGCAGCTTCGGAAACGACGCGTACGCCGCGCTCATGAAGAAGATCTTCGGAGACGGGTCCAGCAGGAAGCATGCGATCAGCCTGCTGGTCGGCTACTTCATCCACCGCTGCACCGTCGTCGAGCACACCGAATTCTCCGAACCGCTGCTGCGCTTCCGCGTCGGCATGACGGGCGAGGCCCGCATGTTCCTCGCCGCCTTGAAGGCTCTCGTCTACGACGTCGTGATCCGCAGCGCCGAAGTGCAGCATCTCGAATTCAAGGGGCAGCGCATGGTGGTGGCCGTGTTCGAGGCGCTCGCGTCGGAGCCCGCCGCTTTCCTACCCAGGAACACCTTTCGCCAGTACGAGACGGCCGGCAACGACATCCGCGTCGTCTGCGACCACATCGCGGGCATGACGGACATGTTCCTGCTCAAGACGTACGAGCGGCTGTTCAGCCCGCGCATGGGATCGGTCTTCGACAGGATATGATCACTTACTCGATCGAGACCGTCAGACGGCGAAGCCGTCCGACGGAATAACGCTTGGGCCGAGCCGCCCTCAGGATCCGCAGTTCAGCCGTCCCTGGAACGATCGCGTCCGGCCGCCCTCGACGAGATCGAGCCAAGCCGCCGTCTCCGAGGACTCCCGGCCTCGGCTCACGACCTTCCCCGTGTCGCGGACGACTATCAGCATCCCACCACCGAGCCAGCGGTCGTAGGTGAAGAACATCTCCTTGGCGTCCGGGGCAGGCTTCAATGCCACGACCGTCCCGTTCCGCCTGACGCCGGCACGGTCGTCCGCCATCGACAGTCTGCGCGTGCGGTCCGATCCCCCCTTCCAGGTGCATCCGGTCCCAACGGCACCCACACGCTCGGCGTCCCGGAAGGTCATCGTCTCCAGCGGCATCTCGGCCACCCGCCGGTCCGGCCGCTTCGCGACCGCTGCTTCCGGCAGCATGCTCAGCATGGCCATGATAAGCAGCCAGCGACGACGATCGACGCCGAGGTAGACGATCCGACACCTGGAAGGACGTTCCGAATTTCGACGGAGCCTTCCGGCGACACGCCGAAGTCGCAGCTCGACGGCCCGACGCGTCGACGACGTGGCGGGTCTGGATCCGCCGCAGATGACGTCCTCCATCAGAATGCACCGCGCTTCGCGGCGGGCGCTTCGCGAGCGGCCACCGCCTTGACCGCCGCCTCGTCGGCCCGGCGCGCGATCCCACCTCGATCTCCCAGGATCTTGACGTAGCGCCCGCTGGAGGACGTGAAGATCTTGGGCTGGTCGCCGACGTACGAGCATCGCGTGACGCACCACGATCCGTTCGCTGCAGTCCCCTCGGTCGGTCGCCCATACTTGCCCTCGAGCTGCCGGACCACCTGGGCCTCGTCGACGCGATCCGTTGGGATGGCCAGATCGATCCGGTCGACGACTTCGCCGGAAGGCGTCTGCGCCATGAAGAGCCGGAGGTGTTCGCCGGAGGGACCCTCGCAGGTGAGTTCGTGCACCGCCCTGCCCGCAGGACCGAACCCCGGCGGGACACCTCGACGCTGGGCTACCTCCTGATCGACCAGCTGACGGAAGGACGCGGCTCTTCTCGTCTCGCAACGATAGGTCGCGGCCAGTGCCGTCTGCGTCGCGGTAAGCGGCATTCCCAGCCGCACGCCGGCGACGTCCATCGCCATGGGTCCTCGCCCCGCCGACATCGGCTTGGCGGCAGCTGCCCGTCCCTGCCCCGGCGCGGCCTGGGCCTGCGTGGAGGAGAGAACGAGCATCGCTGCGGCGGTGATTTCGGTGAAGGTCATGCTGATCGTACTCCTGTCGGTATGGCTGGATTCAGACGGCGCAGCACGGCGCCGACGTCGGGATCGAAGGAAACGTCCGGCTTCCGTTGGAAGTCAGCGGGACACGGGTCGCCAACCGTCGCTTTGCAGTTCGAACGGCTTGGTCGCCTCCTTCGGCGTGGCAATTGCGGTCTGTTCCGCTGCCGGCATGGCCGGGATCGGATCGACACCGTGATAGGAATAGGTGACCTGCGTCACGCGCCGCCCGCCGAAGTCGACGGGCTCGCTCCACCGTACGACGTCGACCACCTCGCCCTTCGCGACGCAGATCGACGGCACGGATACGATGCGGTCGGTCGCCTTCCGCTCGACGGCACGGAAGTATGAGGCTCCCTTCTCCGTGGGGGAGTATGCGATCAGCGTCTGCTGGACGAACGGCCCATCGGCGCCCTTCCACTTGGCGGGCTTCTCGATCGCCGTGCGGGTCACGAAGCCGGCAGCGGCCGCCGCATCGAGCATCGCCATCGACCTGCCATCGGATCCGGGGCCGAACATCGTGCGCTTCGACGACGTGACGACGGGGAACGCCGCGTCACCATTTTGCCCCTCCACCTCGTAGGGCATGACGTCGATCGAACGGCAGAAGACGTCCCGCACGATCGGCTCCAGGCCAGTTCGGAAGGCATCCTTGCTCGGAGCCCCGGCATCGCCGCAGCCGGCGAGAGCTCCAACGGCCAGAAGCATGACGGCGGCGGACATGGGCGTAGGTCTGGGCATGGATGTTCCTCTTCGGCTTCGAGCGGACGACGTCGTTGAACGGACTGGCAGCGTTGAACGGAGCGCACATGGATGGGGGACAAGGCGCGGTCGTCCCGCATGCGCACTGGCGTCGCATCGGACGGAGGCGCTGCCCAACGGCGCGTCCACCATCGCCATCGACACGTACGCGTCCGCGACATCGGCGAACGGAAACGCCGCATTGAAAGCCGTACGCGGCCGAACGGGAGCGGCTGCATGCATCCGAGCAGATGCGATGGGCGCATGGATGGACCGCGGAGGTAGGCCGCCACGGTCGCCATGGGACGTCGCCTGACACGCGACCGCCGTGTTCAGACTGTCCACGAGATTGAGTGGCCCGAAACGGCCCGCGTTCGACATGCCCACGCGCGATCCCTCGTTCGCGTCGGTGCCGATCGGCTCTCCCAGCCGGCGGCACCGCCTCCCTTGACGCGAGGCGGCGCCGGCCCGTGAGCCGGAAGTTGAGAACCCGCGATTAGACGAGCGCGAACGCCTTTAGGCCCGGAGGCCCTGGACATGCGCGTCCGCCTCCCGGCCGAAACTGGTTCGGGCCGGGCGTACGGCTACTAATCGCGAGGTTCTCACGCCTCGGTCCGCCTCCCGGCGGACCGGACCGATGTAGGCGGAACGTGTTAACACTTGCAATCCGCCTGATCATCGACGCGCAGGTTTTCGAACGACCGGCAGCTCCGCATCGGACTGCGACGGTTCTACGTTGACGAGCCGAGGCTTCGCGCTAGCTTCGCTGGACATGCACACGAGGCCGCCAGCATTCACCTTCCAATCATCATGACCGTCATCTTCCCAGCGGGGTGCCGGCTATGTCGCTGACACTTGCACTGCTTGCCGCGATCGTCGTTCCCAACGGCGCTACCTTCTCGTGCACGCCGATCCGGGTCTGGGACGGCGACGGCCCGTTATGGTGCGCCGAAGGCCCGCGGCTGCGCCTGGCAGGCATCGCAGCCCGCGAAAGCGACGGCACCTGCCGATCCAATCAGCCATGCCCCGCGGCTACTGCGGACCAGGCGAAGTCCGCGCTCGTGTCCCTGATCGGTCGGCGGACGGGGACGTCTCGCGAAGGCCATGCACTCGTGTCGGGCATCCGATTGTCCTGCTGGTCCGCGGGCGGCGCAGGCGGGAGCAGAACCGCCGCATGGTGCACGTCGCCGAGGGCGGGCGACCTGTCCGGCGCCATGATCGCCTCGCGCACCGTCATGATCTGGCCGCGCTACTGGCGCGGACACCGCTGCGACTGACCGGCATGCCGATCGGGACTCGTCACGAGCTAATAGGCCTCCTTCTTCGAGATAACGACGAGTTCGTGATCGACGTCGTCGGCGGAGGCACCTGGCGGCTGGATGTCGGCTGGCGGACGGGATGGAAGGCGAGACGCATGGTCGGTCAACGGGTGCGAGTGACCGGGACGAGGGGCGGCTTCGACCTCCTGGCGGTAGAGACGATCGGCAGAACGCGTTGAAGCCGTGAGGTCGATCGACGAACGAGGAGAACGGCATGTGCAATCGGGCAAGGCTCTCCTACGAGCCGGAGACGCTCCGCACCCATTTCGGCGCGACCTGGTCGGCGGACCGACCACGCGACAACCGTTTCGATCCTGTCGAGCTAACGCCGCGCGGTCGCGCATACGTAATCCACAGGGACGATCGCGGGCTCGGGGTCGACGTCATGTCATGGGACGTGCTCGGCGGGGCAGCGAAGTTCCCCATGACCAACGTGCGCAACCTCGCGCTGCCGCAATGGCGTCGACTGGCCGAACGGCCGGAGAACCGCTGCATCGTCCCGCTGTCGGAGTTCTGCGAGTGGACGCCGGACGTCCACGACGTGGGCGGCGGGAGGCCGATCAAGGGGCAGATGTGGTTCCAGGTCGTCGACCAGCCCCTCTTTGCGGTCGCCGGCTTCTGGCAGCGAACCGAAGCCGGCTCCGCCTTCGCCATGGTGACCTGCGATCCCAACGTCCTCGTAGAACCGATCCATCCCAAGGCAATGATCACCATCCTCGAACCAGCCGATCACGAGCGATGGCTCACCGGGACCTTCGACGACGTGCTGAATCTGCAGCGACCGTACGATGCCGCCAGGATGTCGGTCCGCGGCCCCAGTTTCCCTACGAGGACACGTCGACCAGCCGAAGATCAGGGCGTCTCGCCGTTTCTGCTCTGAGCCTCATCGAACGGTGTCCGGAGCCCCACCTCCTTCAACAGCAGGCGACCTAGAAAGGAGACCTCGACCGTATGCTTGAAGTGTCCCGACTTCGGATCGAATTCGGGAAGCTGCCCCTTCTTCACGGTGCCGACAGTTCCGTTGCAGCAGATCGAGGCGAAGCAGATGCTCCTTGCCGGCGGTGAACAGCCGGTCGCGTTCGAGTGCCTCCGGCGGCGACTGCATGTGAACCCTCTCGGGTCTGCCTATCCGCTGCAGCGCCTCGCGATCGGCACCGCCGTACGTCCGGCCATAGGCGTTGAGCAGTGCGACCTCGTCGTCGTCGAGTTCCCCGAACATGACCAGGAGCCTCTTGCGCCTGACCAGATCGGCATCGTGCTCGGCCAGCCCTCGCGACACCGCCTCGACGATGCGCTCGACCCGCTCGTCGGACAACGCCCGGGCGGCCTGGTAACCGCCCTCGACGACAAGATCGAGCCTGGCCGCGTTCTCCGCGATCGCCCGCTGCGTGTCCTCGCGCATCTCCACGATCCTGGCGTCGAGACCGCGGACGTACGTCGCGATCCTGTCCGCGCGCTGGTTCGGGATGGCGGCCCCGATGATCTCCGCTAGCGGTCCGCCGACGAGAGGAACGAGACTGACGGCGCCCTTGCCGATCGCGACCAGCTGGTCTCGATAGTCGTCGTCCAGCGGATCGTAGGCTTCGGGTCCCTGGTCGGTCATCGAACCTCTCCATCCGGCAGTCGCACGGTCGCGACGATCTAATCGGGCTTCCACCTGTGGAGAGCAACGGGCGACACGTCGTCCGGCAAACGTCACCGATCGGCGACGTACCCGGCAGTGATGCCCTCCCCGTAGGGATGTACGACGACATACGCATCGTTCGCCAGCTCCAGGCCGACCAGCCTGCTCCGCCTGCTGAACATCATCGTCCTCACCAGATCGTGCAGCGCCCCCATGATCTTCATGCGCGCCGCAAGCCTCTCGCTCTCGTCGTCCGAGGCCATGCCGCCGCGCAGCCGCTCGATCCGGCGAATGTGTTCGGACGGAGACACCGCGCCTCGCGCAGCGACGAGCTCGTCGCGAAGGCGTGCGATCGTCCCCTCCTCCGCATCCGCCTCGGCGGACAGCCTGATGAACAGGGCTCGCGGTTCCGGCCGCTTCGACTCGGAGGCGAGCTCCATCGCGTTCTCGGCCCGCTCCCTCGTCATCGACAGCCTGCGGGTCCGGTCCGCGATCTCGATCTCGAGCCGGCGCGCCTCCCCCGGCGCCTCGAAGTGCCGGTCCTCGATCGCCTGCGCCAGGACCGCGTCCAGCACGCATCGCTCGACTATCTCGTAGTTGTAGTGGTTGAGGTTCCGGCAGCCCCTGCCCCGCTGGTACGCGTCGCAGACGAGATAGTCCTCGCGCACGACGTCGCCGTTCGCTCTCGTCTTCGCGCCCTTCGCCCTGAACGTCATGCGGGCGCCGCACTCGCACTTCGCCAGACCGCCGAACAGGTTCGACAGCCGTCGGCCGCGGCCCATCACGATCCGCGATCGACCCGCCATGCTCGCGAGCGCCCGCGCGCGCAGGTCGGCGTCCACGATCTGCGGGTAGTAGTCGGGGATGGGATCGCCGGACGTGATCCGGACGCCGCCCTTCGGCTTCGTGCCCGGCTGAAACTCGCCGAGGACGGCAGGCGACGATAGGATCTTCTGCACGTAGCTCGCGTGCCATCCGTCCGCCCTGCCGAAGGGGGCCACGCCCTCCAGGTTCAGGTTCCGCGCGATCAGATGCTTGCCGAGACCCGCGGCGGTCCACTCGAAGATCCGCCGCACGGTCTCGGCCCTGTCCTTCACGACGACGAACGCCGGGGGCGATCCCTCGACGGTGAGCCAGCCCGGCGCGCGGCGCGTCATGACCGTACGATCGCCCTTCTGAAGACGTTCGCGCTTCGCGGCCCATGCGGCACCGACCCGATCGCTCTTCCGCTCCGACTCGAGATTGCCGAGACCGGCCTTCACCGCGACCTCGATCATGGCGACCATGTCGATGTTGTCGGCATCGTACCGCCGGTCGTCCTCGACCGTGCAGATCACGACGCCGAGTTCGGTGATCCGCAGCACCCACGAGACCACCGTCCGCACGTTCTGACGGGAAAGCCGGTCCAGCTTCTCGACCAGAAGAACGATGCCCGGCGGATGGCGCCCCGCTTCCACGTCCTCCACGAACTTCGACAGCCCGCCTTCGAGCGAATTCTGCCCCCGAAAGGCGCTGACGCCATCGTCCACGATCATGTCGACCACGTTCCAGCCCCTGGCGGCGGCGAAGCGTCGACAGTCGCCCTCCTGGCGCTTCAGCGAGCTCCCTCTGCCCTGCTCGGCCGACGACCAGCGCACGTAGATGACGGCATCCATGCCGCCGTGTATCCTCGTGTAGCCTAATTTACCATGAGCAGATTGTGGCCGCCCGCCGCCGCGATCTCCAGCGCGCGCTTGGCCGTCTCCTGACCCTTCACCTGGCTCAGGTCCGGACCGGTCCGCGCCTCCTCGACCTCCCCGGCGGGCGGTGCCGCCAACAGACCGCGCCCGTTGAAATGGTTGAGCAATGCCAGCAGGTCGGGCGCGGCGATCACCTCCACCGAGGCCGCCCACGCCGCCTCGGACCCTTGCGCGGCCGGACACACCAGCCCCTTGTCCTCGCTGCTCGCGTGCAACGCCGCCAGCAGCACGCCCGGCGACGGCGCGATCCGGCCGTCCAGCCCGAGTTCGCCGACCACGACGTAATCCGCCAGCATCTCGACATCGACGATGCCCATAGCGCCCAGCAACGCGAGCGCGATCGGCAGGTCGAAATGCGACCCTTCCTTCGGCAGGTCGGCCGGGCTCAAGTTCACGGCGATGCGCTTCGGCGGCAGCGCCAGCCCCATTGCCGCGATCGCCCCGCGCACCCGCTCGCGGCTCTCGCCAACGGCCTTGTCGCCCAGCCCGACGAGGTTGAACGCGGGAAGCCCGGCGATCAGCTGGACCTGCACCTCCACCGACCGCGCCTCCAGCCCCAGATACGCCACCGTCCGCACGATCGCCGCCACATCATCCCCCGCCAAACTCGCTTTCATCCATAGCAGCCTATTTCGAACAAGCGAGCGCGAGCGCCGTCTTGCAAACACAACACACCGGTTCCAGATGCGGTGCGTGATCCCTGCCCCGCCCGCTCGCCGCCCCGCGATTCGAATCGCGCAACTCGTGCTGGGTGGCCTGCTGATCGTTGCGGCACCGCTGCTGGCGCCGGTGCCGGGTCCGGCCGGTATCTTCCTGTTCGCGGGCGGACTGGTGCTGATCCTCCGCAATTCGGCGTCGGCGCGTCAGCGGTTCGCTCGCGCCAAGCGCAAATGGCCGCGGACCGGGCGCATCATCGACCGGGCGATGCGCCGTGAAAGCGCGCTCCGCCGCCTCGCCAGAGAACGCCAGAACGAGCGTCAGAAGACGCGACGGGACGGTCCGCAATGATCGGCCCCGCGTTGACTTCGACGGGTCGCTCGCTTATGCGACCGCCAACAAGGCCGTCCGCGTGGCGGCCCTTTCTGTTTGAACGATACCCAAGGGAATGAACGATGAAGCGGACCTTCCAGCCGAGCAACCTGGTTCGGGCACGCCGGCACGGCTTCCGGTCGCGGATGGCGACGGTGGGCGGTCGCGCGGTGATCCGCGCCCGCCGCGCCCGCGGCCGCAAGAAGCTGTCGGCGTAACCGTAATATCACGCCGCCGGGATTTCCTGGCGGCGAACAATGGCCGTCGCGCACCGATGCCGGGCTTCGTCCTGCTGGTGCGGGACCGCCGCGATGGCGACCCGGCGATGCGGGTCGGACTCACCGTCACCAAGAAGATCGGCAACGCGGTCGTCCGGAACCGGATGAAGCGCCGCTTGCGGTCGCTTGCGCGTGAGTTGCTGCCGGTGGACGGCATCCGCGGTGCGGATCACGTGCTGATCGGCCGCAACGGCGGCATCGAGCGCGATTACACCGCGCTCCGCATCGAACTCGCGAAAGCCCTGAAGAAGGTCACGCGGTGAGCCTCGCGTCGCGCGCCCTCATCCTCGTCGCGCGGGCGTGGCAGGTCGGACCCTCGGCGGTGCTGCCGCCATCCTGCCGCTACGACCCTTCCTGTTCGGCCTATGCAATCACCGCCCTTCGCCGCTATGGCGCGGTCAAAGGGGCCTGGCTGGCAACGAAGCGCATCGCACGCTGCCATCCGTGGGGCGGTTACGGCCCCGATCCCGTGCCGTGACGCGTGACCACCCTCTACTTGGCCGACCTCGACCGGGGCGACCTCTTTTACCGGGGCTGACGACTTGAAGAACGATCGCCAGAATTTCGTGCTGTTCGCGGTGATCGCGGCGCTGATCCTGTTCGGATGGCCGCTGATCCAGAACCGGTTCTTCCCGACCGCCAATCCGCCTGCGACCAAGATGGTCGACGGCAAGCAGGTCGCGCTGCCGCCCAAGGCCGGTGCCGATCCGACGGCCGACAGCCCCGCCGCCGTCCGCGACCGCCGCGTCGTGCTCGCCGAAAGCCCGCGCGTGCAAATCGAGACGCCGACGCTGCGCGGATCGATCAACCTGCGCGGCGCGCGGATCGATGACCTCGTGCTCGTCGGCTACAAGGAAACGGTCGCCAGGAACTCCGACCCGATCCGCCTCCTGTCCCCGGCCGGCGCTCCGCAGGCGTATTTCGCCGGCTTCGGCTGGCGTGCCGAGGGCCTGACGCCGCCGGCCGCCGACGCCGTCTGGACCGCCTCCTCGCAAAAGCTCGCGCCCGGCCAGCCGGTGATGCTGACCACGACCAACGCCACCGGCCAGCGCTTCGGCATCCAACTCGCCGTCGACGACGGGTATATGTTCACCGTCCGCCAGACCGTGCAGAATGCGGGCCAGCGCCCGGTGCCGGTCGCCGCATACGGTTATGTCAATCGCAGCGGCGTGTCGAAGGACCCCGACAGCTGGACGATCCACACCGGCCCGATGTCGGTCGCGAACGGTGCCGCCAACTACAAGCCCGACTTCAAGGACGTCGATGCCGGCCCGCAGCGGTTCACGACTCAGGGCGGCTGGCTCGGCTTCACCGACAAATACTGGCTGACCGCGTTGATTCCCGATCAGGCCGCGACCTTCGACGGCCAGTTCCGCGCCGGCGCGAATAGCGCCTACCAGGCCGATTTCGCGGTTCAGCCGCGCGTCGTCGCGCCCGGCCAAAGCCTGACCCAGACCTCGCGCTTCTTCGCGGGTGCCAAGGAAGTGCGCCTGCTCGACCGCTACACCGACGATCAGGGCGTGGCGAAGCTCGATTACGCGATCGACTGGGGCTGGTTCCGCATCGTCGAGAAGCCGATCTTCTATTATCTCGACTGGATCTTCCGTCACGTCTTCAACTTCGGCATCGCGATCATCCTGCTGACGCTGACGATCCGCCTGCTGCTCTTCCCGATCGCCCAGCGCCAGTTCGCCTCAATGGCGGCGATGCGTGCGATCCAGCCCAAGATGAAGGCGCTGCAGGAGCGGTACAAGGACGACAAGGTCCGCATGCAGCAGGAGGTCATGGCCCTCTACAAGCAGGAAAAGGTCAACCCGCTTGCCGGGTGTCTGCCGACGCTGATCCAGATCCCGATCTTCTATGCGCTGTACAAGGTGCTGATGCTGACGATCGAAATGCGGCATCAGCCGTTCGTCGGCTGGATCAAGGATCTGTCCGCACCCGATCCGGCGACGATCATCAACCTGTTCGGCCTGATCCCCTTCACCCCGCCGCATTTCCTGGCGATCGGCGTCGTGCCCGTCCTGCTCGGCATCAGCATGTACTTCCAGTTCAAGCTGAACCCGCAGGCGATGGACGAGACGCAGAAGCAGGTCTTCGCCTTCCTGCCCTGGGTGCTGATGTTCGTGATGGCGCCGTTCGCGGTCGGCCTTCAGGTCTACTGGATCACCACCAACTGCGTGTCGATTTTGCAGCAGCGCCTGCTCTACGCCCGCCATCCGGGCCTGAAAGAGCCGGTGAAGAAGTGAGCTTCACCGACGAACAGCTGGAGATCGCACGCAAGGCATTCGCCGGGCCGGTTGCGTTCCTGAAGTCCGCGCCCAAGCTGGAGCATCTGCCTGATCCGCTGGTACCGGAGGTCGCGTTCGCCGGCCGTTCGAATGTCGGCAAGTCGTCGCTGCTCAACGCGCTGACCAACCGGAACGGCCTCGCGCGCACGTCGAACACGCCGGGCCGCACGCAGGAACTGAACTTCTTCGATGTCGGCAACCCGCTGGCGTTCCGGCTGGTCGACATGCCCGGCTACGGCTTCGCCAAGGCGCCCAAGGACATGGTCCGCCAGTGGCGCTATCTGGTGAACGACTTCCTGCGCGGACGCGACGTGCTGAAACGCGCGCTGGTGCTGATCGACTCGCGTCACGGCATCAAGGAAGTCGATCGCGAAATCCTCGCGATGCTCGACAAGGCCGCCGTCAGCTACCGCATCGTCCTGACCAAGGCCGACAAGGTCAAGGCCACCGATCTCGCCGCCGTCATCGCCGCGACGGCCGAGGAAGCCCGCAAACGCCCCGCCGCGCACCCGGACATCATCACCACCTCCAGCGAAGGCGGCATGGGCATCCCCGAACTCCGCGCCGCGGTGCTGGAAGCGATCGGTTGATGGCTCTCCCTCTGAGAGAGAACACCGCGCGGTCGGTAGAGAACCTCTCCCCTCCCTCTTAGGGAGGGGTTGGGGGTGGGTGGAATGCTCGCGATACGGATACCGTCGAGCGGCGCCTCACCGTATCGTCCGGCTCCCACCCACCCCCGACCCCTCCCTAAAAGGGAGGGGAGAGCATAGGCCCACCCGCCAAATTAGCCCAACCCGCGCGCCGCAGCGATCCGCTCGCGCAGCGCCTCCGACCGGCTCGGCAGAGGCGCACCGTCTCGCCCGAACACGAACGTCGGCGCCGTCACGAACGCCGGCACCCGCGACGCCAGTTGCGCGCACAGCGCCCCATCCCGGTGCGGCGCGCTCGCCGCCGATGATGGTCCCGTAACCGCGGTCAGCGCGTTCGTGCGATAGCTCATGCGTGGCTCTCTCCAGGGCGTCCTGCCCCGACGATCCCCATAGCGTCGCCACCGCTGCCACCAGGTGCACGAACGCGGTTAAGCAATCTTGCCGGTGCGGAACGGCCGCTCTACCGTTCCGCAAAAAGGGGAAGACATGACATTCTCGATCCGGGCGACGGCCGCCCTTCTGCTGGCCTGCGCATCTCCCGCGTTCGCGCAGGACACCGTCACGCTCACCTCCGTCCGCGCGCACGAGCGTTTTCTGACCAGCGACGCCATGCGCGGCCGGGGCAGCGCCACGCCCGACGAAGCCCTCGCTGCCGCCTATGTCGCGGCGCAGTTCGAAGCGGCAGGGTTGATACCCGTGCCCGGCATGGCTGGCTACATCCAGTCCGCACCCGTGATCCGCCGCCGCGTGACAGGGCCGTCCGTCCTGACCATCGGCGGTGCCCCGATCGCCGGGGCCGGTCTCGCCAGCGGTGCCGGCCCGGCGGTCAGCGGTACCTTGTTCGTCACCGGCAAAACCAAGGCCAGGATCCCGACCGGCGCAGCCGTGCTGTTCACCGGCCCCGCCGCCAAGCGCCGCACGGTCTTCAGCGCGGCATCGAAAGCCGGGGCGACGATGCTGATAACGGTCGCCGACCGCCCGGCGGAGGATACCCCGCCGCATGACAGCGTGCGCCTTGCGGACACACCGCAACGCCCGCGCATGGCGATCGTGACCATCCCCGCCGCCGCGGTCGCGACGCTGAAATCGGGTTCGGCGGTCACGCTCGCCACGCCGGTCGTGGAGGAACAGGCCGCGACCACCAACGCCATCGGCTTCCTGCCCGGCACCGACCCGGCAGCCAAGCTGCTGCTGCTGACTGCGCACCTCGATCACCTCGGTGTCCAGCCGGACGGCATCCGCGCCGGCGCGAACGACAATGCGTCCGGCACCGTCGCCGTCATCGAGCTGGCGAAGGCCCTCGCGAGCGGCCCGAAGCTGAAACGCGGCGTGATGTTCGTGGCCTATGGCGGCGAGGAAGCGGGCCTGCTCGGCTCGCGCTATTTCGGCGAGCATCCGCCCGTCCCGCTCGACACGATCGCCGCCAATGTCGAGTTCGAGATGATCGGCGCGCAGGACCCGAAACTGCCCAAGGGCGCATTGATGATGACCGGCATGGAACGCTCCGATCTCGGCACGACGATGACCGCGCAGGGTGCGAAGCTCGCCGCCGATCCCTATCCGGACCAGCATTTCTTCGAACGCTCGGACAATTACTCGCTCGCGCTCAAGGGGATCGTCGCGCACACGCTCTCGGGCTGGGCGACCATTTCCAGCTACCACACCAAGGACGATAACTTCGCCAGCATCGACCTGGGCTTCATGACCGACGCGATCCGCTCCCTCGTCACGCCGCTGCGCACGCTCGCGAACAGCGATGCACAGCCCGCGTGGAAGCCGAACGGCCGGCCAAAGGAGTAGAGCCGGCCGAAAGAGTAAAGCGAACCGGAGGAGATTGCCCGATCCGCCGTCACCCCCTACCCCGTCGCGCATGAAGCTCATCATCGGCAACAAGGCCTATTCCTCCTGGTCGCTGCGCGGCTGGCTCGCGGCGAAGCAGTCGGGGCTGCCCTTCGAAGAAGTCGTCGTGCCGCTGTACGACGACGATTGGGACCGCCGCCGCGCCGGCGACGAGTTCGCGCCCTCGTCGGGCAAGGTGCCGATCCTGTGGGACGGCGAGGCGGTGGTGTGGGACAGCCTCGCGATCATCGACTATCTCGCCGACAAGGTCGGCCGCGACGCGTTCTGGCCGGCCGACGATGCCGCCCGCGCGATGGCGCGATCGATGGCGGCGGAGATGCACTCCAGCTTCCCCAATCTGCGCCGCCAGCACCCGATGAACATCCGCCAGGTGTTCCCGCCGCAGCGACCGACCGACGAGGTGCTGGTCGAATTGCAACGCGTCATGGAATTGTGGGCGCAGGCGCGCGCCCGCTTCGGCGGGGACGGCGAGTTCCTGTTCGGAGACTTCGGTGCGGCGGACATCATGTTCGCCCCCGTCGCGACGCGCATCGTCACCTATCAGTTGCCGATCGCGCGCTTCGCCACCGGCTATATGCAGGCGCTGCTGAACCACCCCTTCATGCAGGACTGGATCGCCTCCGCGCAGGAAGAGGATTGGATCATCCAGAAGTTCGAGCAGCCCGCGACATGATCGATCCCGTCGCGCTCGCCGCGGCGTTGCTGCGCGCCGACAGCGTCACGCCCGCGCGCGGCGCGGTGTTCGATGTACTGGAGGCGGCGCTCACCCCGCTTGGTTTCGCGATCGACCGGTTCGTGGCGGGAGAGGCCCCGGACGGACCGGTCGAGAACATGCTCGCGACCCGGCCCGGCACGGGTCCGCACCTCGCCTTTGCCGGCCACCTCGACGTGGTCCCACCGGGAGAGGGCTGGCAGGGCTCGCCCTGGTCCGGCGAGATTCGCGGGGAGCTTCTGTACGGGCGCGGCGCGGTCGACATGAAGGGCGCGGTCGCCGCTTTCGCCGCCGCCGCCGCGCAAGCCGCAGGGCCGCCGCTGACGCTCATCGTCACCGGTGACGAGGAGGGTCCCGCCACCTTCGGCACGCTCGCGTTGATCGATCGCATGGCCGCCCACGGGATCGCGCCCGACCTGTGCATCGTCGGCGAGCCGACCTCCGCCGCCCGGCTCGGCGACACGATCAAGATCGGCCGGCGCGGGTCGGTCAACATCCACATCGACGTCGCCGGCAAGCAGGGCCATGTCGCCTACCCCCATCTCGCCGATAACCCCATCACGCGGCTCGTGGCGATCCTGGCGGATGTCGACGCGCTTGTGCTGGATCACGGCAATGCCTGGTTCCAGCCGTCGAACATCGAGGTCACCGACCTGACCTGCGGCAATCCTGCGCACAACGTCATCCCGGCCCATGCCGGCGCGCGGTTATCGATCCGCTTCAACGACGAACACAGCGGCGCGACGCTGATCGACCGTATGGCGGAGATCGCCACTCGCCACGGCGGCACCGCTCAGGGCCGCGTCTCGGGCGAGGCGTTCCTGACCCAGCCCGGCCCGCTGTCGGCCACCGTCTCCGCGGCGATCGAGGCGCGGCTCGGCATCGTTCCCGAACTATCGACCACCGGAGGGACCTCCGACGCCCGCTTCCTGTCGCGGCTCTGCCCGACGGTGGAGTTCGGCCTGCTCAACGCCACGATGCACAAGGTCGACGAAGCCGTCGCGGTCGCGGACCTGCTGGCCCTGACCGACATCTACGCCGACGTGATCCGGCGAGTCGGCCACGCTTAGAGGCGTTAGCGGATATTCTCCGCGGCTCCGCATCCCCACAATCCGCAAAAGTCTAACCCGTCTCCCGCCCCCGCCGCAGGATGATGTACAAGGCCCCCTGCCCGCCATGCCGCGGGTGCGCGCCCCGCACCGCCGCAATCGCGTCGCAATGCCGCGAGGAGCCCAGCCAGTCCGAAACCGCCGCCCGGATCGCACCGCGCGCGTGCGGGCGCTCGCTCTCCGGCCGCGGCGGCTTGCCCGTCACCAGCAACAGCACCCGGTCGCCGCGCCGGATCGCCCGCTCCAGCCCCTGATCCAGCAGCGCATGCGCCGACGCCAGCGTATGCCCGTGCAGGTCGATCGAGCTGTCCGGCGAGACGATCCCCCGCCCCAGCTTGCGATCCCAGGAGGCGTCGAGCGTATTCTGCGCGACCCGCGCTGCCGATGGGGGCTTCACCACCACCGGAGCGACAGGACGCCGCACCTCCTTCACCCGCTGCGGAAATTCGACCTGCGTCGCCGCCTCGGGCGCGACCGCCGCTACCGGCCGCACCACGCGCATCGGACGGACGGTCGCCATCACCTTCCCCCAGGCGCTGGCCTCGTCAGGGTGTAGGCGACGCACCGAGAATCCCGTCGAGCCGCCCCGTCGGCGACGAAGCCGCCGGAGCCGCATAAGGCGCAGCCGACACCCGCCCGGCGTTCAGCCGCGCGACAATACCGACCGGCAGCAGCAGGAACGCCGTGCCGCGCCCGGACATGCCGCCCGCCGTCGTCTCCGCGCCCGCACCAGCGCCCCAGAACGTGTCGAAGCGGTTGCTGCCCTTGATCGCGCCGCCGGTATCCTGCGCCACCCACAGCCCGCTCGCGTCCGCCCGATCGAGCGACAGGAACACCGGCGCACCCAGCGGCACGAACTTCGGATCGGTCGCCGCACTAACCTGCCCGGTCACAGCATAGCCCATCGCCCCCTGCGGCGGGCCGTCCAGCTCGCGGAAGAACACGAAGCTCTTATTCTCGCGCATCAGTGCGCGGCCCTGCTCCGGATTGGCGCGCAGCCACGCGACGATGCCCTGCATCGACGCCTGCCCCGGCTGCAACAGCCCGCGCTGCCGCATCAGCGATCCGATGCCCGTATAGGAACGCCCGTTTTGCGTGTCGTACCCGATCCGCAGGATGTTCCCGTCCGGCAGCCGCAACCGCCCCGACCCCTGGATTTGCAGGAAGAACATCTCCACCGGGTCCGCCGCCCAGGCGATCACGGGTGCCGATTTGGCGAGCGCACCGTCCTCGATCTGCGTGCGGTCGTAATACGGCACCAGCGCGCTGCCCTCGACCCGGCCGCGGACCTTCTTGCCCTTGAGATCGTCGGAGAACTTGCCGAGATCGACGTCGATCAGGTCGGTCGGGCGACCATAGACCGGCACCTCATACCCGGATCGCCGCTCCAGCGACCCGCGGATTTCCGGTTCGTAATAGCCGGTCGCGAATGCCTTGCCGTCACCGACCTGCACCGCCTCGAAATATTGCGCGAAGAACGCCCGAGCATCGCCGCCCGCGGCTGCGGCAGCACAGGCCGCCTGCCAGTCCGCACCGCGCGTCAGCCCGGAAGTGTCGGCGCGTCGCATCAGCCCGGGGCAGGAGCGCGCGAACGCCACCCGCGCCGCCTCCGCCTGCGCCGGCGTCAACGGCAATGACGCGATCGGTGGTCCCGCGATCACGCCCGCCGCCACCGCGGTCGCCGCTCCGGCGACCGGCGCCACCGGCACCGCCACGATCGGCACCGCGCCGACAATACGGCCGTCCGACGGCCGCACGTTGACGGGCACGTCGGGGCGCGACGGCTTGTGCACGACCTTGCCAGGGGTTGGCGCCGGAGCCGGCGTACCCGGCACGCTCGATACGGTGGTCGGCGGCACGATGCGCCCGCCGCAGGCCGCCAGCGCGAACGCCAGCGGCAAAGCCAGATGAACCTTCATCCGGCGGCGGTTATCAGGCTTCGTCGGTATCGACGAGCTTCCAATTGGGGTCGCCACTCTTCAGGCGACGCGCGAACGTCCACACGTCGTGCGTCTCGATCGCGTCCGTCAGCGATCCGGCGATCACCTGACCCTGGGCATCGCGCGTCACCGCAGCGATGTCGGCATCGAAGCGCACCGTAATGCGCGCCTCGCCTGCCTGCACCGCCGCATCGGCGATCGCCGCCTGCTCGATGCGGATCAGGCGATTGTCGAGCGTCTCACCGCTTTCGCGGCGCTGCGCGATCGCTTCGTTGAACGCACCCAGCACCGGCTCGTCGACCAGTTCGGCCAGCGCCGCCTCGTCGTTGCGCCAGAATGCTTCCAGGATCATCCGGTATGCGCCCTGTGCACCGCCCAGGAACTGCGCCACGTCGAATCCGCTTTCGGCGCCGACGATCTGGCGAAGGCCCGGCTCCGCACCACTATCGATGTTGCGGTTGGCCGGCTCGCGCACCTCGGGTGTCGCATCGATGGTCCGCGGCGCGGACGCGAGCGCGCTCCGCTCCTCGGCGGCACGTGCCAGCGGCTGCTGCTCCGCCCCCGTACGCTTCCCGAGCATGGCATACAGCCGCAAGCCCAAAAAGGCGGCGATCATCGCGAACACAATTACGTAGAGCACCATGCCTCCGATCCAGTGTGCCAACATAGGCCGCACCGCGCGTATTTCCAACCCGGCCCGTGAAACGCTTCCCGTTGAACCTGACGGGGTGCGCTGCTAGGCGACCGACCCGATGGGTCGAACGCGCGAGCGCGTCGCTTCGCTCCGCCACCTAAACGAAGGAAGACCAGATGGCACAGGACAACGGCCCCGATTTCGGCGATTTCGGCGCGCAGGATGCGAACCAGCCGCTCGCGAACGGAGCCGACACCGCCCCCGCCGCCGGCATGATCTCTCAATACGTCAAGGACCTGTCGTTCGAGAACCCGACCGCGCCCGCCATCTATCAGGTGCAGACGCCGCCGCAGATCGACGTGCAGTTCAACATCGCCGCCAACCAGGTGGCCGACGACGTGCATGAGGTCGTGCTGAAGATCGACGTCCGCGCCGAGACCGAGGGTCAGGTCGCCTTCATCGTCGACCTCGCTTTCGCCGGCCTGTTCGGCTTCCGCAACGTGCCGACCGAGCAGATCCAGCCCTTCCTGCTGGGCGAGGCTCCGCGCCTCCTCTTCCCGTTCGCCCGCCGCGTCCTCGCCGACGCCGTCCGCGACGGCGGCTTCCCCCCGCTGCTGCTGGAGCCGATCGACTTCGGCCAGTTGTACCTGCAACAGGCGCAGCAGCAGGGCCAGTCGCCCGTCGCCGGCGTCGCCTGACCTCTGACCGGTTGAGGGTGGGATGAGCGTGGGCCGATGCACCCCCTCACCCATCTGCCTCCCCCCTCCCGTTCCTCTCGAGTAGCTGTCGAGCGTAGTCGAGACGGCCTATCGAGACACATACCCCGTGGGCCAAGTCTCTCGATATAGGCTCTCGCCTCTGCTCGCTCCCTACTCGAGACGAACGGAGCGGGGTGTTAGCGGGGCGGGTGGATACGGGCAGCACCCCGTCCACCGCTGGTGCCGAGCGCAATCGAAGCACAGGCCCCAAATGCCGATCTTCGACTTCGCACCCCGCGAACGGTAAGGCGGATCGCCCGCCGCCCCTCCGAACGGACCCTCTCATGCCACTCCAGCCGCTGCCATGAACATCGCCAAGGCGCTCGGCTCGGTCGGCGGGCTCACGCTCGTCAGCCGGGTACTCGGCGTCGCCCGCGACATGCTGTTCGCGCGCTTCGTCGGTGCGAACTTCGCGTCGGACGCGTTCCAGATCGCGTTCCGCCTGCCCAATATGTTCCGCGCGCTGTTTGCGGAGGGCGCATTCTCCGCCGCCTTCATCCCGATGTTCAACCGCAAGGTCGCCGACAAGGACGGCAACGGCCTGCCCACGGGCGTCGCCTTCGCGGAGGACGCGCTGTCGGTGCTGCTTCCGGTGCTGATCGTCATGACCATCGTCATGGAAGTCGCCGCGTGGCCGATGACGTGGCTGTTGTCGGGTGGTTTCCACGACGCCACGCCGGAACAGTTCGCGTTCGTCGTGTCGCTCGCGCGTATCACCTTCCCGTATCTTCTGCTCATCAGCCTGGTCTCGCTGCTCGGCGGCATCCTGAATTCGCTGCACAAATTCTGGGTCAACGCCGCCGCGCCGATCCTGCTGAACCTGACGCTGATCGCCTCGCTGCTGCTGTTCCACACCCACGAACCGCTGTTCACCGCGCGTAATCAGGCGATCGCCGTCACCGTCTCGGGCGTGCTGCAACTGCTCTGGCTGATGGACGCGTGCCGCCGCTCCGGCGTGCGACTGCGGATCAAGCGCCCGACGCTCAACCCGGACGTGAAGAAGCTGTTGTCGTTGATCTGGCCCGCCGCCGCCGGGTCTGGCGCGGTGCAGATCAACCTCGTCGTCTCCACCGCGCTGACCGCCGCGCTGCTGCCGGCCGGCTCGGTCAGCTACATCTATTACGCCGATCGTCTGAACCAGTTGCCGCTCGGCCTGATCGGTATCGGTCTCGGCACCGTCCTCCTTCCCACCATCTCGCGCCATCTCGGTCGCGGCGAAGAGGCGGAGGCGATGGCGACGCAGAACCGCGGCATGGAACTCGCGCTGTTCCTGACGCTGCCGGCCACCGTCGCGCTGATCGTGTGCGGGACGCCGATCACCGCCGCGCTGTTCCAGCACGGTCGCTTCACCGCGCTCGACAGTCTGCTGACCGCGCAGGCGCTCGCCGCCTTCTCGATCGGTCTGCCCTCCTACATCCTCGTGAAGGTATTGACGCCCGGCTATTATGCGCGGTCCGATACGCGCACGCCCGTGCGCTATGCGACGCTGTCGATGGCGGTGAATCTCGGCCTCAATCTCGCGTTCATCGTGCCGCTGAAGCATGTCGGCCCACCCCTCGCGACCGCGATCGCCAGCACCGTCAACGTCGTGCTGCTCTATCGCACGCTGGCGAAGCGCGGCCACTTCGTTCCCGACGCGCAACTGCGCCGCCGGGCGCCGCGCCTGCTGATCGCCGCGGTGATGATGGGCGCGGCGATGTGGTTCCTGAACGCGCAGTTCCAGCCCTATGTCACCGGCACCAACTGGGAACGCTGGGGGGCGCTGGCGGTGCTGGTCGCCACCGGCGGCGTCGTCTATGCCGCCGCCACCATCCTGACCGGCGCGGTCCGCAAGAGCGACCTCGCGCGTCTGGTCCGCCGTTCCACCTGAAGGAATTTCCGTTGCGCGTCGTCTCCGGCATCCAGCCCACCGGCAACCTCCATCTCGGCAATTATCTCGGTGCGATCCGCCAGTGGGTCGACATGCAGCATCAGGCGGAGTCGCTGTTCTTCCTCGCCGATCTGCACGCACTGACCGTCGCCATCGATCCGAAGGAACTCGCGTCGAATACGGTCGAGATGGCCGCGACCCTGCTCGCCTGCGGGATCGATCCCACGAAGGCGATCCTGTTCAATCAGGCGCGCGTGCCGGCTCATGCCGAACTCTGCTGGCTGCTGCAGGGGACCGCCCGCATGGGCTGGCTCAACCGCATGACGCAGTGGAAGGACAAGGCGGGCAAGAACCGCGAAAGGGCCAGCGTCGGCCTGTTCACCTATCCCGTCCTACAAGCCGCCGACGTGCTCCTGTATCAGGCGACGCACGTCCCGGTCGGCGACGACCAGAAGCAGCATCTGGAACTCGCCCGCGACATCGCCACGAAGTTCAATCAGGATTTCGGCGTCGAGCTGTTCACCCTGCCCGACCCGTTCATCTCCGCCGCCGCGCCCCGCATCATGTCTTTGCGCGACGGTACCGCCAAGATGTCCAAGTCCGATCCGTCGGAGGCGTCTCGCATCGCCCTCGTCGACAGCGACGACGCCATCGCCCAGAAACTGCGCAAGGCGAAGTCCGACGCCGGCGAACTTCCCGCCACCGCCGCCGAACTCGCCGACCGCCCGGAGGCGCGCAACCTCGTCACGATCTACGCCGCCCTTGCAGGCACCGGCGTCGACGCGGTCCTGACGGAGTTCGCCGGCAAGGGCTTCGGCACCTTCAAACCCGCGCTTGCGGACCTCGCGATCGGCGTCCTCGCCCCGATCCGCGAACGCCTCGTCAATCTGCTGGATGACCGTACCGCCGTCGCGAAGGTGCTGGAAGACGGCGCCGACCGCGCCCGAGCGCTGGCAGCTCCGACGCTGCTCGCGGCCCAGCAAGCGATGGGCTTGCAAATCTGACCCCCAGCGCACGGCGCATGGCGGGTGCCGACTGTCCTACACACCCCGAATCCTGCATAGACAGCAGGAGACATCAGCCCCACCGCGCGCTCCCCGAACCAAGCACGTTGGACTAACCTTAGCCTAACCTTCCGATCGCTCGATCGGGCCAACCCGCTCGAACTCAACCATAATATCCGCGGAACCACGAAGCGAATCGGTCCAGCCCCTCGTCCAGCATCACCTTCGGCCGATACCCCGTCAGCGCATTCAGCTTCGACACATCGGCGAAGGTCGCCGTCACGTCCCCCTTCTGCATCGGCCGCATCACCTTCTCCGCCGTCCGCCCCAGCGCCCGTTCCAGCGACTCGATCATCGCCATCAGCCCCACCGGGTGACTGTCCCCGATGTTCAGAACCCGGTGCCGCGCCGCCCCCTCGCCTTCCGGCGGGTGATCCAGCGCCCCGACGACACCGTCGACGATATCGTCGATATAGGTGAAGTCCCGCGCCATCCGCCCCTCGCCGAACACCTCGATCGGCTCGCCGGCCATGATCTTCTGCGAAAACGAGAAATACGCCATGTCCGGCCGCCCCCACGGCCCGTACACCGTAAAGAAGCGCAGCCCCGTCTGCGGCAGTCCGTACAGCGCCGCATAGGACTGGCTCATCAACTCGCAGGCCCGCTTGGTCGCGGCATAGAGCGACACCGGCGCATCGACCGGATCGTCCTCGCGGAACCCCTGCCCGCCCATCGGCCGGTCGCCATAGACGCTGCTCGACGACGCATAGACCAGATGCTCGACGGCTGGCGCATGCCGGCACGCCTCCATCACCGACAGATGCCCGGCCAGGTTCGACCGCTCATAAGCGAACGGGTTCTCGATCGAATAGCGGACCCCCGCCTGCGCCGCGAGATGGACGACCCGCGTCACCCCCTCCCGCCGCACCAGTGCCGCCACCGCCGCCGCATCGGCGATGTCCATCCGCTCGAACGTAAAGTCCGATAGCCCATCGAACGTCGCCAGCCGCGCCGCCTTGAGCATCGGATCGTAATAGTCATTGACGATATCGATCCCGACGACCCGCTCGCCCCGCGCCAGCAGGCGATGCGCCGTCGCATGCCCCACGAAACCCGCGGCTCCCGTCACCAGCACTGTCATGATCGTCTCTCCGGCCGCCGCTTCGCAAAGCTGCTTACCGGCCGAGAGTTACCGAAACCAGCCGGCCCTCAGGCTTCCAGCTCGCGAAGTAACACGCGCACCGCCGCATCGACATCGCGGTCGCTGTCGCGCAGTTCCTCGATCCGCCGCACCGCGTGGATGACGGTCGAATGATCGCGGCCACCGAACTTGCGCCCGATCTCCGGCAGCGAGCGGGTCGTTAGCCGCTTCGACAGATACATCGCGATCTGTCGCGGCCGGGCCACCGCCCGCGCGCGCCGCGCCGAGATCAGGTCGAGCGGCTTCAGGTCGAAATGCTGGCTGACCAGCTTCTGGATCTCGTCGATCGTCACCCTCCGCTGTGCCCCGCGGAGCGAATCGCCCAGCGTCTGCACCGCGAAGTCCAGGTCCAGCGTCTCACCGGTCAGCGACGCATAGGCGACGACGCGCATCAGCGCGCCCTCCAGCTCGCGGATGCTCGAATGGATGCGCGCCGCCAGCAGGTCGAGCACGTCGGCCGGAACCTTGGCGTCGGGCAGGTCCGCGACCTTCCGCGTCAGGATCGCGCGACGAAGCGGCAGGTCCGCCGCCTTGATATCGGCAACCAGCCCCGCCCCGAGTCGCCCGATGATGCGCGGCTCGACACCGTCCAGATGCTGGGGCGCGCGATCGGCGGCGATCACCAGCCGTTTACCGGCACCGACAATCTCGTTGATGGTGTGGAAGAACTCTTCCTGCGTCGCGTCCTTGCCGGCGATGAACTGGAGGTCGTCGATCAGCAGCAGGTCGGCCGACCGCAGCCGCGCCTTGAACGCGAAGGTGTCGCGCACCCGCATCGCCGCCACGAAGTCGAACATGAACCGCTCGGCGGACATGCACAGCACGTTCGCGTCGGGGTTCGCCGCCAGGAACGCATGCGCGATCGCATGCATCAGGTGCGTTTTCCCCTGACCGGTGCCCCCATGCAGGAACAAGGGCGAGAAGCGCGGCCGCCCCGGCTCGGCGACGGTGCGGGCGGCGTTGAAGGCGACGCGGTTGGACTGATCCACCACGAACCGGTCGAACGTGTAACGCGATTCGAGCACCGGGCGCTCGAAGATCATGCCGGCATCCGGTGCCGCCGCGACCTGCACCGGCGCACGCTCCGGCGCCGGCGACTCGATCGTCAGCACCTCGGCCACCGCACCCAGCCGCCGGGTTTCGACCTCGACGCTGCGCACGTGCGGCAGATGCTGCCGGAACTCCAGCGCCAGCCGGTCCGCATAATGGCTGCGGACCCAGTTCGTCATGAATGCGGACGGCAGCGCCAGCCGGACCGTGTCCGCCTCGTCCGCCGCCACCAGCTCGATCGGCTTCAGCCACTGGTCGAACAGTCGGGCGCCTGCCGATTCCCGCAGGCTGGCACGCACGCGCGCCCAGGCTTTCGCCTGCTCGCCCGCCATGTCTGCCTGCCGATCGTTCACGCGCGCACTCTCCCGCCGGCAAAGGCACGATGCCCCGCCGTTTCTCATCTTCCAGCGACAAAAAGCCCCCGAGGTCATTCCCTGGAATGACCGGCTTTGGTTCGACTGATTCTGACGCCGCGGTGGTCACCGGCGGCGTGGGATCGATTATGAAGACCGGGGGGTGACGATCAAGTCACGAAAAAGAAACATACGGGATTGACTCACGCAAACGCGTCAGAATTCGCACAAGCCACTGTAAAATATGAGCTTTTGGAGATTTGACAGCGGCTTCGGGTCACGAATCGCGGCGAATCCTAGGGTTATCGCCAGACCCGTTCCGGTTCCTTCGGGATCAAGGTTTCAGCCACGAAAAAGCCCGCCGGGATCGCTCCCGGCGGGCTTAATTCAGTCGATCGACAGCGTCGGCATCGCGCCGCCGCGCGTCACCTCATGCGAGGCCGGACAACGCCTTGGTCAGGCGCGAGAACTTGCGGCTGGCGGTGTTCTTATGGAGCACGCCCTTGGCGACGCCGCGCTGCAGCTCAGGCTGCACCGCTGCCAGTGCTTCGGTCGCCGCGGCCTTGTCGCCCGACGCCAGTGCCGCTTCGACCTTCTTCACGAAGGTACGGATGCGGCCGACGCGTGCACCGTTCACTTCGGCGCGACGGTCGTTGCGACGGATACGCTTCTTGGCTTGCGGCGTGTTCGCCATGCTGGGTCGTTCCTTAGGTGGTCATCATTGGAAAAGAGGCGCCGGGAACACCCTACGCCTCTCGAAGGCGACGCCCTTAGCGTTTGCCGCCGCGTGGGTCAACTATGTCCGCTGGCATTTGGGGCACCAGAAGGTGGATCGACCCGCTTCCGTCCGGCGCTTCACCGGCCCACCGCACGCACAGGCTTCACCCTCCCGGCCATAGACCAGGAACTGCTTCGAAAAATAGCCGAGTTCGCCGTCCGGCGCGGCGAAATCGCGCAAGGTCGATCCGCCCGCAGCGATGGCCGACTCGAGCACCGCACGGATCGCGGTCACCAGCCGCTCCAGGCGATATTCGGAAATCCGTCCCGCCGCCCGCGACGGCGCGATCCGCGCCATGTGCAGCGCCTCGCATACATAGATGTTGCCGAGTCCCGCCACGATGCGCTGGTCGAGCAGCATCGCCTTGATCGGCGCAGCCCGCCCCGCCAGCGCGAGCGCCAGATAACTCGCCGTCAACTCCGGCCCGAGCGGTTCCGGCCCCATGGCCGCAAACGGCGGATACTCCGCCACCGCGTCCGTCCGTACCAGGTCCAGAAAGCCGAACCGCCGCGGATCGTTCAACGCCAGCCGCCGCCCGGCGTCCGTCTCGATCACCAGATGATCGTGCGCCAGCAACTCCCCCGGATCGACCCGCCAACGCCCCGACATGCCGAGGTGGAAGATCATCGTGTCGCCACGATCCGTATCGATCATCCCGTACTTCGCCCGCCGCCCCAGCGAGGTCACCGTCGCCCCCTGCATCCGCTGCCGCAGATCGAGCGGGATCGCCTTGCGCAGGTCCGCACGCCGCGGCTCGACCAGCGCCAGGCGCTTTCCGGACAGCACGGGGGTCAGCCCCCGAACGGTAGTTTCCACTTCGGGTAATTCTGGCACGCCAGTCAGCTAGGTTGCGTTTGCCCGGGCCACAAGCGCCCGCTAGGGCAATCGCATGACCGACACCGTTTCCTTCGGCTACGAAGACGTCGCCCCGACCGAGAAGACCGCCCGCGTCGGCGGCGTCTTCACCAGCGTCGCCTCCAGCTACGACTTGATGAACGACGCGATGTCGGGCGGCATGCACCGGCTGTGGAAGGATCGCTTCGTTCGTCGCGTGAAGCCGCGCGGGCACGAGCAGATCCTGGACATGGCCGGCGGCACCGGCGACATCGCCTTCCGGATGGCCGTGTCCGGCGCCGCGATCACCGTCGCCGACATCAACCCCGCGATGCTCGAAGTCGGGATGGAGCGTGCGCAGAAGCGCGGCATAGACGGCTTGGTCTGGACGGAGGCCAACGCCGAGTCGCTCACCTTTCCCGACCGCTTCTTCGACGCCTACACGATCGCGTTCGGCATCCGGAACGTCACCGACATTCCTGCCGCCCTGAAGGAGGCGCACCGCGTCCTGCGCCGTGGCGGGCGCTTCTTCTGCCTCGAATTCTCGACCGTGACGTGGCCGGGCTTCGCGGACGTGTACGATGCCTATTCGCACAAGCTGGTGCCGAAGCTCGGCCAGCTCCTCGCGCGCGACGCCGACAGCTATCGGTACCTGGTCGAATCAATTCGTCGCTTTCCGGACATGCCGAAGTTTCAGCAGATGATCGGTGACGCCGGCTTCGTGAATACCAGCGTCGAACCGATTATGGGCGGCCTCGTCGCGATCCACTCCGGCTGGCGGATCTGACCGCTTCGTGACATCGCCCATCGTTCATATCTGGCGTCTTGCGTCGTGGGGCCGCACGCTCGCCCGTCACGGCGCCCTCCTGGGCATCGAGCGTGACCCGAACACCCCCGCGCCGGTCCGCCGGCTAGCGCGTATCGTCCGGTTCGGCGCGCGCATGCCCGCGCAGCCGCGCTATGCCGACGCGTTCCAGGCGATCGGTCCCGCCGCGATCAAGCTGGGCCAGACGCTCGCCACCCGCCCCGACCTCGTCGGGGAGGACGCGACCCGCGACTTGTTGCGGCTTCAGGACCAATTGCCGTCCGTTCCGTACGACATCATCCGCGAAGCGATGCGTGCGGGCCTCGGCCGCGATCCCGACACGTTGTTTTCCCGAATCGAGGAGACGCCGGTCGGCGCCGCCTCGATCGCGCAGGTCCACCGCGCCGTCACCACGGACGGTCGTCAGGTCGCGGTCAAGGTGCTGCGTCCCGGAGTCGAAGAGGAATTCGCCCGCGCGATCGACACCTATCAATGGGCCGCCGCACAGCTCGAGGGCATGAGCATTGAGGCACGCCGCCTCCGCCCCCGCCTGACGATCGAGAATTTTCGGCGCTGGACGCTGCGCGAACTGAACTTTCGACGCGAGGCGGCCTCCGCCTCGGAACTCGCCGAGTCGATGACGGCCGAGCCGGATTTCGTCATTCCTGCGGTCGACTGGGCGCGTTCGACGGCCAAGGTGCTGACCATCGAGTGGATCGACGGCATCAAGCTGTCCGATCGTGCCGCGCTGATCGCCGCCGGCTATGACCTGCCCAAGCTCGCGCAGACTTTGGTCCGCGCCTTTCTGCGTCAGGCGATCGCAGAGGGATTCTTCCACGCCGACATGCATCAGGGCAATCTGTTCGCCCTGCCCGGCAACAAGATCGCCGCGATCGATTTCGGCATCATGGGCCGGATCGACCGGCGCGCCCGCGTGTGGCTGGCGGAAATCCTCTATGGCCTCATCACCGGCAACTACAAACGCGTCGCGGAAATCCATTTCGAGGCGGGCTATGTCCCCAGCCACCACAACGTCGCCGAGTTCGCGACGGCGTTGCGCGCCGTGGGGGAACCGATGCGTGGTCTGCCCGTCAAGGACATGTCGATCGGCATGATGCTCGACGGCCTGTTCTCGATCACCCGCGACTTCGACATGGTCACGCAGCCGCATCTGCTGCTGCTTCAGAAGACGATGGTGATGGTGGAGGGCGTGGCGACCGGCCTCGATCCGGACATCAACCTCTGGCACACCGCCGCCCCGTTCGTGACGGAGTGGATTCGCACCGAACTGGGGCCGGAGGCGGCGCTGGCCGACCGGCTGATCCTCGATTTCAAGACGCTCGCGGGCCTGCCCGATCTCGTCCGCCGGATCGAGGCGCGCTATCCCGCGCCCGGCGGCGAGCCTCCCGCTCCGCCTCTCAAGGAGATCGAGGTCGTCCGCATCGGGGGCTGGCGCTACGCGCTCGTCGCGGCGCTTTCCGCGGCGGCGGGCGTCGGCGCGGCGCTGGCGGTCCTGCACTGACGGACCACTCCGGCAGCAGCGTCAGCCGCCGTGCGCGTGGATGATCGGATCGAACGCCTCGGGATCGGCACGAAGCCGTGCGAACTCGCTTTCGTCGATGTCGAAGCGTCGCTGATGTCCGCCGAGATCGCCCGTGTCATATTCCAGGACGAACCCTCCTCCCTCGCGCCAGGCATGCCACGCCGGACCCCAGACATTATCGACATCGTTCTCGGGCCGTTTGGGCGTCGGTACGATCTTGTCTCCAAAGACCATCTTCATGCCCATCTCCCTGGCATATCGCGCCATCGTCAGCGCACCCGATACGATATCCGGATCGCAAAACTCGATGTCTTGGCCATGATGCCCCGTGCCCGGACCTTGACATGCGTCACCGCCCGTTCCGACGCGGAATTGCCCGCCACCGGCAGGTACGTCCAGGTCTGGCCATTGTCGGCAGAGAAGTCGACGTCGTCCCCGGCATCGCTCGCGTCGGTATAGCGCAGGCTCATCGCCGACGCCGGCGATCCTTCCAACAGCGTGATCGCAGCGCCCGTCCATCCGTCGCCGCTGCCGAGCGCGATCGCGCTGCCCTCCGGCGTCGGCACGACGAACTCGACCGGCCCGCCGTCCAGCGGCACGATGTCGGGGTTGGTGAAGCCGACCGACACCGATCCGCGGCTGCCGGGGATCGCCTTCGGGTACGTCGAACCGTTGACCGGATCCCAGATCGTCGTCGTGCTCATCGCCATCGTCGCGTTCTGCGGCGTCACGCTCAGCGTCACATCGATCACCGATCGGCCGCTGCCGACATCCGAATCGCCCAGACAGATGCCGAGCAGGCCGATGCCGCCGTTGCACATGTTCCAATCCCAATCGATCGTGATCCGGTCTTTGTAGACCCCGACCGGCGGCAGCGTCGCCTCGTCCGGCCGCACGAAGAATGGCAGGTCCGCAGTGCTGCCGCCGAGCAGGCCCAGTACGTTCAGCAAATTGTTCTGGAGGTAGTTGATCGTCGTCCCCTGCGCGAAGGCATAGGTGCCGCCCGCATCCGCCGACGCCTTGTACGCGACGCTGCCGCCGCCGGTCCGCAACAGCTTGAACCCGTTCGTGCTGCGGAACGTGGCGCGGATGTAGTTGCCGTTCAGAAGTACCAGCAGCGCGGTCCCGCATTGCAAGCCCGCCCGGCTTTGCAGCGCCGGCACAGCCTTCGCCTTCACCGCGCCGGGCGAATAGGTGCCGAGCGACGTGGCGACCGTCGACGTCAGCGTACACGCCGCGGCGGGTACCGCGATCAGTGTCGCGGCCAGACCAGTAAGGACGACTAAGATACGGGAGAACAAGGCTGAATCCGTCGGGCTGTTGGCGATCTGCGGTTCATCACGGCGTCGCGCCTAACGAAAGGTAACTGCCCCGGAGCGGCAACATTCCCGCCCCGGACCCAACCCGCCCCCCGGCGCTGTTCAGCCGTCGCCGCAGTCGCTAGACCGAGGCGAAACAAGGGGGATCAATGTCGACCACTTCCCGGCTCCTGCTCGCCGCCGCCATCATCGCCACGCCCGCCACTGCGCAGGTCGCCTCCCCGGTGACCGCGCGCGATCCCGGCCCCGCCGCGCCCGTCCAGTACGACGTCGCCTTCCCCAACGCCGTCCATCACGAGGCGCGGATCACCGCGACGTGGCGCAACGTGCCCACAGGCCCCCTGCGCGTGGAGATGGCACGCTCCTCCCCCGGCCGCTACGCGATCCATGAATTCGCCAAGAACGTCTACGACGTGACCGCCGTCGACGGCACCGGCCGCGCGCTGACGCTGACCCGCACCGACCCTTATGGCTGGAGCGTTTCCGGACACGACGGCACTGTCACGATTACCTACACCCTCTACGGCGATCACGGCGACGGCACCTATGCGCAGATTGACACGACGCACGCGCACCTGAATATGCCGGCGACCTTCCTGTGGGCGACCGGCTACGATGCGCAACCGATCCGCGTCCGCTTCCGCCCCGCCGACCCAAACTGGAAAGTTGCGACGCAGCTCCCGGCCGCAACTGGCCAAGCAACCACCTTCTGGGCGCCCAATCTCCAGTATTTCATGGATAGCCCGACCGAACTCAGCAATTTCACTCTTCGCGAGTGGCAGGACGCTGGTCGCACCTATCGTCTCGCCGTGCACCACGACGGCACCGACGCCGATGTCGACCGGCTCGCCGCGAAGGCGAAGAAGGTCGTGCATGCCCAGATCGCGACGTTCGGCGCGCCGCCCGCCTACGACTTCGGCACCTACACATTCATCGCCGACTACCTGCCCTACATCACCGGCGACGGGATGGAGCACCGCAACTCGACGATCATATCCGACAAGCGCTCGCTTTACGCCGCCAACGACGCGCAGTTGAACACGCTCAGCCACGAGTTCTTCCACTCCTGGAATGTCGAGCGCATCCGCCCCGCCGAACTGGAGCCGTTCGACTTCACCCGCGCCAACCCGACACCGTCCCTGTGGGTCGCGGAGGGCTTCACGCAATATTACGGGCCGCTCGCGATCCGCCGCGCGGGGGAGATGTCGTTCGACGCCTATCTGGCAACCCTCGGCGGTACGCTCAATGCCGTCCTCAACAGCCCCGCCCGCGCACACGGCGGACCGAAGGAGATGAGCCTGCGCGCGCCTTTCGTCGATGCGGCGAAGGCGATCGATGCGGTCAATCCGAACATCTTCGTGTCCTATTACATCTATGGCGCAACCCTCGCCGCCGCTCTCGATCTGGAACTACGTGGCAGGTACCCCGGTCAGTCCCTCGACACCTATATGCGCCTGCTGTGGAAGCAGCATGGCGCGCCCGAAAAGCCCTACACGATCGCCGATCTGCGCACCGCGCTGGCGACGCTGACGGACGACCAAGCGTTCGCCGATCGCTTCTTCGCGAAATCGGTCGAGGGTAGCGACCTGCCAGATCTCGCCGCCCTGCTCGCACAAGCCGGACTGACGTGGCAAGCCGCCAATCCCGGTGGCGCATGGGTCGGCGCGGCCGACGTGACCGCCGATGGCCCCGCCGTGACGCTCAGTCAGTCGCCGGCGGCGGGAACCGCACTCTACGCGGCCGGTGTGGAGCGCGGCGACCGCATCATCGCGCTAGGCCGCACGACAGTAACGAGCGCACAGGACTGGCAGTCTGCCCTCGGCCGGCTGAAACCCGGCACGCCGGTGGATATCCGCTACATCCAGCGCGGCAAGGAACGCGCCGCCACGCTCACCCCCGGCACCGATCCCACGAAGCAGCTTGTCCGCAGCGAGGCGGTCGGCAAACCCATCACGGACAAGCAACGCGCCTTCCGCACGGCTTGGCTAGGCGCGGAGTAGCCAGTTCCAGAGCGAACGTGAGCGCTGATGGCACCACGCCCGGCGAAACCGCGGCAAGCGCTTAAACCAGCCCTTGCATACTCGCGGTGAGGCGCCTCACCATCAGCGCTGCGGCTGGACTCCGGGGGGCATACCGCCCGGGCCGGCGGGGCCGCCGGGCGCGCCGCCGCCCATCATCATCTGTTGCTGCTGCATGCGCTGGATCACTTCCTGCGGCAGGAAGTCGAGCAGTTCGATGTCGAAGACCAGCGTCGAGTTCGCGGGGATCGCAGGGCTCGGCGACTTGTCGCCATAGCCGAGCGCCGCAGGGAGCCACACGCGATACTTCGCGCCCTTGGGCATCAGCTTCAGCGCTTCGGAGAAGCCGGGGACGACGCCGGACACGGGCATCGGCGTGGGCTGCTGCGACTTGTCGAAGGTGGAGCCGTCGAGCAGCTTGCCCTCGTAATTGATGAGCGCGACATCGGTGTCGGTGGGCTTGGCACCGGCGCCGGGCTTCAACACCTTGTACTGAAGACCGGAGGTGGTCGTGACCACGCCCCTTGCGCGCGCATTGCGGGTCATCACGTCATCGCCCTGACGCGCCAGTGCGAAGGCGCTGACCAGGGCCAGCGCAAGCCCGATCCACAGATAGATCAGATAGCTACGCTTGACGGGACGGAGGGGAACAGCGGTGACGGTCGACATGAAAACACCTGGAGTTGGGGGCACCCTGGTCGGCGCCGTCACCGATAATCAGTCTCGAAGTGGAGGAAGTGGAGGCCCTGCGAGGGGCTTCTCCACTTCGCCCGAAGCGCTTTTACCGGGCGCCGTCGCGCTCGGCGCGCTTGCGATCCATCTTGCGCGCACGACGGACGGCCGCGGCACGCTCGCGTGCACGCTTCTCCGACGGCTTCTCGTAATGACGGCGCAGCTTCATCTCGCGATACACGCCCTCGCGCTGCAGCTTCTTCTTGAGCGCGCGCAGGGCCTGGTCGACATTGTTATCGCGAACGATGATCTGCATAAAACCAATAAGCTCCAACGAATAAAGCGGCCGCGAACCTTGGTTCGCGCCGTGTGACGGCGGCGCTTAGCAGCGCCGTTCCAAAAAAGCAACTCGAACCGCCCCCATGCACGCCGTGCCGCGGCTGTGCCTGCTGCCATGTACGGCGCTTCTCCTATAGCCGCACCGCCCCGGCCGTGGACTCCCCCTTGGCCGGGGCCCCGATCCGCCGCTAAGGACGGCGGCATGAACGGCGTCCCCCTTGTCCTGTACAACAGCCTGTCGCGTGCGATCGAAACGTTCGTGCCGATCGATCCCACTGATGTCCGCGTCTATTCGTGCGGGCCGACCGTCTACAACTACGCGCATATCGGCAATCTGCGCGCCTATGTCTTCACCGACACGCTGGGGCGCGTCTTGCGGTGGAAGGGGTGGCCGCTCACCCACATCATCAACATCACCGATGTCGGGCATCTGACCTCCGACGCCGATGCCGGCGACGACAAGATGGAGGCTGCGGCGAAGGCGGCGGGGCAGGACATCTGGGCGATCGCCGCGCATTACACGGCGACATTCAAGCAGAATTTGCGGGACCTCAATATCGTCGACCCGTCTCGGTTTCCGCTGGCGACGGATCATGTCGCAGGCATGATCGACTGGGGCTCGGCGATCGAGGCGAAGCACTGCTACCGCCTGCCCGACGGCCTGTATTTTGATACCGCGAGCGTGCCGGATTACGGCAGCCTCGCGCGGCAGGTCCATGACGAGGGCGAGAGCCGGATCGATCCGGTCGCCGGCAAGCGCAACGCGGCGGACTTCGCGATCTGGCGCACGTCCACGCCGGGCGAGAACCGGCAGATGGAGTGGGACTCGCCCTGGGGTCGCGGCGCGCCGGGCTGGCACCTCGAATGTTCGGTGATGAGCCGCCAGTATCTCGGACCGAAATTCGACATTCACACCGGCGGCATCGACCACCGCGAGATCCACCACCCCAACGAGATCGCGCAGAACCAGGCGATGAGCGGCACCGCCGACACCGGCGCGAATTTCTGGATGCACAACAACTTCCTGGTCGAGCGGGCGGGCAAGATGTCCAAGTCGGCCGGCGGATTCAAACGGCTGCAATCACTGGTCGATCGCGGCTTCCACCCGCTGTCGTACCGGCTGATGTGCCTCCAGGCGCATTACCGGTCGGAGATGGAGTTCTCGTGGGAGGGGCTGGCCGCGGCGCAGACCCGGCTGAAGCGGCTCGTCCAGAGCGTCGAGGCTTTGCGGGCGCGACCGGCGGCACCCTCCGCCGGATCGGCAGCGGTCTATGTCGAGCGGCTCGATGTGGCGGTGTCGGACGACCTGTCGACGCCGCGCGCGCTGATCGCGCTGGACGAGTTGCTGGCCGACAAGAAGGTTTCGGCAGGCGATCGGCTGGCGGCGCTGGCCGAGTTCGACGCCGTGCTGGGCCTCGGGCTGGCGACCCTGACGCGCGCCGATCTGCGCACGCGGCCGGCGGACGCGACGATCGATGCGGACGGGATCGAGGCGAAGCTGGTGGAGCGGCGCGAAGCGCGCGCGGCGAAGGACTTCGCCCGGTCCGACGCGATCCGGGACGAACTGGCGGCGGTGGGTGTCGAGGTGATGGACGGCGACCCGATCGGCTGGGACTGGCGGCCCCTAGTTTAGGGGCTGGTCGCGCGTCGCCAGCAGGGGCGGCGTCCAGTTGCGTCCGGCATCCTTCGGGATGCGTGCAGCCTCGGCGTCGATCGCGGCGGCCCGATCCTTGCTCGACGCGTGCGTGCGGCTGCGGAAAAGGCCGCCATCGACATCGCCGCCATGCTCTCGCCAGAAGCGCGCGGCGTTGCGCGGATCGTACCCGGCATTGTGGAGGAGCGCGACGGACAGCTGGTCCGCTTCGTCCTCGGTCCGCCGGAACAGCCGGCCATTGCGCCCGAACTCCGACAGCGCACCCCATTTGACGCCGGCCGCTTCCAGCCGGTCGCGGTGGTGGAGGACGTTGTGCGACAGTTCGTGAGCGACGACGGCGGCGACCTCCGCATCGGTGTAGCGTTCAAGGAAGCGGACGCCGATCCGCACCGTCGTCCCGTCTGCCTCGGCCGTCATCTTCGGCCCAAGTATCAGCTCGAAATCGGTGCGGCAGCCCGGGCTGGCGGGAATGGTGACGCTGCGATCCGCGAGTGTCAGCGCCAGCGGCCGGTCGGCGGGGCGCGCGGCCAGCACCTTCAGCGTCGCCTCCCGCGTGGCGGAGGTGGGTGGTGTCGCGGACTTCGGCACGGGCGCACCGTCGATCGCGACGAGGCCGTCGTTGGCGCGCACGCCGGCGGTGGCGGCGGCGCTGCCGGGTACGACCGCCTCCACCGATACGGGGGCAGCGAAGCGGAAGGTGGCACGCGCGGCGGGCTGCTCCTCGGCGGGATACTGGTCCAGTGTGTGGATCACCAGCCCCGGCGCGGGCGCTCGCCGGTCGCACAAGCCGACGTTGGCGACCGAGAGCCGGTGGCCGATCGTGGCGAGGCGCAGGTCGGCGGCACGCAACGTCTCCAGGTCGGGAGCCTGAAGGGCAAGCAGGAGGAGCGCGATCATCGCCGCCGCGATAGCCGTCCCCTGACGTAACGGGAAGCGTCGGCGCGATTGACACACCCTCCCCCGCGCCTACACCCGGCCGCGTCAACGAGGGAGGCACTGTGAGGGCGGTAATCCTGGCCGGCGGGCTCGGCAGCAGGATCGGCGAAGAAACGTCGGTCCGCCCCAAGCCGATGGTCGAGATCGGCGGGATGCCGATCCTGTGGCACATCATGAAGATCTACGCGGCGGGCGGGATCAACGACTTCGTGATCTGCCTCGGCTACAAGGGATATGTCATCAAGGAGTTCTTCGCGAACTACTTCCTGCATACCGCCGACGTGACGATCGACCTCGAAACGAACGCGATCGACGTGCATCACGCGCGCAGCGAGCCGTGGCGGATCACGCTGGTCGAAACCGGCGCGACGACGATGACCGGCGGGCGGCTGGCGGCGATCCGGTCGTACCTGACCGAGGGCGAGCCGTTCTGCTTCACCTATGGCGACGGCGTGGCCGACATCGACGTCGCGGAACTGGTGGCGTTCCACCGCAGCCATGGCCGACGGGCGACGATCACCGCCGTCGCGCCGCCGGGCCGGTTCGGCGCGCTGGAGTTCGACGGCGATATCGTCACCAGCTTTCGCGAGAAGCCGGCTGGCGACGGCGGTCTCATCAACGGCGGGTTCTTCGTCGCCGATCCGTCCGTGCTGGATCTGGTCGCGGGGCCGGACACCTTGTGGGAGCAGGAACCGCTCAACGCGCTGGCGGCGGGCGGTGAACTGGTCGCGTTCCGGCATGACGGGTTTTGGCAGCCGATGGATACGCTGCGCGACAAGCAGCATCTGGAAGAGTTGTGGAGCAGCGGCCGGCCACCGTGGAAACGATGGTGATGCACTGGACGGGTCGTCGCGTCTTCGTGACGGGGCACACCGGCTTCAAGGGCAGCTGGCTGGCGCTATGGTTGCACCGATTGGGGGCGGAGGTCACCGGCTTCGCGCTGCCGCCGCCCACCACCCCAAGCCTGTTCGACGCCGCCCAGATCGGGGAAGTCGTGCGCCATGTCGAGGGCGACATCCGCGACCTGCCGGCGCTGGAAGCGGCAATGGCGGACGCGCGGCCGGAGGTCGTCTTCCACCTCGCCGCGCAACCGCTGGTGCGGCTGTCCTACGACGAGCCTGTCGAAACCTATGCCACGAACGTGATGGGCACCGTCCACACGCTGGAGGCGGCGCGACGTGCCGGCAGCGTCGCGGCGTTCGTCTGCATCACGACCGACAAATGCTACGAGAACCGCGAGTGGGTGTGGCCGTACCGCGAGAGCGATCCGATGGGCGGCCACGACCCGTACAGCAGCAGCAAGGGTGCGGCGGAACTGGTCGTCGCCGCCTATCGCCGGTCGTTCTTCGAGCGGGACGGGATCGGTCTGGCATCGGTGCGCGCGGGCAACGTCATCGGCGGTGGCGACTGGGCGGCGGACCGGCTGGTACCCGATCTGGTCCGCGCGTTCGAGATGGGGGTCGCGCCGGCGATACGTGCGCCCGACGCGGTGCGGCCGTGGCAGCACGTGCTGGAGGCGCTCGGCGGCTATCTGATGATTGCGGAGCGGCTGCTGGCGAAGGAGCCGGGCTTCGCGGACGCGTGGAACTTCGGGCCGGCGGACGACGATACCCGGCCGGTGTCGTGGATCGTGGATCGGATGCGCGCCGCCTGGGGCGGAGACGCCGCCGCGCCGGTCGCATTTGGCGGCGCCGTCCCGCATGAAGCCGGACTGCTGCGGCTCGACTGTTCGAAGGCGCGGGCGATGCTCGGCTGGCGGCCGGCGCTGCCGTTGGGCGAGTCGCTCGAATGGATCGTCGACTGGCACCGGCGCACCGCCGCCGGCGAGGACGCGCGTGCAGTGACGCTGGAGCAACTGGCGGACTATTCGGCGCGGTCGGGAATCGGCGTCACGCCGGCCTGACCGGCTGCCCCTCCCCCGTCAGGATGTGCAGGTCGTGCCGAAATCGCCGGCGCGACCGCCAGCGTTGTCCGCGGATATCGTCCCACACCTCTCGCAGCGTCAGGCAGGCGAGCGCGACGGGAATAGACAAGTTCAGCATCGGCCGAACGAAGGGTCCGAGCATGATGGCGTAATCGACCGGTTGCACCCGGCCGCCGAAGAAGGTCTCGCGGACAAGCGGCGGCATGGAATAAAGCGGCCAGTCGAGCGGGATGCAGATCAGGTAGCAGGCGACGATCGCGCATTTGCGTGCCGGTCCACGCCACGGCTCCATGAACACGAACAGGATCGGCAGCATCGCGGCGTAGCCACCGGCCTCGCTCGTCACCAAGGCGAAACACAGGCCGAGCGCCGTCAGCCGGAACATTGGCACCGCTTCGGGCCGCAGCCATGCCGCCGCGGCGGCGGCGACGATGAGGCCTTGAATGACCAGGGTCAGCGCCGGCAGCACCACGAGCAACGCATCGACGTTCGCCGCCCCGATCAGCGACGCGACGGGCAGGTCGCCGGCCTGCAACAGCGTCATCGTCGATGCGTAGGTGTAGGCGTACCAGAGGTTCGGCAGCGCATCCGCCTGCCCCTCCGCGAAGCCGGTGATGTTCGTCACGATCTCCCACGGCGTCCCCCGGCCGAGCATCGCGAAGCTCACGAGGTACACGATCACCACGGTGAACACCGCGCCCTCGAACCAGCGCCAGCGGCGGCGCAGCAATTGCGGGAAAAGCGTCGCGATCAAATACGGCTTGAGGTTGATCGCGCACGCGACTGCCACCCACCGCCAGCGCGCTGACCTCAGCAACGGTCCATAGGCGAGGATCAGCCCGGTGAACGCCAGCAGGATGAGGTTGCCGCGTTCGAGCGCCGCCGTCATCGGCAGCCCGGCGGACAAGGCGACGGCGCGCGGCCACGCCGTCCTGCGATCGATCCGGACGAAGGTCCGGGCGATCAGCACGACGTTCAGCACGAAGATCGCGTGGATCGCGACCGCGCCGAGCCAGTCGCAGCCCCGCGCCGCATAGCCGCCCTCACCGCCCCCGCCCTGCATGTAGCAAAAGGGCAGCCCCATCAGCTTCAACAGGACGAAGGTCAGCGGCGGGTAGACCGAGCCCCAGCTGTCATAGGTGCCCGGATCGCGCGCCCAGCCGGCGGTGCTGAACCAGTCCATCCACACCTCGCCCGCTTCGTGGAAGTAGGGCTGCGGCAGATAGCCGTGCGTCCACACGTGGATCATCGCTCGCGCCAGACCCGCGAGGATGACGATCGCCAGCAACGGCTCCAGCCAGTGACCGATCGGCCTGACCCGCGCCCGCTTCATCCGGCGGCGGCGTCCCGGAACACCCAGTGTTTCAGGACGAAGTAGTTGATGAACGAGGTCAGGACGAGCGCAAGGAACCCCGCCAGATAGTCGGACTGCACCAGCCGGTCCGCCCCCGCGAGCGTGACGAGGCTGATCAGGTAATTGACCATGTAGGAGGTCGCGAATCGCAGTTTGGCCGGCCCGGCGGCTCGAAAGACGTGGCGCGAATAGGTGACGTAATTGAACGCCACGCCGATCGCGTGCGCCACGATTTGCGCTATGTACAGGTTCAGGCCGAGCCACACGAACAGCGCGAACAGCCCGAAACCGAACGCCGCATTCAGGGTGCCCGCCTGATAATAGCGCCAGATCTGCGCCAGCCGCGCCCATCCCATGCGGTCGATCACAGCCGCGGCTCCGCCGGGAAGTTGACCCGCTCCCGCTCGACCACCAGCGGCGTGCCGCGCGTGCGCTCGGACACCAGTCGCGCCTGATCGCCGATCAACCCGAGGAATCCGAACAACAGCGCGAATTGAAACTGGACGACCGCTGCGACCAGCCACCAACCACCCGCGCCGCCCACCAGCCACGCGATCGGCGCGGCGACCAGCGACATGGCCGCCAGCATCCCGCACAGCGCCGCAACCGGAAAGGTCAGGCGGATCAGGTTCTTGGACGAACTCGCCAGCCCCGACAGCGCGAAGTCGAGCAACGTCAGGAAGTTGTTCTTCGACACGCCCCGCAGCCGGCCCGGCCTCGGATATCGGACGATGTCGACCGGATAGCCGGTCTCTACCAGCATCCCGCGGAAAAACGGCTCCGGCTCGCGCAACGATGCGATCGCGTCCACCACCTTGCGGTCGTAAAGGCCGAAGCCGGTCGCGTCGGAGATAATCCGGTACTCGCCGACCTTGCCCGCGAACCAGTAGAAGACACGGCGGAGCGAGCCGAACACGAAGGTCGATTGCCCCTGCTCGCGCACGCCCAGCACGATATCGAACCCGGCGCGCCACCGCTCCACGAAGCGGCCGAGCAACTCCGGTGGGTCCTGAAAATCGGCGCACATGCCGACGACGGCCCGGCCGCGCGCCTGGAAGATGCCGTGCGTCGGGGAGCGCATCTGCCCGAAATTGCGCGTGTTGACGATCAGGCGGACGCGCGGATCGGCCGCGCACAGGCCGCGAACGATCTCGACCGTGCGATCGGTCGAGGCGTTGTCGATGAAGATGATTTCGAAACTGGCCTGCGCCCGTTGCAGCTCCGCGACGACCGCCGCGGCGATTTGCGCGGCGTTGTCTTCCTCGTTGTAGCACGGGATGACGACGGAAATATCCGGTCTATCGGTCGTCACGGTCGCTCCCTCCCAACCGGCGGTCGCCAGCCATAGAATTCGATGCCCAGCCCCACGAGCAGGATCAGCACGCCGATCGCCGCCGGGCCGGTGTTGTACTGCCGTGCGGGGTCGACGAACGCCGGTTCGAGCACGCGCACGGTCGCGAAGGGCAATTGGCCGTCTGCGATCTCGCCAAGCCGCTGCTGCGTCGCCGCGATATAGGCCGCGACGATCTGCCGGGCGAAGGCGGCGTCGCCCAGCGCCGCTTCGATCTGGACGATGCCGCCACGCATCGTGCGAGTGACGACATGGTCGTCCAGCCAGCGCTGCGCAGTCAGTTCGTCCGCGAGGTCCAGTCGTGTGATCAGCCTAAGACGTCTCAGAACGCGTTGGCGGACCTCGATGCTGCGGGCGATCCGCAGCACCGCCTGCACGGCGGGACGATCGCGCGTATCGGGGAAGGAGTGCGCAGGCTGATCGGCGGGATCGGCGACCAGCAACGTGACCGCTGCGCGGTGCCGCTCTGGATAGAACGCCAGCATCGCACAGATTGCCAGCGCCACGCCGAACAGGGTCCGCCGCAAGATCGTGGATCGCAGCGCGCGTGTTCGGCGAAGCGAACCGATCAGGGTCGGGGGCGGCGTCACCGGACATGCTCCCACTCGCGCACCATCGCCTCCGCGGTATCGGCGATCTGGTCGCCGAGCGGCACTGCCGGAACGCCGTGGCGGGTCAACAGCGCCTCGTACGCGCGGCGGTCACCGCTATAGTGGTCGACCCGGTCCGACACGATCGGTGCGCGCTTGATTTCACCGCCAAGCACCTCCGCGACAGCCGCGCCGACCTCCGCCAGTTCGAGCGGCTCGCCGCCGGTGTCGAAGGCGTGAACGCCCGGCTCCGCGAGCAGCAGCAGGACGACGAGCGACATCAGTTCTCGGATGGCGACATAGCCGCGGACGACGCGGTGCAGCGCGCGGACGGTGATCGGGCGACCGGCGAGCGCATCGAGGATGAACGCGGCCATAGCATAGGCCTGATGCTTGTTAATGTACGGGCCCGTGACGTTGAAGATGCGGGCAATTACGGCCGTGCCGCCAGTCGCGCGCGCCCAGGCAGCGAAATCGCGTTCTTCGCGGCACTTGAGCCGACCGTAGAGGCGCATGTCCGCCGCCGCTTCCGGATCGTGTGCGAAACGCGCGGCGCCGGACGACGCGACGAACACTCCCGTCGCGCCGATCGGTCCGAGCGCCTCGAGCACCAAGCGGCTAAGCGCCTCGTTCGCCGCTTTATAGTGGTCGGCGGCCATGTCGGCGACCCGATCCTTGGTCAGGAACGCGAGGTGCAGAACCAGCGTGGGGGCGGGCAGCAAATCGGTGATCTCGGCGAGCGGACGTTGATCGATCGTCGTGCCGTCGCGGAGCGTCAGCGTGCGCGCCGACGCACCGAACGCGTGGACGTGGTCGACAAAGGCGCCTTCTAGCGCAAACCGAAGCAATTCCAGCGTCGCCAGCCCCAGCCAGCCGCCCGCCCCCGTCACGATGATGCGGCGACCGCTGGCGGCGAGCGCATCGGCGGCGGCGGGCGTCAGCCGCTGGCGGGCGCGCACCCCCGCCCGCCAGTCGCTCATACCGCCATCATCTCCGCCAGTTCCTCGCGCGGCAGGAATGGGGCCATGTCCTCCAGCGGCGACGTGACCATCGTGCCGTCGTCCAGACGGCGGGAGGACAGGCGCGGCGCGAAGCCCTGACGCTTGTCGATCATGACTTCGCACAGATGCGGCCCCTCGCCGGCCAGCGCTGCGCGTATCGCGGAGGGCAGGTCGGTGTGGTTGTCGACGCCGGATGCCGGAATGCCGAAACCGCCCGACAGCCGCTGGAAGTTGGGGAAGGTCACGCCGCTGTCGGGGCCGCAGCCGACGATGTTGGTCGGGAAGTAGTTCTGCTGCGCCTGACGGATAGAATGATAGCCGTCGTTGTTCAGGAGGAAAATCTTGATCGGCATCTGCGCGCCGACGATCGTCTGCAATTCCTGAAGGTTCATCATGATGCTGCCGTCGCCGGCCAGACAGACGATCCGCTTCGCACCCGACGCGTAGAACGCGCCGATCGCAGCGGGCAGGTCATACCCCATCGAGGCGCAGCCGGAATTGGTGTAGAGGCGCTGCCCCTTCTTCAGCACTGCCGCCTGGAAGATCGTGACGCACGCCGTGCCGTCCCCGGTGACGACGATGTCGCCCTCCTCCAGTTCGGCGAACAATGCTTCGCCGAAGACGTACGGGTTGATCGGCGATTCCTGCGTGCGGTACTCGTCGAGCACGACGGGATAGCGCTCGGTTCGCGCCCGGCTGCGCGCGAGGAAGGCGGCGCGGGCGGCATGATTGTCGGTGGCCGGCGTCGTCGCGGTTGCGGCCGCGGCGAAGAAGTCCCGCAGATCGGCGTGGATCGGGCGATCGATCGACAGCGTCGGCTTGGCCAGCTCCGCCGCATCGACCTCGACCATCGCCACCTTCGCATCGCGGGCGAAGCTCTGCCAGTTGAAGCTGATCTGGCGGATGTTGAGGCGCGATCCGAGGATCAGGACGTAATCCGCCGTCTGAACCGCGAAATTGCCACCGCGATTGCCCAGCGATCCGGGCCGCCCGACATAGAGCGGGTGATCGTCCGGCACGGTGTCGTGCGCGTTCCAGCCGGTGACGACGGGCACACCGATCCGCTCCACGAACTCAAGGAATGGCGCGTGTTGCCCCGACAGCCGCACGCCCGCACCGGCGAGCACCACCGGCCGCTCGGCGGCGTACAGCTCGTCCAGCATCGCCGACACTTCGGCGTCAAGCGCGTGTCCGGTCAGCAGCCCCTGCTCGGCGGCGGTATTCGTCGCCTCGCCGTGGTGATCGTCGGCGGCGGGGTCGTAGCCCCTTAGCGTGTCGGGATCGACCAGCGCGCCCTGCACGTCGCCGGGAATGTCGATCCACACCGGGCCGGGCCGGCCGCGCACGGCGAGGTGCAGCGCCTTCTCCACCACCTTGCGGACGTCGGTCGGCTGATCCAGCACCACGGCGTATTTGGTGATGCCGGCCGCCATGCGGACGATGTCAACCTCCTGATCGCCCAACTGACGCAGGCGCGGGTCGATGAACGGTGCGTAGGTCTCGCGCTTCACCTGCCCGGACACGACCACCATCGGGATCGAATCGACATAGGCGCCGTAGACGCCGTTCAGCGCGTTGACGCCGCCGGGACCGGTCGTGACATTGACCAGCGCCGGCCGCCCCAGCAACCGGCCATAGCTTTCCGCCGCGATCGCGGAGGCCTGCTCGTGATGCAGGAACAGGCAGCGCAGCCCCGGATGCAGGCCGAACGCGTCGTTCAGGTGCATCGAGCCGCCGCCGGTCAGGACGAAGGCATCGGTGATGCCGAAATCGGCCAGCGCGTTGGCGATATAGTCGGCGACGCGGATCATGCCGCGCTCGCGACCCGCGCACCCGCGACGAATCGGCGGATCATGTCGACCTGGAACGCGATGTGATCCTCGGTCAGGCCGGGATAGAGGCCGATCCAGAAGGTGTGGTGAGTGACGAGGTCGGCGTTGGTCAGCTCCCCGACGACGCGGTACTCACGGTGGCGCATATAAGGCTGGCGCAACAGATTGCCGCCGAACAGCAGGCGCGTGCCGATGCGATTGGCGTCCAGCCACTGGGTCAGCTCATCGCGCAGCAGACCCGATTCCGGCCTTATCGTAATTGGATAGCCGAACCAGGACGGATCGCTGTTCGGCGTCGCCTCCGGCAGGATCAGCACGTCCTCCAGCGGCTTCAGAGCCTCCGTCAGCAAGGCGAAGTTGCGACGGCGCGCGGCGACGAACTCGTCCACGCGATCGAGCTGCGCGACCCCGACCGCCGCCTGCATGTCGGTGATCTTCAGATTATAGCCGGCGTGGCTGTACGTGTATTTGTGGTCGTAGCCGGTTGGCAGGCTGCCCAGCTTGCGCGCGAACCGCTTGCCGCAGGTATTGTCCATGCCCGGCGCGCACCAGCAGTCGCGTCCCCAATCGCGCATCGATTCGATGACGCGCTTCAGCCGCGGCTTGTTGGTGAACACCGCCCCGCCCTCACCCATCGTGATGTGGTGGGCGGGATAGAAGCTCAGCGTGCCGATGTCGCCGAACGTGCCGACATGCTGGCCGTTATACGTCGCGCCCAGCGCGTCGCAGGTGTCCTCGATCACGAACAGCCCGTATTTTTCCGCCACGCGCATCACCTCGGCGATGTCGAACGGATTGCCGAGCGTGTGCGCGATCATGATCGCGCGCGTCCTGTCGGACACCGCCGCCTCGATCATCTCCGGCTTCACATTGTAGGTCGGGATGTCGACATCGACGAACACCGGCACCAGTCCATATTGCAGCGACGGATTGACCGTCGTCGGGAAACCGGTGGCGACGGTGATGACCTCGTCGCCCGGCTTCAGTGCTTCGCCGCGCAAATAATGCGAAGTCAGCGTCGACAGCGCCAGCAGGTTCGCGGACGAGCCGGAATTGGTCGTCAGCGCATGCTTCACGCCGAGCCGAGCGGCCAGCTTGCGCTCGAACTCGTCGTTGAAGCGACCGGTAGTCAGCCAAAAATCGAGCGAGCTGTCGACCAGCGACCGCATATCCGCCTCGCCGTAGACCTTACCCGACACCGGCACCGGGCTCTGGCCTGCGACGAACGGCTTCGGCGCGTGGAAGGACCGTGCATATTGCCCGACCAGATCGAGGATCAGCTCGCGGAGCTGCGGCTCGTCGCAATCCTGCGCCATCTTCATCAAGGTATCGGGATCGGTGGCGAGATCGCTGGCGGCGGGCAGGGTCATGACGGCTCCGGTATGCGGATGATGCCGTCTCCTATGCGAAATAGATGGTTAACGCGACGTTCACGCCAAGGTGTCTCGCATCGCATTGTCGAACGGTACGAACGCCTCGCGCGCCGCGATCTTCCTCGCGAGGTCGGGATTGGCGATGAACGCCCGGCCCCAGGTGACGGCGTCGAGCAGTCCGGACTCCACCTCCGCCTCCGCCTCTTCGATCGACAGCGACGCACCGCCGATCAGCACGCCTTTCCATAGCGGCCTGATCTTGCGCACCGCGGGGCCGGACGTATCGGCATAGACCGACCCCGCGCCGCTCACGTCCAGCGCGACGAGGCCCAGCCTGCGCAGTTCCGGCAGCAAATAGGCGAGCATGGCGTCGATGTCGGGCCACTCGTAGAGCCCGCCCATCGTCCGCGACGGGCTGATCCGCGCGATCACCTTGTCCGCAGGTACATCGGCGAGCACCGCCTCCACCAGTTCCAGCATGAAGCGGCAGCGGTTCTCGACCGAGCCGCCATAGCGGTCGGTGCGATCGTTGACGCGCGCATCGAGGAACTGGTCGGCGAGATAGCCGTGCCCAGTATGCAGTTCGACCGCATCGAACCCGACATCGATCGCGCGACGCGCGGCATCGGCGAAATAGCCGTAGACCGTCGGCATCTCGTCTGCCTCGAGCGCGCGGGGCACGCCATAAGGCTTGTCGTTCTGCCGGTTGACGCCCTCCGCGGCGCGATCGGTGCTGCTGACCGGCGCGTCGCCGGTGAAGTCCGCGTGGCTGATCCTGCCCATATGCCAGAGCTGACAGGCGATCTTCGCCCCGCCCTCATGCACGCCATCGACGACCTTGCGCCAGCTTTCGGCATGCGCGTCGGTGGCGATATAGGGCGCGTCCTTCCAGCCGTCGCCGCTCCGGTGGATGATCGTCCCCTCGGTCAGGATCAGGCCGACGCCGCCATCCGCGCGGCGCTTGTAGTAGTCGCGCATGGCTTCGGTGGCGTGACGGCCCTCGCCCGCAAAGCTGCGGCTCATCGCCGACATGACCGTGCGATTGCGCAAGGTGATGAAGCCGGGTCGCTCCAGCGGGTCGAGAAGACGGGTCATCGGGCAGGCTCCAGCCGGTAACGATCGAAGAACGGATGCGACAGATAGGCGTGCAGCGTCGCGCGCCAGTCGCGTTGCAGATTGCGCCCCTCCGCCTCCAGCCGCGTGCAGCTTAGCACGGCGCGATCGGGGCGCCGGCCGAGCTCGTTGCCCGATACGGCCGTGGCGGCGACGGTGACGACCTCCAGCCGGTCCGACCAGCCGAGCGCGCGGACGATCTCCGCCGCGATCTGCGCGAACGTCGCCTCGCCGCGGCACGCCATCTGGTAGCTGCCCGATGCGCCCGCCGCGACCAGCGCCAGCGTGTTGAAGGCGAGATCGTTGGTCCAGGTCGGCTGCCAGACACGGTCCCCCACCTCGAACCGCGTCTCGCCCCTGTCGATCGCCGCACGCATGACGGGGATGATGCGGCCGACGAAGTTCTTGTCCGCCTCCTCGCCCCCGAAAAAGCCGGCCATGCGCAGGATCGTCGCGTCGGGGATAGCGGCCGTGACCTCCCGCTCCGCTTCCAGCTTCAGGTCGCCGTAGAAGGACAGCGGACGCGGCGGCTCGTCCTCCGGGATGGGATTGGCCGCGCCGTCGTACGTCAGGAAGGATTGCGGATACACGAACCGCGCGCCCACTCGCTTCGCCAGCGCGACGGCGTTGCGAGTGCCGGTCACGATTGTCTCCCGCGCCGCCTCCGGATCGCGGGCGCAGCCCTCGACATCGACGCGCGCGGCGCAGTGGATGATCCAGCCGCTCGCGATCCGGTCGGCCCAGCGATCGAGCGCGGCGGGATCGCGGACATCGAGCTCGTCCCGGCCCGGCGCATGTACCGTCAGTGCTGGGAAGCGTCCCGCCTCGAGCGCCAACGCACGGCCGAGCATCCCCCGGCCGCCGGTTACCAGTACAGCGATCGTCATGCGGTCTCCGCGAAGCCGGTTTCGTAGGGGCGCAGCACGTCCATCGCCTGCTGCCACGCAAACTCGGACGATGCGGCCACCAGCCCGATATTGCCGTCGTCGATCCGGTAGGGCGTTCCGTCCCAGCGGGTCACGAGTCCGCCCGCCTCCGTCAGGAACAGCGCGCCGGCGGCGTGGTCCCAAGGCAGCGTGCGCTGGAACAACGCGATGTCGTAAGTCCCGTCGACGAGCCTCGGATAATGTTCGGCGGCGCAGAACGGGATCGGCTGGACATCGTACACCGGCCCGGCGCGGGCGATCACCTTGTTGCTCGCGGCATCGGTCATGAAGCGCGTCGCCAACGTCGCCACCCGGCGTTCGCGCGTGTCGCTGGACGCGCGGATCGGTGTGCCGTCCACGAACGCGCCGCCACCCGCGATCGCGTGGCAGACCCGGCCCGAGACGGGATCGTACAGCCAGCCGGCAACGGTCGATCCATCCTCGACCAGCGCGACGATGATGCCGAACGGCTCGCGACCGGCGGCGAAGTTGGCAGTGCCGTCGATTGGATCGATGATCCAGATGCGGCCGCGGCCGAGATCGTTCATCAGCGAAGGATCGGCGGCGCAGGCCTCCTCGCCGACGATGCGCACGCCGGGATCGATCGTCGCCAATCCCTCGAACAGCCGGACTTCGGCTTCGCGGTCGGCGACGGTGACGAGCTCGCCGCGTGACTTCTCGACGATCTCATCGGCGGCGAGGTTGCGGAATCGCGGCATGACGACGGTTTCGCCGACGCGCGCCAGCAACGCCGCCACCGGCTGATGAAGGTCATGCATCAGGACTGATCCCCTTCGGCTGTGCCGATGCGGGCACGCTGCGTCGGTGTCCGGTCGCCTCAGGCGGCCCGGACGAACGGCATAACCGCGGGGGCATCGGCACGCACGCGCTTTTCCATCATCGCGATGCGCGCCTGATCCTCGGACGCGATCCGCTGATAATGGTCGCGCTTGTTTCGGAGCCATTCCAGCTCGAACTCGACGGCATTGGCAATGCCGGCCTCGATCGACGCCAGCGCCGCGGCTTCGCCCTCGAAGATGACCTTCCGCGTTTCGAACCGGTCGAGGCGGATCGCCTGGATCTCGCGCAGCGCCGGCACTGCGTCGGCGGACACCGATCCGCCGACCACCAGCTCCAGATCATGCTCGCGACAGGCATGCGCGACGATCAGGACGGCATCGGTGATCGAGCGATCGTTGATCGCGGTCCGGGCCATACCGCGGGACAGCGTGAAGTCGACGCGGCCGAACACGACGCCGGTGCCGCTCGCCTTGGCGATAGGCAGCATCGCATCGAGGTTTTGCAGCGTCGTTTCGGTTTCGAGATTGAACAGGAAGCGCGTGTCGTCGCCGTCGCCATAGACCTTCGTGCGCGCCTCGACGAACTTGCTCAACGCATAGGGCGTCTCGACCATCGGTGCGATGATGTAGTCGATGCCGTACAGCCGCGACGCGAGCAGGTCGGAGACAGCCTCGCACCCGCCGATCTTCAGCGCGACGTCGACATCGGCGCGGCGGGCCAGTTCCAGCAGGCGCAGCAGTTCGTCGGGGCGCGTCCCCTCCGCCTCGAACTCCGCCTTGACGGCGACGACGCCGTACTGGTCGCGACCGCGCTTCAGGCAATCGAGCATCTTGCGTTCAGACTGGTTCATCGTCGTTCCCCGTTCCCGGCTGCGATCCATCGCCGAACCCCCGCTCTGGCGAACGCGACCGGCCAATCATGAAGGAAGTCGTAAGCCCCGAGTCGCTACCGAATGGTTAATGCGCGTTTGCATTTGGCAGCACGGCCGAAACCGGCGAATGATCTGCCGGATAATCATGGTTCGGGGAGGTGAAGATCACGCGCATGTCGATGAAACTGGTCCTGCCCGCCCCTGCCCGCCCCCTGCTGGAGCCGCATCTGCCGGCCGGCGCGACGACCTCGTGGTTCGCCACCGTTGAAGAGGCGAAGGCCGGCATCGCGGACGCCGAAATCGCCTGGGTCGACCTCCAACCCAGCCACCTCGTCGCCGAAGTGCTCGCGGCAGCCGGTCCATCGCTGCGCTGGGTGTCGACGATCTATGCCGGGCTCGACGCATTTCCGCTGCCGATGCTGCGCGAGCGCGGCGTGACGGTGACGAACGGCAGCGGCATCAACGCGGTCACCGTAGCGGAATATGCCGTGATGATGGTGCTGGCCGCGGCGAAACGCTTCGATACGGTCGTCCGGCTGTACGACGCGCGCGAATGGCCCTGGGATGCGCCGGGCAAGCTGGAACTGGACGGCAGCCGGGCGCTGGTCGTCGGCTACGGCACGATCGGGCGGCTGATCGGCACGCGGCTGGCGGCGTTCGGGGTGGAGGTGACGGGGGTCACCCGCTCGGGTCGCGACGGCACGCTGGCCGCCGACGCGTGGAAGCCGCGGGTCGGCGACTACGACTGGATCGTCCTCGCCGCGCCGTCCACCGGATCGACGCGCGCCCTGATCGGCGAGGCGGAGCTGGCGGCGATGAAGCCGGGTGCGTGGATCGTGAATATCGCGCGCGGCGACATGATCGATCAGGATGCACTGATCGCGGCCTTGACCGAGGGATCGATCGCCGGCGCGATGCTCGACCCGACCGACCCGGAACCGCTGCCCAAGGATCATCCGCTCTGGTCCACGCCCAATACGCTGGTGACGATGCACCTGTCCGGGCGCAGCCAGACGACGATGTTCCAGCGCGGCGCGGCGCTGTTCTGCGACAATCTGCGCGCCTATCTGGCCGGCGGGCCGATGCGCAACGTCGTCGATCTCGACGCAGGCTATTGAGGAAACGGAAGCTATTTCCGGGCGTTTGGCGATCATGGACAGGATATCGGGGATGATCGCGCAACCGCTCGTCGTGGAGCACGACACGGATATGGCCGGCATGGTCGCCGGCGACATCACGGTGCGGTCGGGCAGATTGTTACGGCTCGGCGGCATGGTTCGCGGCGATATCATCCTGGAGCCAGGCGCGCGGCTGGAGATGTCGGGCATCGTGTCGGGCCGCGTCATCCGCCGCTGAGCTTCGGTTAACTATCGCGCGGCCAAGCCACGCTTTCGGGCGGCTGCGGAAAGGGTCCAAACGATTTGCGCAGGCGGCACCGATGGCGCATGGGCGAGTGACATCGTCATCGTGCAAGGACTCGTTATGGCCGCCAACTGGGCCCCCGAAAGCTGGACCGCCGCCGACGCGCGCCAGATGCCCGACTATCCGGATGCCGCCGCGCTGAAGTCCGCCACCGACACGCTCGCCACCTATCCACCACTCGTCTTCGCCGGCGAGGCACGCAGCCTGACCGCGGAGCTGGCGGAGGTTTCGGCCGGGCGCGGCTTCCTGCTTCAGGGCGGCGATTGTGCGGAGAGCTTCGCCGAGCATAGCGCGAACAACATCCGCGACACATTCCGCGTCATCCTGCAAATGGCGGTCGTGCTGACCTGGGCCTCGAAGCTGCCGGTGGTGAAGGTCGGCCGGATGGCGGGCCAGTTCGCCAAGCCCCGCTCGACCGCGACCGAGACGATCGACGGTGTCGAGCTGCCCAGTTACCGCGGCGACAACATCAACGACATCGCCTTCACGCCCGAAGCGCGCATTCCCGATCCGCAGCGCCTGATCCGCGCCTATGCTCAGGGCGCGGCGACGCTCAACCTGCTCCGCGCCTTTGCGCAGGGCGGATATGCGAATCTGCATCAGGTGCATCGCTGGACGCACGACTTCATGGGCCGCAGCCCGTGGGCCAAGAAGTACACCGAAACCGCCGACCGCATCGGTGAGGCGCTGGAGTTCATGGCCGCCTGCGGAATAGATCCGGAGACGGTGCCGCAACTGGCGCAGACGCATTTCTACACCAGCCACGAGGCGCTGCTGCTACCGTTCGAGCAAGCGATGACGCGGCAGGATTCGCTGACCGGCGACTGGTATGACACTTCCGCCCACTTCCTGTGGATCGGCGACCGCACCCGGTTCGAGGGGTCGGCGCATGTCGAGTTCCTGCGCGGCATCGGCAACCCGATCGGCATCAAGTGCGGCCCCTCACTGGAACCGGACGATCTGTTGCGGATGCTGGACACGCTCAACCCCGGCCGCGTGCCCGGCCGCATGACGCTCATCACCCGATACGGGTACGACAAGATCGAGGCCGGACTGCCGCGCCTCGTCCGTGCCGTCACTCGCGAAGGGCATCCGGTGGTCTGGAGCTGCGACCCCATGCACGGCAACACCGTGAAGGCGGTGACCGGCTACAAGACCCGCCCTTTCGACCGTATTCTTGCCGAAGTGCGCGGATTCTTCGCCGTCCACCGCGCCGAAGGCACGCACGCCGGCGGCATCCATGCCGAGATGACGGGCCAGAACGTCACCGAATGCACCGGCGGCGCCGTCGACGTGACCGAGCAATCGCTGGCCGACCGCTACCACACTCACTGCGACCCGCGCCTGAATGCAGGCCAGAGCCTGGAGCTGGCGTTCCTGCTGGCGGAAATGCTCAACGCGGAAATGGCGGAGCGCCGGAAGGTAGCTGCCTGAGCCGAACAGGAGTGGCGTCGGCGACCAGCGTCACGGGAGAAAAGCGGCGGACGCGAAGCGATCGCGCTTGACGTCCGCCGCCCCCTTCCATAAATGCGCCGCTCCACCGGACGGCCCCTTCGTCTAGCGGTTAGGACGTCGCCCTCTCACGGCGAAAACACGAGTTCGATTCTCGTAGGGGTCACCAGCGGCGGCTTTCCGCGCTCTCCGGCCTGTTTAAATCACACAGCAATGCGTTGGCTTGCCGATCCTATTTTGACAGGAACAGGATCAAGCCGATTATCGCCACCCAGAAGCCGGCCCCGAGCAGCAATGCGCCGCCCAGCCCGAAATATAACGGATAGCCGCGCTCCTTCGGCGGCGGATCGGTGTTCACTGCCCTCTCCTCCCCCGGCGCGGCGCTTGGGCGATCCTAGTCTCGCCGCGCAACATGTGTAAACAATCCGTTACTAACCAGATTGTCCCATAGCGGGCTGCCGGAAAGAGCGTATCGGACGCTTCGGTTGCGTCGCCTACCTTGGCCGCCGCGATAGGATCATGCAGAATGTCGCGCTTTTCCAAATGTCCCGATCTCGACGCCGTACGCGCGCTCGATGCCGTCGACCCGCTGGCGCCGATGCGCGCTCGGTTCGCGCTGCCCGAGGGCGTGACCTATCTCGACGGCAATTCGCTCGGTGCCCTGCCGCGAACCACGGCTGCGCGGCTGAAGGAGGTCGTGGAGCGTGAATGGGGCCGCGACCTGATCGGCAGCTGGAACAGCGCCGACTGGATCGGCGCGGCGCGGCGGGTCGCCGGGCGGATCGCACCGCTGATCGGCGCGGAGGCGGACGAAGTTCTGGTGACCGATTCGACCTCGGTCAATCTCTACAAGCTGCTCGTCGCGGCGGTGAAGGCGTCGCCGGAGCGGACCACGATCCTGTCGGAGCCCGGTAATTTTCCGACCGACCTGTATGTCGCCGATGGGGCGGCGTGGAGCACCGGAGCACGGGTGCGGACGCTGCCGGTCGAGGACATCGTCGCGGCAATCGGCGACGAAGTCGCGGTCGTGATGCTGACCCACGTCCACTACAAGACCGGCGCGATGCTCGACATGACCGGGATCACCGCCGCCGCACAGGCGAAGGGCGCGCTGGTGCTGTGGGACCTGAGCCACAGCGTCGGTGCGGTGCCGGTCGACCTGAACGGCTGCAACGCCGATCTCGCAGTGGGGTGCGGATACAAGTATCTGAACGGTGGACCGGGTGCGCCCGCCTTCCTGTACGTGGCCGAACGGCATCAGGCGCGGCTGCGATCGCCCCTATCGGGCTGGATGGGCCACGCCGCGCCGTTCGCCTTTGACGACGGCTATGTGCCGGCCGCCGACATCGCCCGCTTCCTGTGCGGCACGCCGCCGATATTGGGCTTGGCGGCGTTGGAAGAAGGCGTGAAGCTGTTCAAAGAGGTCGCGTTCGACGCTCTGGTTGCAAAGTCGCGGTCGTTGTCCTCGCTGTTCGTGACCCTGATGGACGAATTGTGCGGAGAGCATGGGTTCACGCTGGCGAGCCCGCGCGATCCGGCGGCGCGTGGCAGCCACGTGTCCTACGGACATCCGGAGGCGTATGCGATCTGTCAGGCATTGATCGCGCGCGGCGTGGTCGGCGACTTCCGGGCGCCCGACATACTCCGGCTCGGCTTCACACCGCTGTACACCAGCCACGAGGATGTCTGGCGCGCGGTCGATACGCTGGCGGCAGTGATGCGCGAGCGCGCGTGGGACCGCGCGGAGTACCGCGAGCGGGCGGCGGTGACCTGAGCGTGCTGCCCGACGTGTCGGTGGCGTCTTCAGCACTGGCTGTCTGGGCCATCTGCCTGATCGCGACCATCGGCGTCATCGTGCGCCCGTTCCGACTGCCCGAGGCGGTATGGGCGGTCGCCGGCGCGGTGGTGCTGGTCGGCACGGGGCTGATCGCCTCGACGCTCGCCTTTGGCGCAGTGATGAAGGGCGCCGACGTCTACCTGTTCCTGATCGGCATGATGCTGCTGTCGGAAACCGCTCGGCAGGCGGGGCTGTTCGACTGGGTCGCCGTGCAGGCCGTACGACACGCCAACGGTTCTTCGACGCGGCTGTTCGCTTTGGTGTTCGCGGTCGGCGTACTGGTCACGACCTTTCTGTCCAACGATGCCACTGCGGTGGTGCTGACCCCCGCCGTCTATGCGGCAGCGCGGCGGGCCAAAGCGGACCCGCTGCCGATGCTGTTCGCCTGTGCGCTCGTCGCCAACGCTGCCAGCTTCGTGCTCCCTATCTCCAACCCCGCCAATCTGGTGCTGTACGGAGGGCATATGCCGCCGCTCGAGGCATGGCTGGCATCGTTCGCCCTACCCTCGGCGCTGGCGATCTTGGCAACCTTCGTGGCGCTGCGCTGGGTCGAGCGGGAGCGGCTGGCGATGCCTTGTGAAAGCAACGTCGAGCCGCTTCTCCTGTCGCGCGGCGGTGCGCTCGCGCTGGCTGGCATTGTCGCGACGGCGGCGGTGCTGGTGACGGCGTCGGCGCTGGACCGGGAGTTGGGCCTGCCCACATGCCTCGCCGGGATCGTTACGACCGCGCTGGTGTGCGTCGGCAGTCGGCGGTCGCCGCTTCCGATCGCGCGCGACGTATCGTGGTCGGTGCTGCCGCTCGTCGCAGGGCTGTTCGTGCTGGTCGAGGGGCTGGATCGCACCGGCGTGGTCGCGGCGCTGGCCGGCCATCTCCGCACCTATTCCGCCGCGTCGCCCACCGAAGCGGCCGCGGTATCCGGCGCGGTTCTCGCGTTCGCATCCAACCTGACCAACAACCTGCCCGCCGGCCTGATCGCCGCCAGCACGATCGCGCAGGCGCAGCCGCCGCGGATCGTCGTCGACGCGCTGTTGATCGGCGTCGACCTCGGTCCGAACCTGTCGATCACCGGTTCGCTCGCCACGATCCTGTGGCTCGCGGCGATCCGGCGCGAGGGGGAGGATGTCGGCTTCCTGCGCTTCCTGAAGGTCGGGTTGGTGGCGATGCCACCGGCCCTGTTCCTCGCGATCGGGGCGCGGCTGATGCTCGGTTAGCGTCCGACTGCGTAATAGGTGAAGCCGGCCTCCTCGACCATGTCGCGCGGATAGACGTTGCGCAGGTCGACGATCACCGGCTCGGTCAGCAGCGACTTTACGCGGCGGAGATCGAGCGCGCGGAATGCGTCCCACTCGGTCACGATCGCCAGTGCGTCCGCACCCTCCATCGTCTGGTACGCGCCCTCGCAATAGACGACGGTGTCGAGCACCTTCTTCGCCTGCTCCATGCCCTCGGGGTCGTAGGCGCGCACGGTTGCACCTGCGTCCTGCAGCGTCTGGATCACCGCGATCGCCGGGCTGTCGCGCATGTCGTCGGTATTGGGCTTGAACGTCAGGCCGAGCACCGCGACCGTCTTGCCGCGCACGTCGCCGCCCATCGCCGCGATGACCTTGCGGCCCATCGCGCGCTTGCGGTGATCGTTGACCGCCGCGACCGTCTCGACGATCCGCTGCGGCGCCTCGAAATCGTCGGCGGTTTTCAGTAGCGCCAATGTATCCTTGGGGAAGCATGATCCGCCATAGCCGGGGCCGGCGTGCAGGAACTTGTCGCCGATCCGCTTGTCCAGACCGATGCCGCGCGCCACGTCCTGTACGTCGGCGCCGACCTTCTCGCACAGGTCGGCGATCTCGTTGATGAAGGTGATCTTGGTCGCCAGAAACGCGTTGCCGGCATATTTGGTCAGTTCCGCCGCGCGCCGGCTCATCTCCACGATCGGCGACTTGTTCAGGTACAACGGCCGATAGACCTGCCGCAGCACCGCCAGCGCGCGCGGATCCTCCGAGCCGATGACGATGCGGTCGGGCCGCTTGAAGTCGTCGATCGCCGCGCCCTCGCGCAGGAACTCCGGGTTAGAGGTGACGGCGAAATCCGCCTCCGGGTTCGCTTCGCGAATGATCCGCTCGACCTCGTCGCCGGTACCGACGGGCACGGTCGACTTGTCGACGATGACGGTGAAGCCGGTCAGCGAGCGGCCGATCTCTTCCGCCGCCGCATAGACGTAGGACAGGTCGGCATGGCCGTCGCCGCGGCGCGACGGCGTGCCGACCGCGATGAACACCGCCTCCGCATCGCGCACGCCCTCCGGCAGGTCGGTGGTGAAGCGCAGGCGCCCCGCGGCGACATTGCGCGCGACGAGTTCGTCCAGACCCGGCTCGAAGATCGGCATCACCCCCTGCAACAGCAGGTCGATCTTGCCCTGATCCTTGTCGACGCAGCAAACCTCATGGCCGAAATCGGCGAAACAGGCACCGGAGACGAGGCCGACATAGCCCGAACCGATCATCGTGATGCGCATGAAAATCCCTTGTACATTCGCGCACTGCGCCCCTCGGGATGCTGTGCGCGATGGTCGTTACCGATGCGCTCCTACCCAGCGCCAGTCGCGAACGCCAGCCTGCCGAACCGCCGGCCTTCGTCGAATGACACGATGCCGACACGAATTCGGCTCGCTCCGCCGACAGCTTTGCTTCATCCTCACGGGCTAGAGCCGCCACTCCATTAGGCCAGATCGACATTCAGGATTTCCAAACGACCTGAAGGCTGATTCATGGGCATCCGTGTCGAGACGCGGAGCGAATGGTGGGGATCAAGCGGTACGAGTTGAGCGAGGCGCAATGGTTGCGGATTGCGTAGCTGGTTCCGGGCAAGACGGCTGATCCTGGCCGAACGGGTGCGGATAACCGCTTGTTCGTGAATGGATGTTTGTGGGTGCTGCGCTCTGGCGCGCATTGGTGCGATCTTCCGGAACGCTACGGCAAGTGGAAGACGGTGCACCGTCGTTTCAGCCGCTGGTGCCGTGCCGGCGTCTGGGAGCGGGTGTTCGAGGCGCTGACAGCCGACCGGGACAACCAGGATCTGATGATCGACAGCACCATCGTTCGCGCGCACCAGCAGGCAGCGAGCGGAAAATTGGGGGCCAAGGATCAGGCGCTGGGGCGTTCCCGAGGTGGCCTGACGACCAAGGTTCACATGCTCGCCGACACGTTCGGCCGGCCCTTGGGCTTTCACATCACGCCCGGGCAAGCCAGCGACATCGCTTCGGCACCTGGACTGCTCGAAGGCCAGCGCGGCAAAGCCGTACTTGCCGACAAGGCGTATGCCGGCAATGACTTACGTAGCCAGATCGCCGCGATGAACGCCGAAACGGTGATCCCGTCCAAGCGCAACCGTAAGGTCGCCATCCCGCATGATGCCGCCATCTATAAACATCGCAACCAGATCGAAAGATGCTTCAGTCGCCTCAAGCATTTCCAACGCTTCGCCACTCGCTACGACCGCCGAATCATCCACTTCACCGGCTTCGTCCACCTTGCCGCCGCCATGATCTGGCTGCGATGAATGTCGATCCGTCCTAGGCGTTTGATCCCACGGTTTGATGGTGCGATCCTTTCGTTGGAATGGAAGGAAGCCGTATGGGACAAATTCGTCATGGGAGCGCCACGCCTGTCCTGAGCCGGACGAAGGGACCACGCACGCCGTCCGAGCAGCAATACAGCGATCGCAAGCTTCGCTCGCGACGCTGAGCCGTGAGCTGGGGATCAACCCGAAGACGGTGGCGAAGTGGCGCAAGAGGGCGACCGTCGAGGATCTGAAGACCGGGCCGAAGGCCCCTCATTCAACAACCTTGTCCGAGGCTGAGGAGGCAATGGTAGTCGCCTTCCGCCGGCACACACTGCTGCCGCTCGACGACTGCCTCTACGCGTTGCAGCCATCGATCCCGCCTAACCCGGTCAGCGCTGCATCGTTGCCTCCAGCGGCACGGCATCTCCCGCCTGCCGGATATCGAGGGCGACAAACCGAAGCGCCAGCGCTTCAAGCGTTATCCCAACGGCTTCTTTCACATCGATATCGCTGAGGTTCAGACTGCCGAAGGCAAGCTCTACCTGTTCGTGGGCATCGACCGCACCAGCAAGTTCGCGGTCACCCAACTGATCGACAAGGCTGACAGGCGCACGGCGTGGGAGTTCCTCGAACACCTGCTGAAAGCTGTGCCTTACCGCATCCACACAATTCTCACCGACAATGGCATTCAGTTCGCCGAGCAGCCGCGTAACCGCAACACGGCCTGGTCGCGTCAGATGCGCTTTGACATGATCTGTGAGGCGAACGGCATAGAGCACAGGCTCACCAAGCCGAACCATCCCTGGACGAACGGCCAGGTCGAGCGGATGAACCGCACCATCAAGGAAGCGACCGTCAAACGCTTCCACTACGAGAGCCATGACCAGCTGCGGACGCATCTCACAGATTTCCATGGCCGCCTACAACTTCGCCCGCCGGCTCAAGACCCTCAGCGGGCTCACGCCCTACGAATACGTCGCCACGATATGGACGTCAGAGCCAGACCGGTTCATCGTCGACCCGATCCACCAGATGCCGAGACTAAACACCTAGTCTGATGACGGGACCATGCACACCGTCTGAGTTTCCGGCTCAGCCCAGAGACGGTGGCGAAGTGGCGGAAGCGTGCGACGGGCGAGGATCTGAAGCCCGGGCCGAATCCACTTTCTTCCACGGCCTTGTCCGAAGCCGAGGAGGCAATGGTTGTGGCGTTCCGGCACCATGCCTTGCTGCCGCTGGATGACTGCCTGTATGCCCTGCAGCCGTCGATCCCGCATCTGACGCGCTCAGCGCTACATCAATGCCTTCAGCGGCACGGCATCTCACGGCGACCGGATTTCGGTGGCGACAAGCCGAAGCGTCAGCGCTTCAACCGCTGTCTCATTGGCTTCTTCCATATGGCTATCGCTGAGGTGCAGACCGCCGAAGCCAGCGCTCTCCTGAGCAACTGTGTCAGGCGGTCCAAAATTGAATGTTTTATTTTGGGGATGGCGTTGAGGGTGATGAGGAGCTTTCGCATGAGGGCGACGATCGCAAGCTTGAGAGGTCTGCCGCCTCGCGCAGCCGATTGGTGGTCGCTGCGAGGTGCCCTTTGCCTGAGCGCGCGACGGTGAGCGCCGCCAGGTAGAGAGAACGTCTGACGGTCGGTCTGCCGCCCAAGCAGCGTCCAGGCCGGCTAGTCTTGCCGCTTTGCCGATCGAACGGTTCCGGACCGGCGAGGGCTGCGACCTGTCGGCTGGAGAGGCGTCCGAGTTCGAACACGCGCTATTAGGAATGCGCCGACGATGGACCCGACGCCTGGTGCGGTGCGTAGCAATGCATCCCGTGCTGCCAAATCGGGTGAGAAAGCGATGACGGCGGCGATGGCTTTTCCGATCCGCAGGGCCAAGGCCTTCAGCCGTGCAACATGGGCGACGGTGAGGCGGCGCATAGCAGTATCAGCGATGCTCTCGAGCTGGTTGCCCAGTTTAGAAGATAACCCGCATACCCGTCACACCGCTCGACGAAGGGGTCCCTTTTGGATGCCGATAGGGGGTCCTTTTTGGACGCCGATTGACAGTGCGGGATCGACGGTTGCAACGCATAAAGGCAATTGTCGAGAGGCAGCAGTGTGTGCCGGCGGTACGCCACGACCATTGCCTCCTCGGCTTCAGTCAGGGTGGTTGAATAAGGGGCCTTCGGCCCGGTCGTCAGGTCCTCGACGGTTGCCCTCTTGCGCCACTTCGCGACTGTCTTCGGGTTGATCCCCAACTCGCAGCTCAGCGTCGCGAGCGAAGCCTGCGATCGCTGTATCGCTGCTCGAACGGCGTGCGTGCTCGTGGCGCTCCCGTGACGTACCTCTCCCATACGGCTTCCTTCCATTCCAACGAATGGATCGCACCATCAAACCGTGAGATCAAACACCTAGGCGGCAACCTCAAAGCTCGACATGCCTCTGGCGGAAGCCCCTTTGCTTCCATTTAAAAGCGCCATCTCGCCGCCTGCAACATCGCTAATTGAGCAGCTGCGGCCATCACGATGCAAGATCCACTGCTACGCCGATGTCTTCGCGGATGGCATCGTTCTTCCTCGCAGATCCAGTTCGGGATAGCCAAGCCGCTAGCGACCATCTAAATCTGAACTGGACGTAGGGTTGAAGGCGTTCAGCGAGCTCGCATACGCTTACCCATCGCGAGAAGCTCATTAATGGTGTATATAAGGTTTTAGCAACATGTCTTTTGGACGCACCGATGCGAGGAAAGCACCAGACAGCAACGTCGACGTGAATTCTTTTCGTCGCGCTCGATTTTCAGCGTTTACAAATATGCTAGCGATGTTGAGCGAAACTCGTTCGATTATAAAGATTATTGATATTGGCGGGACTGTGGCATATTGGGAAGGTCTCCGGCCATTATGGGATTCCTATAAAGTTGAAATAACTATCCTAAACTATGGCGCCAGCGATGGCATGCTGGGTGAGTATAGGATTATAGGTGGCGACGCTAGGAATATTCCTTTTAGTGACATGGCCTATGATATTGTGCATTCTAACAGCGTTATAGAGCATGTGGGGGATTGGCATGATATCCAATTAATGGCTCAAGAAGTACGAAGAATTGCACCACACTACTATGTGCAGACGCCGAATTACTGGTTCCCTTTTGAGCCCCATTTTAGAACCCCCCTGTTCCAGTATCTACCCCGCAAGATTCGAGCACTAATGATGTTGAAAATACGTTTAGGATTTCGCGGAAAGGCGAAATCATACGAAGAGGCCATTAGCGAAGTTGACTCTGTCAACTTGCTTAGCACCCGACAAATGAGGATTTTATTTCCCGATGCCTCCATAATTCATGAATACTTTCTTGGATTACCCAAATCAATCACTGCCATGCGTTAATAAATAAGTGTAGGCTCAATAAGCAGCAACTTTGAAGTATTATATGTCTTGCATATAATACTTGCAGCTTCGTGACGTTGGGAGGGTGGATTTCATAAGCTCGTAATTTCTTACCTTAGATTGGCATGATGGTGCTACATTTTGTAGCTCTCTTGAGTGAGCTATCGGGCGCATCGCTTGATCAAGTTTGCAGGCGATCGGGTGATCTCCGGCCGGCTAGAATTAAAGTAGTTGCAATCAAACTTGATCATATTCGAAGGTAGCCAAGTAGGTGCGCATCTCCAGAGGCGAGCAGAGGTTTCGAACACTGATGGTAACGATCCACAGACAATGGGCGTCCGTACGGTGGCTTCTCGCCGGTGTCGTTTAGCTTGGAGCATGCCTCCTGGATTGGGATGAGACTGGCGCTGGTTGGCGGGAGGGCACGAGCGATCCACAAGTGAGCAATAGCGGTGCCTACCCCTCAAAGGTCTGGGTCTGCGCCCGTGCGGTCGACCGGGTTTGCACGAATCGCCGGCGGCTCACGCAGCACCGATGTGAGGCGAGGATGATGGCTGACTTGAAGGGCCAGATGCTTGCACCTGACGTGGTCGCGGCATTCGTCCGCGAATACCATCTAGAGCGTGCCCGCCAGGTGAGGGAGCTTCCGCGAGGCCGGGACAAGATCGAGCGACTGCTGGCAGAGGCGGACCGGAAGCGTGACCGCCTGGTCGCGTCGGTCGCCGAGGGCGGTTCCAGCTTCCCGGCGATCAAGGCATCGCTGACAGCGGGACGATCACGAGCGCCTGCGCCGGTAACTCGCGTCCATAGATGTCCTGCCGGTGCTGGCTTTCCATCCTGGCCTAGCCGACACGTACCACCGCGAGATCGAGGAGCTGGAGCAACTGCTTAGGTGTTTAGTTCCGGCATTTTGGCGATGTATTCGTAGGGTGTGAGCCCGCTGAGCGTCTTGAGCCGGTGAGCGAAATTGTAGGCTGCCATGAAGTCGGTGAGGGGCGTCCGGAGTTGGTCGTGGCGCTCGTAGTGGAAGCGTTGGACGGTCGTCTCCTTGATGGTCCGGTTCATCCGCTCGACCTGGCCGTTCGTCCACGGGTGGTTGGGCTTGGTGAGCCGGTGCTCGATGCCGTTTGCGTCGCAGATCATGTCGAAGCGCATTTGGCGCGACCAGGCGGTGTTCCGGTTTCCAGGCTGCTCGGCGAACTGGATGCCATTGTCGGTCAGGATCGTGTGGATGCGGTAAGGCACGGCCTTCAGCAGGCGTTCAAGGAACTCCCACGCTGTCCGCCTGTCGGCTTTGTCGACCAACTGGGTGACCGCGAACTTGCTCGTACGGTCGATGCCGACGAACAGGTAGAGCTTGCCTTCGGCAGTTTGCACCTCGGCGATGTCGATGTGGAAGAAGCCGATCGGGTAGCGTTTGAGGCGCTGACGCTTCGGCCCTTCGACTTCGCTCAGGAGAGCCTTGTCGCCCTCGATGCCCGGCAGACGGGAGATACCATGCCGTTGCAGGCAGCGATGCAGCGCTGACCGGGTCAGGTGCGGGATCGACGGTTGCAACGCATAAAGGCAATTGTCGAGAGGCAGCAGTGTGTGCCGGCGGTACGCCACGACCATTGCCTCCTCGGCTTCAGTCAGGGTGGTTGAATAAGGGGCCTTCGGCCCGGTCGTCAGGTCCTCGACGGTTGCCCTCTTGCGCCACTTCGCGACTGTCTTCGGGTTGATCCCCAACTCGCAGCTCAGCGTCGCGAGCGAAGCCTGCGATCGCTGTATCGCTGCTCGAACGGCGTGCGTGCTCGTGGCGCTCCCGTGACGTACCTCTCCCATACGGCTTCCTTCCATTCCAACGAATGGATCGCACCATCAAACCGTGAGATCAAACAGGTTGGGGCATCCAACCCAGCATACCAATTTGGCAACCCCGCAGCGAGCCGGTCAGATACGATAGGCGCCGCTACCGGCGGCGCAGCCGTATCGAGATCATGTTTGGACGCCTGAAGGATTGGCGCCGGGTCGCCCCCCGCTACGAGCGATGCCCGACCGCCTTCTTCTCAGCCTTCCCGCTCGCCGCAACCGTCATCTTCTGGCTGTGATTGGGGCCTGAACCGAGCTATCGACATTCACCAATCATTTGAGTTCCGATTTCGTCGTCTGTGGGGCGGCAGAGTCCGCTGGCAGTGGCGGGCGCCGAACTCGTCTTCCCAAACAAGTTTTCGCTTGCCGTGCTTGACGCGCAGGCGCGGCTCGCGACGACCGACCATGCCGGCTTGGCACGCAAACTCGCGAACAACTCCTTGTGTTTCGGGCAAGCAGCATGTTCCTCTCCGCGCAGCATCGTCTCGGGCGGAACAGAAACGGACGCCACGGGCTGCCGCGAATGGCTTCTGGACTGCGGTCGAAGCTGCAGCGGACGATGCCGGGTTCGAATGGGAGGATGCTCATGCGCTCGCCAAGCTCCTTGCCGAAGAAGGGGCTGCGATTGACGAACGCGCCACGATCCGCTCGACGCGCAACGACTGCGTCCGGGTGATCGGCGGTCGCTCAGCCTTGCTCGGCGAGCCCGCAGGCGCGGCCAGCCGAGTCTTTCGGGAGGGCAGATTCGACGACCTTACGCAGCTTGCCGCCTTGGTACGGTCGAATTGGCAGACAATCGTCAGCTAAGGCATTGATGCAGCCGGTTGGCGGTCCGCCGCGCAAACGGGTTTGCCCGCCGGCATTGATCGCATGATACCGCTGGGTACGGCGGTCGATTTCGAAGCAATCTGGGATGGCAAGGACCTGCTCACGGCCATGACTAGGATGATCGTCGTCGGCGTCTGACCAGTCGCGTGGTAATCATCGCCGGTAGCTGGTGAAAATTTTCGCGGAAGCGAACGAGCCGCTGGTTATCAGCTTCTTAAACATGGATGCGTAGGGGTTTCGGCAACGCCCTCCCCCTCGCGAGCCAACCCGATGAACCCTTCCGCCGCTCCCGGCTCCAGCCTTCGCGCGATGCTCGGCCGGTCGCGCCACGCCGGTGCCGCCGTCGTCGCGCTGACGTTCGGCCTCACCCTGCTGCCAGTCGCCGCCGCCTTGTACCTGATGATGCTGTTCGACGTCGCGCTCGCCAGCCGCAGCGGTGCGACGATCGGCGGCATGGTCGCGATGATGCTGGGCGGGATCGGGCTGACGGTCGGTATGGCGCGACTGCGCACCCGGCTGCTCGCTCGCATTGGCGCGAACCTCTTCGTCCGGGCTGAGGAGCCGCTGGCGCGCGCGATGACCCAGGCCGCGGACCCGCGCACCGGCCGCCGCGCGATCACCGCACTGAACCAGCTCCAGACCGTCCGGGCCTTCATCGCCGGCCGCGGCGTCGTCGCCTTCCTCGATCTCGCCATCTTGCCCGTCGCGCTGCCGGTGCTGCTGTGCCTCGGCGTGTGGCTGGCGATCGCGTGGCTTGTCACGGTGAGCGTCATGACGGCGCTGCTCGTCCGCGCCACGACCGCAGCGCAGACCGCAGACGCCGCGCGCGAGGACGCTGCGACCGAATTGGTGCTTGACGTCGGCGACCCCGTCCTGCTGCGCGCGCTCGGCATGCACGATCATGCCGCCACCGCCCGCCGCCGCGCCGGTCAGCGCACCGCCGCACTCGCCCAGCGCGTCGACATTGCCGCCGGCCGTGGCCATATCACGGGTGCGATGATCACGCTGCTCGGCTGGGTCGTCGCGGTCGCCGTCGGCAGCGTCATGGCGATCTACGATGCGGCCAGCGTCGGGGCGATCGCCGCCGCCGCCTTCGTCACGCAACGCTCGCTCGCCGCCCTCGCCGGGGCGATGACGACGGTCGATTCACTTGCCGAGACGCGTGCCGCATGGCGCCACGTCGATTCGCTGCTGGCTGCCCTGCCGCATCCCGCAGCCCGCCTGCCGCTCCCCGCGCCGACCCGGTCGCTGACTGTCGACACGCTGTCGCTTGTCGTACAGGAGACGCGCCGGGTGATCCTGCGCGAGATCGGCTTCGACCTGTCCGCCGGCGACGTGCTCGTCGTCGCCGGACCGATGGCGGCCGGCAAGTCGGCGTTGCTGCGGGCATTGGTCGGTGGCTGGGCGCCCGCCGTCGGCAAGATCCGCCTCGACGGCGGCACGCTCGACCAATGGGAGGCCAGCGCCCTCGCCCACCACATCGGCTATCTCCCGCAATCCGCCGAGCTGTACGAGGGCACCGTCGCGCAGAACATCGCCGCGTTCGATCCCGCCGCCGACCCCGCCGCCGTCCTCGCCGCCGCCCGCGCCGCCAGCATCCACGACATGATAGTCCGTCTGCCGCGCGGCTACGACACCATAGTCGGCCCGTTCGACGGCGACCTCTCCGCCGGCGAGCGTCAGCGGATCGCACTCGCCCGCGCCCTGCACGGCGATCCGTTCGTCGTCGTCCTGGACGATCCCGCTGCCCACGCCGATGCGGAAAGCCACGCCGCCCTTGCCGCCGCAATCCGCGGCGTCCGTGCGCGCGGCGGTATCGTCGTGGCGGTCGGCCATGCCGCCGCGATGATCGACGAGGCCAACCTCTTGCTGCTGCTGCGCGCCGGCCGGATGCAGGATTTCGGCCCCAAGGACGAGGTGCGCCGCCGCCTTGCCGAGGCCCGCGCCGCCAATCGTCAGCGTCAGCAGACACCCGAACTCGCCACGGCGAAGGAGTAAACGCCCGTGTCCTATCAATATCCCGTCCCCTTCGTCGCCGAGCGCGAGCTGTCGCTGTTCGACGATCCGCAAGCCGATGTCGGCCGCACCGTACGCTTCGGCATGGCGGCGGTGGGCGTCCTCGCCGCCGGCCTCGTCGCCGCGGCCGCCTTCGTGCCTATCACAGGCGCGGTGATGGGCTATGGCGAAGTTTCCGTCGCCTCCAAGGTCAAGAAGATCGCGCATCCGACCGGCGGCGTCATCGCGCAGGTGTACGTCCGCGACGGCGACCGGGTGAAGCGCGGCCAGCCATTGATGCGCCTCGACACGACGGTTGCCGGGGTCAGCGCCAGCACGTCGGCGCAGACCTACGACCAGCTGCTCGCCGCCCGCGCGCGCCTGACGGCGGAGCGCGACGGCCTGTCGTCGATCAACTATCCCGCCGAACTCACCGCCAGCACCGCGGCCGACGCGCAAGCGGCAATGGTCGAGGAAACCCGCCTCTTCCGCCTCCGCCAACAGGCGCGCGCCGGTCAGCAGGCGCAGTTCGTGGAGCGCGTGCGTCAGGCGAACGAGCAGATCGCGGGGCTGCAAGCGCAGGTCGCCGCCTCTCACCGCCAGTCCGCGCTGATCGAGCCGGAGCGCGAGGGCGTCCGCGCCCTGTACGCCAAGAACCTCGTGACCGTCGCGCGTATGAACCAGCTGGAGCGTACCGCGGTCGAACTCGACGGCGGCGCTGCCTCCCTTCGCGCCCAGATCGCCCAGATCAGGGCGCACATCGCCGAACTGCGTCAGGCGTCGATCCAACTCAGTCAGGACGCCCGAAGTCAGGCCGCGACCGAGCTGGCCGACGTCATCACTAAACTCGGCGACCAGCAGGTGCGCCACGTTTCGGCCAGCGACACGTTCGATCGTTCGCTCCTGCGCGCACCGAGCGACGGCGTGGTCAGCGATCTGGGCTACAGCACGATCGGCGGCGTCGTCCCGGCGGCGCAAACGATCGTTTCGATCGTCCCCGACGCCGACCGCATGGTCATCGAGGCGAAGGTCAGCCCCGCGGACATCGACCAGCTCCATATTGGCCAGCACGCGACGCTGCGTTTCACCGCATTCAATCAGCAGACGACGCCGCAACTCGACGGCATGCTACGACGCGTCGCCGTCGAGCGCACCACCGACGAACGCACCGGCAGCGCCTTCTACAAGGTCGAACTCGCGATCGCGCCGGGCCAGTTGCAGCGCCTCGGCAGCCTCAAGCTCGTCCCCGGCATGCCCGTCGACGCGTTCGTCCAGACCGGCGACCGCTCACTCCTGTCCTACATCACCAAACCCCTCCGCGATCAGCTCAGCCGCGCCTTCCGCGAGAACTGATCCGCTTCGACCGGACCCTCAACGGCCGTCGGACTCCAGTCCGGCGGCCATTTGCGCGACGGTACGTCCGCTGGGGATGCATGACCGTCGAACGACATGCTCCAGACCACGAAACAAGTCAGTGCCGCCCCCTTCCGACACAGAGCGATCACGTCTCCCCGCGAAAGCGGGGACCCAGTCCTGGGCTCGCGCCATCGCGGGGGCACACGGGATGCCGGGCAAATCGCCACCCCACTCGAACGCGATCAGCATCGAACAGGTTAGGGGCGAGAACAGGTGAGATGCAGCGTGCCAGAAAAACCCGACGATCCGGATGCCCGGCTCAGCAGGACGAGCATTACCCCCTTTCGAACGCGCTCTGCCAACATTCGACACCACGACACCGGATGCAAACCGCGACACCGCTCCGGCCGACTTCGGCAAGCCTAGCGCAAGCGGCAGGAGTGGATGACCATCAACCCAGATGCCCCAGACCCCTGCACAAGCGGAGGCTCATCCCTGTGATTCACGCAGACTTCATGTGTTCCCGCGAAGGCGGGGACCCAGTACTAGGCTCCCGCTTCCGAGGGAGCACGCAGGATGCCGAGCAGATCGCCGCCCGATGCGACGCGATCAGCATCGAACAAGTCAGGGGTGAGAACAGGTGAAAAGGAGCCTGCTTGGAAAACCCGACGACCCGGATACCAGGCGCAGCAGGAGGGTACGCACTTCAAATCACGCTGTGCCGGCGTTCGACACCACAACACCGGAAGCAAACCTCGACAGCGCGCGGAGAGGCTTCGACAAGCCTTGCGCAAGCGGAAGGGGTGGATGACCATCAAGCCAGATGCCCCAAACCCCTGCACAAGCGGATGCTCATCCCCTTGCCTCACGTCATTTGTCCCCGCGAGGCAGGGACCCAGTACTGGGCTCCCGCCTCCGCGGGAGCACACAGGATGCCAGGCAAGTCCCCGCCCCATTCGAACGCGATCAGTATCGAACAGGTCAGAGTGAAAACCGGTGAGATGAAGCCCTGCCGGGAAAACCCGACGATCCAGATGCCCGGCGCAGCAGGACGGGCATTGCAGGCGTTCGAAGCCCGCTAGGCCGACGTTCGACACCACAACCCCGGAAGCAAACCGCGACAGCGCTCGGGGGGGCTTTGACAAGCCTAGCGCAAGCGGCGGGGGTCGACGACCATCAAGCCGCTTGCTCCAGCCCCTGAACAAGTTGGTGCTCATCCCCTTGCCTCACGGCATGTGTCCCCGCTAAGCCGGGGACCCAGTACTGGGCTCCCGGCTCCGCGGGAGCACACAGTATGCCGGGCAAGCCCCGGCCCCAAACGAACGCGATCAGTATCGAACAGGTCAGGCGCGAGAACCGGTGAGATAAAGCCTGCCGGGAAAAGCGAGGATTCAGAATCCCAGCACAGCAGGACGCGTATCATCCAGTTCGAACCAGACGAAAAACCGCGGCAGCGATCACCGCAAGGATCGAGCCCGCCGGCTTACGGGATCAACCATCCCTCAACTCTCAGAACGCGTTGCGATGCACCACGACCTTGGCCGTCGACAGCAGGATGCCGATGTCTCGCCAGAGCGTCCAGCGCTCGAAATATTCGAGGTCCGAGTGCAACCGGTTGATCAGGTCGTCCCGCTTCAACGTCGCACCACGGTGGCCCCGCACCTGCGCCAGTCCCGTGATGCCGGGCTTCAGCGCATGCCGGTGCCAGTACCGCTGATCGACGTCCCAGAATAATTCCAGCCCGGCGAGCGAGCCCAATGCGTGCGGGCGCGGTCCGACCAGGCTCATGTCGCTGCGCAGAACGTTGATCAACTGCGGCAGTTCGTCGAGGCTGGTCGCGCGGATGATCCTGCCGACCCGCGTAATCCGCGTGTCGTTGCGCGCCGTAGACGCGTCGCCGTTCGCGTCGCACGTCTCCGTCCGCATTGACCGAAATTTGTACAGCTCGAACAGCCGGTTGCCACGCCCCAGCCGTTGCTGCTTGAACAGCACCGGCCCGGAGCTGTCGAGCTTGATCGCCAGGGCGATCGCCAGCAGCACCGGCGTCAGCACGACGATTGCCGGCACCGTCAGCACCAGATCCATCGTCCGCTTCATGAAACGGTCGCGCAGGTTCATCACGCCGGTCGACACCTGCATCGTCGGATGACCGTGGAACCGTCCGAGCCGCGTCGCACCCATCTGATCGAATTCCGGCGCCATCACGTGCGCCGGTACATCCGTACCCTTTAGCAGATGCGCCCACTGGGCGCGATCTTCGAGGCGGCAGCAGACGAAGACATAATCCGCGCCGCGGACGATCGAGCCCAGCCGGTTCAGCATCATCGGATCGCGAGGGTCCGGCCGCAGTCCGAACGCATCGGCATCGATCACATGCGCGCCGGGGATCGGATCAATCTCGCAACGGTCGAGGATCACCAGCTCGCTGCGCATCGTCGCAAGCCTGCTCCGCACGCGTCGGTGCAGCAGCCACCGCCCGCCGATCAGGAACATCAGGCTCAGCGCGGATCCGGTGCCGAACACCAGCCGCGACACGACGGAACTCGTCTGAAGGAAAAACGCCACGAACAGGACGAGCGCCAGCGCCTCGAACAGGGCCATGATTGCACGCTGCAACCCGGTGCGCCAGTCTATCAGTGCCTGATTGCCGTACGAGCCGTTGTTGAAAGCAAAGAACAGGAAGATCGGCGCGGTCATCGTCGCCAGCAGAAAACCGTTGGTGTAGGGGGTCGTGGCGCGGAGCATGCCGCCGATCTCGAAGCCGAGGAAAATTGCCATTATGTCGGATACCGCCAGCGCTGCATAATAGCGGTAGCGGCGTGCCTGGCGCGACATCATCGACATCGGCGTTTCCGCACTGTCGATGGGCGTCCCTTCTATAGCACGCGACGCGGCGTTCATCGTCTACATACCCCTGCCCACGGCCCACATGGCGAGTCCGGGATGTCCCTGTACGCTCATCCGGGCCTGTCATCGCGGCTCGAATTGGCCATAGCATTAGCAGATCGTGCCAAAGCTGAACAGCGCAGAGCACTCGTGTATTTTGCAGCGCAGCACGACGCTGCCCCGGCTCATCGTTATTACGGGATCATGCCAGATAGAACCAGGCGGCCGCCGCAGCGACGTATCCGGCCCCGAGTGCCAGATACCCGCCCGCGACCGACAAACGCTGGATCGCTGCCTCGACCCGGTCCGCGCCAATGTCGGGCGACGGCAGACGGAGGTCGGCGCGCATGCGCCGTTCGATCTCCGCCTGAAGGTCGGCGATCTGTCCGCCGGCATCATATTCGGCCGGAACGGCATCGGCCGGTCCCGTGGCGGGCATTGCTCGCGGATCGGGCGCTTGACGCGGTGCCATCATCATCGGTGCCTTCGTAAGGGAAGGCCACGATGACGTGTTAGGGTTGAGCAATCGTTAAGCCGGTGACGTTCCTGCCTTACAGCAGCAAGAGAACGTCAACCGGCGGCCGGTTCCTGAGGCGTGACCGCCCCGACGAACGGCGCCGGTCCCTCGACCGGTGCGGGCGATTCGACGCAGAGGTTGCGGATCGGCCGGAAACCCGCGGGGCTCGTCGCCGTGTGGACGGCGTTGCGAACCGGGGGCACCGTCATCACCGTCCCTGCGGTCAGCACGGCCGGGCAGACGCACAGCATCAGCTTACCCGCCAGACCGGTGCCAGCCGATTGGGCCGCCGCTTGCGTCGCCAGCGTCGCCGCCATGTCGCCCGCAGCGATCGGCGTGGCGCCGGCCCACAATGCGCCGGCAGCGACGACCTGCGGGGCGAGTCCCCGCGCGGTGATGCGGCCGTTGCGCCGATGCCGCAGCCCGGCTCCGAGCAGGCCGAAGCCCAGGATCAGCATCAGCCACACCGACGGTTCCGGCACGGTGCCCACCGGGGGCGTCCCCGGTAGACCGACGGTCGGCTCCGGCGTCGGCGCGACGGTGGGTTCGGGAGTCGGCGCGTCCGTCGGTCCCGGCGTCGGTGCAACGGTCGGCGTAGCGGTCGGAACCACGGTCGGCTCCGGCGTCGGCGTGGGTGTCGGCGGAACGATCACGCCACCACCACCCCCGCCGGGAGCACCGATCGGGGTGAAGCCAGCCGGCACGATCGGAGTCGCGGTCGCGCCACCCGGCGACCCTAGTCCGACGATCGGCTCATCCGGGATGGGCGATGCGAAGCTGACCAGCGGTACGATCGGCGCGCTGATGATGCCGCTGCCGGGCCCGAGAATCGGATCGCAAATGAATTCGCGCGGCGGCATCGATGCACGCACCAGACGTGGCTGTTCGACCGCCCGCTTGGCCGGACGCGCCGCCGCCTTCGGCTTGGGCGCCGTCGCGTGATGGACCGCCCGCTTGGCGGCAGGCACGGTCGCGACCGCCGTCGCCATCAGGGCGGGCGGGCATACGCACAAAGCAGCCTTGGACAAAAGCGACAGGGCCAACCCACATCCTCCCAAACTCGACCATGCGCCGAGCCCTAATATATGTCAAAATCATTCGCCTCCCGTTGCAACGCGCCATGGTGCAAAACGACGCAGACACCTGGGCAAAAACCTGGTTAGAATCACGTTCACCAGCCCTGTTCGCAACGTTTTCAACGGTCCGGTTCCATTCGGGATGCGACGGGAAGCCATTCCGTCGGTCGCAACCACGGAATCGCCATGCCGCTGCTGCCGCTCATCGTCGCCCTGCATGCCTCCTTCACGTCCGTCCTGCCGCTGGAGCAGCGGATGGCGATCGACGTGCTCGCCGAGCTCAACCGGGCCCGGACCGATCCGGTCCGCTATGCCGAGTCGCTGCGGGCGTATCGCGGCTATTATCGCGACCGGGTGATCGTCAGCCCCGCCACCGCCAACCGCTATCTGACGGTCGAGGGGGTCGCCCCCGTCGACGAGGCGATCGAGTTCGTCGTCCGCCACAACCGCCGCGCGCCGCTCTCCCCCGCCGTCGCGCTCGCTGCCGCCGCCAACGATCACCAGGTCGAACAGCAACGCGACGGCGCCGTGGGGCATGACGGTCCGGACGGCAGCACACCCGGCGACCGCGTCCGGCGGCGCGGCGGCGGCCAGTATGTCGGCGAGGTCATCGCCTACGGCTCCGAAGACGCCGCCGATGTGGTGCGACAACTGGTAGTCGACGACGGCGTAGCCGATCGCGGCCACCGCACGCTGATCTTCGACGACAGCATCCGCTACGCCGGCGTCTCGTGCGGCGCGCACCCCGTGTACCGCTACATGTGCGTCATTACCGTCGCGCGAACGAAAGACGGCCGCCCACTTTCTGGCTGAGGACGTTTCTCCGGCGCGCCGGATAGTCTAAGCGTCGCGCGAACGCAGCCATCCGGGGGTATGCCGCACCGATGACCAATCCCGTCCAGTTGATCCGTCCCAAGCGCCACGGCGATGCGCGGGGTTGGTTCATGGAAGTGTACAACGAGCGCACCTTTGCGGAAGCCGGCATCGCGTGCCGGTTCGTGCAGGACAACCACTCGCTGTCGGTGCCCGCGTTCACGCTTCGGGGCCTGCACTTCCAGACCCCGCCGCATGCGCAGGACAAGCTGGTGCGCTGCCTGCGCGGGCGCATCTTCGACGTCGCGGTGGACCTGCGCGCAGGCTCGCCGACCTATGGCCAGTGGGTGGGGGCCGAGCTGTCGGCGGAGAACGGCCACCAGCTGTTCGTCCCCGTCGGCTTCGCGCACGGCTTCCTGACGCTCGAGCCCGATACCGAGGTCGCGTATAAATGCTCCGACCTCTACGCGCCCGAGTGCGACGGCGGCATCGCGTGGGACAGCTGCGGCATCGCCTGGCCCATCCCCGCCGGTACGACGCCGGAGCTCTCGGCCAAGGACGCGGCCCAGCCCGTGCTCGCCGCGTTCGACAGCCCCTTTTCCTATGACGGCCGCCCGCTGGCGCCGCTTTCCTGAGGTCACTTCCATGCGCGTACTCGTCACCGGCGGGGCCGGCTTCATCGGCTCGGCGCTCGTCCGGCACCTCATCGCGGACAGCGACCACGAGGTCCTGAACCTCGACAAGCTCACCTATGCCGGCACGCTGACGACCGTCGAGGCGGTGTCCGACAGCCCGCGCTACCGCTTCGTGCAGGGCGACATCGGCGACGCCGAACTGGTCGCGCAGACGCTGGCCGGGTTCCGCCCCGACGTCATCACGCATCTGGCCGCAGAGAGCCATGTCGACCGCTCAATCGACGGGCCGGGTGCGTTCATCCAGACCAACATCGTCGGCACCTTCACGCTGCTCGATGCCGCGCGCACCTACTGGTCGGGCCTGGACGAGGACGCGCGTGCACGCTTCCGCTTCCACCACATCTCCACCGACGAGGTCTACGGCTCGCTGGGTGACGAGGGGCTGTTCACCGAGGACACGCCCTACGACCCGCGCTCGCCCTATTCGGCGTCCAAGGCAGGCTCCGACCATCTCGTCAGCGCCTGGGGCCACACCTACGGCCTGCCGGTGGTGGTGACCAACTGCTCGAACAATTACGGGCCGTACCACTTCCCCGAGAAGCTCATCCCGCTGATGATCGTCAAGGCGCTCGCGGGCGAGACGCTGCCCGTCTACGGCCGCGGCGCCAACGTGCGCGACTGGCTCTACGTCGAGGATCACGTCCGCGCGCTGCGCGCGGTGTTCGAGCGCGGGCAGCCGGGTCGCAGCTACAATGTCGGCGGCAACAACGAGAAGACCAACCTGTCGGTGGTCGAAACGATCTGCACCATCCTCGACGATCTGCGCCCGCGCGCCGACGGCGAGAGCTACACCAAGCAGATCGGCTTCGTCGCCGACCGCCCCGGCCACGACGCGCGCTATGCGATCGACGCCTCGCGCATCCGCGACGAACTCGGCTGGGAGCCTGCCGAGACGTTCGAGACCGGCATCGCCAGGACGGTGCGCTGGTACCTCGACAACGAGGCGTGGTGGCGCGCGATCGTCGACGAGCGGCAGGCCGACCAGCGCCGCGGCCTCGCCGCTTGATGCGCTCTATCCTCGTCACCGGGGGCGGTGGCCAGCTCGGCACCGCGCTCGCCAAGCATGTCTGGCCCGAAGGGTACCACGTCGTCACCAGCGACGCGGCCGATCTCGACCTGACCGACACCGCCGCCATCTCGGCAAAGGTCGCGGCCGGTCACGATGGCCAGCCCTTCGCCGCGGTGATCAACGGCGCCGCCTACACCGCGGTCGACAAGGCCGAGGACGACCTCGTCACCGCCTGGGCGGTCAACGCGCTGGCGCCCGCCGCGTTCGCTGCGGCCTGCAAGGCGGCGGACATCCCGCTGGTGCAGGTATCGACCGACTATGTCTTTCCGGGCGACAAGGACGGGGCCTGGGAGGTCGACGATGCGGTCGCACCGCCCAACGTCTACGGCGCGTCCAAGCTGGGCGGCGAGCTCGCGGTCCGCACCGGCACCGCGCGCCACGTCATCGTCCGCACCGCGTGGGTCGTGAGCGCGACCGGGCACAACTTCATCAAGACGATGCTGCGCGTCGGCGCGGACCGCCCCACCCTGTCGGTCGTCGCCGACCAGCATGGCAGCCCGACCTCGGCGACCGATCTCGCCGCGGCACTCGCGACGATCGCGGTGCGGCTGGTCGAGGACCCGGACGCGCCCGTCGGCACCTTCCACTTCTCCAACGCCGGCGCGACCAGCTGGGCCGGCTTCGCACAGGAGATCTTCCGGCAGGCGGCCCTGCGCGGTGGCCCCTCCCCCGCCGTCCAGCCGATCGCGACCGCGGACTATCCGACGCCCGCGCGCCGGCCGATGAATTCGCTGCTCGGCCACAGCGCCATCGAACGCGCCTACGGCATCCGCCCGCGCGACTGGCAGGCGGCGCTCTCCGACATCCTCGACGAACTCCTGGGAGTACCCGCATGAAGGGCATCATCCTCGCCGGCGGCTCCGGCACCCGGCTCCACCCCGCGACGCTGGCGATCAACAAGCAGCTGCTGCCGGTCTACGACAAGCCGATGATCTACTATCCGCTGTCGGTGCTGATGCTCGCCGGCATCCGCGACGTGCTGATCATCTCGTCGCCGGAATATCTGCCCAACTACCGCCAGCTGTTCGGCGACGGCTCGCTGCTCGGCCTTACCATCCAGTATGCCGAGCAACCCCGGCCCGAGGGGCTCGCGCAGGCGTTCACGATCGGCGCGGACTTCATCGGCGACGACAACGTTGCGCTGGTGCTCGGCGACAACATCTTCTTCGGCGCGCATCTCACCGACCTGCTCGCCAGCGCCGTCGCACGCACCGAAGGCGCGACCGTCTTCGCCTACCGCGTCGACGATCCGGAGCGCTACGGCGTCGTCGAACTCGACAAGGGCCGCGCCATCAGCCTCGAGGAGAAGCCCGCCGCGCCAAAGTCCAACTACGCGGTCACCGGCCTGTATTTCTACGACAACCGCGTCGTCCAGTTCGCCCGCGACCTGAAACCCTCGCCCCGCGGCGAACTCGAGATCACCGACCTCAACCGCCTCTACATGCAGGCCGGCGACCTGTTCGTCGAACAGATGGGCCGCGGCTATGCCTGGCTCGACACGGGCACCCACGACTCGCTCCTCGAAGCCTCCGAGTTCGTCCGCACCATTCAGCACCGCCAGGGCATCCAGGTCGCCTGCCTCGAGGAAATCGCCTTCCAGCAAGGCTTCATCTCCGCCGATCAGGCACGGTCCAGAGGCGAGGTCTTCAAGAAGACCGCATATGGCAAGGCCATCATCAATGCCGTGAACGAGGGCCGCTGACCTCTCACCGGCTCATCGCCCGAATGAATCATCACGTCCGTCATCCGAGCGGAAGCTGGGATGACGGGTTGAAGTGGTCGCCAGTCATCGCGGGAGCGCACCCACCTACTCTCCCACGCCCACCGGCAACCCCGCCCCCATCCCCGCGACCACCGCATCGATCCGCCGCAACGTCGCGCGAAACGCCTCAAGCTCCCCCGCCTCGAACGCCGCGAAGATCGATCGCTCGACCTCCAGCGCCTTGGGCGCGACATCGGCGTAGAGCGCCCGCCCCGCCGCCGACAGCACCAACAGATGTGAGCGTTTGTCGTCCGGATTTGCCGCCCGTTCCAGCAGCCCCCGCCCGGTCAGCGCGATCGCCGCGCGGCTGACGGTAACCTTGTCCATGCGCGTCCGCGCACCGATCGCCTGCTGGCTGATCCCGTCATGCTCGGCGACCACCGCGATGATCCGCCACTCCGGAATGCGCAGGTCGAACAGCGCGATATAGATCTGCGCCACCGTCTCGCTGACGAGGTTCGACGTATAGGACAGCCGGAACGGCAGGAATTCGTCGAGGCGCAGCGTCGGTTCGTCCATTCCCGAGATCGTAGCATTTGACACCGGTTCCGCAATCCGGCAGCTTGGTATCAATTGATACCGGATTTGGAGCGGACGATGGCGACCTTGGCACCCGAGAACACTTCCCACGAGACCACCGCGACGGCTAACCCACTGGGCCTCGACGGTTTCGAGTTCTGCGAGTTCACCTCGCCCGACCCCGACGCACTCGCCGCGCAGTTCGAGGCGATGGGCTTCGTCGCCGCGCACCGGCATCCGTCCAAGAACGTGGTCCGCTACAAGCAAGGCCGGATCAACCTGCTGCTCAACCGCGAATCGGCCGGCCAGTCCGCCGATTTCCGCGCCGCGCACGGGCCGTCCGCCAGCGGCATGGCGTTCCGCGTCGCCAACCCGCAATCGGCCTACACGCATGCCATCGAGGAAGGCGCGCAGGCCGTCGACGCCGCGCGCGGTACGCTGGGCGACGAGGCCTGCGTGATCGAGGGCATCGGCGGATCGTATCTGTATCTCGTCAAGGCCGGCGCGGACCTCTACGCCGACTGGACGCCGGTCGAGGGTGCCGCCGAGGCGGAGGCCGCGAACAACGTCGGTCTCGACATGCTCGACCACCTGACCCACAATGTCCGTCGCGGCGAAATGCGGACATGGTCCAGCTTCTACGGCCGCCTCTTCGGCTTTCAGGAGCAGAAGTATTTCGACATCAAGGGCAAGGCGACCGGCCTGTTCTCTCAGGCGATGATCGCCCCCGACGGCGCGATCCGCATCCCGCTCAACGAGTCGCAGGACGACAACAGCCAGATCGAGGAGTTCCTCCGCGAATATCAGGGTGAGGGTATCCAGCACCTCGCGCTGACGACCGAGAACATTTTCGACACCGTCGAAAAGCTCCGCGCCCGCGGCGTGCGGTTGCAGGATACGATCGAGACCTATTACGAACTGGTCGACAAGCGCGTCCCCGGCCACGGCGAAGACCTCGACCGCCTGAAGCGCAACCGCATCCTGATCGACGGCAATGTCGGCGACGAGGGCATCCTGCTCCAGATCTTCACCGAGAACATGGTCGGCCCGATCTTCTTCGAGATCATCCAGCGCAAGGGCAATCAGGGCTTCGGCAACGGTAATTTCCAGGCGCTGTTCGAAAGCATCGAACTGGATCAGATCCGGCGCGGCGTGATCCAGGTCGACGCGTAAGCGCCGACCGGACGCCGCGCGCAGGCGCGGCCCGCGCCCGGCCAGCGCAGCGGAGCCGGCGCACAAGGCGCGGCTTCGCCGCGACTGACGCGCCGGCGGGTAGTGGGGAGTGCGCCGCCCAGACCCTCACCCCGCGCTCGCTCACGCGAGCTAACCCCTCTCCCAGAGGGAGAGGGTAAGAAAGCCCCCCTTTCCCTCTCCCCTCGGGAGAGGGAGGGAGGAGCGAAGCGACGGAAGGGTGAGGACGAGACTCCCCATCGGAGGAACCAAGAGATGCCAGACTACATCCCCGGCTTCGCCAACCACATCTCCACCGAGGCCATCCCCGGCGCGCTCCCGATCGGCCGCAACTCGCCCCAGCGGCCGGCATTCGGCCTCTACGCCGAACAGCTCAGCGGTACCGCCTTCACCGCACCCCGGCATGAGAACCGGCGAAGCTGGCTCTACCGCCTCCGGCCCACTGCCGAGCACCCTGCCTATGCCCCCTACGACGGCGCACCGCGCCTCGCCCCCGGCACGACCGCCGCGCCGCTCGCGCCGAACCGCCTGCGTTGGGACCCGATCGCCGACGCCAGTCCCGGCACCGACCTGATCGACGGCATGACGACGATGCTCGCCAACCGCGACCCCGCCGATCTGGAGGGTGTCGCGCTCCACCTCTATGCCGCCGACCGCGACATGACCGACCGCGTGTTCATGAACGCGGACGGCGAGTTGCTGTTCGTGCCGCAGCAGGGCCGCCTCGACCTCCTCACCGAACTCGGCCGGGTCGAGATCGCGCCCGGCCAGATCGCGCTGATCCCGCGCGGCGTCCGGTTCCGCGCGCTGCTGCCGGACGGGGCCACCCGCGGCTATGTCTGCGAGAATCACGGCGCGCTGTTCCGTCTGCCCGACCTCGGCCCGATAGGCGCCAACGGCCTCGCCAATCCACGCGATTTCGAGACGCCGGTCGCGTGGTTCGAGGATCGCGACGAGACCGTTGAGGTCATCCAGAAGTTCATGGGCTCGCTCTGGACGACGACGCTCGACCACAGCCCGCTCGATGTCGTCGCTTGGCACGGCAACCTCGCACCGTGGCGCTACGACCTGTCGCGCTTCAACGCGATCAACACCGTGTCGTTCGACCACCCCGATCCGTCGATCTTCACCGTCCTGACCAGCCCCAGCGACGTACCCGGCCGCGCCAACGCCGACTTCGTCGTCTTCCCGCCGCGCTGGATGGTCGCGGAGGACACGTTCCGTCCGCCCTGGTTCCACCGCAACATCATGTCGGAGGCGATGGGCCTCATCACCGGCGCGTACGATGCCAAGGCGGAGGGGTTCCAGCCCGGCGGCCTGTCACTGCACAACCTGATGGCCGGCCACGGTCCCGATCTCGCCAGCTGGCAGGGTGCGTCCGCCGCCGACCTGAAGCCGCACAAGATCGACGGCACGATGGCCTTCATGCTGGAGAGTTGCTGGCCTTACAAACCCACGACCTTCGCGCTGGAGCACTCGCAGCTCGACTATGACGCGGTCTGGTCCGATTTCCCGAAGGCGAAGCTGCCGTGATCTTGCACGGCTACTGGCGATCCAGCGCCGCCTACCGCGTCCGCATCGCCCTCGCCCTGAAGGGGCTCGCCTACGAACAGGTCAACCACGACCTGCGCACCGGCGCCCAGAGCGCGCCGGACTACGCCGCGCTCAACCCGCAGCATCTGGTGCCCGCACTAAAGGTCGACGGCCTGATCCTGACGCAGAGCCTCGCGATCATCGAATGGCTCGACGAGCGTCATCCGACGCCCGCGCTGCTGCCCCCCGATCCGGACGGTCGTGCGATCGTGCGGGCGATGGCGACGACGATCGGCGCGGACATCCACCCCCTCCACAACCTCCGCATCCTCAAGCGCCTGCGGTCCGACTTCGCGGCGGACGAAGCCGCCGTGAACGCGTGGATCGCGGAATGGATGACCGCCGGTTTCGCCGCACTGGAACCGACGATCGCCCGATACGGCCACGGCTTCGCCTATGGCGACACGCCGACGATCGCGGACTGCTTCCTCGTTCCCCAACTCTATGCCGCCGCACGGTTCGGCGTGGACACGACACCCTATCCCGCATTGTCCGCCGCCGGAGCCAAAGCCGCCGCTCTCCCGCCGTTTGCAGAAGCACATCCCTCCGCCCAGCCCGACGCCGACTGACCAATCTCTCTCCCATTGGGAGAGGGAGGGAGGAGCGAAGCGACGGAAGGGTGAGGACGATCCCGCCATCGGCATCCCGCACCCACGCTCGCCTCTATCCCGAGCGCAGAAACATCACCCTCGCGCTGGAAACAGCATCGGCCGCAGCACCAGCGCGTTGAGGTCGATGACGACATGCACCAGCATCGCCAGCCACAGCTGCCCGATCGCAAGATACAGCATCGTCAGGAACGCCCCGACCAACCCGGTCGCGAGAATACCGGCCCAACCCTGATGCCGGTGCGACGCGCCGAACGCGACCAGCCCGACCGCGAACCCCGCCAGTCCCGATCCCGTCACGATCGCCACCAGCAGCGGCAGCGTCAGCCGAAAGAACAGCTCCTCGCCGACCCCCGCTGCCAGCGACAGCGCCACCGCCCCCGGCCACTCGCCCGCGTCGCGCATCGCCGCCGGCGAGCGATAGCGAATACCTGCCGGCGTGCGTCCTATCCTCCGCAGGACCAGCAGCGCGACAAGCCCCAGCAGCAGCCCGCCGCACAGGCACGACAACAGCCATTCCACATCGCCCGGAGCAGCCTCCCCCGGCAGGCCCAACCGCCACGCCGCCACCTGCAACTCGAACGGCATCGTCACGATCGCATCGCCGTGCCCCATCAGCAGCAACGCCATGACGCTGGTCCAGCCGAAATAGATCGCCGTCCCCGCCGCCCAACCGAACACCGCCCGCTTCCGCGACGTACGCCCGATCAGGTCCGCCAGTTTCGCCGAGAAACCGCGTCCATTCCAAATATTCCAGACGACAAGCCCCAGTATCGCCGCCAGCAGGACCGCCGCCGGCATTTAGCCGAGCCGGTGCTCGCCCTTGACCCAGCGCACCGTGCCGGACGACGCGCGCATCACGACGCTCTCGGTCGTCATCTTGCCCGGCCGCCGCTTCACGCCCGCCAGCAGCGACCCGTCCGTCACGCCCGTCGCCGCGAAGATGCAGTCGCCGCGCGCCAGCTCGGTCAGGTCGTATTGCTTGTCGAGGTCGGTGACGCCCCACTTCGCCGCGCGCGCCCGCTCGTCGTCGTTGCGGAACAGCAGCCGCCCCTTGAACTGCCCGCCGACGCAGCGCAGCGCCGCGCACGCCAGCACGCCCTCCGGCGCGCCGCCCGATCCCATATACACGTCGATCGTCGTCTCCGGGTCGCTCGTCGCGATCACCCCCGCCACGTCGCCGTCGCCGATCAGCATCACGCCACATCCGACCGCGCGCAGTTCCGCGATCATGTCAGCGTGGCGCGGGCGATCGAGCACGCACACGATGATCTCGCGCGGCGACACGCCCTTCGCCTTCGCGACCGCGGTGACGTTCTCGGTCGGCGAACGATCAAGGTCGATGATCCCCGCCGGATAGCCCGGCCCCACTGCGATCTTGTCCATGTACACGTCGGGCGCATTGAGCAGCCCGCCCTTCTCGGCGATCGCCAGCACCGCAAGGCTGTTCGGCCCCGCGGTCGCGCAGATCGTCGTTCCCTCCAGCGGGTCGAGCGCGATGTCGATGGCGGGGCCGGTGCCGGTGCCGACCTTCTCGCCGATGAACAGCATCGGCGCCTCGTCGCGCTCGCCCTCGCCGATCACCACGGTGCCGTCCATGTCGAGCTCGTTGAGCGCGGCGCGCATCGCCTCGACCGCCGCGGCATCCGCCGCCTTCTCGTCGCCGCGCCCGGTCAGCGTCGACGCCGCGACCGCGGCCGCCTCCGTCACGCGCACCATTTCCAGCACGAGGACTCGATCGAGGACGTTGCTGCTATCGGTCATGACGGTCTCCGGAGGCGCGTTGAACACGTTAAACGCTGGATACGCCTTGGACGGTCCGGGAGCAACCGCACATATTTCCTCCCCTCCCTCTTAGGAAGGGGAGGAAAGCCTTCCTCAATCCCGCAGCAGCTCGTTGATGCTCGTCTTCGACCGCGTCTGCGCATCCACCCGCTTGACGATCACCGCGCAATACAGCCCCGGCTTCCCGTCGCCACCGCCCAGCGTCCCCGGCACGACCACCGCATAGGGCGGCACCTCGCCCTTCATCACGTCGCCGGTCTCGCGATCGACGATCTTGGTCGACGCGCCCAGATACACGCCCATCGACAGCACCGCCCCTTCGCCGACGCGCACGCCCTCCGCCACTTCCGCGCGCGCACCGATGAACGCGCCGTCGCCGATGATGACGGGATCGGCCTGCAACGGCTCCAGCACGCCGCCGATGCCGGCCCCGCCCGACAGATGCACGTTCTTCCCGATCTGCGCACAGCTGCCGACCGTCGCCCAGGTGTCGACCATCGTGCCCTCGCCGACATGCGCGCCGATATTGACGAAACTCGGCATCAGGATCGCACCCTTGCCGACGAACGCGCCACGTCGCACCACGCTGCCCGGCACCGCGCGAAAACCAGCGGCGCGGAACGCGTCCTCGCCCCAGCCGGCGAACTTCGACGGCACCTTGTCGAACCCCGGCAACTCGCCCGCGCCGCCGCCCATCACGACATTGTCGTTCAGCCGGAACGACAGCAACACCGCCTTCTTCAGCCACTGATTGACGCGCCAGCCGCCCTGCCCGTCCGGCTCCGCCACGCGCGCCTCGCCCCGGTCGAGCAGCGCCAGCGCCGCCTCCACGGCATCCCGCACCTCACCCTTCGTGTCGAAACTCAACGAGGCGCGGTCGTCCCAGGCGGCGTCGATCGTCTGCGAAAGGTCGGTCATGCGGTCTCCAGAATGGATTCGAGCCACGGCGCCAGCTCGTGGACGTGATAGTCGATATAGCTGCGGTCGATGTCCGGATGCTGTTCCGATCCGTTGTCGACCCACACCGTCGTCATCCCGATCGCCTTGGCGGGCTTCAGGTTGCGCGCCATGTCTTCGACGAACAGCGACCCATGCGGGTCGAGGCCGAACGTGTCGCACAGCCCGGCATAGGCGGCGGGGTTCGGCTTCGGCACCAGCCCCATCGCGCGGATGTCGTGCACCGCCTCGAAACTGTCCCCCAAGCCCAGCCGCTCCAGCACCCTCAGCGCATAGGGCGTGTCGCCGTTGGTGAAGACCAGCTTTCTTCCCGGCAGCCGCGCGATCGCCGCCGCCAGCGGCGCATCATGCTCCAGCACGTCCATCTCGATGTCGTGGACATGATCCAGGAACGCGTGCGGATCGACGTCATGCTCCGCCATCAGCCCGGCCAGCGTCGTGCCGTGATCGATGAAATACTGCTTCTGCACCCGCCGCGCCGCGACCGGGTCCAGCCCCAACAGGTCGCCGACGAACTGCGTCATCCGCACGTCGATCTTTGCGAACAGATCGCACCGCGCCGGGTACAGCGTGTTATCGAGATCGAAGATCCAGTTGCGGATCGAAGAGAGCGGCCCACCCATCGCCGCCGCCTCTACGGTCGCCCGCGCCGGGCGGCAATGGGGAGCGCCGAACCTTCCACTCCGTCATGCCGGGCTCGTCCCGACATCGACGGCTCCACGAGCCAGTATTCGGATGGCTCGACCACCGGTGGATGCCCGGACAAGCCCGGCATGACCGACGTTCGACGGCCAGCCCCGCGCCCATCATTCGCGGCGTCAAAACAACCACTCCCGCCGCCGTCACATTTGGTTAACGCCTGCATGGCATTCCGGCCGCCAGCGTTTTACGAAGGACGAGTATGCGTAGCGGCAAGCCCACCCTCCTGACGGCGGCCGCCATGACGGTGCCCCTGTGGCTCGCCGCCTGTGGCGGAGGCGGAGGCGGTGTCGCCAGCACCCCCACGCCGCCGATCGCCACGCCAGCGCCGACGCCCGCTCCAACTCCAGCGCCGACTCCGGCTCCTACCCCGGCACCCACGCCCGCTCCGTCTCCTGCACCGACGCCGCCCACCAACCCGGATGGTACCGAATATCGCGCCACCGTCGGCGCGGTGTCGATGAACGCGCTCGCCGCCTATCAGCGTGCGGCGACGGGGGCCGGTATCGGCATCGCCGTCATCGACACCGGCATCGACCTGCAAAGCGCGGAGTTCGGCGACCGCCTGTCGCCGGCATCGACCGACGTTGCCGGCAACGCCTCGATCGACGATGTCGACGGCCACGGCACCGCCGTCGCCTTCACCGCCGCCGGTCGGCGCAACGGCACCGGCACCCACGGCGTCGCCTTCGATGCGACCGTCATCGCCCTTCGCGCCGATCGCCCGGGTTCCTGCACCGGCACCACCGACGCCAACGGCGACGACCCCTGCCGCTTCGATTCGGACGCGCTCGCCCGCGGCATCGACACCGCGCGCACGGCCGGCGCCCGCGTCATCAACATCTCGCTCGGCAGTTCGGCGATGCCGCAGACCGTGCAGCAGGCGCTGGCGCGCGCGACCCAGGCGGGCATCGTCGTCGTGCTGTCCGCGGGCAACGACGGTGCCGCCGATCCCGACGGCTTCGCCGCCATCGCCGACACGGCATCCGTATCCCGCAATCAGGTCATCATCGCCGGCTGGGTCGATGCCGCCGACCGGATCGACGACGACAGCAACCGCGCCGGCGCCAGCCCGACGCATTATCTGGCGGCTGTCGGTACCCGCGTCCAGGCACCGGACCAGAACGGCACCGTCCAGCTCTGGTCGGGCAGTTCCTTCGCCGCACCGCAGATCGCCGGCGCGGTGGCGTTGCTGGCGCAGGCATTCCCCAACCTCACCGGCGCGCAAATCGTCGACCTGCTGCTCACCACCGCGCGCGATGCCGGCGCGGCGGGCACCGACTCCACCTATGGCCGCGGCGTCCTCGACCTGACCCGCGCGTTCCAGCCGGTCGGCACGACCTCGATCGCCGGAACACGGCTCGCGACCGGCGGTACCGCTTCACTGTCCGCGCCGATGGGCGACGCCGCGATCACGCCGATGGGCGCGGTGATCCTCGACGGCTATGGCCGGGCCTTCGCCGCCGAACTCGCGCAGACGATCCAGCGCACCGGGCCGCTGCGCCCGCTCGGCGGCTCGCTGCTGTCGTCCGGTCGCCACGTCGCCTTCGCCACGGGCCAGACCACGGCGTCGCTGACGCTCAGCCCGACCCGAAACGGCGGCGTCGCGACCGATCGACTCGCCCTGTCGCAGGGCGATGCCACCACCGCCCGCGCCATCGCCGGCACCGTCACGCAGCGGCTCAGCAAGGACCTGTCGTTCGGCATCGGCCTGTCGCAAGGGTCGGCGGGCCTGTCCGCGCAACTCGCCGGCAGCGCGGACCCCGCCTTCATGATCGCCTCCGCCGATGGGCTGGGGTTCGAGGGTGGAGCCCGCTCCGCCACCGCCGTGCGCCAGCGGTTGGGCGCGTTCGGCGTGACGATGGCGATCGAGAACGGCCGCGTCGTGTCCCGCCGCGACGCGCTTCTCCCCGCGCTCAGTGGCTGGCAGCGTTCGGGCTTCGACCGCGCGTCGCTTGCTCTCGACCGGACGCTTGGGCCGGTGACGGCGCGCCTGACCGGCTCCCGCCTTACCGAGGATGCGACCATACTCGGCGCGCGGTTCGACCCCAGCTTCGGCGGCGCGACCGCGACCAGCTGGTTTCTCGATGCCGGCGCCCGCCTGAACGCCGGCGACTGGACGCTCGGCGGCAGCCTGCGTCGCGGCTGGACCCGCGCGGCGCTGCACGGCGGGCTCGGCGGCGGCGGCGTTCTGCGCACCGGCGCCTTCGCCGCGGATATCGGCAAGAACGGCCTGTTCGGCGGCGACAGCGTCGGCCTGCGCATCGCCCAGCCGCTCCGCGTCGCGTCCGGGGGCATCGACCTCGCCCTGCCGACCTTCTACGATTACGCGACCAGCGCCGTCACCGCCTGGACCACGCAGCGCATGACACTCGCCCCCTCGGGCCGCGAAGTCGATGTCGAGGCGCGCTACTCCCGCCCCTTCGCGGGTGGCGATCTACAGGCGAACCTCTACTGGCGTCGCGACCCCGGCAACATCGCGGCGCTTCCCGACGATCGGGGCGTCGCACTCCGCTACGCGCTGGGCTTCTGATCCCGAAGCCGCTCTCGACGCACCCGATCTAAACCCGCGCAAACCAAAACCTCACTGGCGCGTGTCGGCTCCCGCCCCCATCTCCAACATCATGACCCAGTTATCCTTTCTCGATCTCGTTCCCGTCGTCGAAGGCGGCACCGTGTCGGATGCGCTCGCCCGCGCCGCCGATCTGGCCGCGCATGCGGAGGCGACCGGCTTCACGCGCTACTGGGTTGCGGAGCATCACGGCATGACCGGCATCGCGTCGGCCGCGACCTCGGTCGTCATCGCGCATGTCGCCGCCGCCACAAAATCTATCCGTGTCGGCGCAGGCGGCATCATGCTCCCCAACCACTCGCCGCTCGTGATCGCGGAACAGTTCGGCACGCTCGACGCGCTCTATCCGGGCCGCGTCGATCTCGGCCTCGGCCGCGCGCCCGGCAGCGACCAGCGCGTCGCCCGCGCGATCCGCCGCTCCCTCGACAGCGATCCCAACGCCTTCCCGCAGGATGTGCTGGAGCTACAAAGCTATTTTGCGAATGACGGCCAGACCGGCATCGTCGCGACACCCGGCGCGGGCGCCGATGTGAAGCTGTGGATCCTCGGCTCCAGCCTCTACGGCGCGCAGGTCGCCGCCGCGCTCGGCCTGCCCTACGCCTTCGCCTCGCATTTCGCGCCGGACGCGCTGGATCAGGCGCTCGCCGTCTACCGCCGCGACTTCCGCCCCTCCGCGCACCTCGCCAAGCCTTATGCGATGGCCGGATTCAACGTCTTCGCCGCCGATACCGAGGAGGAGGCGCAATTGATCGCGACCTCGCAACAGCAATCCTTCGTCCGCCTGCGCACCGGCAACCCCGGCCAGCTTCCGCCCCCCGTCGCCGGCTATCGCGGCAGCCTGGGTCCGCAGGGTGCGGCGATGCTCGACAACGTGCTCAGCTGCTCGGCGATCGGCACCCCCGCCACCGTCGCCCGCGGCCTCGCCGCCTTCGTCGAGCGGACCGGCGTCGACGAAGTCATGGTCACCAGTGCCATCTACGACCAAGCGGCCCGCAAACGCAGCCTGACCCTCACCGCCGAAGCCGCGCGCGACGTAAAACTGGCGGCCTGACCTTCCAAGCGCCCTCCCCTGCAAGCGGAGGGTTGGGGTGAGATACAACCTTGGCAACGTCGGCTGCGAACCGGCACACCCCGCCGCCGTGCATGCCTCAGGCCACCGTACCCGCCGCCGGCAAGCGCAAGCGCACCATCAACCCGCCAAGGTCCTCGCTCTCCTCCAGCGACACCGTCCCCTCATAGATCTCCGCGACATCGCGAACGATCGCCATGCCCAGCCCGGTGCCCGGCTTGCCGGTATCCAGCCGCACGCCGCGATCGAAGATGCGAACCCGCTCCTCCTCCGGGATACCCCGGCCGTCGTCCTCGATCAGGAACTCGACGAAGCCCGCCTGCGCGCCGACCGTCACGAACACGCTGCCGCCACCATATTTCGCGGCGTTCTCGATCAGGTTGCCCAGCATCTCGTCCAGATCCTGTCGCTCGACATGCACTGACAAATCGCGCGGGCCGGTCACGTCGATGCGGACGTGCCGGTACAGCCGCGCCACCGCCCGCTCCACGGATTCGAGGCTGGGCCAGACATCCGCCCGGCTGTGCGCCGATCCGCGCCGCCCCACCGCCCGTGCCCGCGCCAGATGATGATCCACCTGCCGCCGCATCGTCCGCGCCTCGCGCACCACCGTCTCCGCCAGATCGTCGGCATTGGCGGTCGCGGCGTTCATGATGACGGTCAGCGGCGTCTTGAGCGCATGCGCGAGGTTCCCCGCATGCCGTCGCGCCTCCTCCGCCTGCTTCTCGTTATGCTCGACCAGCGCATTCAGCTCCTCGACCATCGGCGCGACCTCGATCGGCATCTCGCCCTCGACGCGGCTGGCATGGCCACCCCGCATCCGCGCGATCTCCAGCCGCACGCGCCGCAGCGGCAGCAGCCCGTAAAAGGTCTGGAGCGCCGCCAGCACCAGCAGCCCGAGCGCCAGCAGCGCGAACGACCGCACCAGCGTCCGCCGCAGCGTTGTGATCTGCGCATCCAGCCCGTCGCGCGCCTGCGCCACCTGAAACCGCCAGCGCACCGGCGACCCCGGCAGTTGCACGTCGCGCTCGACCACGCGCAGCCGCTCCGTCCCGAACTGCCGGCTGTCATAGGAATGCACGCTGCGATCGGTATGCGCCGAACCGTACGCCAGCCTTCGGTCCCACAGCGATCGCGACGGGAACGACTCGCGCCCCTTCGCCGACACCTGCCAGTACAGCCCCGATCCCGGCTCCAGGAACCGCTGGTCCGCCGCCTCGCGGGTGAAACTGACCTCGCCGGCATCGTCGATCTCGGCCGACACGATCATCGCCGTCATCACATATTCGAGCTGGTCGTCGAAATTGCGCGTCACCGCCGACACCAGCACCCGGTCGAGCGCGAAGCCCCCGCCCGCCAGCAGCAGCGTGATCCACGCCGCGGCGATCAGGATCATCCGCCGCGACAGCGACCCCGTGCCTTTGGACACGGCGGATGATGGTTCCGTCGTCACGCCGCGTCACTCCACCCCGGCGCGCGCCGGGGTCCGGTCGCACCGGTCACGACGCGACGCGGCTCCGCTCCACCAGCCGTGCTGCGCCGGGTCGGGGAGCAAGAAAGCGGCACCGCACCAACATCACGCGTCGGGATCTTCCAGACTATAGCCCAGCCCACGGATCGTCGTGATGACGTCCTGTCCCAGCTTCTTGCGGATACGCGTCACGAACACCTCGATCGTGTTCGAATCGCGATCGAAATCCTGATCGTAGATATGCTCGATCAGTTCGGTCCGGCTGACGACCTTGCCCTTGTGATGCAGCAGGTAGCTGAGCAGCTTGTATTCCTGCGCGGTCAGCTTCACCGGCTCGCCGGCGCGCGTGACCTTGCCCGACCGCGTGTCGAGCCGCACGTCGCCCGCCGTCAGTTCGGAAGAGGCATTGCCCGATGCGCGCCGGATCAGCGCCCGCAACCGCGCGATCAGTTCCTCGGTCTGGAACGGCTTGGCGACGTAATCGTCCGCGCCCGCATCCAGTCCCGCCACCTTGTCGGACCAGCTGTCACGCGCGGTCAGCACCAGCACGGGCGTCGTCTTGCCCTCCTTGCGCCAGCGATCGAGCACGGTCAGCCCGTCGATCTCCGGCAGCCCCAGGTCGAGCACGATCGCATCGTAACTCTCGGTCTGCCCCAGAAACAGCCCCTCCTCGCCATCGACCGCCAGGTCGATCGCATAGCCCGCGCCTTCCAGCGTGTTCTTCAGCTGCTGGCCGAGATTGGGTTCGTCCTCGACGATCAGAACGCGCATCGTGTGTCAGCTCCCCTAAACGGATATGATCTGCGCTAGCACGGGTGCCGGACGCGGGCAAAAACGCTTAGGCGGGCCCCGCTGTCGCGCTGGTGAACGAATCTTCTCCCACCTTCTCCCCTCCCTTGCAGGAAGGGGAGCAAGAAGAAGCAGCCCCCTACTTCCCCGTCCGGCCGATTACCTGACCCGAACGCCCATCGACATCCACCCAGATCACCCGCCCGTCGCGCAGGAACTTCAGCGTGTATACGCTGCTGCCGCCGTCGAACTCGAATCCCAGATATTGCGCACCCGGCATCGTCGGCACCACGCGCCGCTCGATCTCGCGCAGGGGCATCAGCTTGCCCGTGCGGCGGCCGTCGAACGCCTTCATCTGGTCGCCGCGCTGGCCCCCCGGCACGGCGGCGGGGGCCAGCGCAGGAACGGGCGAAGCCGCCGCAAGAGGCGCCGCCATCACGAGAATCATCAGGGCGACGGGCATCTTCATGTGGCAACCCCTATTCGCCCCGCATTGAACACGTTGTGAATGGCAGGACAAGCTTCGGGTTGCGCACCCCCGCCCCGACCCCCTAGTCGGCGGCGCATGGCCGCACCCATCCTCTCCTTCGAAGACCTCGGCATCGTTCAGGGCTCCGGCTGGCTCTTCCGCCACCTCGACATCCATATCGGCCAGCGCGACCGGCTCGCGCTGATCGGCCGCAACGGCGCGGGCAAGTCGACGCTGCTGCGCCTGATCGCCGGCAGCATCGACGCCGACGAGGGGCGGCGCATGGTCGTCCCCGGCACCCGCGTCGTGATGCTGGAACAGGATCCCGACGTGTCCCGCTTCGCCACGTTGCGCGATTACGTCTCCGCGGGCGACGACGCGCCGCTCGGGCATGAGGCGGAGGCGATCGCCGACCAGCTCGGCATCGATCTCGACCGGGAGGCGAAGTCCGCATCGGGCGGCGAGCGTCGCCGCGCCGCCATCGTCCGAGCGCTGGCGCTGGAACCCGACGTGCTGCTGCTCGACGAGCCGACCAACCATCTCGACGTCGCCGCGATCGAATGGCTCGAACAATGGCTCGGCCGCTACACCGGCGCGTTCGTCGTCATCAGCCACGACCGCACCTTCCTGACCCGCCTGACGCGCCAGACGCTGTGGCTGGAACGCGGCAGCGTCCGCCGTGCGGAGATCGGCTTCGGCGGGTTCGAGGCGTGGACCGAGCAGGTCTTCGCGGAGGAACAGCGCAACGCCGAGCGCCTCGATGCCAAGCTCAAGATCGAGGAGCATTGGCTCTTGCGCGGCGTCACCGGCCGCCGCCGCCGCAATCAGGGCCGCCTGGCGAAGCTCAAGGAGATGCGCGCCACCCGCGCCGCGATGATCGGGCCGCAGGGGACCGCCGCGCTCGCGGTCGGCACCGACGACGTGAAGACGAAGGTCGTGATCGACGTCGGCCACGTCTCGAAATCGTTCGGCGACCGCGTCATCATCCGTGACCTCAACCTGCGCGTTACCCGCGGCGACCGCATCGGCATCGTCGGCGCCAACGGTGCGGGCAAGTCGACGTTGCTCAAGCTGCTGACCGGCGAGATCGAGCCCGACAGCGGCAGCGTGAAGCTGGCAAAGACCCTCGACGGCATCGTCATCGATCAGCAGCGGTCGCTGATGGCCCCGGAAAAGACCGTTCGCGACGTGCTGGCGGACGGTGGCGAGTGGATCGACGTGCTCGGCGTGCGCAAGCACGTCCACGGCTATCTCAAGGAATTCCTGTTCGATCCCAGCCTGATCGACGCCAAGGTCGGCACGCTGTCGGGCGGCGAACGCTCGCGGCTCCTGTTGGCCCGCGAATTCGCGCGCCCGTCGAACCTTTTGGTGCTCGACGAACCCACCAACGACCTCGATCTCGAAACGCTCGACCTGTTGCAGGAGGTGATCGGCGATTACGACGGCACCGTCCTGATCGTCAGCCACGACCGCGACTTCCTCGACCGCACCGTCACCGTCACGCTCGGGCTGGATGGCAGCGGCACCGTCGATGTCGTCGCCGGCGGCTACGAGGATTGGGAAAAGCGCCGCCGCCCCCGCGCCGATGCGAAGAAACCCAAGGCCGCCGCCGCTCCCCCGCCACCACCCGCACCGTCGAAGAAGCTCACCTACAAGGACCAGCGCGACTACGACCTGCTCCCCACCCGCATCGAGGAGCTCGACCGCCAGATCGCCCGCGACGAGGCGCTGCTCGCCGATCCCGATATGTATACCAGGAATCACGCCCGCTTCGCTGCCCTGACCGCCGCCGTCGACAAGGCCCGCGCGGAGAAGGACGCGGCCGAAATGCGCTGGCTGGAACTGGCCGAAATGGTCGAGGGCCTGGGCTGATCCTGATCGACGGGAGAGCTTGGCTAATCCTGCTCCCCTTCCCTCGGGGAGGGGTTGGGGGACGGCGTCTCCCCGCGCGCGACATCGACCGCAGAATCCCGCCGACGCCCCGGCCCGACCCAGCCCCGGATCGCCGCAACAACCCTCGCCGGGCCCCGAAAAACGTGCATTTCCGGCAACAATTCGGCCGGTCGGTCATTGGATATATACGGCCGCACCGGTCGCAACGTCACCGACCAGTATGGGTCGGGACACCGTACAGGAGATGATGATGACCTACCTTTTGGCGACCGGGTTGATGCTCGGCCTCGCCTCCGCAACGATACCCGCAGCGACCATCGACCACTCGACCACGATCGATCATCGCACCGGACCGATCGACGCCCGCTATCGCGGCACCGTCGCGGTCGAACATAAGCAGGTGGGCTCGATCGCGCCTCCCGGTCGCGCCTCGACGCTGCGCTGCATGTGGTCTGCCAACATGATCGTCGACCGGCACGCGACCGCCGCCACCGGCACCACGATGATGCGCAACATCGTCCGCGACAACGTCGTCTCCGGCAGCCGGCCGGGCTGGTGCGATACGCACCGTGGCAGCATCGCGAAGGAAGTTGCTGCAAAGGTGAAGGATATGGACTCCCATGTCGTCGCCGTCGCGCAGGAAGATCACGATGTTCTGCGCGCCGAACTCGACCGGGCGCATGGCGAGACCCGCACCGGATGAAGCCCTGTTCGTTGATCGCCGGTGCCGCTCTCGCGGCGGCATCGGCCCTGCCCGCCCATGCCCAGACCGGCCTGTCCGCCGGCGTAGAAGCCGCCACCGACGAAGCCCGCCGCGGCCTGAGCTGGAGCGAAAATCGCGGCGTCCTCTCCGCCGATGCCGCCGCCAGCCTCGGCCCGGTCGACGCGTCCGCCCGTGTCGTAACGACGCGCGGTTCGTCCCGCCACGGCGATGCCGATGCGGTCGCCGATATCGGCCTCGGCACGGGCTGGGACCTCGGCGCGATCCGCGTTCGCGCCGGCGGTACCGCCCACCTGTTTGCCGGCGCACGCGGCAAGATGGATTACGGAGAGGTCGGCGCCTCCGCCAGCTTCACCTTCGGTCCGCTGCAACTCACCGGCGGGGCCGACTACGCCCCCTCGCAGGACGCGATCGGCGGCGACAATCTGTTCGTCTACGCCGTGGTCAACGCCGGCATCCCGGCCACGCCGTTTACGCTGGTCGCCGATATCGGCCATTCAACCGGCGACGTGAACGATCCCGTCCGCGCCCAGCGGCTCCGCCCCGGCGGCGATTACAGCAACTGGCGGCTCGGGGTCGAACACCGCACCGGCCCGCTGACGCTGGCGCTCGACTATATCGGCACCGACGTGAACCGGCGCGACGCTTTCGGCCCGTTCGCGGACGCGCGCCACGCCGGCGACCGCATCGTCGGCCGGGTCCGCTTCGGCCTCTGAAGGGTCCGCTGTCCTACACGGGCACCCTGGTGTAGGACAGCGGATGACGCTCTTTGAACCCGCCGGCTACCTGATCGCGAAACGCCGCATTGGACTAACCTTAGCCTAACCTTCCGCGTCGGCGTCTTACAGGCGACGCCCCTCGCGCCCTGCAAGATCAACGACATACTGCCAGGCGACCCGTCCCGACCGGCTCCCGCGCCGGGTCGCCCACTGCACCGCATCGGCGGCATCGAATGGCAGCCCGTGCGCCTCGGCATAACCACGCACGATTGCCAGATACCCGTCCTGATCGAGCACGTGGAAGCCCAGGCTCAACCCGAACCGGTCCGCCAGCGCCAGATGATCGTCGACCGCATCGCGCGCGTTGATCGCGCTCTCCTGCTCGGCGATGTCGCGTGGTTGCAGGTGGCGGCGATTGGCCGTCACCGCGAGGCGGACATTGCCCGGCCGCGGCTCCGCCCCGCCCTCCAGCATCGAACGCAGCGCCCGCGCCTCGCCCGGCTGATCGACGCCCAGATCGTCGATGAACACCACGAACGCGCGCTCCACGGACCCCAGCCGTGCGAACAACGCCGGCAATCCCGCCATCTCGCCCGCCGACACCAGCGCCAGCGCGCCGCCCTCCGCCTGCACCGCTGCGACCGCGCTCTTCACCAGCGCCGACTTGCCGGTACCGCGCGCACCCCACAGCAGCACGTCCTGCGCCGCGAATCCCTTGGACAGCCGCCGCAGATTGCCAAGCAGCGAAGCCTTCTGCCGCTCGACGCCCAGCAACCGGTCGAGCGGCAAAGGCGCGAACCCCCGCGCCGCGACCAGCACCCCGCCCTCCCAGCGATAGGCGGGATGCGCCAGCGGGTCGGCGGGCTCCCCCGGCGGCGGTGAAAGGCGCTCCAGCGCCGCGGCGATCCGTTCCAGCGGGTCCATGCCGCCGCTCTGGCGACTGGCCCGGTTCGGCGCAAGGCTCAGCCGAGCTGCCGGCGATGTCCTGCGATCGCGGTATCGCCCGGCGCCAGCACCACCGCCTTGTCGAGCAACTGCCGCGCCGCATCGACCCGACCCGCCGCCGCCAGCGCGACGCCGTACGCATCCGCCGCTCCCGCATGCATCGGCTGGGCCCCGTACGCCGCCCGCCCGTAACGCACCGCGACGTCGCCATCGCCATCCCCGGCATAGGCCAGCGCCAGATCGCACAGCAGCGCGACCTCCCCCGATCCGACCCGGCGTCGCACGCCCTCCAGCGTCTCGATCGCCGCATCCCACTGCCCGGACGCGACCTGAAGATGCCCCAGCAGCCGCTGCCCCGCGACGCTCTGCGGGTTCTGCGCCAGATACAGCGCCAGCGTCGCGGCCGCCGCTTCCGACTGCCCGCTCCGGCCCCGCGCATCGATCAGCCGCAGCATCGCCGGCTCGTCGAACTGGAGGTCGGCGGCCCGTGCATAGGACGCATCCGGCCGCTGCCCCGCCAGCGCCAGCACGTCGCCATAGGCCGTCTGCGCCGCCGGCGTCCCCGCGCCGTCCTGCACCAGCGCCCGCGCCTGCCCCAGCGCCCCGCTCGGATCGCCGCTACCGATCAGCCCCCGGATCACGCCGACCGCATAGGTCGGATCGCCCGGAGCCGCCGCCGCTCCGGCCTGCAACGTCGCCAGCGCATCGTCGGTCGCGAACGCCGCCGAGCCGCCGCGCCCCACCGCCGCCGCCCGGTCGAGGAACACCGCCGCCGACCCCCGGTCGCCGGTGGCCTCGAACGCCCGCGCCGTCTGCGTCAGTGCATAGGCATCCGCATCGCCCCGCACCGCGAGCGGCCGCAGCACCGTCAGCGCCCCCTGCGCATCGCCCGATCGCAACAGCGCCGCCGCCAGCAAACGCCGCGCCGTCAGGTTCATCGGCTGGTTCTCGCTCAAGGCCCGCCAAGACGCCGCCGCCCGCTCCCACCGTCCGCCGGCATAGTCGATCGCTCCGCGCAACAACTGCGCACCCGGCAGGCCCGACACCGCGCCGTTCCGCTCCAGCAGCGATCCCGCCAGTTCCAGCTTGCCCGCCCGCGCAGCCAGCACCGCATACAGGTACAGCACCCGCGCATCGCCCGGCCGCGCCTCCGCCGCGCGTCGCAGCGACGCCAGCATATCCGCATTCCGCCCCGCCTCACCCAGCGTCGCGGCATAATCGATCAGGGTCGGCATCGCATAGGCGTCGCGCCACAACGCCGCCTCGAACCATGGCAGCGCCGCGACCAGTCCATATCGCGCCCGAACGACCTCGCCCTCCAGCGCCAGCGCGTGCGGATCACGCGGCATCAGCCGCGCCGCCGCGCCCGCTGCCTCGCTCGCACCGCCCAGATCGCCGCCGGCGAAGCGCAGCCGTCCCAGGTCCAGCCACGCGCGGCCATTGCCCGGATGCTGCGCCACCAGCGTCTCCAGCGCGGTCTTCGCCGCCACGAGCTGACCCTGAACCGCCAGCGCCCGTGCCCGGATGCGCTCGGCGAAATCGAAATAGCGCGAGTCCGACTTGGCCGCTTCCGCCAGCGCGCCGTCGGCGTCGCCCTGCAACAGCCGCGCCTCGGCCCGCAGCTGATGCAGCCGCGCCGCCGGAAAGCCCACCGCCTCCGCCCGCGTCAAGGCTGCTTCCGCCGCCAGCCCGTCGCCCAGTTCCAGATAGGCACGCGCCAGCGCCGCCTGTGCCGCCCCATATTGCGGCGCCGCCGCCACCGCTGCCAGCGCGTTCGAACGTGCGGCGCTGTAATTGCCCGCCTCCAGTGTCAAGAGCGCATTGCCCAGCAGGACCCGCGCATCGACCGGCGCCGGCCGCAGCAACAGCTTGGCCGTGCCGCCGAGTACCAGCAGCGCGCACACCGCCAGCACCGCGATCGACCGCACCCGCGGCGATACCCGAACGCCACGTCGACGCCGTCGCTGCCGCATCATCGGATAGAGCATCGCCGCATCAGCCATGAAGGTCGTAGCTTTTCAAAAGGTCGTACAGGGTCGGCCGGCTGACGCCCAGCAAGCGCGACGCGCCGGAGATATTACCCTCCGCCTGCGCCAGTGCCCGGCCGATCGCCCGCCGGTCCGCGGCCTCGCGGGCGGTGCGCAAGTTCAACTCCACCACGCCGTCGCTGTCCGCCAGATCGAGGTCGGCGGCCGTGACCAGCTTGCCGTCGGCCATGATGACCGCGCGCTTCACCCGATTCTCCAACTCGCGGACGTTGCCCGGCCACCGCCACGCATCGACCGCCGCCCGCGCATCCGCCGCCAGTCCGGTGACGGCGGGGTTCAGCGCCTTGGCGTACCGCCCGACGAAATGCTTCGCGAGCAGCGCCGCATCGCCCGTCCGCTCCGCCAGCGCCGGGATCTTCACCACGATCTCCGCCAGCCGGTAATACAGGTCTTCGCGAAACCGCCCCTCGGCGACCATCGCATCGACATCCTGATGCGTCGCGCAGACGACGCGCGTATCGACCGGGATCGCCTTGCGCCCGCCGATCCGCTCCACCACACGTTCCTGCAGGAACCGCAACAGCTTCACTTGCAACGGCAGCGGCACGTCGCCGATCTCGTCGAGGAACAGCGTGCCGCCCGCGGCCTGCTCGATCTTGCCCTCGGTCGTCTTCACCGCGCCCGTGAACGCGCCCTTTTCATACCCGAACAGCTCGGCTTCCAGCAGCGTCTCGGGGATCGCGGCACAATTGATCGCGACGAACGCGCCCTTCCGCCGCGGACCTGCCTCGTGGATACCTCGCGCCAGCAATTCCTTGCCCGTCCCGCTCGCCCCCAGCAGCATCACCGATACGTCGGCCGGCGCAACCCGCTCCAACTGGCGCGCGACGCGGCCCATCTCGGGCGATGCGTAGAGCAGCCCGCCGAACGCACCCGGCACGACCTTCGCCTGCAACCGCCGGTTCTCCGCCTCCAGCGCATGGACATGAAAGGCGCGCGACACGATCAGGCCGAGCGCATCGATATCGATCGGCTTCTGATAGAAATCCCATGCTCCGTCGCCGATCGCCGTCAGCGCACTCTCCCGCGCACCGTGCCCCGACGCGACGATCACCTTCGTCGTCGGCGCCATCGCCAGCATGGCGTGCAACGTCGCAAAACCTTCGGCGGTGCCGTCCGGATCGGGCGGTAAGCCCAGGTCGAGCGTCACGACCGCCGGCTCGTGCAATCGCAGCGCGTCCAGCGCCGCAGCCCGGTCGCCGACCACGACGACCTCATACGCCTCGTACGCCCAGCGCAATTGCCGCGCCAGACCGGCATCGTCCTCGACGACCAGCAACACCGGACGACTCATGCCCCAACCTCCAATGCAGGGGCGACGGGCAGCACGATCCGAAACCGTGTACCCTCCCCGACACGGCTCTCCACCGTCAGTTGTCCGCCCATTCCCACCACCAATTGTCGCGCCTCATAGGCTCCGATTCCGAACCCGCCCGGCTTGGTCGACACGAACGGCCGGAACAGCTCGTCACGCACGAAGTCGGCGGACATGCCGCTCCCCCGGTCTGCGACGACGATCGCCACGTCGTCTTCCGTCCGCTCGATTGAGATCGTCACCGCCCGATCGGTCGCGCTCGCTTCGACCGCATTCTGGATCAGATGGCTCAGCACCTGCTCCAGCCGCAACGGCTGCGCGAGCACGAGCGGCGCGGTCGCGAGATCCGACGTGACGGGATGCTGTGCACGCCGCGCCGCGACGACGCGGCCGATCAAAGTCGCCACATCGACGGGCTGCGTTGGCTCCGGCCGCGCGCCATCATGCTGGCCCAGTCGCGACAGCAACGTCGCCATGCGGCCAGACGAATCCTTCAGCGTCGCGACCATGTCGGACCGGAACTCGGCATTGTCCGCGTGCCGCTCGGCGTTGCGTGCCACCAGCGTCAACTGGCTCGCGACGTTCTTGATGTCATGCAGCAGGAACGCGAACCGGCGATTGAACTCGTCGAACCGTCGCGCCTCGTCCAGTGCGGTGCGCAGCCGATCCTCCGCCAGAAAGCTCGCCGCCTGACGCCCCGCCACGCGGAGCAGATCGAAATCCTCCCAGTCCAGCGCCCGCTCCACCGGCGGCCTCGCCAGCACGATCGCGCCGACCAGCGCCTCGGCATGCAGCAACGGCAGCACGAACCACGCATCGGCGTTGGTCGTCAGCCATTCGGGCACGCCGGCCGCGACGACATCCATGACGTCGTCGACCACCACCAGCCGACCCGTGTCGCGAAGGTAGCGGGTCATCGTCTCGCCCCCCTCGCCGCTCGCCTCCGCCCAGTTCCAGTCGCCGCCCGGCACCAGCCCGCCGTCCTGCGCCCTCAGCAACAGTCCTGCGGGCGCATCGACCAGATCGGCCAGCGCCTTGATCGTTCGCGTCGCCAGCGGCGCGGTACCCTCGCCGGACGCGCCGAGCGTCGCCGTCACCCGCTGCCACTCGACGCGGTAGTCGTACCGGTGCGTAAACAGATGCTTGGCGACCTTCACGCGGAACCACGCGCGCAGCCAGGGTGTCGACATCAGCGTCAGCAGCGCCGTCGTCGCCCCGATCACGATCGCGGTCTGGACGATGCGGGCATGATCCGGAGCCAGCAGGCCGGCGACATGCGCCCCGAACGCGGTCAGGCCGGCATAGAGCACCAGTGCGATGCCGCCGATCGCCCGAACCGCGACGCTGCGCGACAGCGTCGGCTCCCCCGCGCCAAGGCGATTGGTGGAAAGCAGCATCGCCACCCCGACCATCGCCAGCCCGCGCGCCAGGAACAATCCCGGACCCATCGCGGCATCCGCCATCTCGCCCAGCGCGACGATCAGGTCGCTCGTCCATATCGCGGACAGCGCGATGACGATCACGCGGGCGCTGCCCGTCTTGGGGCTGCGCGGATCGCGCACGATCTGGTGCAGCAGGACCAGCGCGCCGGCCGCGCCCATCATCGCGAACACCGACCGCGCATCGCCCAGCGCGCGCGCCGCCGCCGGGACGTCGACTGCGGCACCGGCAATTGCGACCAGCGCCGTCCCGCCCATCACCGCCGCGACGATCACATACAGCGCGGCAAGAGATCCGTGGCCGCTGCCCGACCGGCGTACCGATACCGCCATCATGCCCAGCCACGCCAGGTTGCGGATCGCCGCCGCCAGGTCTGGGCCGACCTCGTGCGCGTCGATCCCCGCGACGGTCAGCGCCCACAGGCTTGTCAGCAACAGCGTGCCCGCCATCATCCGTTGCAGCGCGCCGCCACGCCGCCACGCTGCCAGCGCCGCCATGCCGAACAGCAAGGCAGCCAGCGCATACGTCCACAGAACCAGCGCGCCGGCGATGGTATTGGTCATGGTCGTACGTTCATCGGAACGATGGGAATCACCGCGCGCCCGACGGCCACAGCACGACCTTCAGCGTCTGGAGCAGGATCAGCAGGTCGAGGAAAGGCGAGTAATTCTTCGCATAATACAGGTCGTATTCCAGTTTGTGGCGGGCGTCGTCGACCGATGCGCCGTACGGGTAGTTGATCTGCGCCCAGCCGGTGATGCCCGGCTTCACCATGTGCCGCTCGGCATAGTACGGGACCTGCTGCTCCAGGTCAGCGACGAACTGCGGTCGCTCCGGCCGCGGTCCGACGAAACTCATCTCGCCCTTCAGCACGGTCCACGTCTGCGGCAGTTCGTCAATCCGCAACTTCCGGATCAGCCGGCCCACGCGCGTGATGCGCGGGTCCCGCTCCGCTGCCCACACCGCCTGCCCGGCGATCTCCGCATCCTGCCGCATCGATCGCAGCTTCAGGATCTCGAACGACTGGTTGTACAGCCCGACGCGGTGCTGCCGGTAGAAAGCCGGTCCCCGCGACTCCAGCTTGATCGCGATCGCGGTCACGATGACGATCGGCAGCGTCAGGATCAGCAGCATCAGGCTGGCGACGATGTCGAACGCGCGCTTGGCCGCACTCGACAGCGCCCGCCCGGATGCGAACCCGTCGGAAAAGATCAGCCAGCTCGGATTGACGCTGTTCAGGTCGATCCGGCCCGTCTCCCGTTCCAGGAAGGTGGAGATATCGCTGACGGCCACGCCGGTCGTCTTCACCCGCAATAAATCCTGCAAAGGCAGCGCGTTGCGCCGTTCCTCCAGCGCCAGCACGACCTCGCTCGCGCGACAGTCGACGACGTGTCCGGCCAGATTGGCGATGGCGCCCCGCTCGACCGCATCGGGCATGACGACCTTCGGCTCGTTCATCGCGACATAGCCTGCAACGACGAAATTGGCACCGGGCTTGGCCGCCAAGGCGCTGATCCGTGCCGCGCGTGCACCCGCGCCGAGGACAACGATCCGCCGCTTGAATGTCTCGCCGCCCAGTATCCCGCCCAGCAGAGCGCGGGTACCGACCAGCAGCACGGCCGCAATCACCATCGCGTACAGCAGGTTGGACCGCCACAGCGTCAGGCCGGGTACCAGAAAGTACAGCAGCGACAGGAACAGCACGCCCAGCGCGATCGCGACCGCCAGCCGCGCCGCCGCGAACCGCAGCGAGACGAAAGATCCGACGCCATAGGCGCCGACCGCCACCAGCGACACCTGCAACGCCGCCGCGAAGCTGATCAGCTGCGGCAGGCGATTGGTGGCCGCGTCGACCGCCATGTCGATCTGGTGCGCGCGGACGATCCAGGCGATCTCCGCCGACGCCATCAACAGCACGGCATCGACCAGCCCCAGCAGCAGGACGACGTGCGGCACGTAATGCTTGAACAGCCGGATCATGGCCAGAACTACTCCGCCGGGCAGGTGTGAAAGTCCCCGACCGCGACGTTTCGCAGCTTTTCCTCAACAAAGGCTGAAACCCGCACCTCGCTTGCGCGCTTGGGTGTCGTGCCGGTCCGCGCTACAGGCCAGCGCTTGCAGGAGGAATCATGAGCAGAACCATCGTCCCGGTGATCCTTTCGGGTGGCTCCGGTACACGCCTCTGGCCGATGTCGCGGCCGGAGCGGCCGAAGCAGTTCCTCGCACTGACCGCCGACGAGACGATGCTGCAACTGACTGCGAAGCGCGCTGTCGGTGCGCAGTTTGCGGCGCCTGTCGTGGTCGCCAACGCCGCGCATGCCGAGGAGGTCGAAACGCAGTTGGCCGCGATCGGCAGCAGCCCGGCCGCGATCATCCTGGAGCCGGCGGGTCGCAACACCGCCCCGGCCATTGCCCTGGCCGCACTCGCCGCCGATAATGGCGAGGATGCGCTGCTCGTCATGCCGTCCGACCACGTCATCGCCGATGTTGACGCATTTCACGCCGCCATTCTGCGCGCACTCCCGCTGGTCGACGACGGTTGGCTGGTGACTTTCGGGATTGCTCCCGACGCGCCGGAAACTGGCTATGGCTGGATCCAGGTCGGCGATCCGGTCGTGGACGGCGTTCACCGCGTCGTGCGCTTCGTGGAAAAGCCGCCGCTCGACCGGGCGGAGGCGATGCTGGCGTCGGGCGATCACGCCTGGAACGGCGGTATCTTCCTGTTCCGCGCCGACCGCTATCTGGCGGCGCTCCAGATCTATGCGCCGGACATCGTCACATCGACGCAGGCGGCTATGGATGCGGCGCGGCGCGAGGGCGTGCGGGTATACCCCGACGCGGAGGCGTTCGCCGCGTCGCCATCGGAGTCGATCGATTATGCCATCATGGAAAAGGCGGAGCGAGTCGCGGTCGCGCCGGTGTCGATGGGGTGGAGCGACGTCGGCAGCTGGGACGCGCTGCACGCGGTCAGCGGACGCGACGGCGACGAGAACAGCCACCGGGGCGAGGTACTGGCGATCGACACCCGCAACTGCCTCGTCCAGAGCGACGGCGCACGCGTGTCGCTGGTCGGCGTCAGCGACCTGATCGTGGTCGCCAGCGGCAACGACATCCTCGTCATGCCCCGCGGTCGCAGCCAGGAAGTGAAGAAGCTGATTGAGGCAATGAAGCGCGGCTGAGGGTCAGTCGCGAGCGAATATCTCGGCGAACGGAAGGCTGAGCTTCAAGGCAGGCAAGTCGACATCGTGCGGCTGCGCGAACAGGTCATCGCGCCACGATGTCGGCCCCAGTCGCTGAAATACGCGGCTGAGCTCATTATGCGGGTCGACCAGTACGATCGTATCGACGGTGGGGAGTCGGCGATACTCCGCCAGCTTTTCGCCTTCATCGATCTTGACCGTGGATGTTGACAGAACTTCCACGATAACGACCGGATCAGTGTAAAACCGCTGCTCTTCTCGCTCGAATGAAGCAGGGTCGCCGCAGAATACGCTGACATCCGGGTAGCGCAAATTCGAATCCGTGACCGCGACCGCCATGTCCGAATTATAGGCCCGGCAACCGGTACCCCGTAACTTGTTCGCCAAGTAGACGAGAATGTTCGTGGCCACGCGTGCGTGAGCCGGCGTGCCGCCCGTCATCATCCGGATTACGCCGTCAACCAGCTCGTACTTGCGACCGTCAGGAAACTCGATGTCCAAGAACTGATCGACCGTGATCGGCTGGTATAGAGGATCGTGGCGCATGGACACTGCATATCACGGCCAGCGAAACGGACAAAGGGCCGGGGGATCGCTCCCCCGGCCCTTCGTTTCGAAACGGACAGCGGTTCCGATTTCGTATCGGGCGGAGCCATTGGCTCCGCCCGACCGAAATCAGAAGTCCATGCCGCCCATGCCGCCCATGCCGCCGCCGCCGGGCATGCTCGGAGCCTTGTCCTCCGGCAGTTCCGACACGGTCGCTTCCGTGGTGATCAGCAGGCCGGCCACCGAAGCGGCGTTCTGCAACGCGGTGCGGACGACCTTGGTCGGGTCGATCACGCCGGCGGTCACCAGGTTCTCGTACGTGTCGGTCGATGCGTTGAAGCCGAACGACGTGTCCGACTGATCGAGCAGCTTGCCCGACACGACGGCACCGTCATGACCGGCGTTCTGCGCGATCTGGCGCACCAGCGCGGTCAGCGACTTGCGGACGATGTCCACGCCGCGGGTCTGGTCGTCGTTGACGCCGGTGACGCCCTCGAGTGCCTTCGTCGCGTAGAGCAGCGCCGTACCGCCACCGGGGACGATGCCTTCTTCGACGGCTGCGCGGGTTGCGTGCAGTGCGTCGTCGACGCGGTCCTTGCGCTCCTTCACCTCAACCTCGGTCGAACCACCGACCTTGATCACGGCGACGCCGCCGGCGAGCTTGGCGAGACGCTCCTGGAGCTTCTCACGGTCGTAGTCGCTGGTGGTGTTCTCGATCTGCGCACGGATCGCCTCGGTACGCGCCTTGATCGAATCGGCTTCACCCGCGCCGTCGATGATGGTGGTGTTGTCCTTGTCGATCGTGACGCGCTTGGCGGTGCCGAGCATGCCGACGGTCACGTTCTCGAGCTTGATGCCGAGGTCTTCCGAGATCATCTCGCCCTTGGTCAGGATCGCGATGTCCTCGAGCATCGCCTTGCGACGATCGCCGAAGCCCGGAGCCTTGACCGCTGCGACCTTCAGGCCGCCGCGCAGCTTGTTGACGACGAGCGTGGCCAGAGCCTCGCCCTCGATGTCTTCGGCGATGATCAGCAGCGGGCGACCCGACTGGACGACAGCTTCCAGGATCGGGAGCATCGCCTGCAGGTTCGACAGCTTCTTCTCGTGGATCAGGATGTACGGATCGTTCAGCTCGACCGTCATCTTTTCCGGGTTGGTGATGAAGTACGGCGACAGATAGCCGCGGTCGAACTGCATGCCCTCGACGACGTCGAGCTCGAAATCGAGACCCTTCGCTTCCTCGACGGTGATCACGCCTTCCTTGCCGACCTTCTCCATCGCTTCCGCGATCTTCTCGCCGACTTCACGGTCGCCGTTGGCCGAGATGATGCCGACCTGGGCGATCTCGCTGGTGCCGGCGACGGGCTTGGAGCGCGCCTTGATGTCCTCGACGACCTTCAGGACGGCGATGTCGATGCCGCGCTTCAGATCCATCGGGTTCATGCCGGCCGCGACCGACTTCATGCCCTCGCGGACGATCGCCTGGGCAAGGACGGTCGCGGTGGTCGTGCCGTCACCGGCGATGTCGTTGGTCTTCGAAGCCACTTCGCGCACCATCTGCGCGCCCATGTTCTCGAACTTGTCCTTCAGCTCGATCTCCTTGGCGACGGTGACGCCGTCCTTGGTGATGCGGGGAGCGCCGAAGCTCTTGTCGATCACGACGTTGCGGCCCTTCGGACCCAACGTCACCTTCACCGCGTCGGCGAGGATATCGACGCCGCGAAGAATGCGCTCACGCGCGTCGCGGCCGAATTTTACGTCTTTGGCTGCCATGGTGGCTACCCTTTCAAACTATCGAAGTGGAGGAAGTGGAGGCGACCGGACGGATCAGGCGACGATGCCCAGAATGTCCGATTCCTTCATGATGAGCAGGTCTTCGCCGTTCACCTTGACCTCGGTGCCCGACCACTTGCCGAACAAAATGCGGTCGCCCGCCTTCACGTCGAGCGGAGTGATCGTGCCATTGTCGGCGCGCGTGCCGGTGCCGGCGGCGACGACCTCGCCCTCCTGCGGCTTTTCCTTGGCGGTGTCGGGAATGATGATCCCGCCGGCCGTCTTCTCTTCAGCCTCGACGCGGCGGACGAGAACGCGGTCGTGCAACGGACGAAAGTTCATCGCTGAGCCCTCTTTTCAGTGTGTGTGACAAATTTCTGGCACTCACCGGGGGCGAGTGCCAACGCCGGGGATATGTGCTCGACATGATGAGTCGTCAACGGGGCAGTTGGAACTATTTCCGGTAGGCCGGTGCCGGAGTCAGACCGAACCCGTCGCGCGCCGCCCACCGCCACAGCAGCAGCCCGGCGACCGCCGCCAGCCCGCTCGCCAGCCCGATCCAGATGCCGACGCCGCGCAGGTCCGTGTAGAAGCCGAGCAGGATCGCGACGCCGAACCCGACGATCCAATACCCGCCCGCCGCCACCAGCATCGGTACGCGCGTATCCTGAAGCCCGCGCAACGCGCCCGCCGCGACGACCTGCGCCCCGTCGAACAGCTGGAACAGCGCCGCGATCGCGAGGAAGCGGATCGCCAGCGGCACCACCGCCGCGTTCTCCGGTGCATTCAGGTCGAGATAGGCGGACACCACCAGCCGTGGCGCGATCCACAATCCGACCGTGGTCAGCGCCATGAAGCCGATGCCCAGCACCAGCGCCGCCGCCCCCGCCCGTCCGATCCAGACCCGGTCGAGCGCGCCATAGGCCATGCCGACGCGGATCGTCGCGGCCTGCGCGATCCCCAGTGGCACCTGAAACGACACCGCCGCGATCTGGAGCGCGACCGCATGCGCGGCAACGTCGACGACGCCGATCAGCCCCATCAGGAATGCCGCGCCGCCGAACAGAGCGCCCTCGAACGTCATCGTCAGTGCGACCGGTACGCCGATCCGCACGATCTCCGCCATCCGCGACCATTCCGTCCGCCACCAGCGGCCGAACAGCCGATAGCGACGCAGCTTCGGATCGAACGTCAGGATGGCCGCGTAAGCACCGGCCATCGCGCATGTCGTGACGACGCTGGCGATCGCCGATCCTTCCAGCCCCAGCGCGGGAAAGCCGGCATGACCGAACACCAGCAACCAGTTGCCGAGGATACCCAGCCCCAGCGCCATCGCCGTGACCGCCATCGCCCAGCCCGGCCGCCCCAATGCGGAGGCGGCGTTGCGCATCACCACGGACACGGTGAACGGGACCATCGCGAACAGCAGGATGTCGAGGAACGCGCCTGCACGAACCGCGACCGCAGGGTCCTGATGCGCCAGCCGGAACAGCGTCTCCCCGTTCGCCAGCAACAGCATGAACGGCACGCTCGCCGCGACCGCCAGCCATATCGCCATCCGGAACGTCCGCCGTACCTCCCGCACCGCATGGCGGCGGCGACCGAGTTCCGCCGCCATGACCGGGGCCGCCGCTCCGACCAGACCCAAAAGCGCGAACGAGATGATGCTGTAGAGGTAAACGCCCAGCGTCGCCGCCGCGAACTCCACCGTGCCGAGCCGCGCGACGAAGATCACGTCGACAGCATAGACGCCCATCTGCAACAGGTTGGCCGCGACCAGCGGCGCGGCGAGCCCCAGCGTCGCGCGCATCTCCCGCGCCCACGTCGCGGGGGCGGCAGTCGTGGGACGGGTGACGGGCGCGTGCATGATGGCGGCTGTAGGGCGATGGGCCGTCCAACGCCATGCCGCCTAGTGCCGCGGTGTCCAAGGAGCCGTCCCGCGAAGGTCGGCCCGCTGCTATGCTTGTCGTCATGCCGAGCGTGTCCCGCCATTTACCGTGGCGATGAACCCTCCGATGTCTCGTCGTGCGGAGACGTGAATGCCGGAACGAGCCGGCCCAATGACGTGAGGTTCAGCCGGCTTCGAGCTCGCTTGCCGCGTTATCCCGAATCCGTTGCCAGCCTCTTGCGCATCCTCTAGCCGTATTAGTCATGACAGACACCACCGCGCCGCAGCCGTCCTTTTCCGATGGCCGCCCTTCGTTCACCGACGGTCAGCCACGCCGGCGGCGCGGCGGCTGGCGGCTGGTGCGCGGCGCGTGGAAGCTGCTGGTGGCGGTCAAGGACCTGCTGGTCCTGATCCTGTTGCTGTTGTTCTTCGCGGTCCTGTTCGCGGCGCTGACCGCCCGGCCGGGTACGAAGGCGATCGGCAGCGGTGCGTTGCTGCTGGACCTCGACGGATCGGTCGTGGAGCAGCCAGAGGAGCCGGCGGCGTTCGCGGCCCTGTCCGGTCAGGCGACCACCCGCCAGTTCCGCCTGCGCGACGTGCTGCGCGCGATCGACACAGCCCGTACCGACACGCGGGTGAAGGCCATCGTGCTCGACCTCGACCAGTTTTCAGGTGCCTATCCTGCCGCGCTCGGCGAGATGGCGGATGCGCTCGTGCGCGTGCGCCAGTCGGGCAAGCCGGTGCTGGCTTATGCGACCGCCTATACCGACGGCAGCTACCGTCTGGCGGCGGCCGCGAGCGAAGTGTGGGTCGATCCGATGGGCGGCGCGCTGTTCCAGGGCGCAGGCGGAACCCAGCTCTATTACAAGGGCCTGATCGACAAACTCGGCGTCAACACGCATGTCTACCGGGTTGGGCGCTACAAGTCGTTCGTCGAGCCCTATACCCGCGCCGACCAGAGCCCCGACGCTCGCGCCGCTTCGCAGGCGCTGTACGGATCGCTGATGGAGCAGTGGGTGCAGGGCGTGACGCGTGTCCGGCCCAAGGCGCAGGTTGCGCGCTTCCTTGCGGACCCGCAGGCGGCGGTCCTCGCGACCGGTGGCGATGTCGCGAAGGCGAACGCGGCAATGGGCCTTGTCGACCGGCTCGGCGACCGGATCGCGTTCAACAAGCGCGTCGCGGCGCTGGTCGGCGGTGACAGCACCAAACCCGCGATCGGCTTCGCCAATATTGGGTACGACGCGTGGGTTGCGGCCAACCCGATGTCGACGACGGGTGATGCGATCGGCATCCTGACCGTCGCGGGCAACATCGTCGACGGCGAGGCCGGCCCCGGTACGGCGGCGGGCGACACGATCGCCAAGGCGATGCTCGACGGGCTCGCCACGAACAAACTGAAGGCGGTCGTGCTGCGCGTCGACTCGCCCGGCGGGTCGGCGCTGGCGTCGGAGCGTATCCGGCTGGCGGTGCTGGAGGCGAAGAAGCGCGGCTTGCCGATCGTGGTATCGATGGGTGGTCTGGCGGCATCCGGCGGCTACTGGGTCTCGACCGCCGGCGACACGATTTTCGCAGAGCCGAACACGATCACGGGGTCGATCGGCATCTTCGGCATCATCCCGACCTTCGAGGCGACGCTGGCGAAGATCGGCGTCACCACCGACGGCGTCCGCACCACACCGCTGTCCGGTCAGCCGGACGTGTTTGCCGGCACGACGCCGATGCTCGACACGATCCTTCAGGCCGGCATCGAGCATGGCTATCGCGAGTTCATCGGCCGCGTCGCGAGCGCGCGTCGCATGACTCCGGCTCGCGTCGACGAGATCGGTCAGGGTCGCGTCTGGGACGGCGGCACCGCCCGCCAGCTTGGGCTGGTCGACCGCTTCGGCGGTCTGGGCGACGCCGTGGCCGAAGCCGCCCGCCGTGCGAAGCTCGACCCCGCGAAGGTCCACACCGTGTATCTGGAGAAGCAGCCGAGCTGGGCGGCGCAGCTGGCGCAGGCGTGGAACGACAGCGAGCGGGACGACGAGGCCGGCGGCGGCGACGCCTTCGCGCGTCTCGCCCTGCAACAGCGGGCGATCGTCGGGCAGGCGCTCGGCGACATGAAGCGGCTGGCGAGCGGCGGGTCGATCCAGGCCCGCTGCCTTGAGTGCGGCGGCTTAGGCCCGAGCACCGGCGCGGTGAGCGATGCCAAGCTGCTCGATCTGGTGCTGGCGCGGTTCGGCCTGTGATCGCGATTCGCGCGGCGACGGCGGCGGACGCGGGCGCGATCGCCGCGATCTATGCGCCGCACGTGCTGGTCGGCACCGCCTCGTTCGAGGAGGAGGCGCCAGACAGCCGGACGATGGCGCGGCGGATCGCGGCCAGTGACGGCTTGTATCCTTGGCTCGTCGCGACGCAGGGGCCGGAACGGACCGGCATTCTCGCCTATGCTTATGCCACCGCGTTCCATCCGCGGGCGGCATATCGCTGGGCGGTGGAGACGACGATCTACGTCGCCGACGCGGCGCAGCGGCAGGGCGCGGGAAGGCTGCTGTACGAAGCCTTGGTCGATACGCTCGCGGCGCAGGGCTTCACGCAGGCGATCGCCCGCATTGCCCTCCCCAACACAGCCTCGATCGGCCTGCACGAGGCGACGGGCTTTCGCCGCGCGGGCGTGCAGCGCGAGGTCGGGTACAAACACGGGCAGTGGATGGACGTGGGCCTCTGGCAGCGCGAACTCGCCCAGCCCGCCACGCCTCCAGCCGAGCCGCGGCCGTTCGCGGATGTCGGCGTGGTGCGGGTCTAACCGCCGCCGTGCGCCCGCGAAGGCGGGAGCCCAGTATTTCTTCGGCCAGCCGCAATCCGCTGGTCTACTGAGTTCTCGCCTGCGGGAAAACACGAGAAGGTAACGGCGCTAAATCAGTAGATCCGTCGTGTCCGCTCCCACCTCGACCACCAGCTTTCCGATCGCACCCCGCGCGGCCATCTTGGCGATCGCATCTCCGCCACGCGCCAAGGGAAACGTCTCGGTCACGCGGGGCGAGATGCGGCCCTCTTCCCACAGCTGGAACAGCGTCGCGACATGCGCCGCGTTGGCGGCCGGATCGCGCGCGGCGAACGCGCCCCAGAACACGCCGCACACGTCGCAGCTCTTCAGCAGCGTCAGGTTCAGCGGCAACTTAGAGATGCCGGCGGGGAAGCCGACGACCAGATACCGCCCCTCCCACGCGATCGACCGCAACGCCGGTTCGGCATAGTCACCGCCGACCGGATCGTAGATCACGTCCGCGCCGTCCTTGCCCACTGCCGCCTTGAACTGCTCCGCCAATGCCTTCGACTGATCCCTGTCGAACGGTGCACGGGGATAGATCAGAACCTCGTCGGCACCGGCCGTGCGTGCTGCCTGCGCCTTCTCATCCGACGAGACCGCCGCGACGACACGCGCTCCGAAAGCCTTGCCGAGTTCGATGGCCGCCAGCCCGACGCCGCCCGCGGCCCCCAGCACCAGCAGGGTCTGACCCGCTTGCAACCGGCCCCGGTCGAGCAAGGCATGGATCGTCGTTGCATAGGTGAGCAGCAGCGCCGACCCCTCCGCGAAGCTCCGTCCCTCGGGCAAGCGATACAGGCGCGCGACATCGACGACCGCCTTCTCCGCCAGCCCGCCATTGCCGATCATCGCCAGCGCGCGGTCGCCGACCTGCCAGTCGCCAGCGGCATCGCCCACCGCTGAGATCGTACCGGCGATTTCGCCGCCGGGTGCGAAGGGACGCGAAGGTTTGAACTGGTACTTGTCCTCGATCACGAGAACGTCGGGATAGTTGATCGCGCAGGCGCGGATATCGATCACGACCTGCCCCGGACCCGCCACCGGATCGGGCGCCTCGGCCAGTTCCAGAGTTTCAGGTCCGCCCGGCGTCCGCGACAGCAATGCCTTCATAACCGCGTTTTCCCTCTACCCAGGGGCGCGTGCTGGCCGCAGCGCCTTCGAAATTTGAAATCTGGGTATCTCTTGCCAGTGTCAGGCCGATCTCGTCCAGCCCCTCCATCAGGCAGCGGCGACGGAACGGGTCGAGGTCGAAGGAAAAGCGATCCTGATACGGTGTGGTGACGGTCATCGTCTCCAGATCGACGGTCACGTCATGATCGACGGCGGTTTCCAGCAGGCGATCGATCGCCTCTTGCGGCAGCACCACCGGCACGATGCCGTTCTTGACCGCGTTGCCCGAAAAGATGTCCGAGAAACTGGGCGCGATCACGGCCGTCACGCCCATGTCGGCCAAGGCCCATGCCGCATGCTCGCGGCTGGACCCGCAGCCGAAATTGTCGCCGGCGATCAGGATCGGCGCGCCGGCATAACGCGGATCATCGAACAGATTGCCCGGCTGCGCGCGCACCGTCTCGAACGCGCCACGGCCGAGCCCGACGCGCGAGATGGTCTTCAACCAGTGCGCCGGGATGATGACGTCGGTGTCGACGTTCTTCGCACCCCAAGGATAGGCGCGCCCCGAAACGCTGGTGACCGCCTGCATCAGCGGTCGCGCTGCGCCGCTGCGGGGCGAGCGATGCTGGCACCATAGGCGGCGAAGCCGCTGACGAGCGTGCCGACGACCAACAATGCGAGAACCTTCTTCATGACATCACTCCCCCGAAATCATTGTTATCCCGCGACATCAGGTCGCGCACGTCCGCCAATCGCCCCGTGACCGCCGCCGCCGCCGCCATCGCCGGCGACAACAGATGGGTGCGCGCACCCGGCCCCTGCCGCCCGACGAAATTGCGGTTGGAGGTCGAGGCGCAGCGTTCGCCCGGCGGCACCTTGTCCGGGTTCATCGCCAGGCACATCGAACAGCCCGGCTCCCGCCACTCGAACCCCGCACCGACGAAGATCCGGTCCAGCCCCTCGGCCTCCGCCTGACGCTTGACCAGACCGGACCCCGGCACGACCATCGCCCGCACGCCGTCCGCGACGCGGCGCCCCTGCGCGACGGCGGCGGCGGCGCGCAGATCCTCGATCCGGCTGTTGGTGCAGCTGCCGATGAAGACGTGCTGGACGCCGACGTCCTGCATCGCCGTACCGGGTGCGAGACCCATATAATCGAGCGACTTGCGCGCCGCATCGCGCTTGGCCGGGTCGGCGAAGCTGTCCGGATCGGGGACGATCCCGGTGATCGCGACGACATCCTCGGGACTGGTGCCCCAGGTCAGCGACGGTGCGATATTGGTCGCGTCCAGTGTCACGGTTCGGTCATACGCCGCGCCCGGATCGGACGGCAGCGTCCGCCACCACGCGACCGCCTTGTCCCAATCCGCACCCTCGGGCGCCATCGGCCGCCCCTTCAGATAGGCGAAGGTCGTCTCGTCCGGCGCGACGAGGCCGGCGCGCGCGCCACCCTCGATCGACATATTGGCCATCGTCAGCCTGCCCTCGATCGACATCGCACGCACGACCTCGCCGGTATATTCGACGACATAGCCGGTGCCGCCCGCCGCGCCGATGCGGCCGATGATGGCGAGGATCACGTCCTTGGGACTGACGCCGAAGCCGAGCGAGCCATCGACGCGGATTTCCATCGTCTTCGATTGTTGCAGCAGCAGCGTCTGCGTGGCGAGCACATGCTCCACCTCCGACGTGCCGATTCCGAATGCCAGCGCACCGAGCGCCCCGTGCGCGGAGGTGTGGCTGTCGCCGCACACCAGCGTCGTACCGGGCAGCGTAAAGCCCATTTCCGGCCCCACGACGTGGACGATCCCCTGCTCCGCCGCGGTCGCGTCGATATAGTCGATGCCGAATTCCGCGGTGTTGCGGCGCAAGGCGTCCAGTTGCTGCGCGCTTTCGGGATCGGCGATCGGCAACAGACGCCCATCCGGCCCGATGCGCGGCGTCGTCGGCAGATTATGGTCTGGCACCGCCAGCGTCAGTTCGGGCCGGCGCACGCGGCGACCAGCGACGCGAAGCCCCTCGAACGCCTGCGGGCTGGTGACCTCGTGAACGAGGTGACGGTCGATATAGATCAGACACGTGCCGTCGTCGCGCCGCTCGACGACATGCGCGGCCCAGATCTTCTCGTACAAAGTGAGCGGACGACTGGCCATGATCGCGCGGCGTTAACCCAAACCGGCCGGGTCGCCAAGGCCGATGCAGTTTAGTTGTCCCTCGCTCCACGCAATGACAGCGACGCCCGTTGCGTCTGATCCTCAGCCGGTGCGGTGATCCTGGGTCACCGTACCGCACGCATGCAGCTCCGCCTCGTGCCCGGCTTCTCGCCAGCTTTCGGCCAGGGCCGCGGCCTCCCATTCGCGCGCAGCGGGGTGATCGAGCAGGCGCTCCACCCACCCCTGCCCCGCAGCACCGACATCGATGCCATAGGTGCGGACGCGGTAGGCAACCGGCGCGTAGAACGCGTCCGCGGCGGCGAACGCCGGCCCTGCCAGCCACGGCCCGCCGAACCGCGACAGCCCCTCGGCCCAGAGCTCGGCAATGCGTGCCACATCCCGCGTCAGCGCCGCCGATCCCGGCATCGCCGCGACGCGGACGCCGACGTTCATCGTCCGCTCGTTGCGCAACGCCGAGAACCCGCCGTGCATCTCCGCCACCGCGCTCATCGCCCACGCGCGGGCAGCTTCGTCACGCGGCCAGACGCCCTCGTGCCGCTCCGCCAGATACAGTACGATACCAAGCGAGTCCCATACCGTCCGCTCGCCGTCGATCAGCACCGGCACCTGACCGGTCGGCGAAAAGGCGCGGAACGCCGCGTAGTTCTCCGGTGCCGCGAACGGCTCGATCCGATCCGCGAACGGAATGTCGAGCGCACGCATCAGCAGCCACGGGCGCAGCGACCAGCTCGAATAATTCCGGTTCGCGGTAACGAGCGTGTAGCTCACGCCGTGTACGCCGCCGTGGTCTTCGTCCGCACCTCGTCAGCGGTGACGCCCGGCGCACACTCGATCAAGCGGAACGGACTGTCGTGATCCGAACGCTGGAACACCGCGAGATCGGTGACGATCATGTCGACGACGTTCTTCCCCGTCAGCGGCAGCGTGCAGGCCGGGATGAATTTCGGATCGCCGTTCTTCGACGTATGCTCCATCACGACGATGATCTTCTTCACGCCCGCGACGAGGTCCATCGCGCCGCCCATGCCCTTGATCATCTTGCCGGGGATCATCCAGTTGGCGATGTCGCCGTCCTGGCTGACCTCCATCGCGCCCAGCACGGTCAGGTCGATATGCCCGCCGCGGATCATCGCGAAGCTGTCCGCGCTGCTGAAATAGACCGACGAGGGCAGTTCGCTGATCGTCTGCTTGCCGGCGTTGATGAGGTCCGGGTCCTCCTCGCCCTCGTACGGAAACGGACCGATGCCGAGCATCCCGTTCTCCGACTGGAGCGTCACCGTCATGCCCGCTGGGATGTTGTTCGCGACCAGCGTGGGAATGCCGATCCCGAGATTGACGTAGAACCCGTCCTCCAACTCCTGCGCAGCGCGGGCAGCCATCTGGTCGCGGGTCCAGCCCTTCACGTCCTCGGACATCAGTTCAGCTTCCCTTCCTGGATGGTTTCGATCTCGCCGAACTGCTCGCGCAACTGCCGCCCCAGCCCGTCGACGATTGCCTGTAGCGCGGCATCCTCGCCGATCGCCCACGTGCCGGCATAGGCACGCGCGGCGTGGCGGATCGTGTCCGCCATCAGATATCCGAACACGGTCGGGTCCTCCAGCAGATGCGCGGCGATCCACACGCTCGCGCCGCCATTGTTCGTGATCCAGATGCGCGCCACCTCCGCGGCGTCGGCGGTCAGCACATCGCCCTCGTCCAGCGAGATTTCGCCGGCATGCGCGGGCGTACTCACGCTGCCTCGCGCGGGCGGGTCAGGCGGAACTCGATCTTCTTGTCGTACGGTGCGCCGACGATCATCCGCTTCACGTAGATGCTCGGCAGGTGGATCGCATCGGGATCGAGCGAGCCGACCGGCACCACCTCCTCGACCTCCGCGACGCAGATGCGGCCGGCGGTGGCCATCGGATGGTTGAAGTTGCGCGCGGTCTTGCGGAAGATGAGGTTGCCCGTCTCGTCCGCCTTCCACCCCTTGATGATCGACAGGTCGGCGCGGATGCCGCGTTCCAGGATGTAATCCTGACCGTCGAACGTCTTGACCTCCTTGCCCTCGGCGACCTGCGTGCCGACGCCGGTCTTGGTGTAGAAGCCCGGGATACCCGCGCCGCCGGCTCTGCAACGCTCTGCCAACGTACCCTGCGGACAGAACTCCACCTCCAGCTCGCCGCTCAGATACTGGCGCTCGAACTCCTTGTTCTCGCCGACATAACTGGAGATCATCTTCTTCACCTGCCGCGAGCGCAGCAGCTTGCCGAGACCCTCATTGTCGATGCCGGCATTGTTGCTGGCGATCGTCAGGTCCCTCACGCCCGACGCCTGGATCGCGTCGATCAGCCGTTCCGGAATGCCGCACAGGCCGAACCCGCCGGCGCAGATCGTCATGCCGTCGTGGAGCAATCCCTCCAGCGCCGCGCCCGCATCCGGATAAAGCTTCCGCATCCCGCAATCCTCCTGATCCTGCGCGGGAGCGATAGGCGGCACCCCCGCCGCTGGTCAACGCGGGATGGCGCATTGACTTTGGCCCGGAAACCGTTAGTGGCACCCCCGCATCCGGTAGGTTCGCCCGCCGGATTCCGTCCTAGACAGCAGGTGCCGGGGATTTGCCCGGCTTAATGCCCTGCCGAGACGGGGATAGGTTTTTTCCTGCCGCTTTTCCATGCGGCCGGTCCCCCATTCCCTCGTCGACTGGACAAGCCGGTGCGCGTCGCGTGCCGGTGGTAACCGGACATGGCTTTCGGGGCATGTCCAAACGTGGAGAATGGCATGGATCGGACTGAAAAGGCCGCGGCCGTCGCCGAGTTGAACCGTAACTTTGCCGAAGTCGGCGTGGTCGTCGTGACCCGCAACCTCGGCATGACCGTCGCACAGTCCACTGTGCTGCGGAACAAGATGCGAGACGCCGGCGCGACCTACAAGGTCTCGAAGAACAAGCTTGCCAGGATCGCGCTCGACGGGACCGACTACGGATCGATCGGCGATATGCTGACCGGCCCCGTCGCTCTCGCTTCCTCGATCGACCCGGTCGCCGCAGCCAAGGTTGCGGTCGACTTCGCGAAGACGAACGACAAGTTCGAAATCGTGGGCGGTGCGATGGGCTCGACGCCCCTCGACCTCGCGGGCGTTCAGGCACTCGCCACGCTGCCATCGCTGGACGAACTGCGTGCCAAGATCGTCGGCCTCATCGTGGCACCCGCCACGAAGCTGGCAACGATCACGCAGGCTCCCGCGGCACAGATCGCACGCGTGCTGTCCGCCTATGCGGAGAAGGAGGCGGCGTAAGCCGTCGACGCATTTCCTGGTTTCAATCGTACTTTGGGGGCCGATGCCCCCGCATGGAGAATACACATGGCAGACCTGAACGCGCTCGTTGAGAGCCTGAGCGAACTGACCGTCCTGGAAGCAGCCGAGCTGTCGAAGCTGCTCGAAGAGAAGTGGGGCGTTTCGGCCGCAGCAGCGGTCGCAGCACCGGCAGCAGCCGGCGGCGCCGCCGCACCGGCCGCTGAAGAGCAGACCGAGTTCGACGTGATCCTGACCGGCGACGGTGGCAAGAAGATCAACGTCATCAAGGAAGTCCGCGCGATCACCGGCCTGGGCCTGACCGAAGCGAAGGCTCTCGTCGAGGGCGCGCCGAAGGCCGTCAAGGAAGGCGTGAACAAGGACGAGGCCGCGAAGCTGAAGGCTCAGCTCGAGGCCGCCGGCGCGACCGTCGACGTCAAGTAAGCCGCAGAACGGGGTGGCGTACCGCCGCCCCGTTCGAGGCCGGCCGGCCGGCGGCGCGCAGCGCCTTCCGACGACATGGGCTTCGCCCATGTCGGCCACCGGCCCAGCGACTGACAAAAGGGGCGGCTCCGCAAGGGGCCGCCCCTTTTCGTTTTAGCGATCGAACGTTTTGGCCCCCACTGCGCAAACCAAATCGTCCGCTGGGCTGTCGTGCAGCCGGACTACCCCATCACGCCGAAACGCCACCTTCCGTCGAGATGACGGTGGATCATCACCCCCTTCATCCGCGAAACTGCCTAACGTACGCAGCAATGGTCCGGACAAGCCCTTCCTTCCTACCGGCACCGCTGCTATCGCCGCCCCAAACCCACCGTACAGTCCCCGCGCCCGCGGCTTCGCCGCCTTCGCTCCGCGCCGGGACGACAGGCAAAGGACGCTTATGACCGCCATCGGCCAGGACACGCTGAACACCCGCTCCACGCTCACCGCCGGCGGCAAGTCCTATGATTATTACAGCCTGTCCAAGGCCGCGGAGCAGCTCGGCGACATCAGCCGCCTGCCCTTTTCGATGCGCGTGCTGCTGGAGAACCTGCTGCGTTTCGAAGACGGTGTGACCGTCACCCGCGACGACATCCAGGCGATCGTGGACTGGCAGCAGGAGCGTCGCAGCGACCGCGAGATCCAGTATCGCCCGGCGCGCGTGCTGATGCAGGATTTCACGGGCGTGCCCTGCGTCGTCGATCTCGCCGCCATGCGCGATGCGATGACCGCGCTCGGCGGCAATCCGGAAAAGATCAATCCGCTGGTCCCCGTCCACCTCGTCATCGACCACTCGGTGATGGTCGACGAGTTCGGCACGCCGCAGGCATTCGGCGAGAACGTCGATCTCGAATATCAGCGCAACGGCGAGCGCTACGAGTTCCTGAAATGGGGATCGAAGGCGCTCGACAATTTCAAGGTCGTGCCGCCGGGCACCGGCATCTGCCATCAGGTGAACCTGGAATATATCGGTCAGGCGATCTGGTCCTCGCAGGAGGTCGGCGAACACGCGAAGGACAGCGCGATGATCGCCTATCCCGACACGCTGGTCGGCACCGACAGCCACACCACGATGATCAACGGTCTGGGCGTCCTCGGCTGGGGCGTCGGCGGGATCGAAGCGGAGGCGGCAATGCTCGGCCAGCCCGTGTCGATGCTGATCCCCGAGGTCGTCGGCTTTAAGCTGACCGGCGAACTCGGCGAAGGCATCACCGCCACCGACCTCGTCCTGACCGTCACGCAATTGCTGCGCGCCAAGGGCGTGGTCGGCCGCTTCGTGGAGTTCTACGGTCCCGGCCTGTCGACGATGACGCTGGCGGACCGCGCAACGATCGCCAACATGGCCCCCGAATATGGCGCGACCTGCGGCTTCTTCCCGATCGACGAGAAGACCATGGAGTATATGCGCCTGACCGCACGCTCCGAGGATAACATCGCGCTGGTGGAGGCCTATGCGAAGGCGAACGGCTTCTGGCGCGACGCGGATGCGCCGGACCCCGTCTTCACCGACACGCTGGAGTTGGACATGGGCACGGTGGTGCCGTCGCTCGCCGGCCCCAAGCGCCCGCAGGACAAGGTCGCGCTGACCAAGGTCGACGAAGTGTTCAACGGCGACCTGTTCAAGATCTACCACAAGGAACAGCCGCAGCGCGTCGCGGTGGCGGATCGCGACCATGACATCGGCGACGGCGACGTCGTGATCGCCGCGATCACGTCGTGCACCAACACCTCCAATCCCTCCGTGCTCGTCGCCGCCGGCCTCGTCGCGCGCAAGGCGCGCGCGCTGGGGCTGAAGCCTAAGCCATGGGTGAAGACCTCGCTCGCCCCCGGATCGCAGGTCGTCACCGATTACCTGAACAAGGCCGGCCTGACCGAGGACCTCGACGCGATGGGGTTCAACCTCGTCGGCTATGGCTGCACGACCTGCATCGGTAATTCCGGCCCGCTGGCGGCGCCGATCTCCGCCGCCATCAACGAGAACGATCTCGTCGCCGCGTCGGTGCTGTCCGGCAACCGCAACTTTGAGGGCCGCGTGTCGCCGGACGTCCGCGCCAACTTCCTCGCCTCGCCGCCGCTGGTCGTCGCCTATGCGCTGAAGGGCACCGTCACGCAGGATATGCGCGAGACGCCGATCGGTCAGGGCACGGACGGCAACGACGTGTATCTGAAGGATATCTGGCCGACGAACGCCGAAGTCTCGTCGCTGATGACCGCCAATATCGACGACGAGATGTTCCGCTCCCGCTACGGCAACGTCTATGCCGGCGACGAGAAATGGTCGTCGATCGACGTCACCGGGTCGGACACCTATCAGTGGCGCGCCGGCTCCACCTATGTCGCCAACCCGCCCTATTTCGAGGGCATGTCGATGACGCCTGCTCCCACGGCGGACATCATCGAGGCGAAGCCGCTGGCGATCCTGGGCGACTCGATCACCACCGACCACATCAGCCCGGCCGGCAGCATCAAGGCGGACAGCCCGGCGGGCAAGTACCTTCAGGAGCATCAGGTCAGCCGCGCCGACTTCAACAGCTACGGCGCGCGCCGCGGCAACCACGAAGTTATGATGCGCGGCACGTTCGCCAACATCCGCATCCGCAACGAGATGGTGCCGGGCGTCGAGGGCGGCATGTCGAAGTATAACGGTGAGATCATGCCGATCTACGACGCGGCCATGCGCTACAAGGCGGACGGCACGCCGCTCGTCGTCGTGGCGGGCAAGGAATACGGCACCGGCTCGTCGCGCGACTGGGCAGCGAAGGGCACCAACCTGCTCGGCGTGCGCGCGGTGATCGCCGAGAGCTTCGAGCGTATCCACCGCTCCAACCTCGTCGGCATGGGCGTGCTGCCGCTCCAGTTCGGCGAAGGGCTGGATCGTCAGACGCTGAAGCTGGACGGAACGGAGACGTTCACGATCCACAACGTCGCCGGCCTGCGCCCGCGTCAGGACGTGGAGGTCACGCTGACCCGAGCGGACGGCAGCAGCGAGACGTTCATGACCCGCTGCCGGATCGATACGGTCAACGAGCTGGAGTATTTCCTGAACGGCGGCATCCTGCAGTACGTGCTGAGGAAGCTGGCGGCCTAAAGGGTGTGAGGTCGAAGGCTTGGGCCTTCGACCTCGTTCCGGCCGAACGGGCGAGGTGACTGGCCCTTGCCCTCTACTCGTCGTCACCCGCCACTGCCCATCCGTCACCCTAGCGAAAGCTGGGGTCTTTCCCAGGCAAGCGGTCCAGCGCCATCGCTCAAGATCCCAGCGTTCGCGAGGTGACGGACGGGGGTGATGACGCACAGTTGATCAGGCCTGAGCGCCACCCTCACCCAAAACCCGCCCCGCCACCGCATCCAGCTTGGCCGCAAGTCCAGCATCCCGCGCGCCCGGCGCGGTGATGATCGCGGCATCCAGCACCGTGTCGATCGGGGACGCGGGCCGCTCCTCCGGCAGCCCCTGCAGCATGCGACGCACCGTCTCTCGCGCCAGGACTCCGTTCGCACCGACCTGCGCCAGCACGGCAGCGACATCGACCGCGGCCTCCCCCTCGCGCCACGCGTCGTAATCCGTCACCATCGCAACCAGCGCGTACGGCAGCTCCGCCTCGCGCGCGAGCTTCGCCTCCGGCATCGCGGTCATGCCGATCACGTCCGCGCCCCAGCTTCGGTACAAACGGCTCTCCGCGCGCGTCGAGAAGGCGGGACCTTCCATCGCCAAATAGGTGCCGCCCGCGTCCACGTTCGCACCGGCTCCGCGCGCGGCTTCGAGCACCAACGCAGACAGACGCGGGCAGACCGGCTCCGCCATCGGCACGTGCGCCACCAGCCCCGTTCCGAAGAAGCTATTCGCGCGCGACGTGGTGCGGTCGATGAACTGGTCGACGATCGTGAAGCTGCCCGGCGGCCGATCCTCACGCAGCGACCCGACGGAGGAGATCGCGAGCAGGTCGGTGACGCCCAAGCGCTTCAACGCATCGATGTTGGCGCGGGCATCGATCTCGCCCGGCGCGATGCGGTGACCGCGTCCGTGGCGGGGCAGGAACGCGACACGGGCATGGTCGATCCGCCCCGTCAGGATCGCGTCGGACGGTTCACCCCAGGGGCTGTCGACCCGCTGCCACTGCGCGTCCTGCAAGCCGTCGATCGCGTAGAGCCCCGATCCACCGAGGATACCGATCGTCCAGCCGCTCATCAGACGGTGAAGCTCTCACCGCAGCCGCACGCGCCCTTGGCGTTCGGGTTCTGGAACACGAAGCCGGCGGTGAAGTCGTCTTCCACCCAGTCCATCGTCGATCCGATCAGGTACAGGATCGATCCGCCGTCGACGAACAGCGTCCCACCGGGCGTATCGATCCGCTCATCGAACGGCTTGGCGTCCGTTACGTAATCGACGGAATAGGCGAGGCCGGAGCAGCCGCGCTTGGGGGTCGACAGCTTGACGCCGATTGCATCCGCCGGTGCGCGGCCCATCAGGTCGGCGATCCGCGCCTCGGCGGACGGCGTCAGGTTCAACGCGGCGGGCCGCGCGCGCAGCGTGGTGGCCATTACAGCATCCCCAGTTCGAGCTTGGCGTCGTCGGACATCTTCTGCGGGTCCCAGGGCGGGTCCCAGACGAGGTTGACGTCGGCGATCGAGATGCCCGGCACGGCTGCAACACGCATCTCCACTTCGGCCGGCATCGACTCGGCGACCGGACAATGCGGCGTCGTCAGCGTCATCGTCACCGTCGCCTCGCCATTCTCGGTCACGTCGACGCCGTAGATCAGGCCCAGGTCATAGATGTTCACGGGAATTTCGGGGTCGAAGATGTCCTTCAACGCGTCGATCACGGCTTCGTACAGCGCACCGCCCGGCTCGCCAGCCGCATCACCCTGCGGCTTTTGCGCGAGGAACCCGGACAAATAGTCGCGCTCGCGCGGCGCTGACACGGGAGACGCGAGTGCGGCGTCATCGACCCGCGCCTTGGGCGGCGGTGCGACGCCCTCAACCTGTTCGACCTGATAGTCGCTCATCCGAAAATCCTCGTCACTCGCTCGACGCCCTTCACCAGCGCATCCACGTCGGCAGGGCCATTATAGACGCCGAAGCTGGCCCGCGCCGTCGCCTCCACGCCCAGCGCCTCCATCAGCGGTTGCGCGCAATGGTGACCGGCGCGGATCGCCACCCGGCTCTCGTCCAAGATGGTGCCGATGTCGTGCGGATGCACCCCCTCGACCGTGAAACTGACGATGCCGGCGGAGTCCACCGGCCCGAGCAGCCGCACGCTGTTGAGGCTGCCCAGCCCATCGCGCGCCCGCGCGACCAGCGCGGTTTCGTGAGCGTGGATCGCCGGCAGGCCGATAGCGTCGACATAGCCGATCGCCGCGTGCAGCCCGAGTGCGCCGACGATATGCGGCGTCCCCGCCTCGAACCGGCCCGGGGGCGCGGCATAGGTCGTCTTGGCGAACGTCACGCGGTCGATCATCGATCCGCCGCCCTGCCACGGCGGCATCGCCTCGAGCAGTTCCGGCCGCCCCCACAGCACGCCGATGCCGGTCGGGCCGTAAAGCTTGTGCGCGGAAAACACGTAGAAATCGCAGCCGAGCGCGGTCACGTCGACCGGCATCCGCGGCACCGACTGGCATCCGTCGATCAGGATCTTCGCCCCGACGCCGTGCGCGAGCGACACCGCACGCTCCACGTCCAGCACGGAGCCGAGGACGTTGGAGACATGCGCCAGCGCGACGAGCTTGTGTCGCTCGGTCAGCATCGCCGCCATCGCGTCGAGATCGATACGACCGTCGCTGGTCAGCGGCGTGACGTCGATCGCCGCGCCCACGCGCTCCGCCGCCATCTGCCACGGCACGATGTTGCTGTGATGCTCCAGCATCGACAGCATGATGCGATCGCCGGCCTTGAGCTGCTGCGCGGCCCAGCATTGCGCGACAAGGTTGATCCCCTCCGTCGCGCCGCGGACGAACACACACTCGTCCGGGGAGCCGGCACCGATGAACGTAGCGACGCGGCGGCGTGCGGCCTCATACGCAACGGTCATGTCCGCCGACCGCTGGTACACGCCGCGATGCACGGTCGCGTAGGTCTCGCCATAGGCACGCGTGATCGCTTCGACCACGACCTGCGGCTTCTGGGCCGTGGCCGCGGTGTCGAGATAGACCCAACCTGCCGGGATGGCGGGGAAATCGGCGAGCGTGTCGAGCGGGGCCGCACTGCTCATGCCGCAGTCTCCAACGCGAAGTGGAGGAAGTGGAGGCGCTGGGCGCTTCTTCTCCCCTCCCTTTGAGGGAGGAGCCGGGGGTGGGTGGAGCCTTGGCGACATACGGCAGTCGCGCGCTGACGGAGCCGTATCGCGAGCACGCTACCCACCCCCGACCCCTCCCTGATAGGGAGGGGAGAAGCAGGGGCACTCTCCCCAAGAGGGAGAGGCGTAACAGCAGTCCCGCTCACAACGCACGCTCCAGCCAGGCATCGGCATCCGCGACGAATGCATCCCGCACCACCGCGTCACCGATCCGGTCCAGCGCATCAACCACGAAAGCATGCGTCAGCAACGCCTGCGCCCTGGCCGGAGAGATGCCGCGGCTCTGCATGTAGAACAGCGCCCGCGCGTCCAGTTCGCCGACCGTCGCACCGTGCGCGCACTTCACGTCGTCGGCGAAGATCTCCAGCTCCGGCTTCAGGTTCACCGTCGCGGTGCGTTGCAGCAGCAGACCACGCAGCGACTGCTCGCCGTCGGTCTTCTGCGCATGCCGTGCGACCTCGACGGCGGCAGCCAGACTGGCGGCGGAGCGATCCGCCGCAACCGCACGCCAGACCTGCTTACTCTGCCCATTGGGTTCGGCGTGATGGATGCGGACGGCGCATTCCTGCCGCTGCTCGCCGGCGGTCAGCAGCGCGCCGCCGTAATCGGCATAGGCCCCCTCACCAGCGACGATCCGCGCGTCGATCCGCGTGCCCGCCACACCCGCGCCGAGAAATACCGTAATCAGGCTGGCCCCCGTGCCGAGCGTGGCTTCCTCCCTCAACGAGGTGAAGCCTGCCTCCTGCACAAGCCGCACCGACCGCATCAGCCGTGCGGCGCTACCCAGCGTCGTGCGCGTGAACCGGTTGGCCCAGCCGCTGCCGATATAGGTTTCGACGACCTGTGCGACGGCGTTGTCGCCCAGCACGATCTCGGCCGGCAGATGGTTGGCCGCGCCGGTCGCGACATGGACGATCTGCACCGGATCGGCGGCGGCATCGGCGTCCAGATGCAGCGCCCAGCCGGGGCCGGACGTGCGCGCGGCGAGAGCATGATCGTCAGCATCAATCTGCCGAAGCACGACGCGGCCAAGGTCGCTGAGCGCCTGATCCACGACACCGTCGACCACGACGATCCGCGCGCCGGGAAGGTCGAGGAACCAGCCATCCGCTTCGACCCCCGCAATCTGCGGCAGCGCCGCGGCGGCGGCGATTCCGGCGGTATCGGCCCAGCGCCACGCTTCCTCGCGGGTGGAGGGGAGTTCCATGACGCTCATACCCGCAACCTCGATGCTCGTGGCGACCGGATCACGCGGTCACCTGCGAATAGCCCGCCCGCTCCAGCTCATGCGCCAGTTCCGGCCCACCCGTGCGGGTGATCACGCCGCCATCGAGCACGTGGACGAAGTCAGGCTTCACGTAATCGAGCAGCCGCTGATAGTGCGTGATCAGCAACACCGCCTTGTCGGGCGCGCGCATGATACGGTTGATACCGTCGCCGACGATCCGCAGCGCATCGATGTCGAGGCCGGAATCCGTCTCGTCGAGGATCGCGAACTTCGGATCGACGATGCCCATCTGCACCATCTCGTTGCGCTTCTTCTCGCCACCCGAGAAACCGACATTGACCGGGCGCTTGAGCATCTCCGCATCCATGTCGAGCTTGCGCGCTTCCTCGCGCGCCAGCTTCAGGAATTCCGCGCCCGACAGCGGCTTCTCGTCGCGCTGCCCACGCTGCGCATTCAGCGCCTCGCGCAGGAACTGCACGTTCGACACGCCGGGGATCTCGACCGGATACTGGAAGCCGAGGAACAGGCCGGCCGCGGCGCGCTCGTGCGGTGCGAGTTCGAGCAGGTCGATCCATTCGCCCTCCCCCGCTCGTCCTGAGCTTGTCGAAGGACCGGCCGAGAGCACGCCCTCCGCGGCGTGTGCTTCGACAGGCTCGGCACGAACGGAGGAGAGGAAACGCACAGAGCCCGCCGTCACCTCGTAACCCGGACGACCGCCGAGCACGTAGCCGAGCGTCGACTTGCCCGCGCCGTTCGGCCCCATGATCGCGTGGACCTCGCCCGCGTTCACGGTCAGCGACAGGCCCTTGAGGATTTCCTTGCCGTCGATCTCGGCGTGGAGGTTTTCGATGTTCAGCATGCCGTCTTCAACCTTCAGAATTCTGTTCAGCGTCGTGCCGTGCGACGGCCTCGACAATTCGACCATTGATGCAGTTCAGCAGCCGCCGGCTTTCGGCCACGCCGCTCATCACACACGCATAAGCGGCCTTGCAGGCCTGCGCGTCGACGAACCGGTCAGTACTCGATACCGCCACGGCGCACCCGGTCAGTCGGCGATCATTCATCGAAAGGTTCAGCCTCAGCAGCCGAAGCTTCCGGCCGATCACTTCGATATCCTGCTCCGCCGCCTCCGCAGCAGACGGCGGCGGCACGCCAGCCCCCGGCGCAACCTGCAACAGCATCAGCAGCGCTAGGATCACCCCACCGACCCCTCGAGAGAAATCCCCAGCAACTTCTGCGCCTCGACCGCGAACTCCATCGGCAGTTGCTGCAGCACCTCGCGTGCGAAGCCGTTGACGATCAGCGCGACCGCCGCTTCCTGATCCAGACCGCGCGACATGGCGTAGAACAACTGGTCCTCGCTGATCTTCGACGTCGTCGCCTCATGCTCGATCTGCGCGGAGGGGTTGCGCACCTCGATATACGGGATCGTGTGCGCGCCGCACTGGTCACCCAGCAACAGGCTGTCGCACTGGGTAAAGTTGCGGACGTTCTCGGCGGTCGGGCCGACGCGGACGAGGCCGCGATAGGTGTTGTCCGAACGCCCCGCCGAAATCCCCTTCGACACGATGGTCGAGCGGGTATTCTTGCCCAAATGGATCATCTTGGTGCCGGTATCCGCCTGCTGGCGATTGTTGGTCACGGCGACCGAGTAGAACTCGCCGACCGAGCCATCGCCCGACAGTACGCAAGACGGGTATTTCCACGTCACTGCGCTGCCGGTTTCGACCTGCGTCCACGACACCTTGCTGTTCTTGCCCTGACACAAAGCACGCTTGGTGACGAAGTTGTAGATGCCGCCAAGGCCATTCTCGTCGCCCGGATACCAGTTCTGGACGGTCGAATATTTGATCTCGGCATCGTCCAGCGCGACCAGCTCGACCACCGCGGCGTGCAACTGGTTCTCGTCGCGCATCGGCGCGGTGCAGCCCTCCAGGTAGCTGACATAGCTGCCCTTGTCGGCGACGATCAGCGTGCGTTCGAACTGCCCCGTATTCTCCGCATTGATGCGGAAATAGGTCGACAGCTCCATCGGGCAACGGACGCCCTCCGGAATATAGACGAAGGTGCCGTCGCTGAAGACCGCGCTGTTGAGCGTCGCGAAGAAGTTGTCGCGCTGCGGCACGACCTTGCCCAGCCATTTGCGGACGAGATCGGGATATTCGCGGATCGCCTCGCTGATCGACCGAAAGATGACGCCGGCCGCCTCCAGCTCCTTGCGGAACGTCGTCGCCACCGACACGCTGTCGAACACCGCGTCGACCGCCACGCGCCGCGGCGGCTCTGCGCCTTCGACGTTCGCGAGCAGCTTCTGCTCTTCGATCGGAATGCCGAGCTTTTCATAGGTGCGGCGGATTTCGGGATCGAGTTCGTCCAGCGATGCGATCGTCGCCTTCGCCTTCGGCTCCGCGTAATAGAACGCGTCCTGATAATCGATCGGCGGGACGTTCAGCTTCGCCCAGTCCGGCGCCTCCATCGTCAGCCATAGGCGGAACGCCTTCAGCCGCCAATCGAGCATCCATTCGGGCTCGTTCTTTTTGGCGCTAATGTAGCGAACCGTATCCTCCGACAGCCCCTTGGGCGCGAAGTCCTGTTCGATGTCGGTGGCGAAACCCCACTCGTACTTCTTCGATACGGCCGCATAGGCCTCGGCGTTCTTCATCACGCTTGCTCCAACACCGACAGGCTGGCGAGCGAAACACCCGCCAGCGCGCCGCGCACCGCGCCGTTGACGACGCTCCAGTGCGGCTTGACCCGACAACTTCCGTCGATCGCGCAATCGTCCCGCGTCCCGGAGACGCAGGACGTCAGCGCGATCGGCCCTTCGACCGCCTCGATCACATCCGCCAGGCTGATCGCCGAGGGCGGGCGCGACAGGCGGAACCCGCCACCCGTACCGCGCGCACTTTCCAGCAGACCCGCCGCGGCAAGGCGGCTGACCAGCTTCTGCGCGGTCGGCAGCGGTACGCCCGTCTCCTCCGCGAGCAGGGTCGCGTTCAGCCGACCCACGCCGCCGCAGTGGCGCGCGGCGGCGGCCATCAGGACGACCGCATAATCGGCTAGAGAAGAGAGGCGCATCGTTCCAATCGGATCGTTTCCGTCCGATTGCAGATGGTGCAGCGCAACGCCGCGATCAACCGCTATCTTTGCAAACGACTCGCAGGGGTGCGATGAGCGCGGCCATGTCCTGGTACCACCCTGCCCTGTTCGCGCTCGATGCGGAACGCGCCCACGCCCTGACGCTCAGGATGCTGTCGCTTTGGGGCAGCGCGGGGACGCCGCTGGCACGGGACGGAGCACGCTATCCGCGGCTGGCGACGAGCGTCGCGGGCGTGACCTTCGCCAACCCGGTCGGGCTGGCCGCGGGCGTCGACAAGAACGGGGAAGCGATCTCTGGCTTCTTCGGGCTGGGCTTCGGATCGGTGGAGATCGGTACGCTGACGCCGCGCCCGCAGGCCGGCAATGCCAAGCCGCGCCTGTTCCGCCTGCCGGAGGATCGCGCGGTGGTGAACCGCTACGGCTTCAACAATCACGGTCTCAGCGCCGGCCTCGCCAATGCGCGCTCGGCGAAGCGGCGCGGTACGCTCGGCATCAACGTCGGCGCGAACAAGGATTCGGAGGACCGGATCGCCGATTATGCGAAGGGTGTAGCCGCCGCCGCGCCGCTGGCCGATTACGTGACGATCAACATCAGCTCGCCCAACACGCCCGGCCTGCGCGACCTGCAATCCGGACAGGCGCTGCGCGACCTGCTGGCGGCATCCGTCGCGGCGAAGGGCACGACGCCGCTGTTCCTGAAGGTCGCCCCCGACCTCGACCCCGCCGGCGTCGACGACATCGCCCGCGCGGTGATCGAGGCGAAGGTCGATGCCCTGATCGTCGGCAATACCACCATAACGCGACCGGGCCTGCGCTCCTCTAACGGCGCGGAGACGGGCGGCCTGTCGGGTGCGCCGCTCGCACCGCTGGCACGTGCACGGCTGGCGGATTTCCGCACGGCGACAGGCGGCGCGGTGCCGCTGGTCGCGGTCGGCGGCATCGGTTCGGCAGAGGAGGCCTATGCCCGTATCCGCGCCGGGGCGAGCCTTGTGCAAGTCTACACCGCGCTGGTCTACGAGGGGCCGGGGTTAGCGGCACGGATGCTCGGCGGGCTGGACGCGCTGCTGGCGCGCGACGGGTTCGCGAACGTGGCGGATGCCGTGGGGGCCTAGCGCGGGATCAACGCGCACGCATCTGCCCCCCTTCAGCCCTCCCTGAAGGGGAGGGAGCAGAAGAATAGACCTGACACCTTCAGGCTCGGGCATCTGCGACCCGTGCTTCCGCGGATTCGCCTGCGCGGGGGCATCACACAGCCCCTCACCGCGCCGGCGCGTCCTCGATCGTCACCCTGCCTTCGCGCCGCGGATCGTAACCGCCGTCGAGCACCCCGTTGCGCACGATCACGCCGTGCACGCCAGAATCCTCCCCCTGCCCCGCCCGCACGTCGACGCCGCGCGCCACCAACCCGGCGCGCACCGCAGGGGAGAATCGGTCCGCTTCCCCTTGGAAACTGCCGCCGCGCGCGATCAGGTTGGGCAGCGCGATGGCCTGCTGCATCGGCAGTTTCCAGTCGATCGCCGCGACCAGCGACTTGCCGACATAGGCGAGGATCGCATTGCCCCCCGCCGACCCGATCGCCCCCGCGAACCGCCGGTCGGCGTCGAGCAGGATCAGTGGCGTCATCGACGATCGCGGTCGCTTCCCCGCCGCCACCGCATTCGCGGCCGGACGCCCGGCGGCATCGCGCGGCGAAAACGCGAAGTCGGTCATCTGGTTGTTGAGGAAGAACCCGTCGACCATCCGCCCCGACCCGAAGATCGATTCGACCGTCGTCGTCATCGACACGACATTGCCCTGCGCATCGCCGACGATGAAGTGCGACGTACCGACCGGCTCCACCTGCCGGTCGTTCGCCGCGACCGGCGCTCCCGGGGGCGTGCCGGCTTCGGGCGGCGGCCCGGCAGTCGCGCCGATCAGGCGCGCACGGCTGACGACATAGGCGGGATCGACCAGCCCCGTGACGGGTACCCGCACGAAAGCAGGATCGCCGAAATACCGGTCGCGATCGGCGTACATCAGCCGGCTGGCGGCGGCGAACAGGTACCACGCCTGCGCATCGTCGGGACCGCGTTCGGCGATGTCGGTCCGCTCCAGCAGCATCAGCAATTGCAGCATGCCGACCCCGCTGGCGGGCGGCGGCGGCACGCACACGGCGTAGACGCGGTACCGCCCGCACACCGCCTCGCGTTCGATCGGCGTATACCGGGCGAGGTCGGCCAGCGTCATCGCCCCCGCGAGCGGCCCGGACTGGACGCGCGCCACGATCCGCCGCGCCGTCTCCCCAGCATAGAGCGCGTCGGTCCCCTGTGCCGCCAGCCGCCCGAGGAACGCCGCATAGGCGGGGTTGCGCAACCGGTCGCCCGGTCCGACCAGCCCGCCGCCGGGCTTGGCGAAATAGGCCAGCACGTCGGGCGCGTTCGACTCCGGAAACGCGCCGCTCGCCAGGAACTTGCCCAGTCGCGGCGACACCACGAAGCCGTCGCGCGCCGTCCGCTCCGCATCCGTGAACAGCGTCCTCCACGGCAGCGCGCCATGCCGCTGCTGGACGAGCGCGAGCATCTTCACCGCGCCAGGTACCCCCGTCGCACGCCCGCTCAGCACCGCATCGCGGAACGGCAGCGGCTTGCCGTTATCATCGAGGAACATGTCCGGTGTCGCGCCGGCGGGCGCCGTCTCGCGCCCGTCATAGACGACGACCTTGCGCGAGGCGGCGTCGTAATAGCTCATGAAGCCGCCGCCGCCGACGCCGGAGCTTTGTGGCTCCACCAGCGACAGCATCGCCTGCACCGCCACCGCCGCGTCCGCCGCGCTGCCACCGCGCCGCAGGACGGCCATGCCGGCCTCCGTCGCCAGCGGGTTGGCGGCGATCACGAAGATCTTCGCCTTCGCGATCGGAGCGGCAGGCTGTGCGGCGGTGGCCGCCATTTGACGGTCGGCCGCGCAACCGGACAGGACCAGCGCGGCAGCGACCGCGATCGAACGCAATATCGATGTCATCGGACTGTCCTTAGGTGATCCGATCGCCGATGCGAATGCCCCTGTTAGCGCGGCGAGCGCCGGGATAGATGACGTCCCAAAGCCCCTCCCCTGACGAGGAGCGGATACCGCGCAGGAAAGGATGGCGATGAGCCGCACGCTGGAACACTTCCCCAACCTCGTGACGATGTTCTTCACGCGGGCGCGGGAGAAGGGCGATGCGCCGTTCCTGTGGGCCAAGAAAGGCGGCAAGTGGACCTCGACCAGCTGGGCGGAAGCGGCGCGTCAGGTCGCGAGCCTCGCCGCCGGCCTGAACGCGATCGGGCTGAACCGCGGCGACCGCGTGATGCTGGTCAGCGAAAACCGACCCGAATGGTGCATCGCCGATCTCGCGATCATGGCCGCCGGCTGCATCACCGTGCCGACCTACACCACCAACACCGAACGCGATCACCTCCACATCCTCGAAAACAGCGGCGCGTGCGGCATCATCGTGTCGACCGCAAAGCTGGCCAAGGTGCTGCTCCCCGCCGTGCTCCGCTCCAATCAGGGGCAGACCGTGATCGGGATGGAGGAGATGCGCGCACCGGCCGGCTCGATCGACTTCCACCTCTGGCACGACCTGATCGCGAAGCATCCCGCCGATGTTGCGAAGGCGGAGGCGGCGGCGGACTTCCAGCGCGGCGACCTGGCCTGCATCATCTACACCAGCGGCACCGGCGGCGCGCCGCGCGGGGTAATGCAGCATCACGGCGCCATCCTGCACAACGCGAAGGGCTGCGCGACCGTGATTTCGGAGGACTTCGGCTGGGGGGACGAGGTGTTCCTGTCCTTCCTGCCGCTGTCGCACGCCTATGAACACACCGGCGGGCAGCATTTCCCGATCGGGTTGGGTGGGCAGATCTATTACGCCGAAAGCCTCGACAAGCTCGCCGCCAATATCGAGGAGGTGCGCCCGACGATCATGTTCGTCGTGCCCCGCCTGTTCGAGGTGCTGCGGACGCGGATCGGCAAGGCGATTGAGAAACAGGGCGGCATGTCGTCCTATCTGCTCAGCAAAGCGCTCGACATCGGTGCGAAGGAGAGCGAGGGGCGCGTGCGGCTGCTCGATCGGCCCGCGCAGTTGCTGGTCCGCACGCTGTTCAAACCGAAGATCGCGAAGAAGTTCGGCGGGCGGATGAAGGCGATGGTGTCCGGCGGTGCGCCTTTGACGCCGGAGGTCGGACTGTTCTTCCAGTCGCTCGGCGTCACGTTTCTACAAGGATACGGCCAGACCGAAGCCGCACCCGTCATCTCCTGCAACCGCCCCTCGGCCGGCATCCGCATGGACTCGGTCGGCCCCGCGTTGATCGACACCGAGGTGCGGATCGCGGAGGACGCCGAAATTCTGGTGCGCGGCGAACTGGTGATGCACGGTTACTGGCGAAACGAGGCGGAAACGGCCCGCGTCCTGAAGGACGGGTGGCTCCACACCGGCGATATCGGCGAGATCGACGATCGCGGCCGGATCAGGATCACCGATCGCAAGAAAGACCTCATCATCAACGACAAGGGCGACAATATCGCCCCGCAGAAGGTGGAGGGCATGCTGACCCTCCAGCCCGAGATCGGTCAGGCGATGATCGCCGGCGACCGGCGGCCCTACATGGTCGCGCTGATCGTCCCCGACCCCGACTGGACGCAGGAATGGTGCGCCAAGGGCGGCGGCACCTGCGACTTCCAGCGGCTGGCGGAAAACCCGGAATACCGCGCCGCGCTGATGGCGGCGGTGGAGCGGGTCAACAAGGACCTATCGGTCACCGAACGCGTCCGCCGCTTCATCCTGGCGGACGGTCCGTTCACCATCGAGAACGAACAACTGACGCCCAGCATGAAGACGCGCCGGCATGTGCTGAAGCAGGTGTACGGCGAGCGGCTGGACGCGTTGTACAAATGATCAACCCGACTTACGTCAACTTACCGGCCATTCTGGCCGCTTAAGCTCCTCGCCTGCCAACATGGCACGAACGAACTCCAACCTTTCCCGAAGGAATTCAACAAGCATATCCTGCTCTTCGACGGTCGCTTCGCGACCGTCTATCTCTGCTGCCATGTTGTCGATCATTAACCGAGTTGCAGCAAGATTGCCGCTTACCACGATTAGATAACGGGCCAGCGACCGACTGCCCTGATCATCGAGTTCATAGATGGGAAAGCGGCTTATTTCATCGCTGATTAGCTGGATAGATAGTGACGCACCGCGCAAGGTCAGCGCAACAGGCAAAAACTTGGGCGTTGTACGATGATAGCTCTCTAGGACTTCGTACCCGTTCGCGAGAAGTCGTTTTGCCGCCGTACGTAACTGACGCTTCCTCCGCCACATTGGAGCGAACGCAGTAAAATAGGTAAGTACGAGTGCGACCATGGCACCGCCGAACTGAGCCCACCCCGCAAGCTTGTCGTGCGCTTCGAGCCACAGCAGGGCAGTTGCCATCAACGCCATTTCCACCAGAGTTTGGGCCGTCTATCTAACAGCATCTTCATTTCGACTGGACATGTGCCGTTATGCATTTGCCTTTCGGCCTGAGGCTAGTTGTCAGCGGGTTGTCGGCGCCGCATAAACTGCGGGCATCGCGCTGCTTGGAGTGGGAGCAGCAACCACCCCGCCCCCCTTCGGCACGACAGCCAAGGTCCAATCGCGGTCCGGCCGCAGGTACCGCGCCGCGACCGATTGCAGGTCGGCCGGCGTCGCCTGCACCAGATCGGCCAGCACCGTCCGCACCGCCGATATCCGCCGCGGATCATACGCGCCGCCGCCCATCTGCGAGAGCCAGAACTGGCTGGAGGTCGATGCGCGCATCAGCTGCTGCTTCATCGGACCGACGATCCGCTCCAGCTCGTCCGCGGCGATCGGCGTCTTCACCAGATCGGCCGCGATCTCGCGCGACAGGCGGAAGAACAGGTCGACCTTGTCCGGCTCCACCTGCCCGATCGCCATGATCCGGCCGCCGGTCAGCGTGCCGACCGGCCATTGGCTCTGCACCGACGGGCTGTAGCTCGCGCCCGCCGTCTGCCGCAGCCGTTCGAACAACCGGTCGCCGAACACCTGCGCCAGGATATCGAGTTGCCGGCTGGTGCGGACCTCGGCGATACCTCCCCCCGTCGGCCACGCGATCACCGCCGCCGCCTGCGTCGCCGGGCCGTCATGCGTCAGCGTCACGGGCGTCGCGACATGCGCGGGGAAGCGTACCGGCGGTTTCTCCAGCGGCACCGGCTGGCGCGGCTTCATCGCGCCGAAACTCGCCTGCGCCGCGGCGATCACCTCGTCGACCTTCACGTCGCCGAACACCGACAGCTCGATCGACCCCGACTTCATCAACGGCTTCCACAGCTTGCGGAACTTGCGCCGCGTCAGGGCATCGATCTGCTCCGGCGTCGGCGTCGCCCAGCGCGGATCGCCGTCGCGCAACAACCCCTCCAGATCGCGCTGAAGCACCCCCGTGGGCGACGAACTCGCGGTCGCCTGCGCCGCCAGCGCCCCGGCCTTGGCACGCAGGATCGGCGCGCGGTCCCAGCGCGGAAATTCCAGCTTCGCCGCCATCAGCCGCAATTCGTCCTTGTAGTCGGCGGGCGAGGTCATCGCCGCCAGCAGGAACGCATCCTCATCGATCCCGAAGTCGAGGCCGATCCGCCGGCCCGCCGACAATTGCTCGAGATCGCCCTGATCCAGCTTGCCGACGCCCATCGCAACCAGCGCAAGGTCGGCCGCCCAGGCGTTGCTCGGCCGGTCGGTCGGCAGCGCAGCATAGCCGCTGCCGAACCGCGTGCGGACATAGACGCGGCCCGTCTCGCCAGTGTTGGCGAAGATCAGCAGCCGCACGCCGTTGGCGAAATCGACCTGCTCCAGCCCCAGCTTCTCGATCGTCCGGCGCGACACGATGGCGGACGGCGCACCCAGCTTGGGCAGATCGTCGAAGGTCACCGCCGCCTGCACGCGCCGCTTGCCAATCAGGCCCGACACGTCCGCCTTCAACGCCGCGTCCAGTCGCGCGGTCGATCCGCCATCGGCGGTCGGCGTCGTCACGATCGCACGCGTGGCGTCGCCCTGAAAGATGCGGCGGGTCGACGCCAGCACGGTTTCGGGCGTGAACATCGTCTTGGCACGCGCATCCTTGAAGATCGCGTAGCTCGTCTCCGGCGAGGTCGTCGTCTCGCGGATGTCGAGCGCGGACGCCATGTCGTCCGCCTGCTTCGCCCCCGCCTCGACCCGCGACGTCTCGACGATCGTCCGCATGACGGTATCGTAGTCGGCGAGTTCGCGGTCGATCTCGACCTGCGTCGGCGCGGTCGCCATCGCGTCGGCGATCACCGCGCGCACGTCCTTCAGCGCCGCTTCCCATTGTCCGGTGACGGGTACGATCTGGGTCGAGGTGACGTTGGCGGAGCGTGACTCGTCGTCGACCGACACCTGCGCCTGAAGAAAGCTGCCGCCGAAGCGCGCGCGCTGCTCCAGCCGCCGGCTGACGAGCCGCGCGGCAACGGTGTCGACCATCCGCTTCTGGTTGAACAGAATCGTGTCGTCCTGATATTTCCACGGCCGCAGCACTGCCGTCGCGACGATCGCGGGCATCCCCGGCTCGACCAGCGACGAGGTCGCCGGCTTCGTCGGATCGGGCTTGCCGAAATCGGGCGCCGGCACATCCGGGCCGATCGGCTGCCAGCCCGCGAAGTTCTTGACGATCAGGCGCGCGAACAGCGCCGGGTCCATGTCGCCCGAGACGATGACGACGGCGCGGCTCGGCCGGTACCAGCGGTCGTGGAACGCCTTCACCGTCGCGCCGGTCGCCGCGCCCAGCGTCTTCTCGGTGCCGATCGGGGAGCGTTCCGCCAGCGGTTGGCCCGCATAGAAGGTTTCGCGCAGCGCGTCGGCGAACTTCACCTGCGGCCCCGGCTGCTCGCGCCGCTCCGCCAGCACCACCGGCCGCTCGGCGGCGACGGAGGCGTCGCTCAGCACCGGCGCGGCCATCATGCCCGACAGGATGTGAAGCGACTCGTCCAGCCCCTGCTCGGTCGCGGCGGGCAGATCGAGCTTGTACAGCGTCTGCGTCGGCGTCGTCGTCGCGTTCGAGTCCGATCCGAACGTCGCGCCCAGCCGCTGCCACACCCGCTTCGCTTCGCCGTCCGGCACATAGGCCGAACTGCGGAACGACAGATGCTCGATGAAATGCGCGAAGCCGCGCTCGCTGTCGGTTTCGTAGAGCGAGCCGACATCCATCGCCACGCGCACCGCGACCTGCCCCGGCGGCACCCCGTTCTTGCGAACTGCGTAGCGCAAGCCGTTGGGCAAGGTGCCGAACGACCAGGCCGGGTCCGGCGCGATGTCGCTGCCCTTGTAGAGCCACGCCGCGGTATCGACGGGCACTGCGGGGGTCGAAGGGTTGACCGCTGCGGGCGCCGCGGTGGGTGCCTTCTGCTGAGCCGAAAGGGGAGCCGTCAGGAATGCGACGGCCAGAGCGGAGACGCGGAACACGCGCGTGGGGAACGCCATGCCGGGTCCTTTAGCGATCGACGGTCCGCCCGCCAAACAACTAATCCTTCATTGCTCCCCACGAGCGGGGAGGATTTAAGACGCGCGCCGCTTGATCCCCCGCCCCGCGCGCGCCACATGCCGCGCATGTTGATCGAGACCGAAGCCACGCCCAACCCGGCGACGCTCAAGTTCCTGCCCGGCCGCATCGTCATGGATGCCGGCACGCGCGATTTCGCCACCCCCGAGGAAGCGGAGGCGAGCCCGCTGGCCGACGCCCTGTTCGGCCTCGGCGACGTGACGGGCGTGTTCTTCGGTCGCGACTTCGTGTCGGTGACGATTGCACCCGGCGCCGACTGGCGCGACGCGAAGCCCGACGTGCTCGGCCTGCTGCTCGATCATTTCTCGGCCGCGATGCCGCTGTTCCGTCAGGGCAGTGCCGGCTTCGCCGTACCCCCCGCCGACGCCGACTTCGCCGAGGACCCCGCCGATGCGGAGATCGTCGCGCAGATCCGCGAACTGATCGAAACGCGCGTGCGCCCGGCGGTGGCGAACGACGGCGGCGACATCGTCTATCGCGGCTTCGACAAAGGAAAGGTCTTCCTGCAATTGCAGGGTGCCTGTTCCGGCTGCCCATCGTCCAGCGCCACGCTGAAGCAGGGTATCGAGCAGCTGCTGCGCCATTATGTTCCCGAAGTCACCGAAGTGAGGGCGATCTGATGCCGGCGATCGACGACACGGCGCTCGACCAGCTCTTCCGCGAGGCGCGGACATTCAACCACTATACCGACGAACCCGTGCCGGAATCCGATCTTCACGCGATCTGGGACCTGATGAAGATGGGCCCGACCTCGGCCAACCAGCTTCCCGCGCGCCTCGTCTGGTGCGTCAGCGCGGAGGCGAAGGAGAAGCTCGCCGCCGCCGCCAGCGACACCAATGCCGACAAGATCCGCAAGGCACCGGTCAGCGTCATCGTCGGCATGGACAGCGAATTCCACGAGCATCTGCCCGAGCTGTTCCCGCACGCCGACGCGAAAAGCTGGTTCGATGGCAATGCCGAACTGCGTCAGGCCTCGGCGTTTCGCAACTCGTCGCTGCAGGGCGGGTATCTGATCCTCGCCGCCCGCGCGCTCGGGCTCGATGTCGGACCGATGTCGGGCTTCGACGGCGGTGCCGTCGACAAGGCGTTCTTCCACGATACGCCGGCGGTGAAGACCAACTTCATCGCCACGCTCGGCCACGGCGACCGTTCCACGCTGCACGACCGCTCGCCACGCCCGGCGTTCGAGCGCTTCAACCGGATCGCGTGAGCGGCGAATCCGCGGCGCGCACGCTCGTCATCGAGACCGCCACCGCCGCCTGCTCCGTCGCGCTGATCGAGGATGGCCGCGTCGTCGCCGCGCGCCATGAAGTGGTCGGACGTGGCCATGCCGAACGGCTGGTGCCGATGATCGCCGAATTGCCCGACGGTGGCCGCGCGGCGCGCATCCTCGTCGATGTCGGCCCGGGCAGCTTTACCGGCGTCCGCGTCGGCATCGCCGCGGCACGTGGCCTTGGACTTGGCTGGGATGCGACGGTGCGCGGCTTCTCCTCGCTCGCGATCGTCGCTGCCGCCGCATTGAAAGCCCAGCCGCGTCAACGGATTGCGGCGGTGCTGGAGGCGGGGCATGGTGAGGTCTTCATGCAGAGCTTCGCCGCCGACCTGACCCCGCTCGACGCGCCCGTGTCGCTGCCCCCGCTGGATGCGGCGGCGGTGCTCGGCGAAACATTCGCGATCGGCAGCGGCACGTATCGCCTGCCCGATCACGTCACCGCCCGTGCCGATGCGCTGCCCGATGCGTCGGACCTGCTCCTGCTGCCGCCCGCGCTGGCCGACCTCGATCCCCGCCCGCTCTACGGCCGCGCCCCCGACGCCAAGCTGCCGACGAAGAAGGTGGTCGGGTGATGGCAACGCGCATCCTCTCGCTTCGTCACGGCGACGCGCGCGATGTCGCGACCGTCGATGCGCTGATGACCGCCGCCTTCGACCCCCGCTACGGCGAGGCATGGACGCGCAGCCAGTGCCTCGGCGTGCTGGCGATGCCCGGCGTGGTACTGACCCTCGCCAGCTATGACGACGAACCCGCGGGCTTCGCGATGGTGCGTGCAGTCGCCGACGAGGCCGAATTGCTGCTGCTCGCGGTCGCGCCGAACCACCGGCATCGCGGCGTCGGCGGCACATTGCTGCGGTCGGTCGTCGCGGAAGCGCAGGGCCGCGGCGTCGTGACGATGCATCTGGAGGTGCGCGCGAACAACGACGCCGTCCGCCTCTACACCGCCAACGGCTTCGCGAAAGTAGGCGAGCGGCGCGGCTATTACCGGGGCGCGGACGGGCGACACCACGACGCCCATACCTATTCGCGACCGCTTTAGCTTATTGCGAGTCGCTATCCCTTTTCGCAACAAGCGATAGGGTCTACATGACGGCCTCGTCCGAGAGGTTCTAAAAGTCATGGCGCGCAAGATCGATCTGGAAGCTCTCTGCAACGAGAAGGGCCTGCGCATCACCGAACAGCGGCGCATCATCGCGCGCGTCCTGTCGGAGGCGGAGGACCATCCGGACGTCGAAAAGGTGTACGAGCGCGCATCCGCGATCGACAAGGGCATCTCGATCGCGACCGTCTATCGCACAGTGCGCCTGTTCGAGGAGGCCGGCATCCTCGACCGCCACGATTTCGGCGACGGCCGCGCCCGCTACGAACCCTCGCCCGAAGCGCATCACGATCACCTGATCGACGTGGAAACCGGCCGCGTGCTGGAGTTTGTCGATCCCGAACTGGAACTGCTGCAAAAGGCGATCGCCGAGCGCATGGGCTTCCGGTTGGTCGACCACCGCATGGAATTGTACGGCGTCAGCCTCGATCGGAAGGTCTGACCCGGCCCCTGAACGAGCGAGGGAAGCGGGCGAGCGAATGAGCGGCGAGAACACATGAACACTCTCCGCCTCGCGCTCCGCCTCATTGCCCTCATCGCCGCGCTGCTCGTCGCGCTCCCGCTGCACGGTATGTGGCGACTGTTCCGCGCCCGCTCGCCGTGGCCGCGCCGCTTTCTCGGCTGGTGCGCCCGTATCGTTGGCGCGCGAGCGCATGTCGTCGGCACCCCACTCGAACGCGACGCGGTAATCCTCGCCAACCACCTGAGCTGGATTGATATCCTCCTGCTCGCCGGCGCCACCGGCACAGCATTTGTGGCCAAGGGCGAGCTGGAAACCGTGCCGCTGATCGGCTGGCTCTCCTCGCTCAACCACACCGTCTTCGTGGCACGCGGCCAGCGAATGGCCGTCGCGGAACAGGTCGAGCAACTCCGCCGAGCGCTCGCCGCGCCGTGGCCGGTGACGATCTTTCCGGAGGGGACGACGGGCGACGGCACCACGCTGCTGCCGTTCAAGCCCGCGCTGCTGGCTGCGCTCGATCCCCCACCGCCGGGTCTGCGCATCCAGCCGGTGCGGATCGATTACGGCGACGCCACGTCCGACTGCGTGTGGGGCGACGAGTCCGGACAGGTCCACGCGCTCCGCGTCCTGCGCCGCCGCGGCTCCTTCGTCGCGACGCTGAACTTCGCCGAACCCTTCGCCCCGGACGGCGGCCGCAAAATCGTCGCCGCCGAAGCGAGACGCCGGATCGAAGCCCTCTAGATCCTCCCCGGCACGGGGAGGTGGCGCGCCGCAGGCGTGACGGAGGGGCAGCCACGAGCCATCCCGCCCGCGGCCGCCCCTCCACCGCTTTGCGGTCCCCCTCCCCGTTTCGGGGAGGACCTGTTATGGGGCGCCGCATGAAGACCCCGCCCAAGACCTTCCACGTCAAGTCGTTCGGCTGCCAGATGAACGTCTATGACGGCGAGCGCATGGCCGAGTTGATGACCGCGCAGGGCATGACCGCCGCCGCCGATGCGAACGATGCCGACCTCGTCGTGCTCAACACCTGCCACATCCGCGAAAAGGCGACCGAGAAGGTCTATTCCGACATCGGCCGCATCCGCAAAACCGCCGGCAAGAGCGGCGGCGATCCGATGATCGCCATCGCCGGCTGCGTCGCGCAGGCGGAGGGCGAGGAGATCGTCCGCCGCGCCAAGGTCGATGTCGTGGTCGGTCCGCAGGCGTATCACAATTTGCCCGCCCTCGTGGCGCAGGCGGCGGCCGGCACCGCCGCGCTCGACACCGATATGCCGCTGGCATCCAAGTTCGGCCACCTGCCCGCGCGCCGCCGCGTCGGCCCGTCCGCCTTCCTCACCGTGCAGGAGGGTTGCGACAAGTTCTGCACCTATTGCGTCGTTCCCTATACGCGCGGGGCGGAGGTCAGCCGGCCGTTCGCGGCGATCGTCGACGAGGCGAAGGCGCTGGTCGATGCCGGCGCGCGGGAGATCACGCTGCTCGGGCAGAACGTCAACGCCTGGGTCGATGCGGACGGCCGCGGCCTGCACGACCTGATACGCACGATCGACCGCATCCCCGGCCTCGCGCGTATCCGCTACACGACCAGCCATCCCAACGACATGGCGCAGGGTCTGATCGATGCGCACGGCGATGTCGAAAGCCTCATGCCCTTCCTGCATCTGCCGGTGCAGTCGGGATCGACCCGCATCCTCAAGGCGATGAACCGCAGCCACGGCCGAGACGATTATCTGCGCCTGCTCGACCGCGTCCGCGCGGTGCGCCCCGACATCGCGCTGTCGGGCGACTTCATCGTCGGCTTTCCGGGAGAGACGGAGGCGGACTTCGCCGACACGCTCAGCCTCGTCGATGCGGTCGGCTATGCGCAGGCGTTCAGCTTCAAATACAGCCCGCGTCCCGGCACCCCCGCCGCGACGATGACCGACGAGATCGCGGCGGACGTGATGGACGAACGCCTCCAGCGGCTTCAGGCGTCGCTCGGCCGCGACCAGCGCGCGTTCAACGAGGCGAGCGTCGGCCGCACCTGCGACGTGCTGGTCGAACGCGTCGGCAAGCTGCCCGGCCAGTGGCTCGGCAAGTCGCCCTGGCTGCAATCGGTCCACCTGATCGGCGATCACGCGATCGGCGACATGGTCACGGTCGAGCTTACCGGCGCGACCCAATCGTCGCTATCCGGCTGCGTCCCGCACGCGCAAGCCGCGTGAAATGTTAAACTTTCTTCATAATGTATTAACCGTGTAACAGACCGCGCCCACAGGCTTCCCGGACGATAAAACGGGGAGAAATCAATGCGATCCTTCATCTCCGCGGCTCTGTTCGCGGTCGCCGCCCTGTCTAGTGGCGCGGCGTCGGCCGACACGATCGAGGTCGTGTCCGGCCAGCAGCGTTCGTTCCAGCTTGCCGCGTTCGGGCCGACCGGCCAGAGCTTCGTCGCGATCGACAGCAACCTGACCTCGTTCGGGTTCCAGTTCAACGCGCTCAACCCCGGCTCCGCCAACCTGCCCTTCACCTTCACCCTGCGGGAGGGAGCCGGCTTCGGCGGCGCGGTCGTGTCCACGGTCGACTTCACGCTGCCGACGTCGATCGACAGCCGCACGCCCACCTGGTTCGACTTCGACGTGACCGGCACCGATGTCACGATCGGCAACACCTACACCGCCATCCTGTCGAGCAGCTCGGCGCGCAACGGCGTCGTGATGGGACCCGACATCAACATCTTCACCGGCCAGGAACTGTCGGGCGACGCCTATCTGCCCGGCCGCGCCTTCTTCACCACGCCGGTCTATCCGAACTGCGCAATCACCGGGCATTGCGACCTCAACTTCCGCGTCACCGGCGTCACCCCCGCCGGGGCGGTGCCGGAACCCGCAAGCTGGGCGCTGATGATCGCCGGCTTTGGCCTCGCCGGCGGCGCGCTGCGCCGTCGCCGCGCCCCCGCATTCGCCTGAACCCCACCACCACCGACCGTAAAGGAACTCTCATGCGCTACACGATCGCTCTCGTCCTCGCCGCCCTGCCGTCCGTCGGTGGCGCGCAGGTGTTTCCGGTGCCCAACACGACCTTCGCGCTGAACAGCACGACCTACACGCAGGATTTCAATACGCTCGCCGCCACCGGCGCGACGGGCACCGCCCTGCCGACCGGCTTCCAGGTCGCCGAAACCGGCAGCAACGCCAACACCAGCTACGGCGTCGGCACCGGCAGCAGCAACACCGGCAACAGCTACAGCTTCGGCAGCACGGGTAGCAGCGACCGCGCGCTGGGCAGCCTCGGCAGCGGCAGCATCACGCAGGTGCTGTTCGGCGGCGTCTTCACAAACGCGCTGGGTGCGACGATCACCGACCTCGCCTTCGCCTACACCGGTGAGCAGTGGCGCCTGTCCAACTCGCGCGACGACGGCCTGACGTTCCAGTATCTGATCGGCGCGACTGGCATCACCGGCAATGGCTGGACGACCATCACCGGCCTGAACTTCGCACCGCTGTTCGACAACGGCACGGCGACCGGCTCGGCGCTCAACGGCAACCTCGCCGTGAACCAGCGCGATCTGGCGGCGACGCTCAGCGGCCTGACGCTGCTCGACGGCCAGACGTTCGGGTTCCGCTGGGTAGACGTCAATTCGACCAGCAGCGATCAGGGCCTCGCCGTCGACGACCTGTCGATCACCGCGACGACGCTGGCGGGCGCGGTGCCGGAGCCGGCGACGTGGGCGATGATGATCGGCGGCGTCGCGATGGCCGGTGGCGCGCTGCGCCGCCGTCGCCGCGCCGCGGTCTCCTTCGCCTGATCGTTTTCGGGCTTTCGCCCAGCAGGGGACCCGTCCGGCGATGCCGGGCGGGTCCTTTGCGTTAACCCCGATCAGGACGGGCGATCTTGCCGCTGTCCTAACCGCTCCCCATCTGCCAGTCTTGCCCAGCATGCCGAATCTCTCCTGCCCCGCCAGTCCGTTGCGCGTTCTGCGCCCGGCCGGTCCGCGGCGGAGTGCAGGCAGCCTCTCCATCGCCTCCACTTCCTCCACTTCGCGTCTCGAAAGGACCGCATGAGCCGTAAGCCAGTCCCCGCCCAATCGGGTGAGCGTGCCCGTGTCGAGGTGATGTTCGATCGCCCCCAGGCGCTGGCGCAACTGTTCGGACAATATGACCAGAACCTCGTCGCGCTGGAGAATCGGCTCGGCGTCTACATCACCGCGCGCGGCAACCGCGTCGGGCTGGAGGGGACCGCCGAACAGGTCGCCATCGCCCGCGACGTGTTGCAGGACCTGTATCAGCGGATCGCCCGCGGCGAGCAGATCGACACCGGCCTCGTCGACGCGTCGATCGCGATGGTCGCCGAACCGACGCTGGCCGGCATCGTGTCGGCCGAGCGCACCGGTGGGCCCGGCATCATGATCCGCACGCGCAAGAAGACGATCGTGCCGCGCACCCCGGCACAGGCGCATTACATGCGCGATCTCGTCGGCAACGACATGATCTTCGCGCTTGGGCCGGCGGGCACCGGCAAGACCTATCTGGCGGTCGCGCAGGCGGTGGCGCAGCTCATCACCGGCTCCGTGCAACGGCTGATCCTGTCGCGCCCGGCGGTGGAGGCAGGCGAGCGGCTCGGCTTCCTGCCCGGCGACATGAAGGAAAAGGTCGATCCCTATCTGCGTCCCCTCTACGACGCGCTCTACGACTGCCTGCCCGCCGAACAGGTCGAACGGCGCATCGCATCGGGGGAGATCGAGATCGCACCGATCGCCTTCATGCGCGGACGTACGCTCGGCGACGCGTTCGTGATCCTCGACGAGGCGCAGAACACCACCCCCGCACAGATGAAGATGTTCCTGACCCGCTTCGGCCAGAACAGCCGGATGGTGATCTGCGGCGATCCCAATCAGGTCGATATCCCCGGCGGGCCTGCCGCCAGCGGCCTCGGCGATGCCGTCCGCCGCCTCGAAGGCCTCGAAGGGATCGCCATGAGCCGCTTCACCGCCGCCGACGTCGTCCGCCACCCCATCGTCGGCCGCATCGTCGAGGCGTATGAGGGGGCCGGTTGACGGTCGGGATATCCCGTCTTAACTTGAGGATATCCAAGGAGGACGCATGGGCGCGCTGTACGTGAAGGATGACGATGCGCGGGTTATGGCCGAGAAGCTCGCCGATCGCCGCGGTCTGACCAAGGTGGCTGCGGTCAAGCTCGCGTTGGCGAACGAACTGGCGCGGGACGAGCCGAAGCAATCCTTGCACGATATCGTCGCGGAACTGCGCCGCACGTCGAAGTTGCGAATCGACCCAGACGTTGTGATCGACAAGGCGTTTTACGACTCGCTGAACGATGAGGACGACGATTGACCATCTTCGTCGATGCTTCGGCGATCGTCGCCATCGTTCGGGGCGAGCCCGGATCGCATGACATCGAGTCGACGCTCGGCCAGCATGTGGACCGGCGCACCAGCGGCTTGGCGATGTGGGAAGCGGCACGCGCCCTTGGTCGGGAGAGCGATGAGGGTACGGAAGGCGGCTTGTTCGAAGTTACACGCTTCTGCACAGCTCTGGGTATCACGACCGTGCCGATCGGTTCTGCGGAAACGGCAGAAGCCGTGATTGCGCATCGGCGTTACGGCAAGGGCCATCATCCCGCCCGCCTGAACATGGGCGATTGCTTCGCCTACGCCTGCGCCCGGACGAACAACGCGCGCCTGCTCTACAAGGGCGATGATTTCTCCCATACGGACGTCGCATGATCCAGATCGAACTCTCCCGCGAAGATCCCTGGCCCGAGGGCGAGTGGGAGGCGATCGCGCGGCGCGCGGCGGAGGCGGCGATCGGGCGGACGCCGCAGGGGCCGCTGCTGACGACGGAGGCGCTGGTGGAGATCAGCGTCCGGCTGACCACCGACGACGAGGTCCACGCGCTGAACAAGCAGTATCGCGGCAAGGACAAGCCGACCAACGTCCTGTCCTTCCCGATGGTGCAGTCCGATTTGCTCGATACCGTCAGCCAGAACTCCGACGATGGCGAGCTGCTGCTCGGCGATATCGTGCTCGCCTACGGCGTTTGCGCGGCGGAGGCGGCGGAGCGCGGCATATCGACCGCGGATCACGCGACGCATTTGCTGGTTCATGGCACGCTGCACCTGCTAGGCTATGACCACATGACCGACGACGAGGCGGAATCGATGGAGGAGATCGAGCGACAGGCGCTCGCCTCCCTCGGCATCGCCGACCCCTATCTGATACGCGAGGACTGACTTGGCCGACGATCGAAGTAGCACCGCCGATAGCGACAGTATCTGGCGGGGTTTGAAATCGTTCATCTTCGGACAGGACACCGAGGAGCGGCTGCGCGATCAGCTCGAAGAGGCGATCGATCGTCACGAGGACGATCCCGCCCCCGACGCCAAGGGCGACCTGTCGCCGCTGGAACGGCAGATGGTCCGCAACCTGCTGCATTTCGGAGAGCGTGACGCCGGCGATGTCGGCGTTCCCCGCGCCGACATCGTCGCGGTCGAGGAGAAGACCAGCTTCGACCACCTCGTCCAGATCTTCGCGGAGGCCGGGCACAGCCGCCTGCCCGTCTATCGCGAGAAGCTCGATACGATCGTCGGCATGATCCACGTCAAGGACGTGTTTCGCATTCTCGCGACCGGCGCGCCGCACCCCGCGGACCTGTCGGGCCTGATCCGCGAGCCGTTGTATGTACCGATGTCGCGCGGAACGCTCGACGTGCTGGCCGACATGCGTCAGCGCCGCGTGCATCTGGCGATCGTGCTCGACGAATATTCGGGCACCGAGGGCCTCATCACGATCGAGGATCTGATCGAGGAGATCGTCGGCGAGATCGAGGACGAGCATGACGAGGCGCCAGAAGCGCTGCTGATCCCGCTCGACGGAGGCGCATGGGATGCCGACGCGCGGGTCGAGCTGGAGGATGTCGGCACCGCCGTCGATCCGCGGCTGGCGGATACCGAGGACGATGTCGACACGCTCGGCGGCCTCGCCGCGGTGCTCGCCGGGCGCGTGCCGCAGGTCGGCGAATGCGTCGATCACCCCTCGGGCTGGAAGCTGGAGGTGACCGATTCCGACGAGCGCCGCGTCAACCGCCTGCGCCTGCACCCGCCCGTCGAGCCCGAGCCAGCCGAGGCTGACTGATCGCTTTTCCCACTATAGATCGCCGGACCATTGTGTTCTGCAAACGCGACTCCGACGCACAGGGTGCGAAGAAGGTGTCGATCGCCGGCATGATCGTGCTCGGCGGTTCCGTCGGGATCGAGGCGGCGGCGAAGGCGGCGGGTCATGCGGTCGAGGTGCCGTTCAAACCCGGTCGCACCGACGCCAGCGAGGAGCAGACCGATGCCGAGGGCTTCGACGTGCTCGAACCCAAGGCAGACGGTTTCCGCAACTATCTCTCGGTCAAGTTCAACGTCCCGACCGAGGAACTGCCGGTCGACCCTGCGCAATTGCTCGGGCTCAGCGCACCGGAGATGACGGTGCTGGTCGGCGGGCTGCGCGTGCTGGGTGCGAACCACAGCAAGGCCAAGCAGCACGGCGTGTTCACCGATCGGCCCGGTCAGCTGACCAACGACTTCTTCGTCAACCTGCTCGACATGGGCACGGCATGGAAGCAGATCAGCGACGAGAGCGACGAGGAGTTCCTCGGTACCGATCGCCACACGCACGAGCAGCGCTGGACCGCGTCACGCACCGATCTGGTGTTCGGCTCCAACTCCCAGCTGCGCGCGCTGTCGGAAGTCTATGCGGCGTCCGATGCGGGCGAGATGTTCGTGTCGCACTTCGTCAAGGCGTGGACGAAGGTGATGAACGCCGACCGGTACGACCTGACGGTGTAATCATCCCAAATCCTCCCCGCTCGCCGGGAGGTGGCGCGCGGAAGGCGTGACGGAGGGGCAGCCACGGGCGACATCGCTCGTGGCTGCCCCTTCCGCATATTTGGTACCGTTCCACGAAGACGAGGATCGAGTCCGGCCGTTGCGGCAAACGACCACACCTCCTAGGTTCACACCATGCTCAAACACGTCCTGCGCGTCCTCGCGATCGTCGTCGTCATCGTCATCGGCGTGGTGGTGTATCTCGCCTGGCCCGATACCGCGAAGCTGTCGGTCGCGCAGGTCGCCGGCGCGCGGCCCGACATCACCGCCCCGCGCGTCCAGACGCTGCCGACCGTCGGGGTCGCCGACGTCGTCGGCTGGCAGGGCAACCGCAAGCCGGTCGCGGCGCAGGGCCTCCAGGTCGCCGCCTTCGCCAGCGGCCTCGACCACCCCCGCTGGCTCTATCGCCTGCCCAATGGCGACGTGCTGGTCGCCGAGACCAATTCGCCCAAGCGCGAGGGTGGTGGCATCCAGGGCTGGGTGATGGGGCTGCTGATGAGCAAGGCCGGCGCCGGTGTGCCCTCGGCGAACCGCATCACCCTGCTGCGCGATGCCGATGGCGACGGCGTGGCAGAGGTGAAGACCGCTTTCATGACGGGGTTGAACTCGCCGTTCGGCATGGCGCTGATGGATGGCCAACTCTACATCGGCAATACTGACGCGCTGGTCCGCGTGCCATACAAGGACGGCCAGACCACGATCACTGCCACGCCGGAGACGATCGTCAAGCTCAATCCCGGCGGCAATCACTGGGCGCGCAACGTCATCGCGGCGGCGGACGGCAAGACGCTCTACGTCTCGGTCGGCTCCGCCAGCAACATCGCCGAAGGCGGCATGGCTGCGGAAAAATACCGCGCCAACATCCTTCAGGTCTGGCCGGACAAGCAGTGGCGCGTGTTCGGCGCGGGCATCCGCAACGCCAACGGCATGGCGATCAACCCCGTCACCAAGCAGCTCTGGACCGTCGTCAACGAGCGCGACATGCTCGGCTCCGACCTCGCGCCCGACTATCTGACGCAGGTGGAATTCGGCGACCATTTCGGCTGGCCCTGGTATTATTGGGGCGGCTATCCGGATACCCGCGTCGAACCGAAGAACCCCTCGCTTCAGGAATATAGCAAGCGCCCGGACTATGCGCTGGGGCCGCACGTCGCTGCGCTCGGATTGACCTTCTCCACCGACACCAAGCTGGGCGATCGCTGGGCCTCTGGGGCGTTCGTCGGCGAGCATGGCTCGTGGAACCGCAAGCCGGTGTCGGGGTACAAGGTCGTGTACGTCCCGTTCGCCGCCAACGGCTACCCCGCGCCGGGCGCGAAGCCGGTCGACGTGCTGACCGGCTTCCTCGACAAGGACGGCAAGGCGCAGGGCCGCCCGGTCGGCGTCATCACCGACAAGGCGGGCGCGCTGCTGGTGGCGGACGATGTCGGCAACCGCATCTGGCGGGTCAGCGCACCGACTGCGACCGCGGCGCGCTGACGGGGCTGGCGTGCGTGGCGATCGATCGCCACGCCGCCTCCGCTACTTCAACAGCTTGGGTGCTTCCTTCTCGATCGCCGCCTTCACCTGACTGGCGAACAGCCCTAGGAACGCGGGCAGGTCGACCACCGCGTGAACCTTGTCGGCGAACACCGTCGCCGTGGAGGCGATCGTCTGGCCCATCGCGGATACGGTGAAATGCATCGTGTCGCCCTCCCAACGGTGCTGGACCAGCCCGCCGCCTGGGATTTTCTCGGTAATCCGCTGGATGCCGCCGTCGAGCCGCTGGCGCACCGCCTCCTTGCCGAGCGAGTGGGGAATATCGAGTGCGATCGGGGTGCCCATCACTTAATCCTTGGCAAACAGCATGGCGTCGTCCGCGAACGCCTTGAACTCCAGTGCGTTGCCGCTGGGGTCGCGAAAGAACATCGTCGATTGCTCGCCCGCCTGCCCCGCGAACCGTGTGTAGGGCGCGATCCCGAAGCGCACGCCCGCCGCCTTCACCCGGTCGGCCAGCGCGCGCCAGTCGGCGGGGGTCAGCACGACGCCGAAATGCGGAACCGGCACCGCGTGCCCGTCGACCGCATTCTCGACCGCGACAGGCTGTGCGGCGGGATCGAGATGCGCGACAATCTGGTTACCGAACAGGTCGAAGTCGATCCAGTGATCGCTCGACCGCCCTTCGGTACAGCCGAGGACACCGGCATAGAAGGCGCGCGCGGCGGCGAGATCGTGGACCGGAAAGGCGAGGTGGAACGGGCGTAGTGTCATGGCCGCGTGATACACCAGCGGATCGCGCGCGTCAGCCCCGCACGACGCGCACCCCGCAACCCCTTGTTAGGCAGGCGATGCCGGGCCAAGTGGCGCGCGTGACGTTCCTCCGATCCCCTGTCGTCCTGTCGCTGCTGCTCGGCGCTGCCGCCGCCTGCGGGTTCGCGCCGCTCGAACTATGGCCACTCGCGCTCGCCTGCTTCGCGGCATGGCTGGTGCTGGTGCACGGGGCACCGACATTCCGGGCGGCGCTGTGGCGTGGCTGGCTGTTCGGGCTCGGGCATTTCACCGTCAACAACAACTGGTTCCAGCACGCGTTCGACTTTCAGGACGCGATGCCGCCGGTGCTGGGCTATTTCGCCGCGGTCGGACTGGCCTTGTATCTGGCCGTCTATCCGATGGTGGCCGCGGGCATCGCATGGCGATTCCGGCGCGAACGACCGGACGCTGCGTTCGTCCTGATCTTCGCGGCGGCGTGGATCGCGACGGAATATCTGCGGGCGGTTCTGTTCACTGGCTATGCGTGGGACCCGCTTGCGGTGATGTGGGTGCCGGTGCAGGCGGTCGCGAGCGTGTCGGCGCGGGTCGGCACCTATGCACTGTCGGGCCTGACGATCGCCTTCGCGGGCGCGTTGGCGCTGCTGGTGCGACGCCGCTGGTGGTGGGGCGCGGTCGCGCTGGCGGTGCCGCTCGCGCTGCAACCCCTTTCCTATCGCGCCGCCCCGATGGCCACCGGCCCGCGCATCCGCGTCGTTCAGCCGAACATCGGCCAGCAGGATCGCAACGAGAATGATGGCGAGCGCGTGTTCCGCGCCCTCGCCGCCCTGTCGGGAGAGCCCGGCGCTGCCCCGCGCCTGATCGTCTGGCCCGAAGGCGTGCTGCGCGACCTGATCGAGGACGATTACCCCTCGTGGATCTACACCAAGGATCCGGCGCAGCTTCGGCGACGGATCGCGGCGTTGCTGGGGCCGCGCGACGTGCTGATGACCGGCGGCATCGCGCTATCGTTCGACGATCGGGACCGCATCGCCACCGCGGCGAATTCGGTGTTCGCGATCGACAGCGATGCGCGCCTGATCGGCCGCTACGACAAGGCGCATCTGGTGCCGTATGGCGAGTATCTGCCGCTGCCGTGGCTGCTCCGGCCACTGGGGCTGGCGCGCCTGGTGCCGGGCGACATCGACTTCACGCCCGGCCCCGGGCCGCGCGCGATGGACTGGCCCGGCTTCGGCCCGGTCGGCGTGCAGGTCTGTTACGAGATCATCTTTTCCGGCGAAGTCGTCGACGAGTCGAAGCGGCCGAAACTGCTGTTCAACCCGTCGACCGACGCGTGGTTCGGGAAATGGGGCCCGCCGCAGCATCTGGCGCAGGCGCGGATGCGCGCGATCGAGGAGGGTTTGCCGATCGTCCGCTCGACCCCGACCGGTATCTCCGCCGTCATCGCGGCGGATGGCGCGCTGCTGGCGACGGTTCCGCATGAACGGGCGGGCGCGATCGAGGTGGCGGTCCCTGCCGCCCTGCCGCCGACGCTGTTTTCCCGGATCGGGAACGTCATGGCCGCGATCGTTGCCGTGATGATGGGCGTGGCCGCGATTGCCATCCGTCGCAGGGAGCGGTAGGGACCGTCATATAAAGCTATCTTTATATCGTTATGAGGCATTCGATGCGCAGCTCGTTCATCTTCACGTCCGAATCGGTTTCCGAGGGTCACCCCGACAAGGTTGCAGACCAGATCAGCGACTCGATCGTCGACCTGTTCCTGTCGAAGGACCCCGAGGCGCGCGTCGCGTGCGAAACGCTGACCACCACGCAGCTCGTCGTGCTGGCGGGTGAAATCCGCGGCAAGGGCATCATGGACGCCGATGGAAACTGGGCCGAGGGCGTAAAGGACGAGATCGAGAAGACCGTTCGCGATACCGTCAAGCGGATCGGCTACGAGCAGTCGGGTTTCCATTGGCAGACCTTCCGCTTCGAGAACAACCTCCACCCGCAGTCGGCGCACATCGCGATGGGCGTGGATGAAAGCGGCAACAAGGACGAGGGTGCCGGTGATCAGGGCATCATGTTCGGCTACGCAACCGACGAGACTCCGGGCCTGATGCCCGCGACGCTCTATTACAGCCACAAGATCCTCGAGAAGATGGCCGCCGACCGCCACTCGGGTGCCGCGCCCTTCCTGGAGCCGGACGCCAAGAGCCAGGTGACGCTGCAGTACGAGAACGAGCTGCCCGTCCGTGCCACCGCGCTGGTCGTGTCGACCCAGCATAGCGCCGACCTGTCGAACGACGCCGGTCAGGCGAAGCTGCGCGACTACGTCAAGGGCGTGTTCGCCGAGATCCTGCCCGAGGGCTGGCTGCCGGCCGAGGACAAGATCTACGTCAACCCGACCGGCCTGTTCGAGATCGGCGGCCCGGACGGCGACGCCGGCGTCACCGGTCGCAAGATCATCGTCGACACGTACGGCGGCGCGGCTCCGCACGGCGGCGGCGCGTTCAGCGGCAAGGACCCCACGAAGGTCGATCGTTCGGCCGCCTATGTCGCGCGCTATCTCGCGAAGAACGTCGTTGCCGCCGGGCTCGCGCGCCGCTGCACGATCCAGCTCAGCTACGCGATCGGCATCGCCGAGCCGCTGTCGGTCTATGTCGACCTGCACGGCACCGGCACCGTCGAGGAAGCCGCGCTGGAAACCGCGCTGCCCAAGCTCGTTCGCCTGACGCCGAAGGGCATCCGCGAGCATCTGAAGCTGAACGCCCCGATCTATTCGAAAACGGCCGCCTATGGTCACTTCGGTCGCGATCCCGAGGGCGACCTGTTCACCTGGGAAAAGACCGACCTCGTCGACGCGCTCAAGGCAGCAGTCGCCGCCTAAGTCATCGGACGCCGCATCGACTCCAGACACGATCAAGGGCCTTCCCGGCAGCGGGGAGGCCCTTTTCCTTGCCTGTCGGACCGCCTGCGGGGCTGTTGTCCGGCTGATCGAACGCCTGTCGACAACGACACAGCCACCGGTCTTCCGACCGGTGGCTGTGTCGTTGGTTCGCCCGCTTCACGAAACGGCTGTCCTACACGGTCCGACCGCTATATTTCGGACGATCGATACCGCTCCTTGAACCGCCCGCCATGACTCGCACGTGCCGATTCGAGCGGCGCAGAAAAGCCGCATTGGACTAACCTTAGCCTAACCTTCCGACCTCAGGCCGCCACCGCCAGCTTGCGGGCACCCGGCAACAGCGCGTCCTCATACTCGCTTTCCGCCAGCGCGATGAGGGCGCGGTCGTCGTGGGTCCAGGGGTGGAAGCCAGGTAGGAAGTAACTGAACCAGACGCCGGCGACCTTGCGAGCCATGCCGGGGCGGCCGAACGCGTACCAGAACAGTTGCCACCAGACCTTTGGACCGGTCAGGCCATCCTGCCGCAGCAGTTCCAGCATGCCCTTGCGACGACCCTGAAAGAAACGCTGCGTGGTCAGCAGCATGACGATCGACTTGACCTTCCAGCGCTTGAACCGGGTCCAGTCCTTCGTCGCGTGCATCCAGGTGTCGTAGGCGACGCCCTTGTGCTCGATCTCCTCCGCCGCGTGCCAGCGCCACAGCCCGGCCGCCTGCGCATCGCCGCCCTTCAGATGCGCCGGGTTGGCGATCAACTCATGCGCCAGCATTGCGGTGAAGTGCTCCAGCGCCATCGTCGCCGCCAGATTGGCGATCAGCGGCCGCCCCTTGGTCAGCGCCAGTGCCTCGTCGACATGCCGCTCCAGCAGCGATACGTCATATCCCTGATCGACCACGTGCCGGTTGAACGCGACATGCTCGCGGCTGTGGATCACCTCCTGCTTGACGAAGGACTGGATCTCGCCCGCCAGCTTCGGCGACGCGCCCTCGCGAAACGCCCGCACGCTCTCGACGAAGAACGCCTCACCCTTGGGGAAGGTCACCGACAGCGCGTTGTAGAACGCGGTCGCGATCGGATCGTCGTTCAACCAATAACGCTTCATCACATGGCCGCGCCCGAACCGCACGTCGCGCGGCGTGATCGTCAGGTCCGCGGGCGTGATCGCCGCGCGCAAGTTTGCCTTTGCCACGAAACTCTCCAAAGATGGGGTTCGACCTCTACTTACACGAATGTAAATAAAGCACCCTCACGATCATGTCAATCGCCCCCTCCCCGCGCCGGCGGTTGAGTCCCGACGAATCGCGCAGCGTCGCGCTGGATGCCGCACGTGCGCTGCTGATCGAAACCGGCCCGCAGTCGGTGACGCTGAAGGCGGTTGCGGGGCGGGTGGGGCGGACGCACGCCAATCTGCTCCACCATTTCGGGTCGGCCGCAGGACTTCAGAAGGCGCTGGCGGAGCGCATGGCGGCGGACATTACCGCAACGATCGGCGAGGCGGTGCTTGCCGCCCGTGCCCGCCAGCGCGACCCGCGCGCGATCGTCGACCTGACCTTCGATGCGTTCGACAAGGAAGGGGCCGGCGCACTGGCAAGCTGGATGATCCTGTCGGGGAACCGGGACGCGCTCGATCCCATCCTGATCGCAATCCACCGGCTCGTCGACCAGCTGGGGCAGGCGACCGGCATCGGCACCCGCCCGATCGCGGAGGAGACGCTGCAACTGGTGCTGCTCGCGCTCGGCGATGCGCTGCTCGGCCAGCCGATGGCGGACGCGCTGGGCCTGCCGCGTACCCGTGCTCGGGAATTGGCGCTGGCGGCCTTGCTCGGCTCCGAAGCCGCACGGGATGACGAAAGCGTGCAACCCGCGTAAGGGCGGCGGATGCATTTTCTCGATCAGGCCAAGATCTTCGTCCGTTCCGGCGCGGGTGGCCCCGGCGCCGTCAGCTTTCGGCGCGAAAAGTTCATCGAATATGGTGGTCCCGACGGCGGCAACGGCGGCAAGGGCGGCGACATCGTATTCGAGGCGGTCGCTGGGCTGAACACGCTGATCGATTTCCGTTACACCCAGCATTTCCGGGCTCCGCGCGGCAGCGGCGGCAGCGGTAGCAATCGCACCGGTGGCGGTGGGGACGATCTCGTCATCAAGGTCCCGGTCGGTACGCAGGTGCTGTCCGAGGACCGCGAGGAGGTGCTGCTCGACTTCACGAAGGTCGGTCAGCGCGAGGTGTTCTTCCGCGGTGGCGACGGCGGTCGCGGCAACGCCAGCTACAAAACATCGACCAATCGCACCCCGCGCCAGCACGGCACCGGCTGGCCCTCGCAGGAAGCGTACGTCTGGCTGCGGCTGAAGCTGCTGGCCGATGTCGGTCTCGTCGGGCTGCCCAATGCCGGCAAGTCGACCTTCATCAACGCGGTGACCAACGCGCAGGCCAAGGTCGCGGAATACGCCTTCACCACGACGCGTCCGCAGCTGGGCGTGGTCCGCCACAAGCAGCGCGAGTTCGTCGTCGCGGACATTCCCGGCCTGATCGAAGGCGCGGCGGACGGGGCGGGCATCGGCGACCGTTTCCTGGGGCATATCGAGCGGTGCCGCGTGCTGCTGCACCTCGTCGACGCCAACGACACCGATGTCGCCGAAAGCTACCGCATCGTCCGCGAGGAGCTGGAGGCTTACGGGGCCGGGCTGGCCGAGAAGCCGGTGGTCATCGGCCTGAACAAGATCGACATGCTCGACGACGAACTGATCGAGGTGATGTCGAAGGAACTGGCGGACGCCAGCGGCGCGGACGTCATCCCGCTGTCGGGCGCCAGCGGCGTCGGGGTCGACTGGGTCCTCGATCAATTGCTCGAAGCCGTCGGCCCCGCCGCCGACTCGCCGGTGTCGGACGACGGCGAGGAAGACGCCGTGGAGTGGTCGCCGATCTGATCGATCAGGCGGCCAGCCGGAACTCCTGTTCCGGCTGCGCCACGATCACTGGAACCGAGGCGGCGACCTTGCCGCGCTTCCGGGTCGGGAACATCAGGCGCGAGGCGAGGACGATCACGCCGAGCGCCGCGTAGGTCGAGAGCACCGCCAGCGGCGCCCAGATCAGCGGCGCCGCGAAGGCGAGGCGCAACCACAGCGGGTTGAAGCCGAAGTCCTCGGCGATGCAGCCGCACACGCCGAAAAGGTTCTTCCACTCGGTGTCGGGCTGGGCGGCGGGGAGATCGGTCATCGGTCTGGCTCCTGTCGGTGTGTTACCGGACGCTTCGCAGGAGCCGTGCCAATTTGCAGGACTGGCGGAAAAGCGCGCCCTTGCTTCTCGCGCCCCTCTATCTCGCCCCATCTGGGCGCCAAGTGTCCGCAACTTGCGCCGCGCGGTTGGCGCATTTCGCCAAGGCGTTTCGGACGATTGGCGGAACGTTGGGCGGACGATAAGACGGGTACATGCCGCTTTTCCCGCCCACCACGTGCCAGCGCCTGATCGTCAAGGTCGGCTCGGCGCTGCTCGTTGATCCAGACGGCTCGGTGCGGCGCGACTGGCTGGCTACGTTGGTCGCCGATGTCGCCGAGCGTAAAGCTGCCGGGCAGCAGGTCGCAATCGTCTCGTCCGGCGCGATCGCGCTCGGGGCACGGCGGCTGGGGTTAAGCAAGGGTGGTCGCGCCAGCCTGGAGGATGCGCAGGCCGCCGCCGCGACCGGCCAGATTGCGCTGGCGCAGGTGTGGGCGGACCTGCTCGGCAATCACGGGCTGACCGCCGCGCAGATGCTGGTGACGCTCGGCGATCTGGAGGACCGTCGCCGTTACCTGAATGCTGCGGCGACGCTGGGACGGCTGCTCGGGCTGAACGTGGTGCCCGTCGTCAACGAGAATGACAGCGTCGCCACCGAAGAAATTCGCTTCGGCGATAATGACCGCCTCGCCGCCCGCGTCGCGCAGGCCGCGGCGGCGCAGGGCGTCGTGCTGCTGTCGGATGTCGACGGGCTCTACGACGCCAACCCTCAGACAAAACCGGCCGCCCGTCACGTGCCCCGCGTCGAACGGATCGAGGATGTCGCGGGCATGGCCGATGCCGGTTCCGGCTCCGGCATGGGATCGGGCGGCATGATATCGAAGATCGCCGCGGCCCGCATCGCCACCGCTGCCGGTATTCCGCTCGCGATCGCGTCGGGCCGGGTCGATCGCCCGTTGTCGGGCGAACGCCGGCACACGCTGTTCGCTGCCGAGCGTAGCGCGTCCGCGCGCAAGGCCTGGCTGGCGGGTGGCCTGACCGCGGCCGGCACGATCCGCATCGACGCCGGGGCCGGCACGGCACTGGCGGGCGGCAGCAGCCTGCTGGCGGCGGGCGCGGTCGCGGTGGAGGGTGCGTTCGCGCGCGGTGACCTCGTCACGATCGCCGGGCCAGAGGGGCCTCTGGCGCGCGGCCTGTCGGAATACGATGCCGCCGATGCGCGCCGGCTGCTCGGCCGCCGCAGTGAGGATCATGCGGCGATCCTGGGCTATGCACCGCGGGCGGCGCTGGTGCATCGCAGCCATCTGGCGATGTTGTGAAACGAGTGCCGGCCTTGAGGCAGTCTGCCGGGTGGTGGCCGGAGATCAGTGCGCCCTTAACGTTTCGTCCGAAGCGAGTTAGGATCGCGGCATCGGACGGGGGTGAGCTGGGATGGCGGCTGAACGCCGCGTCAGGAGTCGGCCAGGTCCAGCATCGGGGCCGCACCCTGTGATCCTCGCCATCACCGGCGGTACGGGGTTCGTGGGCGGCACCCTGATCCGCCACGCGCTGGAGGCCGGTCATCACGTCCGCGCGCTCACCCGGCGGCCACAGCCTGACCGAGCCGGCGTGACGTGGGTCGACGGCACGCTGTCCGATCCTGTCGACCTGACCGCCGGAGCCGATGCGGTCGTGCACGTCGCCGGTGTGGTCAACGTGCCGACCCGCGAAGCGTTCGCCGCCGGCAACATTGACGGTACGCGCGCCATACTCGCCGCCAGCACGCATGTCGGACGCTTCGTCCACGTCTCCTCGTTGGCCGCACGCGAGCCACAGCTATCCAACTACGGATGGTCCAAAGCCGAGGCGGAGAAGCTGGTCGAAGGGAGCCCCCTGCCCTGGACGATCGTCCGCCCGCCCGGCATCTATGGCCCGGGCGACCTCGACCAGCTCGACCTGTATAAACTCGCCCGCCACCGGCTCGCGCTGCTGCCGCCGCGCGGGCGTGTGTCGTTGATCGCGGTCGACGACCTCGCGCGGCTGTTGCTGACGCTTGCCACCCACGAGGCTCCAAGAGCGATCTACGAGGCGGACGACGGCACCGCCGGCTGGACGCATGCCGATTATGCGCGCGCGATCGGCGATGCGGTCGGCCGGCGCGTGCTGCCGATCCACCTTCCCCGCGCCGCGCTCGCACTGGCCGCACGCGCCGACCGGCTGCTGCGCGGCCATGAAGCGCGGCTGACCGCGGATCGTGTCGGTTATCTCTGCCACCCCGACTGGACGATCGATCCGGCGAAGCGGCCGCCCGCCGCGCTGTGGACACCGTCCATCCCAACGCCGCAGGGGCTGGCCGACACCGCACGGTGGTATCGGGCGCACGCCCTGCTATAGCCGCAAGCCCGCCGTATTCTTCCGGCAAGGAACCACGATGAGCGACCGCCAGAGCATTTTCGATACCGTCACCGCGCAGATCGAACCCTTCAACAAGAAGGGCGTGGCGCTGACCGATGCCACCACGTTCCAGGGCGACCTGGAGTGGGACAGCCTGACCGTGATGGATTTCGTCGCGGCGATCGAGGACGAGTTCGACATCATCATCACGATGAACATGCAGGCCGAGATCGAGACCATCGGCCAGCTGGTCGATGCGGTCCAGAAGCTGCGCGCATGACCGAGACCGGATTTCAGTCCGAGACGCTCGATCTCGATCCGCCGGCGATCACGCCACAGCGCGACCTGATGTCGAAGTTCGATGGCCTGATCGCGGAGCGCAAGGCGCTGATCGACACCGGCGTCACCGATCCGTTCGCGATCGTCATGGAACAGGTCAAGTCGCCGACCGAGGCGGTGATCGCCGGCCGCGACACGATCCTGCTCGGCACGTACAATTACATGGGCATGACGTTCGACCCCGACGTCGTGGCCGCCGGCAAGATCGCGCTGGATCGGTTCGGATCGGGCACCAACGGCAGCCGCATGCTCAACGGCACGTTCCAAGACCATGTCGATGTCGAACAGGCGCTGCGCGACTTCTACGACATGTCCGGCGCGATCGTGTTCTCGACCGGGTACATGGCCAATCTCGGCATGATCTCCACGCTCGCGACCAAGGGCGAGTATGTGATCCTCGATGCGGACAGCCACGCATCGATCTACGACGGCTGTGCGCAGGGTAATGCGGAGATCGTCCGCTTCCGCCACAACTCGGTCGAGGATTTGGACAAGCGCCTCGGCCGTCTGCCGAAGGAGCCGGCCAAGCTGGTGGTGCTGGAGGGCGTGTACTCGATGCTCGGCGATATCGCGCCGCTGCGCGAGATGGTCGCCGTCGCCCGCAAGCACGACGCGATGGTGCTGGTCGATGAGGCGCATTCGATGGGCTTTTTCGGCCCGAACGGCCGCGGCGTGTATGAGGATCAGGGGCTGGACGTCGATTTCATCGTCGGCACCTTCTCCAAATCGGTCGGCACGGTCGGCGGATTCTGCGTGTCGAACCACCCGAAGTTCGAGGCGATCCGCCTCGCCTGCCGCCCGTACATCTTCACCGCCAGCCTGCCGCCGTCGGTGGTGGCGACCGCCGCCACGTCGATCCGCAAGCTGGCGGTCGCGCACGAGAAGCGTGCACGGCTGTGGGAAAACGCCCGCGCACTTCACGGCGGGCTGAAGGCGATGGGCTTCATGCTGGGCACCGAAACACCCGAAAGCGCGATCGTCGCGGTGATCCTGGAGGACCAGCAACAGGCAGTGGGTATCTGGCAGGCGCTGCTCGACGGTGGACTGTACGTCAACGTCGCGCGTCCGCCGGCGACGCCCGCCGGTACGTTCCTGCTGCGCTGCTCGATCTGCGCGGAGCATACGGCCGAACAGATCGCAACCGTCCTGACGATGTTCCGCGCCGCGGGACGAGCCGTGGGGGTTATCGGCTGATCTACGTCGCCCGCTTTGCAGGCGGAGGCGATGGATGTATGTTGATGGCGTGGAGCGTGAACACGACGATGGCGTGAAGCGGGGCGGCGTCACGCGGTGGCAGACCGTCTCGCTCGGGGCGATGGCGCTGCTGGCCGCTGCGGTGCTGATCGCGCTCGTCCTCACGCTTCGAGGTGCGGATCGGGAGCGTGACCGGGCGCTCCAATTGCAGACGCATAGCTACGACGTCATGATCCTCGCCCGCACGCTGTCGGGGACGATCGCGCGGGCGGAGGCGTCGCTGGGGCGCTACGTGATCTCCGGCGACAAGTCCCAGGGGCAAATCTACTGGGACGAATGGTTGCTCGCCGGGTCGCAGATCGACCGGCTCGACCGGCTGACCTACGACAATCCGGGTCAAGGCCCGGCGATCGAGCAGTTGCGCAAAGCCTATGAAGCGCGCGGCAAAGAGCTTTCGGTCACCGCGCTGTCCACCAGTTACGGTCGCAACAGTCAGGCCTATGCGCGCTACTATCAGGCCAGAAAGGCACCGGCCCTCAACGAGATCAACCACGACCTGAATGCGATTATCGGGCGGGAGCGCTCGCTGCTGCAACAGCGTGTCGCCACCGCCACCGACACGGTCGAACGGTCCAGCCGCATCGCGGGCGTGCTCGCGATCTTCGGCCTGTTGATCGTTCTCGGCGCGGTCCTGCTCGGCTGGCTGTCGTTGCGCGCGGTCGGTGAGCGGGCGCTGGCTCGGGCCGATGCGGACGCCGCGCGCGAACATGCCGATGCGCTGGCGGAGGCGGTGGCGCGGACCAGTGCCGAGTTGCGCCAACAGGAAGCGAAGCTGCGCCAGGTCCAGAAGATGGAGGCGGTGGGACAGCTCACCGGGGGGATCGCGCACGATTTCAACAACATGCTGGCGGTCGTGATCGGCGGCATCGAGCTGGCGCAGCGCACGGTCCGCGCCGATCCGACCGCCGCCGCACGGCATCTGGACAGCGCAGCAGAAGGCGCCGACCGGGCCGCGGCCCTGACGCGCCGGCTGCTGGCGTTCAGCCGCGAGGAAGCGCTGAAGCCGGAACCGATAGCGGCCGCCGAACTGGTGGAGGACATGACGGACCTGCTCGATCGTACGCTGGGCGACGGCGTCACGCTGGTCACGCGCAACGATGCGGGGGATTGGCGCGTGCGGGCCGACCGGGTCCAGCTCGAGAACGTCATCGTCAACCTGGCCGTCAATGCACGCGACGCGGTCGACGGCCGCGGCACCATTGCGATCGTCACCGGCGCGACGTCGCTAGCCGCCGAGCAGGTCGGTGCTTGCGCGGCGGGCGACTACGTTACGGTCACAGTCCGCGACAACGGGTGCGGCATGACCGCAGAGGTTGCGGACCGCGTGTTCGAGCCGTTCTTCACCACCAAGGAAGCCGGCAAGGGCACCGGGCTCGGTCTGTCGCAGATCTTCGCGTTCGTGCGCAGCCAGTCGGGCGAGATCACGATCGACACCGCTCCCGGCGAGGGCACCGCCGTCACGCTGTATCTGCCGCGGGACACGACCATCGTCACCAAAGCGCCCGCCCGCGCCGCGGCGATGCCGGCCAACGTCGACCGCGCGGGATACGACATCCTCGTCGTCGAGGACGATCCGCGCGTTTTGGCGGCAACGATGGGGGCGCTGGAGGAACTCGGCCACCGCACGGTGTCGTGCAGCGATCCGCTTGCCGCCCCGGAACTGCTCGCGCGCAACCCCCACGTCGAGTTGGTGATCTCCGATGTCCTCATGCCGCGCCAGACCGGACCGGAAATGGTGGCAGGCTTCGCACAGGCGTTCCCGCACGTCGCGGTCCTGTTCGTCACTGGTTTCGCGGGAGAGGCCAATGCTGCCGAGTTCGGGGAGCATCACGTCCTGCGCAAGCCGTTCACGCTCGCCGGGCTGGAACGCGCCATCGCCGCGTCGATGCTGCGGAGCGCCCCGCCGCCGGAACAGATCGCCGCAGAGTGACCCGCTTCTAACCGAAGCCAGCCAGATACCCGGATTTTCCCCCTGACAGGCTGGCGCTGCTGCGCCTATACCCGCGCCATCTTGCTGACCGAGCCTCCCCTCCGATGAAATCGATCGATCGCTACATGGCGCGCCTGATCGCGGTGCCGCTGTTCGCGACGCTGACGATTGCGTCGATGCTGCTGGTCCTCGATCGCATCGGCCGGCTGTTCGACTTCGTCGCGACCCAGGGTGGGCCGATCGGCGTCGTCTGGCGGATGCTCGCGAACCTGCTGCCGGAGTATCTGGGCCTCGGCATTCCGATCGGCCTGATGCTCGGCATCCTGCTCGCGTTCCGGCGGCTGTCCTCCACGTCGGAGCTCGACGTGATGCGCGGTGTCGGGATGAGCTACACCCGGCTGCTGCGCGTGCCGTACATGTTCGCGATCCTGCTGGCCGCGATCAATCTGGCGATCGTCGGCTATGTCCAGCCGATCGCCCGCTATTATTACGAAGGATTGCGGTTCGAGCTGCGCACCGGCGCGCTGGGCGCGTCGATCAAGGTCGGCGAGTTCACCCACCTCGGCGATCGGATGACGATGCGGATCGAGGAAAGCCGCGACAAGGGGCGCGACCTGAGCGGCATCTTCGTCCATGTCCAGACGCCGAAGAACGACTGGATCGGCGTGACCGCGGAGCATGGCCGCTTCATGGCAACCGACGATCCGAACGTCATCATCTTCCGGCTGACCAACGGCACGCTCGTCCACAACCGGCCCGAGTTCAAGGTGCCGCGGGTGCTGACCTTCTCCGCCCACGATCTGCCGATCAACCTGCCAAAGTTCGAGAATTTCCGGCAGCGCGGCGGCCGCAACCTGGAATTCACGCTGCCCGAACTGGCCAAGCTGGGGAAGGCTACGACCAATCAGGGATTGCGCGCGTCGAGCCGGGCGGAATTCCACTTCCGACTGGTCGAGGTCGCGACGATGTTCCTGCTGCCGTTGCTCGCGTTGGCGCTGGCGATCCCGCCGAAACGGTCGTCGTCCTCGCTCGGGGTATTCCTGTCGATCGTGATGATCGTAACCTATCACAAGGTGAACCAATATGCGTCGGACATCGGCGCGCTGGGCCGGGTCGATCCGGTGATCGCCCTTTGGGGACCGTTCCTCGTGTTCGCGGGGCTGGTATTCTGGATGTACTACCAGATCGCCTATGTCCCCGGCGGGCAGCCGATCGGCGCACTGGAACGCGGTTTCGGCAAGCTCGGCAAGGCGATCCTGCGCCGACTGCCCGGTCGCCGGCGTGAGGAGATGCCGGCGTGAAGGCGATGAGTTTTTTCCCGTCACGCACCGTGTCCTGGTACATGGCGCGTCTGTTCCTCGTCCGCACCTTCGCGATCATGGCCGCCATCGTCCTGATCCTGCAAGCGCTCGACCTGCTGTCGGAAACCGGCAACATCTTGGAGGTGCCGGGCAACGGGCAGGCGCAGGTGTGGACCTATGTCTCGCTGCGCGCGCCGCAGATCATCGCCTTCGTCCTGCCGTTTTCGGTGCTGCTCGGTACGATCCTGACGCTGGCGACCATGAACCAGAACAGCGAGATCATCGCGCTGAAAGCCGCCGGTCTGTCCGCGCATCAGGTGCTGGCCCCGCTGCTGCTCGCCAGCTTCGGGGTCGCGATCATCTCGTTCGCCTTCAACGACCGTATCGCCAGCCGCGCCACCGCCACGCTCAACCAATGGCAGAAGGTCAATTACGGACCGATGCCAATCGATCGCGGCGACCGATCGAACGTGTGGGTGCGCGACGGCGACGACTTGATCGAGGTCGAGCAGACGCAGGGGCGCGGTGCGAATACCGTATTGCGCAACGTCACGCTGTACGATCGCGCCGGCGGCAATCTGGCGGCGATCGTCCGCGCGCCGATCGGGCGGTTCCAGCCCGGTGGCGGCTGGCGGATCGGCCCGGCGCTCCGCTTCGACGTGGCCTCGGGGCAGCAGGTCCGTATCCCTTCGATCGTCGTCGGTCGCGACGCCCGCCCGGATCAGTTCACGCTGGCAACGGTCGATCCCGATGGGCTGTCGCTGGGGGCGTTGAAGGCCGCGATCGAGGATTTGTCCGGCGCCGGTAGACCTACCAAGGCGCTGGAGGGATCGCTCTGGCATAAATTGTCGGGGCCGTTGTCGGCGGTGCTGATGCCGCTGCTCGGCGGCGTCGCGGCGTTCGGCGTAGCGCGATCGGGCAAGCTGTTCGTGCGCGCCGTCATCGGCATGGCGCTGGGCTTCACCTATTTCATCGCCGACAAGTTCGCGCTGGCGATGGGCAACCTCGGTGCCTATCCGCCGTTCCTGGCGGCCTGGGCACCTTTCCTCCTGTTCCTGCTGATCGGCGAAGCGGTCTTGTTCCGCACCGAGGAATAGGTGTTAACCACGACGTCCTAGATCGATGGCTCCCGTCCGTCTGCCGGAGCCCGCACCATGCGCCTGTCGTCGATCTCCAGCCTGTCAATCGTTGCGCCGTCCCCGTCGCTGCCGAGTTCCGCCGGAGCTTTCGCGCTACCGCACGATAAGCCTGCGGCGTCTGGTACAAAGGCGTCCGCACCTCGGACCGTCGATGCCTCGGCACCGCCGATGCCGTCCGACAAACTGCGCGACGCGCTCACGGCGTTCGAGAAGGAAGCGAGGATGACGCCCGCCGAGCGCGCGCGCCGGGACGTCCTGGAGGACATGGAACTCACCGAGGACGCCTTGAAAGCCATGCCGGCCGAGAAGCGGAATGTGATCGAAGACGCTATCGCGAAGGAAGTCGCCAAGCGGCTGGCGTTGGCCAGAACCTTGGCGACAAGCCACGCGGGCTAGCAGCCGGTCAGCGACGCCCCATCGTCGATCGCCCGATCTTCCACACCAGTCCCGGCAAGCCCGGATAGCTGGCCTTGTGGTAAGGCGATTCCGCTTCCAGAATCGCCGTCAGCCGGCGGTGCGCCTCGCCCAGCGCGTGGTAGGGCACGCTCGGCAGGAGGTGATGCAGCGCGTGATAGCGGAGGCCGACCGGTGCCCAGAGGGCCGGCAGCAGCGACGGCGGCGGCACGTTGACGGTGTCGAGATACTGGGCGGTAACGCTCATCGGCTCGCCCTCATTCTCCCACAGATGCGCGACCAGGGTACGCACCTGATTGATCACAGCGACCGCCGAGGCGATCAGCATTGCGATGCCGAACGCGCGCAGCGGGATGACGCCCGTCGCGACCATCGCCACCAGCGCGATCGCCCAAATGCTCGCCGCCGCCTCGATCCGGTTCCAGTAGATAGCGGCGGCACCTTCCGGCGCGCGACGGCGGAACTGCGGATTGATCGCCAACGCCGAATAACGCTCGACGATCGCCCGACGCAGCGACGGGACCACCACCGACAGCGGCGACAGGATCGCATAACGGAACAGCAGCGCGACCGGCGCCAGCGCCGACACAACGATGAACAGCGGCAGCGTCCACGGTTTCATCAAAGCCAGCGGCAGATACTCCGGGTCCTCGACCGTGCCATAGCGGGTCTTGGCGTGGTGCAGATTGTGCACGCCTTCATACATGAAGGACGGGATCAGCATCGGGATGCCGACCAGCAGGTTCCAGCCCAGCCGGAAATGCGGCACACTACCATGCTTCATGTGGCTGACTTCGTGGATGAAGCTCATCGCCCGGTACAGGCCCAGCATGGCGACGATCCCCGCCACCACGACAACGGACGCCGACAACGTGGTCACCGCCACGGCAAGCGCTCCGTAACCCACCACCGCGGACGCGATCAGGTCCGCCCAGTAAATGGCGGGCTTCGGCTGCGACAATTCACGCGTCAGGTCCGCCGCAGCGCGCAGCATCGCCTTGTCGTCGGCGATCCTCCTCGTGCCCGCGACAGGCGCCGTTGCGGTGCGATCCAGGGTCATGCTCGTCATCAGGGTATCCATCACACCGAAATAGTGGCGACAGGATGACCTTTACAGGTCGCGCACACCGAAAGCCCTGACGGAAACTTCACTCGCCATGATCGGATGCGCCGGTTAAACGATCGAACATGAGTGATACCGTCATCCGCCCGATCGACAGCAAGCGGGATCGCAAGGCATTCGTGGACCTGCCGTTCCGCCTCTACGCGAACGATCCGCACTGGGTGCCGCCGCTGAAGAACGAGGCGCTTGGCCTCATCACACCGGCGAACAACGGATGGTTCAGCCACGCCAAGGCGCAGCTTTTCCTCGCCGAACGCAGTGGCCAGATCGTCGGCCGCATCTCCGCGCACATCGACACGCTGGCGCTGACGATGGACCCTGCTCAGGGGTTCGGCCCCGGCGTCGGACAATGGGGGCTGATGGAGGCGGAGGATGATAGCGTGTTCCGGGCGCTGCTCGCCAGTGCGGAACAATGGCTGCGCGATCAGGGTATGACGCGGGCGCTGGGCCCGATCTCGATGTCGATCTGGGAAGAGCCGGGTCTGTTGATCGAGGGCTATGATCACGATCCGACGATCATGATGGGCCATGCCAAGCCCGAATATCGCGGCTGGATCGAGGCGGCGGGCTATGCACCCGTCAAGCAGTTGCTGACCTACGACCTCGACATCACGAAAGAATTTCCGCCGATCGTCCAGCGGATCATCAAGTCGGGCGAGAAGAACGAGCGCATCCGCATCCGTGAGGTCGACAAGGCGAAGTTCGACGAGGAAGCCGCGACGATCCTGGCGATCCTGAACGACGCATGGTCCGACAATTGGGGTTTCGTGCCGTTGACGCCGCCCGAGATCAAGGATGTCGGCGTCAAATTAAAGCCGATCGTGTTCAACGACCTGATCCGCATCGCCGAACTCGACGGACGACCAGTCGCGTTCATGATCACGCTTCCCGACCTGAACGAGGCGATCAAGCCGCTCAACGGATCGCTGCTGCCGTTCGGCTGGGCCAAGCTGCTGCTGTGGTTGCGCAAGCCGCAGGTCCGCACGATGCGCGTGCCGTTGATGGGTGTGGTGAAGGAGCTGCAGGCGTCACGGATGGCGAGCCAGCTCGCTTTCATGATGATCGAGTACATCCGCCGCGCCTCGATCAAGCATTACGGCGCAAGCCGGGGCGAGATCGGCTGGATCCTCGACGACAATCAGGGGATGCGGTCGATCGCGACGACGATCAACTGCGAGATCAACAAGGTGTATCAGGTCTACGAACGGACGCTGTAGCGGCCGCCCCGCGTCCGGGGTTGCCGCCACTGCGTTTCAGCAGGACGATCAGATCGCGGGGTCGAGGCCCAGGCGGTTCCAGGCCTGACGGCTGCGGCAGACCTTCCGCACGGAGCCGCGGGCGGTGACATCGTCGAGGAAGCAATAGGTCGTTCCCTTCGTCACGGGACGCTCGGGAGCGCGCAGTGCCGTGTGCAGCATCTGCTGGTTCATCGTGGCACCCCAGGCCGATGCGGCGGGGAAGGGCTGTGCGGTCATCGTGGCGGCGGCGGAAGCGAGAATGGCGATCAGCATGGCGGTGTTTCCCTCTTGCGAGCCGGTCCATTCCGGCTTCATGAGGTCCACTGCATTAGCCGTGCCAAACACGAATCCACGCAATTCAGCCGTTGTTGCGTGCTGCGGACTTCCAGGCGCCGCCGATCTGCGATGTTTCTCACCAACTGTTGGCGCAGAACGTCTGTAGACCTAAAAGAGTGCGGCGATCCCCGCGTATAACCGGACGTCAGGCGCGGCGTGGTTCAACCCACCGACCGCTTCCGCAAAGAAGGCCCGGCGCGGGGCGACCGTCCACAAGCAACCCAATCCGGCCACCGCCTGCGTCGTCGCGCCGGAGGGATCGTCGTCACGCATCACCTGCGCCTCGATCGTCGTGGAGAAGGCGTCGCTGATCTCGATCGCCACTGCGGCGACCATGCTGCCCTGAAAATGTCGGCCATGACCATCCTCGTCGACGGCCGCGTCGAGTTCACCGGTCGTGCCGATGTTGATTGTGTCCGTCAGGTCGTAGGTGACGGGTAGAACCACGCCCGCGGCCCAGTCCCCCGCCCCGACCGGCGAACGACCGACCGGAAGCGTAACCGAAGGCTGGATGCCGAAGGACAGGCCCTTGCCGTCGGGATTGCGCAGGTTCTGGCGAACGCCCAACGTTACGTCGCCGACCCTCGCCTGCTTCTCGACCAAGCCCGTCGCCCGGTCGCGAGTGCGGACATGACCATAAGGCGTCCATTCGAGCTGCACCTCGGTCGACGGGCCGACGCCGGCGCGGACGAGTACGTCGCCCGCCAACACCGTGTCGATCCGCTGATCCGCGTTGCGCTCCAGTTGCCAGTCGCCCAGCGTCGCCTCGACATGGACGCGACCCGGCTCCGTCGTGCAGGCCGAACTTTCGAGCGAGGGACTGTTCGGGCAAAAGCGCGGCTCGTCCTGTGCCCAAGCCACCGCGGGAGCCATCATCAGCGCGGCAGCGGCCAGCCGCTTCATCGCAACGTCACGAAGGTCGGCGCGTGATCGCTCGCCTTTTCCCGCCCACGATACGCCTTGTCGACGCCAGCCCCGACCAATCGATCCGCGGCCTGCGGACTCAGCAGCAGATGGTCGATCCGGAACCCCGCATCGCGTTGCCACGCACCCGCCTGATAATCCCAGAATGTCCACACGCCACCCTTGGGCTCGCGCGTGCGCAGCGCATCGGTCCAGCCCTGCGCCAATAAACGGCGATAGGCGGCGCGGCTCTCCGGCTGCATCAACGCATCCTCCTGCATCGCGCGCACCGAATAGGTATCGTCGTCGTTGGGGATGACGTTGTAATCGCCCGCCAGCACCGCCGGGCGCTCCTCCGCAAGGATCGCCGCCGCGCGCTGGGCGAGTCGCTCCATCCAGCGCAGCTTGTAATCGAACTTCGGACCGGGCCGGGGATTGCCGTTAGGAAGATACAGCGACGCGACGATCAGGTCGTGAACCTCGCACTCCAGATAGCGGCTATGCTCGTCCTCCGGCTCGCCCTCCAGCCCGCGCTGCCGCTCGACCGGTGTCGTCCCCTTGGCAAGCACGGCGACGCCGTTCCACGCCTTTTGGCCGTGCCAAAGCGCACCGTAGCCGGCGTCCTCGATCTCCTTCAGCGGGAACGTCTCGTCGCTCGATTTGAGTTCCTGAAGGCAAACGATGTCGGGCTGGTCTTCGGTCAGATACTCGACGACGCGGGGCAGCCGAGCCTTGATGCCGTTGACGTTGTAGGTGACGATCTTCAAGTGCGTCAGATCGCGAAACTGGTGCCGCAGCCGCAGCCCGATGCCGCCTGCGGGTTCTCGACCCGGAACGCCGCACCGCCAAGCGATTCCACGTAATCGACCGAGCAACCGCGCACGAGGTCGAGGCTGATATCGTCCACGACCAAGCGGACGCCGTCGGTTTCCGCGACGGTGTCGCTCTCTTCCGGTGCATCGGCGAGGCCGAACTTGTACTGGAACCCCGAACAGCCGCCGCCATCGACGGACAGGCGCAGCACCGCCGGCTTATTCTGACGTTGTGCGATCGCCGCCACCCGCGCCGCGGCTGCGGGGGTCAGCGCGATATCGACGGGAGCAACGTCGACAGTAGAGGGGTCGGAAGCGAGAGTGGCCATGCGCGACAGATAGGCTTCGGTCGACGCTGCGGCAACCGGTCAGTCTTGAGCGGCAGGTCCGTCGACCGACACCGGAATCTGATGAACGCTGCGATCCTGCGACGCGAGCAGATAGTCGGCGGTGGTCAGGAAGGGGATCGGGTTCACGGCGTGGCCGTCGATGCGAACCTCGTAATGGAGGTGCGGGCCGGTCGAACGGCCGGTCGAGCCCATCAGCGCGATCAGCTGGCCGCGCTGGACGCGGGTACCATCGCTGACGAGGATCTTCGACAAATGGCCGTAGCGGGTCGCGATGCCCTTGCCGTGATTGATTTCGACCATGTTGCCGTAGCCGCCGAGTCGCTCGGCATGGGCAATGATGCCATCGGCGGTGGCGTAGATCGGCGTGCCGACCGGACCGGGAATGTCGACGCCGGCATGCATCGCCGCCGAGCCGCGGAACGGGTCCGAGCGGATACCGAAATTGCTGGTGAACTGAAGCTTCGTGACGGGCTGCACCGAGGGGATCGCAATCGCGCCCTGTCCGCCGGTCGTCGCTGTATCGAGCTTCTTCCAGGTCTGGAACAGCGTGCGGAACTGCTGGTCGGCCTTCAGGTCGGCGGTCGTCTCCGCGCTGTTGGCGGGGATATACTCGCCACCAACGGCGGGTGCCTGCGCGACCGTCTTGGTCTGGGCGGCGATCGGAGAAGCCAGGATCATCGCGGCGGCAGCGGCAGCGACAGAGAAGCGAATGTTGGTCATCAAGCCCCAAAAATCAGCGCCGTCCCGCATCGCCGCGGGCGGCTCGTCCATCTCAATCCTGATCCGCAGCCCCACCGCGCTTCAGTCTTGAGCGTGTGTGGCCGGATTGGTCAGACAGATGCAAGAGGCGCGTAGAAGTCCCGCGTCAGACCGGCAGAGGCGCGCGCCGAGTCGTTGAACGGCGGCTTAAGCGGGCCGCGGAAATGCCGCCGGACCAGCATTTGCCACTGTGGCGCGGGCTGAATTCCAGCATTCGCGCAGATATAGCCGAACCATTTTGCGCCGAATCCGACGTGCCTGATCTCGTCGGTGTAGATGCGATGCAGGATGCGGCCGCTCTTCGCATCGCCCGCCGCGTCGAACCGCGCGACCGTCTCCGGCGTGACGTCCAGCCCGCGCGCCTCCAACACCATCGGCACCACCGCCAGCCGGGCCGCGGCATCGTGCGCCGTCTCCGCCGCCGCTTCCCACAGCCCGGCATGCGCCGGCAGATCGCCGTAGAACGAGCCCAGCTGCTTCAGCCGCCGGTCGAGCATCGCGAAATGCATCGCCTCGTCCGCCCCCACCGAAAGCCAATCGTCGACGAAGCTGCGCGGGAACTGACCGCCGAACCGTCCCGCGACGTCGAATGCCAGATCGATCGCCGAGAACTCGATATGCGCCAGAGCGTGGAGCAGTGCGAGCCGGCCCCGCTCCGATCCTCCCCGCCCCCGCTTGGGCATGCGATGGGGTGGCAACAGCTCGGGCAGTGCAGGCCGCGCCGGGGCCTCGGGCATCGCCGTGTCGAACCGATGATCGAGCGCCCCGCGCCGCCATGCGCGCGCCACCGACCGCGCCGTACGAACTTTCTCGAGCGGCTCCGCGGCGAGGAGCACATCGCGGCAGGCGTCGGCAACGCTGTTCATTACAGCGCGCGGGCGGCCTCCAAGACCGCCTCGACATGACCGGGTACGCGCACCTTGCGCCAGTCGCGCACCAGCGAGCCATCGGCGGCGAACAGGAACGTCGCCCGCTCGATGCCCATATACGTCTTGCCGTATAGCTTCTTCTCACCCCACACGCCGAATGCCTCGCAGACGCTGCCGTCCTCGTCGCTGGCGAGTTCGACCGCCAGCGCGTGCTTGGCGCTAAACTTCACGTGGCTGGCGGTGCTATCCTTCGACACACCGATGACGCGCACTCCTGCCGCCGCGAAGTCGGGTGCGACGGCGGTGAAATCCTGCGCCTCGCGCGTGCATCCGGACGTGTCGTCCTTGGGGTAGAAGTACACGACCAGCGGCGTGCCGACCGCCGCGAGATCGATCGGGCCAGCCGGTCCGGTGACGGTCACCGCAGGTATCCTGTCCATCATGCCACTCCGTTCCACAATCGCCCGACCTCCTGCCGGGCATGATCGAGGCTGGCAACCACCGCCTCCCAACCGGGCAGCCGCAACGCCGCTGCGACCAGCGCTCGCGTCGCCTCTGCCGGGGGCTCGGCATCGGGCGCGACGAGGCGCATCGTCACCAGCAGGCGCGCGAGCAGGTCGTAGGATGCGCGCGTCTCCGGCGGCACCAGCCCTGCCGCCGCGAGTGCGTCGATCGCCCGACCCAGATGCGGGTCGAACGCGGTGCGGTGCGTAAGCTGCAGAACGTGGACGGCGAACTCCAGATCGACCAGCCCCCCGGGCAGCAGCTTGGCGTCGAGGGGGCCCTTGGCGGGTTTATGCTTCGCCATTTCGGCCCGCATCGATCGCGCCTCGTCGGCCACATCGCGAACCGGTCGATCACCCGCAAGAACGTTGGCAACGATCGCGGACACCCCCGCGCGTGCCTCCGATGAACCGAACACGACCCGCGCCCGCGCAAGCGCCATATGCTCCCACGTCCACGCCTCCTCGCGCTGGTAGCGTGCGAAGCTGTCGACGGTCACGACCAACGGCCCCTGCGCGCCCGATGGCCGCAGGCGCGTATCGACCTCGTAGAGTGGCCCCGCCGCCGTCGCGACCGACAACGCTGCCGTCACGCGGCTAGCCAGCCGCGTGTAATAGAGCGTCGCGCCCAGCGGCTTGGCACCGTCGGACTCGGCTGCGAAATCGCCGGTGAACAGATAGACGAGGTCGAGGTCCGACGCATGCGTCAGCGCCTGGCCACCGAGCCGGCCCAATGCGAGGATCACGAACTCGCTATCCGGGACGCAGCCGTGCGCGTGACGGAACTCCGCCAGCGCAGCCTCTGCCAGCACCGCCACCGCCGCCTCCGCCACCCGCGCATAGCCGGCGGCGACGGCGAGCGGATCGGACGCGCCGAGCACGATCTGCGCGCCCAGTGCGAACCGCGCCTCTCCCACGACGCGGCGGACATGATCCAGCCGCGCCTGATAGTCCGCGACATCCCCGCCGCGCATCCGATCTGCCAACTGGTCGACGGTGCCGACCTCTTCCAGCGCGGAGGCGTCGATCAGGCCGTCGATCAGCGCCGGTTGCCGCGCGAGCTCGTCGGCCAGCGGGGCGGCATGCGCGAGGATCGTCGCGAGTTGTTCCGCCAGCCCGGGCCGCGCCTCCAGCAGACGGAAGACGTTGATTGCGCTCGGCATCCTCTCCAGCACGCCATCGAGCCGGGTCAGCGCGCGCATCGGCTCGGGCGCGCGGCCCAACGCCTCGACCAGCACCGGCAGCACCGCCTCCAGCGCGTCGCGCGCCGCCGCGCTGCGCAATGCCGCATAGGTGCCGGCGCGCCATGTACCGATTCGCTGTGCCGCCGTGTCCGGCTCGGCGAACCCCGCCGCCGCCAGTTCGTCGGCAAGCATCACGGGGTCGCGCGACACGCCTGCCCGCTTGTCGTCATCGAGCGCGTCGTAGACACGCCCGACCCGTTCGGTCGGCTCGCGCAGCAACGCGATCAGCGCCTCGCCGTTTTCCAGCCCGTGCAGTCCCGCCACCGCGTCCAGCGCGGCACCGGTCGGCAGCGCATGAGTCTGGCGATCGTCGATCATCTGCACGCGGTGCTCGATCGTCCGCAGCAGCGTGTACGCGTTCGCCAACCCCCTGGCGTCGTCCACGTCGATCCACCCCGCGATGGCGAGTTCCTCCAGCGCGTTGCGGGTAGCGGGCGCCCGCAACGCGCGATCGCGGCCGCCGTGGATCAGTTGGTGGATCTGGGCATAGAATTCGACCTCCCGAATGCCGCCGCGCCCGCGCTTGAGGTCGTAGCCGGGTCCGAGCCGCTGACCCTGCGCGTGGTGGTCGCGAATGCGGCGCGAGAGGTCGCGGATTTCGCCGACCGCCCCGAAATCGAGCGTCCGCCGCCACACGAACGGCCGCACCGCATCAAGGAAGCGCTGCCCCAAGGCGAGGTCCCCGGCCGCCGCGCGTGCACGGATGAAGGCGGCGCGCTCCCACGCCAGCGCCTGACTTTCGTAATAGGCGATGGCTCCGTTCACCGGCAGCGCGATCGGCGTCGCTTCCGGCGAGGGCCGCAGGCGCAGGTCGACGCGCAGGACATAGCCGTCGCCGTCGCGCGCCTGCAGCAGTTCGACCGCCCGCTTGGCGATGCGGACCGCGGCCTCTTCCGGCTCCTCGCGGACGCGGCGCGGCAGGGTTTGCGGGTCGAAGATCAGGATCGGATCGATATCCGACGAATAGTTGAGCTCACGCGAGCCTTGTTTGCCGAGCGCGATCGCCGCGAAGCCGCGCGGCTCTTCGCCGGGATAGCGTTCGGCGATCGCCGCGCGGATCGCCTCGTCCAGCGCGCGATCGGCGAAGTCGGTCAGCGCGGAGGTGACCTGCGTCAGGTCGAGCCAACCGGCGAGGTCACCCAGCGCCACGCTCAGCGCAATGGCTCGCCGCTCCAGCCGCAACCGGCGCGCCACCGGCATGTCTTCATCGGATTGCGCCGGAAGGGACAGCGTGCCCGCCGCGGCCGCTGCGACGATCACAGGCTCGCGTCGCATCAACAGAGATAGAAAAGGGGAGAAGCGCTCTGCCCGCGCCATCGCGTCGATCAGCGCGCTGGGATCGCCCGAGGGCGTCATGTGCTTGAACCGCAACGAAACACGATCTGTCTCGTTGAGCAATTCATGACCTGGGCATCCATCCTGACGATCGACGACGGCGACGGCCAGATCGTCCGGGCCCCGCGCGCGACGGATGCCATCGGCATGGCGATGCGCGATGCGTATGGCAATCTGGGCAGCCTACCGGACGACATGCGGCGCCTTCTCCAGCGGCTCGATCAATCCAGCGCTAAAACCGCCTGACACCGGAGCCAGAAGCGGTTCAGCGCCCCCGGCTGAGATGTTCGACATCACCCATGATCGAATCCAGCGCCGTGATGCTGGTGTCGGTCTCGTGCTCGCTCCGAGCGGGCAGCGATCCATCACTCAACAACGTCTCCAGCGCGACCCGACCACGTGCGACGCGGCTCTTGATCGTACCGACGGCAACCTGGCAGATCTCCGCTGCTTCCTCGTAGGCAAACCCGCCGGCACCGACCAGAATCAACGCCTCGCGCTGCGGCTGCGGCAGGTGCATCAGCGCGCGCTGCATATCGCCGAGCTCGACGTGTCGTTCCTGACTGGCAGGTGCCGCCAGAATGCGGTCGGCGACCAGATCGTCCCACTCACCCTTGAACCGGGCGCGACGCATCTGCGACAGATACAGGTTACGCAGGATGATGAAGGTCCACGCACGCATATTGGTGCCGGCCTGAAACCGCTTGCGCGCCGCCCACGCCTTCAGGAGCGTTTCCTGCACGAGGTCGTCCGCCAGATCGCGACTGCCGGACAGGGACCGGCCGAACGCACGCAGATGCGGGATTACCTGACCCAGCTGCTGCTTGAACTCGGGATCTGAGAGCGAGACATGTTCTACGACGGGAGCTTCCTGCTCCTCATCATCCTCGTCACGCAGCATCGGCTGGGTCATTCATGTCCGATCGCAATAGCCGGCGCAGCCTGCGCCCTTTCCCGAAGATAGGCGACGACCCGGTCCTTTGCCAGTCGCGCCATCCGAAAACCACCAGTTCCTAGTCGGTTCGTCTAGCGGAAGACGATCACCGCGAAGATCACGATGACCAGGACCAACGAGATCGGGAGGATGTACCGGGTCATGTGCGGGGTCGCCCCCGCGCGCGCTTCCTCGGTCGTGACGTGGATGGGTTCGTTCGGGTCAGCCATGACGCGTCAATGCTCCAAAGTCGTTTTGGGTCCGTAATGCCCGCGAGATTGCTGACGCAAATCCCGCGGGCGACGGCGTCATTCGGACGGGACGGTCGTCTGGTCGAAGAACAGCGCCTGGCTGATCGCCGCCTTCACGGTCGACCGCTGGAACGGCTTGGTGATGAGGAACGTCGGCTCAGGCCGCTCGCCGGTCAGCAGACGCTCCGGGAAAGCGGTAATGAAGATCACGGGCACCTCGAACTCGGCCAGGATGTCCTTGACCGCGTCGATGCCCGAACTGTCGTCGGCAAGCTGGATGTCGGCGAGGACGAGGCCCGGACGATCCTCCATGGCCAGTCCGACCGCCTCGTCGCGAGTCACGGCGATGCCGGTGACTTCATGCCCGAGGTCGCGCACGATCGTCTCGATATCCATCGCGATGATCGGCTCGTCCTCGATGATCAGCACGCGGGCGCGGGTCTGCTGTTCGATCTCGGCCAACGCCTCGGCGACCAAGGACTCGACCTCTTCCGGCTCGACGTCGATCAGATAGGCAGCGTCTTCGGGCGTAAAGCCTTCCATCGCCGTCAGCAGCAGCGCCTGACGCGACAGCGGCGTCATACGGGCCAGCCGCGCACGCGTCACCGCTTCCGCACCGTCCGCCTCGCCCGTTGCGTCCATGTCGTCGTAGTTGGCCGACGCCCAGATGCCCTGGAACATGCGGTACAGGCCCAGGCGCGGCTCGACGTCCTTGGGAAACTGATCCGGCGCGGCGACGATCGCTTCCAGCGTCGCACGGACATACTTGTCTCCGTGATTCTGGCTGCCCGTCAGGGCGCGGCCATAGCGGCGGAGGAAGGGTAGATGCGGTGCGAGTTGCTGTCCGAGCGACATGAGGCGAAGTGACTCCCTGGCGTTATTTGGCGACCGCGCACGCCTTTCGTGGCGCAAAGGCTGGCCGCAGAGGCTGATCCACGTACAAATGCAATTCGACATGCCCCGGTTGCACGGAAATCGCACCCCCGGAATTTTCGTGCTCGCTGGGAACAAACGAAATGCTGTTTGGTTTCCTCGCGCAATCGGGTCGCCGTCAAATCGTGGCTACAGTCACATCGGCAGGCCCGGGTTCGCTATTGTCGGCACGTCGGCGAATATGGGTAAAGCACCCGCTCGGCGTTGCCTCAGGGGGATACGGTCGGTTGGGTCAGGACAGTACATCGAAGATGCCGGCACGCAAGCGAACCTATCCGCCGTCCAAAACACAAGGGTCCGACGCGGCTCTCGACCAGCCCGTGGGTTCGGCCTTGCGGTCGGTATATCAGAGGACGGTCGAGGAGCAGGTTCCCGACGACCTGCTCGATCTGCTCGGCAAGCTGAACTGACGGATCCGCTCAATGGCTGATGACGCCGCTATCCGGGCAGATGTCCGGACCGGCGCGGGCGCCGACGGATCGGCGCAGACGGAGCCCTCTCCCACGCTGCCGCGCCTGTCGCTGTCGCGCTTGCCGACCGGCGCGAAGCTGTTGCTGGTCCTTAGTGCCGCACTTCTGCCGCTCGCCCTGATCGCGATCTTCGCGACGCTCCAGACGACGCGGCTGACCGACTCCGAAGCCCGCTCTCGCCTTCGCATCGCCGCCACCGAAAGCGCGCGTTCGATCGCGATCGAGTTGGTCGGGGACATGACGGCGCTGCGGGTGGCCGTAAACGCCCTCGACATCGACCCCGCCGACGCACCGAGTTGCGCGCGCGCGCAGGGGGTGTTCGCCCAGCAGGCTTCCGTGGGTGCGCGGTTCGAGATCGCCGACCGTATGGGTCATGTCCTCTGCGGCGAGCGGCTGCCCCGCTCTACTGCCGTCGCGACTGACGCCGGCCCGACCGCGAGCATCGTGCCCAACCGCGGCCTCGTCCTTGCCATCAGCGCGCCCCGCAAGGACGTCGTCGCCCGCGCCTTCTTCCCGCAGGATTTCCTGCGCGAGCTCGGCCAGCCTACCAGCCGCGCCACGACCTTCGCCAGCGCCCTGATCCTCGACGACGACGCACTCGATCTGGAGCCGCTGCCGGACGGTGGGCCGCTCCAGCGAATGGAGACGATGCGGACCGAACTCGGCATTGCCGGCCTTGCGCTGCGTACCAGCGTCCGCAGCGCGCCGCTGACCTCGTCGATGGTCGTTGCAATGCTGTTGCCGTTGCTGATGTGGGCCGCCGCCGCCTGGATCGGCTGGTTCGTGGTCGACCGCCTGTTGCTACGGCCTTTGCGCGACCTCCGCCGCGAGATCGCATCGTTCAAGCCCGGTGAGGAAGTGCCGGTACCGCCACCCAGCCGGTTGCCGGCGCAGGAGATCCGCGAACTCGGCGAAACCTTCCGCACGATCAGCCGAACGGTGGCCGAGCACGAAGCCGGACTGGAGGAGGGTCTGCGCCGACAGACCAAGCTGACGCGCGAAGTCCATCACCGCGTAAAGAACAACCTTCAGGTCATCGCCAGCCTGATTGCGTTCCACGCGCGGGGAGCCGCCAGCGCCGATGCGACCGCAGCCTATGCGGCGATCCAGCGCCGCGTCGATGCGCTGGCCGTGGTGCACCGTCACCACTTCGCCGAGCTGGAAGAGCATCGCGGGCTGAATCTTCGCACGATGATCGGCGAGCTGGCCTCCAACCTGCGTGCTACGTCGGAGGCGGGTTCGGGCGTCGCGATCAAGCTCGACGTCGATCCGTACCTCGTCAACCAGGACGTCGCCGTGGCGGTCGCGTTCCTCTTCACCGAGATCGTCGAGCTTGCATTCGCCTGCGACACGGCGGCCCAGATCCGGGTTTCCGTCAAGGTCTCCGAACAGGAGGACCGAGCGACCCTGCGCGTCGTGTCGCGAGCGCTGCTCGACGGCGATACGCTGCGTGAACTGGCCCGCAGCCGTTACGGTCGTATTCTCGAAGGCCTTTCCCGGCAGCTTCGCTCGCCCCTGCATCACGATCCGCTGGTTGGCGCGTACGAAATCGCAATCGCGGTTATCGGGCGCGAATAAAAAATCGAGGGCAGCGCGCGGCGGCAAGGAACCTCACGATCAAGTGAGTGTTATCTAATTCGGATCGCGACCTTATGCCCCCCCGCTACCGCGATCCACGACATAGGCCCGAAGGCGCTCACCCTCCCCCCCCCCGGTGACGTCTTCGGGCCTTTAACTTTTTAGCCGCCTCGCATTTTGTCTACCGCATGTCCTTGCGACAGTGGAACGATATCTGCCGCGACGCATTGCCCTCACGGCATTCAAGCCCTTTGGGAGGTACATCATGCGTAAACTGGTCGGTCTGGCTTTGATCGCCGGCAGCCTGCTCGTCTCGGCGTGCAACACGGTCGAGGGTATGGGCAAGGACGTCGGCTCGGCCGGCGACACGGTCGCCAAGACGGCGAGCGACGCCAAGTAAGCCAAGCGCTTGAAGGCGGGCCGCGTGACATTCGTCACGTGGCCCGTTTTCGTATCTGCGAATAATGGACGGTCGCTCGACGACCTGCAGCTTCGTTGCGGACGCCCGACGAGCAACGGAAGACGAGAAGCCGAACGCCCCTACCTACGTCTTATTCGGTAATCGCCTCGGCCTCACGCGCTCGGCGGCGTTCGGTGAACCAGATGCCGATCAGCGCCATCTCGTACAGGATGCACAGCGGGATCGCGAGCAACAGCTGCGATCCAACGTCGGGCGGCGTCAGCACCGCGGCGATGGCGAACGCGCCGACGATCGCATAACGGCGCGCCGACACCAGTTGCTGCCGCGTGACGATCCCGGCGCGCTCCAGCAGCATCAGCAATACCGGCAACAGGAATGCGATGCCGAAGCCGAACAGGAACTGCATGACGAAGGACAGGTAGTTGCCGATACCCGGCAACGCCTCCTGATTGACGCCCCCGACATTGCCCTGAAAGCTCAGCAGGAAGTGCAATGCCATCGGAATTGCGATGTAATAGGCCATTGCGGCGCCGCCGAGGAACAGCACCGGCGTCGCCAGCAGGAATGGCAGCAGCGCGCGCTTTTCCTTGCGATACAGCCCCGGCGCGACGAACTGCCACAGCTGGTTCGCGATCACCGGGAACGAGATCATCATCGCCGCGAAAAACGCGACCTTCACCTTGACGAAGAACGCTTCGAAGATTTCGGTGTAGATCACCGTCTTCTGCCCGGCCGATAGCAAGGGCTGGACGAGGAACCCGAAGATCGCCTCCGCGAAATAATAGCTGACGCCGAACGCCACCAGTACGGCCGCGATGCAGTAGAGCAGGCGACGGCGCAGTTCGATCAGGTGATCGAGCAGCGGCGCGCGGCTTTCGTCGATCTCGCTCGTGGCGTCACTCACCGTGTCGCTCACGACGGCGCTCCTTCGGCACGCGGCGGCGTCCCCGGCTCAGCCGGCATCACATGCGGCTTTTCGACCATGACAGGCTCCGTGGTCTTGTCCTGCGTAGGTGCGCCCGGTTCGGGCATCGGCTCAGACGCATCGTGTACCGACTTCGAGACGTCGGGTTCAGTCGGCGTCACGGGATGCTCCCGCATGATTCGCTCGTTCTCCGCCGCCCATTTCTTCTCCATCTCCTCCAGCTCCGCCTCGCGGACCATGGAGTCGAAGCCGGAGCGGAACTGACGCGCGACGCCGCGCGCCTTCCCGACCCAATAACCCAGCACGCGCAGGGCCTTGGGCAGATCCTTCGGACCGATGACGACCAGCGCCACGAAGGCGACCAGCATCAGCTCGGTCGGCGCGATATCGAACATGCTGTTCCGGGTTCAGCGAGCGGTGAGCGTCAACGCAGGATCAACGATCGTCGCGCAGCGTGTCGCGGGTGGCATTGCCGTCACGGTCGAACGCCGGCTCCGCCTGCTTCTGCGATTCGATGCGCTTGGCCGGCTTGGCGTCGTCGTCCTGCTCGGCCATGCCCTTCTTGAAGTTCTTCACGCCCTTGGCGACATCGCCCATCAGGCTGGAGAAACGCCCGCCGCCGAGCAGCAGGATGGCGACGACGGCAAGGACGAGCAGGTGGATCGGGCTGAAGCTGCCCATGATGCTTACTCCTGATAATGCAGTCCCATCTAGTCGGAGTCGGTGGCCTTTTCCAGCCGCTGCGTGTCCTCTCCGAACGCGACTTCGAACGCCGTTTCGACGGGGTCCAGCAAACCTGCCGCGCGCAGGTCCTCAATACCCGGCAAGTCGCGACGACTCGCCAGCCCGAAATGCGCGAGGAAGCCCGGCGTGGTCGCATAGGTCAGTGGCCGGCCCGGCACCTCGCGCCGACCGGCGGGGCGGATCCAGCCTGCCTCCATCAGCACGTCGAGCGTCCCCCTGGCGATCTGGACGCCGCGGATCGCCTCGATCTCGGCGCGGCTGACGGGTTCGTGATAGGCGATGATCGCCAGCGTCTCGACCGCGGCGCGCGACAGCCGCCGCGTCTCCTCCCGCGTGCGCCGAAGCAGCGGGGCGAGATCGGCCGCGGTCTGGAAATGCCACCGCTCGCCGCGCTGGACCAGCTCCACCCCGCGACCGGCATAATCCTGCGCCAACGTCGCGAGCGCTGCACGGGGATCGCCGCCGACATGCGCTGCGAGGGCGTCAACCGTCAGCGGCTCCGCGGCGGCGAACAGCACCGCCTCCACCGCGCGCACCAGATCATCGGGCGGCGTCAAGACCGCGCGCGCCGCAGCATCAACGGCTCGAACGGTTCGCGTTGATAAAGTTCGACACGCCCCTGCCGCGCCAGCTCCAGCGCCGCGAGAAAGCTCGACGCCAGTGCCGATCGCCGCAAGCGGCCCGCGGAGGGCGGGAGGAACCGCTCGATCGCCGTCCAGTCCACCCGCGTCGCCAACATCGCCGCGACACGCTCCAGCGCCGCTTCCAGCGTCATCACGTCTCGCGACGCCACCACGTGCAGCGCCGGCCGCGTCCGCGCGCTGACCCGGCCATAGGCGGCGATCACGTCGAAGATTTCCGCCTGCCAGCCGGTGCGGCGAATCGTCGTCAGCCCCTCCCCCGCCGCGCCGCGCAGGAACACGTCGCGGCCCAGCCGGTCGCGCGCCATCAGTCGAGCACCCGCCTCGCGCATCGCGTCCAGCCGCTCCAGCCGCAATTGCAGGCGTAGCGCGAGTTCGTCGGGATCGGGGTCCTGCTCCGGCTCGCGCGGCAGCAGGAGCGCGGACTTCAGGTACGCCAGCCACGCCGCCATCACGAGGTAATCGGCGGCCAGCTCCAGTCGCTCCGCCTGGTCCTCGATAAAGGCGAGATACTGCTCGACCAGCGACAGGATGGAGATCGCACGCAAGTCGACCTTCTGCGACCGCGCGAGCGCCAGCAACAGGTCCAGCGGCCCCTCCCACCCGTCGAGGTCCAGTGTCAGCGCATCGTCGGTCACGGGGCCGGGATATCAGAAGGCGGCAGCGTTGCCACGCTGGTGTGAAAACCGTTGCACACCAATCCGTTCGTGCCGAGCCAAGTCGAAGCACCTCGCACGCGGCATGGCATCCGGCGGCGCTCAGGCCCAACCGGAGGGATTCGGGCGTCACACCAACGCCAGCAGCGCATCCCGTTTCGCGATCAGCCCCGCCATATCGCCCGACCCCGGCCGCACGCTCGCCATCGCCCGGTCCAGACGTTCCCGCGAGCGTGGTGCGATTTCGCCGAGCAGGCCGGCGATCTCGACCATCTCATCCATCCGGGCCCAGCAGTCGAGCGCGAGGTCGCATCCCGCGGCGATCGCCCCGGCGGCCTTTTGTCCCGCCGTGCCAGACAGCGCCTTCATGTCGATATCGTCGGTCATCAACAGGCCGTCGAAGCCGATGCGTCGGCGGATGATGTCCTCAATCACGACGGGTGACAGCGTCGCCGGACGTTCCGCATCCCACGCCTCGAACACGATGTGGCTGGTCATGCCCATGGGTGCGGCCGCAAGTGTCCGGAACGGCGCCAGATCAACGTCCAGTTCGGCGTCGCTGGCGGTGACGGTCGGCAGCAGATGGTGCGAATCGACCAGCGCGCGACCGTGGCCGGGCATGTGCTTGACCACCCCGACGATCCCCGCCGCCGCCAACCCCTCCAGCATCGCGCGACCCAGCGCCGCGACCCGCATCGGCTCGCGACCATAGGCGCGGCAGGCGATCGCTTCGGTGGTGTCCGGCTGCGCGACGTCGAGCAGCGGCGCGCAGTCGACGGTGATGCCGACCTCCGCCAGCATCAGGCCCAGCGCCTGGCCATTGGCACGCATCGCCTGAATCGCAGACATCGGCGCGACCTCGTACAGCGCATCGAATGCCGGTCCGGCGGGAAACACCGGCCATTCCGGCGGTTGCATGCGGGCGACGCGACCGCCCTCCTGATCGATCAGGATCGCCAGATCGTCCCGTCCAGCCAGATCGCGCAACGAGTCCGTCAGCGCGCGCAGTTGTTCGCGATCGACGATATTGCGTTTGAACAGGATGTAACCGGCAGGCTCGACCGCGGCGAAGAACGCGCGTTCGTCGGGGGTCAGGACGGGGCCGGACAGGCCGAAGATAACGGGCTTCATGCGCCGCGGTTTAGGGCGTCGGCGGGGCCGCGGCTAGTCGGTGTGGCGGCGGTTGCGATCGGCTTTCAGGCACGTCATTCCCGCGAACGCTGGGATTTCCGGGGTCGCGCGCGCGCGCGCCATCACCAAGCGATCCCAGCTTCCGCTGGGGTGACGACTGGAACTGGGGGAACAGAAGAAAGCGCGCAGAAACAGGTCGCCCCTCAACTCGCGACGAAGCAGCTTTCCCCGGCCACGCGCAGACGGCCGCAGATGTCCGCCGCCTGGTTCGCGCTGCCCGCGTTCACGCGCAGGCGGTACAGCGTCTTGCCGCCCGTCGCGACCGGCTGCACCGACTTGCCCAAAGGTGCGATGTACGCGAACCGCTTGGAGAAGCGATCCCACGCGCCGTTCGCCGCCGCCTCGGACGGGAACGCGCCGAGCTGCACCAGCGAGCCGCCGCCGCCATTTCCCTGCGCCACCGGCCGCGATCCGGTCAGCGGTGCCGCGGCCTTGAGCGGGCCTGCGGTCTGCGTCGGCACCTTGGCGACCGTGCTGCGGCCCGGCGTCGCGCTGGGCTTCGGCTTGGGCGTGGCGGCGGGGACGAGCTGCGCCGCCACCGGGGCCTCCGGCACGGCCTTCAGGTCGATCGCGCCGGTGCCCGCAGCTTTGCCGGCGCTGGTCGCGATCGCGCTGTCGCCTTCGCCCTCGACCTTCAGGCCGCCGGGTTCGGTCGGGCGGACCTTGTAGTCGCCTTCCTGCGCGGCGATCAACTGGCCGTCGCCGCTCTTGCGACTATGCGTCAGGTGCCAGATGCCGAACCCGATCGCCGCGACGACGATCAATCCCGCCAGCGCCAGCGCGATGACGCGCCCCAGCCCCGAACCCTCCGGCTCGTCCGGCTCGACCGTCTCCAGCCAGGGGAGGCGATCCTCGTCGCGGATGTCGAGATTGTCGGCCATCAATTCATCTCCGTCACGGCCTCGACACCCATGACGCGCAAGCCGTTGCGGACGATCTGCCCGATTCCCGACGCCAGGAAAAGCCGCGCGCGCGTGGCCTCCGCATCGTCTGCGATCAGGAAACGGCGGTCCGGATGATCGTTGCCGACATTCCACGCGGCGTGAAAGGCAGCGGCCAAGTCATACAGATAAAACGCGATCCTGTGCGGTTCACGGGTCGCAGCCGCCGTCTCGATCGTACGCGGGAACTGCGCCGCCAGCTTCACCAGTGCCAGCTCATCCGTATCAAGACGGGACAGATCGGCCTCACCGCCAGCGATTCCCGCCTCCGCCGCCCGCCGGTGGAGCGATGCGATCCGGGCATGTGCATATTGGACGTAGAACACCGGATTGTCCTTCGATGCTTCCACGACCTTGGCGAAGTCGAAATCCATCTGCGCATCGGCGCGCCTCGTCAGCATCGTGAAGCGGACGACATCCTTGCCGACCTCCCGCACCACGTCAGCCAGCGTCACGAAGTTACCGGCCCGCTTCGACATCTTCACCGGCTCACCGCCGCGAAGCAGCCGCACCATCTGGATCAGCTTGACGTCGAAACGCGTCTTGCCGCCGGTCAGGGCAGCAACCGCGGCGACGATGCGCTTGACGGTGCCGGCATGATCCGCCCCCCAGATGTCGATCAGCTGATCGGCCGACTGCGCCTTCTGATAATGATAGGCGAGGTCGGCACCGAAGTAGGTCCATTGCCCGTTCGACTTCCGGATCGGTCGATCCTGATCGTCGCCGAACGCGGTCGAGCGGAACAGCGGCAGCACCACCGGCTCCCAATCGTCCGGCGTCTCGCCCTTGGGCGCTTCCAGCACGCCGTCATAGACGAGGTCGCGCGCGCGCAGGTCGGCCTCCGCCGCCTTCGGCTTGCCCGCCGCCTGAAGCTCCGCCTCCGACGAGAACAGGTCGTGATGGATGCCGAGCAGCGCCAGATCGTCCTTGATGAGGACCAGCATTTCCGCGACCGCGCGGGTACGGAACGGCTCCAGCCACTCTGCCTCGGGCGCGTCGCGGTACCGGTCGCCGAACTCGGCGGCGAGTGCCTGCCCAACGGGCACCAGATAGTCGCCGGGATACAACCCCTCCGGGATCGTCACGTCCTCACCCAGCGCCTCGCGGTAGCGGAGGTGGACGGAGCGGGCGAGCACGTCGACCTGCCCGCCGGCATCATTGACGTAATATTCGCGGATCACTGTCGACCCGGCGAACTCGAGCAGGCTGGCCAGCGCATCGCCGACCACCGCGCCCCGGCAATGCCCCATATGCATCGGCCCGGTCGGGTTGGCGGAGACATATTCGATATTGACGGTGACGCCCTGCCCACTGGTCGAGCGGCCGTAATCGTCGCCGCCTGCGTGGATCGCTGCCAGCTCCTCGCGCCAGCTGTCGTCGGTCAGCACCATGTTGATGAAGCCGGGCCCGGCGACGTCGACGCGCGACACCTCGGGCAGCTTCTCCAGTTCGCCCGCCAGCGCTTCGGCCAGCACGCGCGGCTTCGCGCCCGCCGGCTTGGCGAGGACCATCGCGGCATTGGTCGCCAGATCGCCATGCGTGGCATCGCGCGGCGGCTCGACCGTCACGTTGCGGCGGTCGAGCCCGCCGGGCAGCGTGCCGTTCGCGATCAGGGCATCGAGCGCCGCGTCGATATGCGCGGCGAACCGGGTGTAGAGCGTCATGTCAGTCCGTTTCGCGAAAGCGTCGGCGTGTACCCGCAAAGCCGCGGCGGCTCAAACGCGATTGCATCGACGACAATCGCATGCTCCGGGCTTTGCAGTTGCAGCCATGCTGCACCGCAATATGATCGGTGTCGGAAGTGGAAAGGACCTGATCCGGCGCGACGCTATTTTCATGCGGAGTCCACGATCATGCGCAAGACCATCATCCTCGCCGCCCTCGCCGCCGCACTGACCAGCACCATCGGTATGGCCCAGGGTCCTGATACCGCCGAGCAGCGGACGTTCGTCCATGACGGTCATACCTATACCTACACGACCTCCGCGTTCGGCAAGTCGACCGTGCTGAAGGGCCGTCGCCTCCCGGGCGGCGAGACCTTCCGCCTACAGGTCCGCGACGGCCGCGTGACGGGCCGCTCGGGCGAAACCCCGGTCGCCTTCTCCGTCCGCGACGCCAAGGGTGCGGCCGGCGGCGTTTCCACCCACGCGCTGTAAGCGGCTGCGACGGCGCGGTGGCACCGGCCACCGCGCCGTTCAGAATCCCTCGGGCAAGTCGATCGGCCCGATCAACTCGCGGTAGCGGGTGATCGCATACCGGTCGGTCATGCCGGCGATGAAGTCGGCGATGTGCCGGCTTCGCGCCGGCTCCTCCGCCGGCAAATCGTCGCGCCACCCCGGGGGCAACAGATCGCCGTCGGCACGGTAGGCCGCGATCAGGCCGCTGACCACGCCGTGCGCTGCGGACGCCGCCTCCAGCTGACGGGGATGGTGGTACAGGTTCGCGTACATGAAGCGCTTCAGGTCGCGCTCCTCCTCGCGCATCGTTGCAGAGAACCCGACCAGCGCCGCCCCCGCCGCGCGGACATCGTCCACCGACCCCACGCCGCTGGCCGCAATCCGCGACCGCGTCTCCGCGATCAGGTCGGTCACCATCGTCCCGATCTGGCTGCGCACCAGTTCACGCGCCAGCCGCGTCGGCGAGACGCCGGGGTAACGCGCGGTCACCGCCGCCCAGCCCCGCGCCACCAGCGGCACCGCCATCAACTGCTCGATCGTCAACAACCCGGCCCGCAGCCCGTCGTCGATGTCGTGATTGTCGTACGCGATGTCGTCCGCGATCGCCGCGACCTGCGCCTCCAGAGAGGCATGACTGGTCAGGTCCAGCGGGAACGCCGCGTCCGCCGCCGCCAGCGCCCAACCCGGATGACGCACCGGACCGTTATGCTTCGCCAGCCCTTCCAGCGTCTCCCAGGTCAGGTTCAGCCCGTTCCACAGCGGATAGGGCCGTTCGATCTCCGTCAGCACGCGCAGCGTGTGGCCGTTGTGATCGAACCCCCCGACATCGTGGGTCGCGGCCTTCAGCGCATCCTCGCCGGCATGGCCGAAGGGCGGGTGGCCGATGTCATGCGCCAGGCACAACGCCTCGGTCAGGTCCTCATTCAGCCCCAGCGCGCGCGCCACCGCGCGCCCGATCTGCGCGACCTCGATACTGTGCGTCAGGCGAACGCGGAAATGGTCGCCGTCCGGCGCCATGAACACCTGCGTCTTGTGCCGCAGCCGGCGGAAGCTGATCGAGTGGATCACGCGGTCCCGGTCGCGCTGGAACGCGTCGCGCGGCCCACGCGTGGTCCCGCTATGTTCCTCGTGAAGGCGACCCCGGCTGCTCCCCGGGTTCGAAGCCCAGGGAGCATGCGCGCTCACTTGCCGCCGAGCCTCGTCACCGGCTGGCCGGCATCGCTGGTGAAGGGGAAGGCGGACACGCCCTGCTTGGAGAGCTGGTTCACGAACGCACGCGCCTCCGAATCGGTCTTGAACGGCCCGGTCAGAACGCGGTTGGTGGCGCGCAGCGGGGTCGAGTAACCGGCACGGGCGGCGAGCGCCGGCGACTTCGCCTTCACGCCGCTCCACGCCTTCGTCAGATCGCTCTCGTTCGCCCCGCCGGCAACCTGCACCCAGATGCGCGAGGGATTGGAGCGCGACGCCTTCTTGTCGGCCGCCGCCTTGTCGGCGAGCTCCTTCTTCTCCGCATCGGCCTTCTTGTCAGCCAGCGCCTTGCGGGCCGCAGCTCGCTTTTCCGCGGGCGTCAGCGCCTTGTCGGCCTCCGCTGCGGCCTTGCGCGCGGCGGCACGCCGCTGTGTGGGCGTCAACTTCGCGTCGGCGACCTCCACCGGCTCCGCTGCCGCGTCCGCCGCGGCCTTGCGCGCCGCGGCACGCCGCTGGGCTGGCGTCATCTTCGCCAAAGCTCGGGCGGCTTCCCGCTCTTCGGCCGCGGCCTGGCGATCGGCCGCGCGCTTCTGTGCCGGGGTCAGCTTCACGTCGGCGACCTCGGTCTCTTCCGCCTCGGCTGCGGCCTTGCGCTTGGCGGCGCGGCGCTGCGCCGGCGTCATCTTCGCCAGCGCCAGTTCCTCGGCGCGCTTGTCGGCCGCGGCCTGACGCGCAGCAGCGCGCTTCTGCGCGGGCGTCAGCGGCTTGGCGTCGTCGGCATCCGCATCGCCGGTGAGCTTCGCAGCGACGGTCCGGCGAACCGCGGTATCACGCGCTTCCTTCGCCGCGGCCTCGGCGACGACGCGGCGACCGTCGGTGGAACGCGGCGCGCTGGCGACCGACGCCGGCACCATCGGACGCACCGGCGCGGTCGTGGCGGGGATCGCCTGCGTCACGCCCAGCTCCGTTGCCGGGATCGACAGGCTGGCGACGATGCGCGCCAACACCGAATCGGCGCGCTGCGTCGCCGCCGCCGTCTGCACCGGCGCGACCGGCTCCGTCGACGGCGGCGGAACGGCGGCGGTCCGGACCGGCTGCGGCAACGATTGCGGGGCAACCTGCGCGACTTGCACCGGCGTCGTCCGGGTCGCTGGCTGTGAAACAACCGGCTGGGCCGTGGCCGGCCGCGCCGGCGTGAAGGTCGCTACTGCCGGGCGAACCGTCGTCGCGGCGACTCGCACGTCGCTCTCGCGCATCGCGGTTGCGGCGGGCTGCACCGTCGAAGGCGATGGGACAGGAGTAGCCGGCCGCGCGACGCTCACGCGTGGCTGCGCGGCGAAGCCGGGGCGGGCGCTGCCGGTATTGGCCGCCAAGACCACCGGCGCCGTCGAGGTCGCAGAGGCGGTCGTGGCGGATAGCGGCTGACGGCCCGGCCGCTCGCGCCGGGTCGAGCGGCGATCCGAAGACTGCGGCGTCACCGCTGCCACCTGCACCGGCGTGACTGTTTCGGGCGGCAAGGCAGCAAGCGCGGGCGTCAGTCGGGCATCGGCGATCCGCTCCGGGGTCGCGGCGATCTCGCCGAAATGCACCGCGAACGCACGGTCGGCGGCCGGCAGCGTCGGCAAACGCTGGAAGAACAGCCCCAGCCCCTGCGCAACCCCGGCCGGCATCATCGTCGTCGCGATCTTCTCCGCGCCCGGCGTGTCGCCGCCCATCGCCAGCACGAACGCCCGTGCCCGCCACGCCGCGCGATCCTGCTTGCGCACCAACGGATCGAGTTGCGCCAGCGCCTCCGCCTGCTTGCCCGCGATACCCAGCGACAGGGCGTAGCGGCGGATCGTCTCGTCATCCGACGCGGTCGCCAGCGCCACGCGGTAATCCGCCTGCGCCCGCCGCTGCTCGCCGATCAGGTCATAGGCCAACCCACGATCGGCGGCGAAGCGGCTCGCGCTCCATCCGCTCGCCTCGGCCTGCTGGTAGAACCGCAAGGCCTCGCCCGGCCGCTCGGAGCGTACGAGGATAGACCCCATGCCCGCCTTGACCCGTCCGTTGCGGGGATCGATGCGGTCCGCGCGCGCGAACAACGCCGCCGCACCGCTGAGATCGCCGAGCTTGATCGACAATTCCCCTGCGGTCGCAAGGGCATTCAGGTCGCGGGGATTGGCGGCCAGCGCACGCATCTGGGTCGCGAGCAGGTCGGCGTCGCCGGGCGCCAGCGATTGCACCACCGCCTGGGCGGAGGCGATGGCGGGAACACTCGCGGCGGCAAACGCCCCGGCGAGGAGAACGGATCGGAATGTGCGGGCCATGATATGGAATTACCCTGAACCCGAGTGCGGGTGAACCGGCAATGTCTGATTTCCCCCCGCGCGCCGAAACGGGGCCGGGAAACGGCGAGTGGGCGAAAGGTCGGACGGTCGAGGCCCTCACCGACGCCCGCGCGGGCCTGTGTGTCCAGCGAACGCACCCGGAACCGAAGCAACGCCGCGATCAGGCAGCCGCCCCTCCCATAAACCTGTCGCAGGTGATGTCAGCGTCCGCCGGGATGACCTTGGTCGGCGCAACAGAAACAGCCGATGGTCGCAACCTAGTGCGAGATCATAAGCGTATGCGGCTCTCGGCGGCCCCGAAAGCGAGATGCCGACGCGCTCAATCCGAGAAAATGCAGCGCGCTTATCGTAGAATGCTGGCGCACCGCCATTGCTTCCAGATTGAACGAACGATCGTCAGCGACGACCAAGCCGCAGACCGAACGAACCCTCGACCACGGAAAACCGCGGGCCAAAGCCCGCGGTGCCTATCCTACTGGTTGTTCTGCCGATGCAGGAACCGAGGGATGTCCAGCGCTTCCGGGTCGGCCGCGGCACCACCCTTGTCGTCGTCGCGCGCCGCACCGCGCGCGGCGTTCGACATGCGCTCGAACAGCGTGCCTCCCAGCTTCACCCGCGGGGCAGCGGCGGCCGGAGCCGGAGCGGCTTCGCTGCCGGGTGCGAGCCACTGGCGACGCTGCCCACCCTCGTCCGCAGCCGGGGTCGGCGTAGCGGGCTTCGGTGCTGCGGGAGCAGCAGCCTGCACCGGTGCCGCCGCGGGAGCCGGAGCGGGCGTCGGTGCCGGCGGGGTCATCATCGTGTCGGCGCCCAGCACCAGTTCGTCGTCCGCGGTGCCGTCCGACGCCGCCGGGGCGAGCGTCGACAACTCCATCGGCTCTTCCGCCTTCGGGGCCGCAGGCGCTGCGGCAGGCTCGGCAGCGGTGGTCGGACGGAACGACGGCGTCTCGTCGGGCTTGCGCGTCATGCCGAAGCTAAACGAGCGGGTCGGCTCCGGCGCGGACGCCGCGGCCGAGGCGGGACGTGCCTCCGCCTCGATGCCCGTCGCGACGACGGACACGCGGATGCGGCCTTCCAGATCGGGGTTGAACGCCGATCCCCAGATGATGTTGGCGTCGGGATCGACCAGATCGCGGATGTGGTTCGCGGCCTCGTCGACCTCCAGCAGGCGCATGTCGTCGCCGCCGGTGATCGAGATGATGACACCCTTCGCGCCCTGCATCGACACGCCGTCGAGCAGCGGGTTGGCGATCGCCTTCTGCGCCGCCTCCAGCGCGCGGTTGTCGCCGGCCGCTTCGCCGGTGCCCATCATCGCCTTGCCCATCTCCTGCATCACCGAACGCACGTCGGCGAAGTCGAGGTTGATGAGGCCGGGCATGACCATCAGGTCGGTGATGCCGCGCACGCCCTGCTGCAGCACCTCGTCCGCCATGCTGAACGCCTCCTTGAAGGTGGTGTTCGCGTTGGCGATCAGGAACAGGTTCTGGTTGGGGATGACGATCAGCGTATCGACGTACTTCTGCAACTCCTCGATACCGCCGTCGGCGGCCTTGGAGCGGCGGCTGCCCTCGAACGCGAACGGCTTGGTCACGACGCCGACGGTCAGGATGCCCATGTCGCGCGCCGCCTTGGCGATGACCGGGGCCGCACCGGTGCCGGTGCCGCCGCCCATCCCGGCGGCGATGAACACCATGTGGCAACCCTCGAGCTGCTTGGCGAGCGTGTCGATTGTCTCCTCGGCCGCCGCACGACCGATCTCCGGCCGGGCGCCCGCGCCCAGCCCCTGCGTGATCTTCGTGCCGAGCTGCACCCGGTTCGGCGCAGTCGATTGCTTCAGCGCCTGCGCGTCGGTGTTGGCGACCAGGAAGTCCACGCCCTGCACGTCGGCGCGCATCATGTTCGCGATCGCGTTACCGCCCGCGCCGCCGACGCCGATCACCGCGATGCGGGGCGTCAGTTCGTCCACTTCCGGTGCCAGGAATTCGATGCTCATCGCCAATACTCTCCGCGTCCCCGACCCCAAACCCTGGCCGGACCCCTGAATTAACCCTTTTACCCACCCGCTCGCGCGCCGCCACCTTAAAAGCGCCGCCAAACCATTGTCGGTTCAATAATTCGCGCGCGCCGCCTGGATGAGTTTCCGGAAGATGTTCATGCCCGCCGGTCGGTGCACCGTCTGGCCGCTCGGCGCGACGCTGCGCAGGTCGATCGGATCGGTCGCCGCATAGAAGGCCAGCCCCGCTAGCGTCGCAAACGCCGGCCCGCCATGCGCCTCCGGCAAGCCGGTCAGCCCACGCGGTCGACCGAGGCGTACCGACCGGCCCAGCGCCTGCTGCGCGTAGTCGGCGATTCCCTTCAGCTCCGCGCCGCCGCCGGTCAGCACGACCTGACGGCCGACCGGCCCTTCGAACTTCAGTTGCGCCAGCGCCTTGCGAACCTCAGCCATCTGATGCTCCAGCCGCTGCCGGATGACGCCGATCAGCTGCGCCTTGGTGATCTGCGTCCCCTCCGCGCCGTCGCCCAGCCCGTCCTCGGCCGCGATCGGCACGATCGGGATCATGTCGTGATTGTCGCGCGGGGACGCATTGGCGCTGCCGTGGAAGCACTTCATCCGCTCCGCCTGCGCGCGGCGAGTGCCGAACGCGCTGGCGATGTCGTCGGTGATGTCCGCCGCCCCCATCGGGATCGAGCACAGCCCGACCAGCATCCCCCCGGCGAACAGCGACACGTTGGTGATGCCCGCGCCCATCTCAACCAGCGCGACGCCCAACTCGCGCTCCTCCTCGGACAGGCACGCCAGCCCGGTCGCGACCGGCGATGCTATGATCGACTTCACCTCCAGATGCGCGGACCGCACGCACAGGTCGAGATTACGGACCGGCGAGCCGTCCGCGGCGACGACGTGGATGTGCACGCCGAGCCGGTCGGCATGCAGCCCCAGCGGCTTCTTCACGCCGGTCAGCCCGTCCAGCGTGTAGAGGGCGGGCTGCGCGTGCAGCACCATCCGCCCCTGCGGGTCGATCGACTGACGCCCCGCGGCCAGCAGCGCGTCGATATCGCCCTGCTCCACCCGGTGCCCGCCCAATTCGAACTCGACTTCGGCGACATCGCTGACGAGGCCGCCGGCGGAGAAGCCGATCCACACGTTCTCGATGTTCAGTCCGGCGATCCGTTCCGCCTGCTCCACCGCCTCGCGCACGGCGACTTCGGTGGCGGCCATGTCGGCGATGTAGCCGCGCTTGACGCCGCGGCTCTCGCGCTGGCCGGTGCCCAGCACGATCAGTTCGCCGCCATCGCCCTTCTTGGCGATCATCGCCGAGACCTTGGACGATCCGATATCGAGTGCGGTGATGAGACCGTCCGGTGCTGCTTTCGCCATATTACCCCTCGACCGCCCCCGCGGTGATTGCCTGCGTGTCCGCGCCGTCCGTGATGGCCGGTTCGGGCCCGCCCTGAACCGCGGGTTCCGCTAAAGCATGATTCTGATTCAAACCGGGCTTTCGTGCAACCAACTTCGCAGGATCGCGCATATCGAACCGTAGCCAGCCCCGTCCGAGCAGCGGCCGCCCGCCGTCCAGTTCCGCGAACCGGATCAACGCGCGCCCCGCGTCATCCTCCGGCAGCGCCAGCGTTTCGCCGCTCTCGAACGTCAGGTCCCAGCGTCGATTGCCGATCCACGTTGCAGCCTTGATCCGCGGTTTCAGCGCGGGCGCGGCGGCGAGGAGCGTCTGGTACCCCGTCATCTGCCGATCCGCGCCCGGCCCGATCACCAACGGCAGGTCGGGGATCGCGTCCGGCCGCACCGGCTCCAGCAGCACGCCGTCCTTGTCGATCAGCGTCAGGTCGCCGCGGTCCTGCCACACCGCTGCCGGCGCACGCTCGACGATATCGACCAGCAGCGTGTCGGGCAGCCGCCGCGACACATGCGCGTCCGCGATCCAGCCATAGCGCAACAGGTTCTGCCGCACCGATTCCAGGTCGACGAGCGGCATCGCCCGGCTCTGCTGGTCCAGCGCGACAGCATAGACCGACATCCGGTCCATCCGCTTCAGGCCGGTAATCTCGATCTGCTCGACGCGAAAGCCGGCCTGCCCCGCCGTCTCCGCCAGCGCCGCACCGACCATGCCGGGCACGCCGATATACGTCGCCGCGACAACCGCGGCGATGCCCGCGGCGCCGGTGATCGTCCACGTCACCGCCTTCTTCAGCGTCGCCTCGCTGATCGGCAGCTTTTGAACGAGCCGTGCGAACAATGGCGTCTTCTTGACCGGCTGGCGCTTGCGCGGGGCCGGCCGCTTCGGCGGCGCGCCGCGCTTGATCGTGCGGCTCATTGCGGCCCGTCCCTGACGGACCAGTCCTTCAGCGCCTCGTCGACGATCGCCTGCACCAGATCGGCGTAGTCCATGCCGACGTGCCGGCCCTGTTCCGGCACCAGGCTGAGCGGCGTCATACCGGGCTGCGTATTCACCTCCAGCAGGAACAGCCCGTCGACGCCGCGCTCGTCGTCCCAGCGGAAGTCGGATCGGCTCGCGCCCTTGCACCCTAGCAGGCGATGCGCCTCCAGTGCGAGCGACTTGCAGGCATCGGCGATCTCGTCCGGAATCTGCGCCGGGCAGACATGCTCGGTCAAACCATCGGTGTATTTCGCGTCGAAGTCGTACCAGCCGTTCTTCGGCTTCAACTCGGTCACGCCCAGCGCCCGGTCGCCCAGCACCGCCGTCGTCAGCTCGCGCCCGCGAATGTACGGCTCGGCCAGCAGTTCGTCGAACGCCTGCCACGGGCCGGTCGCGTGCGGGGAGATCGGATCGCCGTAATTCCCGTCAGCGGTGACGATCGCGACGCCGACTGATGATCCCTCGTTAACCGGCTTCAGGACATAGGGACGCGGCAACGGATCGCGCTCGTACAGGTCGGCGGACTTGACGATACGACCGCCGGGCATCGGCACGCCGTGCTGAACCAACGCCTGCTTCGTCAGCACCTTGTCGATCGCGATGACGGACGTGGCGAGGCCGCTATGCGTATAGCGCAGCCCCATCAGGTCCATCATGCCCTGCACTGTCCCGTCCTCGCCCGGCGAGCCGTGGAGCGCGTTGAACACCAGATCGGGCTTCGCCTCCGCCAGTCGCGCGGCGACGTCGCGATCCATGTCGATCCGCGTCACCCGGTGCCCACGCGATTCCAGAGCATCGGCCACGCCGGCACCGGATTGCAGCGACACCGGCCGCTCCGCGGACCAGCCGCCCATCAGGACTGCGATGTGCATTACAGAAATCCTCCCCGGCACGGGGAGGTGGCAGCCGCAGGCTGACGGAGGGGTAGCCGCAGGCCGTCCCGCTCGTGGCTGCCCCTCCACCGCTGCGCGGTCCCCTTCCCCGTTCCGAGGAGAATTTGAAGAAGATCAGTCATCCCGCCACTCCCACGCGCTGGATTTCCCATTCCAGCGTCACGCCGGACTGCGCCTTCACCCGCTCGCGCACCTCGTCGCCCAGTGCCTCGATCTGCGCACTCGACGCAGAACCGAGGTTCAGCAGGAAATTACAGTGCTTCTCCGATACCTGCGCATCGCCGCGCGTCAGCCCACGACAGCCCGCCGCATCGATCAGCGCCCAGGCCTTGTGCCCCGCCGGGTTCTTGAACGTCGATCCCCCGGTCCGCGATCGCAGCGGCTGCGACGCCTCGCGCTCGACCGCGATCCGGTCCATCTCCGCGCCGATCGCCGCGGGGTCGGCCGGGTGCCCACGCAATGTCGCGCTCACCACCACCGCACCCTCAGGCAGGTCGCTGTGCCGATAGGTGTAGCCAAGCTCCGCCGCCGCCAGCGTCCGCCGCTCGCCGGAGCGCAGCACGACCTCGCACTGGACCAGCACGTCCGCGACCTCGCGCCCGTACGCACCACCGTTCATCCGCACGAAGCCACCGACCGTGCCGGGGATCGATCGCAGGAACTCGATCCCGCCGATCCCTGCATCCCGCGCGGTCGAGGACGCCAGGATACCGCTCGTCCCGCCACCGCAGCGCAACGTCGTCGCATCCAGCCGCTCGACCTTCGCGAACGGCTTGCCCAGCCGCACCGTCACGCCTGGCATGCCTCCGTCGCGCACGATCAGGTTCGATCCCAGCCCCAGCGGCCAGACCGGCACCGCCGGATCGAGCGCTGCCAGGAAGTCCGACAGGTCGTCGGCGTCGGCCGGCTCGAACAGCCACTCCGCCGCGCCGCCGGTCTTGAACCACACCAGCGGTGCCAGCGCCGCGTCGCGCGTCAGGCGACCGCGCACCGCGGACATCGCCTGCTGGAGCGAGTCCTCCGTCACCACGGACCGACGCCCCAGATGCGCGTCCACGCCTGCCACGCCGCCAGATTGGCCTCGATCGCGCGCTTCGACGCCTCCTGCGCCTGCGCCAACGCTTCGCCGGTGCCGACCGCATTCTTGCCGATGGTCAGCGCCTGCTGCTGCGCGTCGAGCATCTGCTTCTGCGCGTCGAGCGATGCCTTGATCCAGTCGTTCATCCCGCAACCCCATTACGGGCCTCGATCGCATCGGCCAGACCGGCGGCCCATTTGGTGATGTCGCCGGCACCCAGGCACACGATCATGTCGTCCGGCCGCAACGTCGCGGCGAGTTCGTCCGCCAGCGCGTCGGCGTCGGCCACCGTCGCGGCATGACGATGCCCGCGCCGCTTCAGCCCCTCGACCAGCGCATCGGCGTCGACACCGGGGATCGGCTGCTCGCCCGCGGCATAGACCGGCGTGACCAGCACCCGGTCGGCATCGTTGAACGCCGTCTGGAAGTCTTCCATCAAATTGCCAAGCCGCGAAAAACGATGCGGCTGCACCACCGCGATCACCCGCCCCTGTGCACCCTCGCGCGCCGCCGCCAGCACGGCGCGAATTTCGACCGGATGATGGCCGTAATCGTCTATGATCGTCGATCCGCGCACCTCGCCGACTTTGGTGAAGCGCCGCTTGACCCCGCCGAACGCGGCAAACCCCTGCTGGATCACCGCATCGGGAATGCCCATTTCCAGCGCAACGCCGATCGCGGCCAGCGCATTCTGCACGTTGTGGCGACCGGGCATCGGCATCTCGATACCCTCGATTGAACGGGTCTTGCCGTCACGCTCGCGCACGATGCACTCGAACCGGTTGCCGCCCGGGACCGGCGTCACGTTGACGCCGCGCACGTCCGCTTGCGCCGAAAAGCCGTACGTCACCACCCGCCGGTCGCGCACGCGCGGCAAAATATTCTGCACCTCCGGGTGGTCGAGGCACAGCAGCGCCGCGCCGTAGAAGGGCACGTTCTCCACGAACTCGACGAAAGCATCCTTCACGGCGTCGAACGATCCGTAGTGATCCAGATGTTCGGGATCGATGTTGGTGACGACCGCGATCGTGCCGTCCAGCCGCAGGAAGCTGCCGTCGCTCTCGTCGGCCTCCACGACCATCCAGTCGCTCGCGCCCAGTCGCGCGTTCGATCCGTAGCTGTTGATGATGCCGCCGTTGATGACGGTCGGATCGATCCCGCCCGCATCCAGCAGCGCCGCGACCATGCTGGTCGTCGTGGTCTTCCCATGCGTTCCCGCCACCGCGACGGTCGACTTTAGCCGCATGAGTTCGGCAAGCATCTCGGCGCGGCGCACCACCGGCACGCGTCGTTCCAGCGCCGCCTCGACCTCCGGATTCGACCGCACGATCGCGGTCGACACGACGACGACCGCCGCATTGCCGATATTCTCGGCGGCATGGCCGATCGCGACCGGGATGCCCTTGTCACGCAGACCCTGCACGACATAGCCCTCCGCCACGTCGCTGCCCTGCACGGCATAGCCGAGGTTCTTCATCACCTCCGCGATGCCCGACATGCCGATCCCGCCGATCCCGACGAAATGGATCGTGCCGATATCGGTGGCGACGCCCCGCATCAAATCCTCCCCGGTACGGGGAGGTGGCGCGCCAAAGGCGGGACGGAGGGGCAGCCCCAAGCGGCACAGCGTGTGGCTGCCCCTCCACCAGCTACGCTGGTTCCCCTCCCCGTGCCGGGGAGGAATGGTACGATCTGTTTCACGCGAACGCCTCCTTGCGCTGCGGCTTGCCGACCGGCAGCCGCGATACCGGCGCATCCAAGCTCTCGACCAGATCGGCGAGATCGCTCACCGCATTCGGCCGGCCGACGCTCTTCGCGCGCCCTGCCGCATTTTCCATGCCCGCCGGGTCCAGCCCCAGCTTCTGCATCTGCTTCGCCAGCTCCACCGCGGTGAAATCCGACTGCACGATCGTCCGCGCACCGCCGGCCTGCGACATCTCGCGCGCATTCGCGGTCTGGTGATCGTCGGTCGCCGACGGCAGCGGCACCAGGATCGCCGGCCGCCCCGCCGCGGTCAATTCCGCGATCGTCGACGCGCCCGCGCGCCCGATGACCAGATGCGCCCATGCCAGTTGCTCGGGCATGTCGGGCAGGTACGTCGCCAGTTCGGCCGGGATGTGATGCTCGGCATATTGCGCGCGCGCGGCGTCGATGTCCTCGATCCGCGCCTGATGCGTCACCTGCAATCGCCGCCGGAACGCCGCCGGCAACATCGCCAGCCCGTCCGGCACCACCTTCGACAGGATGCTCGCGCCCTGACTGCCGCCGGTCACCAGCACGCGGAAGATGCCGTCATCCTCCAGCAGCGGATAGGGTTTGGCCCGCAGCGCCAGCACCGCCTCCCGCACCGGATTGCCGACGAGGTGGACCTTGCCCGCGAGTTTCTCCGACAGCCGCTCGGTCGTCGCATAGCTGGTGGCGATCGCATCAACGCGGCGCGCCACCAGCCGGTTGACGCGGCCCAGGACCGCATTCTGCTCGTGGACCGCGGTCGGGATACCGCTCGCGAATGCCGCCAGCAGCGCGGGCATCGCGGGATATCCGCCGAAACCGACCACCGCCGCGGGCTTGAACGTCCGGTACAATTCACGCGCCATCGCCCGCCCGCGCCACATCTCGCGCGCCGCCGATGCCCAGCCCAGCGGCCGCTTCACCTGAAACCGCCCCGCCGGCAGGACGTGCGTCTGCACGCCGTCGAACAGCCCCGGGAAGCGCACCCCACGCTGATCGCTGACCAGCGCCACGCGGTGGCCGCGCTTCATCAATTCCGCCGCCAGCGCCGCGGCCGGGACCATGTGGCCGCCCGTCCCGCCCGCTGCCAGCACGTAATGCTTGTTCATTCCCCGCTCCAGCGGACCACGTAAGGCGACCGCGTCAGGAACGGATTGCGCCGGGTAAACGCCAGGAGCAAGCCCATGCCGATCGACAGCGCGATCATCGACGACCCGCCATAACTGATGAACGGCAGCGTCATGCCCTTCGACGGAGCGAGGCCGGTATTGACCGCCATGCTGACCAACGCCTGCGCGCCGAACTGCACCGCCAGCCCCGATGCGGCGAGCAGCTTGAACTCGTCCTGTTCGTCCAGCAGCTTGACGAACACGCGCACGACGATCGCCAGGAACACGATCGCGACGACGGCACAGGCAATCAGTCCGAACTCCTCGCCGATGACGGAGAAGATATAGTCGGTATGCGCTTCCGGCAGCCCGAACTTCGCCGATCCGCCGCCGGGGCCGGTGCCGGTCCAGCCGCCCGCGGTCAGCGTGCGGTGCGCCGCATCGACCTGGAAATGGTCGGCCGCGCCCTCACCCTCGACGTTCGGGAACAGGAACGCGTCGATCCGCTGCCGAGCGGTGCCGTAGAACATGTACGCGGCAGCGAGCCCGACCGGCACCATCGCCACCAGCCCCGCCAGATACCGCATCGGCGTACCCGCGATCATTAGCAGCGCCATCCACACCGTGCAGAAGATCACCGTCTGACCGAAATCCGGCTGCAACATCAGCAGGAACGCAACCAATGCCGTCATCCCGCCGGTGATGAGTACGGTCGGCAGCTCGTCGTCCTTCGCCTTCAGCGACAACAGCCACGCGACGGTCACGATGAACATCGGCTTCAGGAACTCGGACGGCTGGAACTCGGCGATGCCGACCCCGATCCAGCGCCGCGCGCCGTTATGCTCCGCCCCGATCAGCGGCGCGAGCGCCAGCAGCAGCCCGAACACGCCCGCGCCCGCCACCGCCAACCTTCGCGCCAGCACGGCGGGCAGCATCGACACGAAGAACAGCACCGGCAGCGACACGCCGACCCACATCAACTGCCGCCAGAAATAATAGAGCGGCGCGAACTTCTTGTGCTCGCCCGAATAGCGCACCGCCGAGGCCGGGCTAGCCGCCGCCACCGCCACCAGCCCGATCGCAATCAGCAGCAGCGTCAGCAGCAGCAGCATGCGATCGATATCCCAGAACCACGTGCCGAGCGGCGACCGGTCGCCACGCCCGCCGCGCTTCTTCACCTGCGCCATCAGGCGCGCGCCCTTGGTCGGGTTGGCGCGGATATCGGTCATGCCAAGTCTCCCACCGCCGCGCGGAACGCCCGCCCCCGCGCCTCGTAATCGCTGAACTGGTCGAAGCTGGCGCAGGCCGGCGACAACAACACCGTATCACCCGGCTGCGCGGCGGCGGCGGCGTGGCGAACGGCGGCATCCAGCGTGCCCGCCTGCTCCACCACCGGAACGCGACCCTTCAGCACTTCCGCGAACCGCGGCCCAGCCTCGCCGATCGTATAAGCGGTGACGACCCTGTCGAAATATGGCGCGCATGCGTCGAGGTCGTCGCCCTTCGGCCGTCCCCCGACGATCCAGTGCACCCGCCCGAACGCGCCCAGCGCCGGCGCGGTACTCTCCGGGTTGGTCGCCTTGCTGTCGTCGACATAGGCGACCCCGTTCACCGTCGCGACCAGCTCCATCCGGTGCGGCAGCCCCGCGAAGCTCGCCAGCCCGCTATGGATATCGGCCTCGGCAATCCCCAACGCCTTGGCCACCGCGATCGCCGCCAGCGCGTTCTGCGCATTGTGCGGCCCCTGCAACGACGGCCAGCTACGCTGATCCATGCACACGCCCGGTGCGATCTTGGTCAGATGCTCGCCGCGCGCCGACAGCCCGCGCGCGATGTGCGCCGACGCCGCATCGCCGATGCCGATCACCGCCTCATGCTCCGGCGACTGCATCGCGAACAATCGTGCCTTCGACGCCGCATACGCCTCGAACCCGTCATAGCGGTCGAGGTGATCGGGCGTCACGTTCAGCAGCACCGCCACCTCGCAATCGAGGCTCCGCGTCAGGTCGATCTGGTAGCTCGACAGCTCCAGCACATACACGCCACCCGCCGCCAACGGCTCCTGCGCGAGGATCGGCAGGCCGATATTACCACCCATCAGGCTCGGGATACCGGCCGTCTGGCAAAGATGATGGATCAGCGCCGTCGTCGTGGACTTGCCGTTCGTGCCGGTGATCCCGACAACCTTGTGAGGCGGCAGTTCGGAACGCGCCTGTGCGAACAGTTCGATATCGCCGATAACCGGCACCTCCGCCGCTTTCGCCTGCGCTGCGAGCGGATGCGTGTTCAGCGGCACCCCCGGGGACACGACCACCGCGTCGAACCCGGTCAGGTCGTCGAGCGGGGCAATCGAAAGCCCCTCCCCTTCAGGGGAGGGGTTGGGGTGGGGCCTCTCCATAAGCGGCGCTGCCTGAGGCACGGCCCCACTCTCTCCCCTGAAGGGGAGGGGCTTCAGAGCCGCCCGACGCGCCTCATCCGCATCCCACGCGACCACGCTCGCCCCACCGGCCAGCAGCGCCCGCACCGTCGCCGCGCCGGAGCGCGCCAGCCCCAGCACTGCGTACCGCTTCCCTGCCCAGGCGCGCGCGACGATCACCGCAGCTTCAACGTCGACAGACCGGCGAGCGCCAGCACGAAGGCGATGATCCAGAACCGGATCACCACCGTCGGCTCGCTCCAGCCGAGTTGTTCGAAATGATGGTGGATCGGCGCCATCCGGAACACGCGCTTGCCGGTGCGCTTGTAGAAGAACACCTGGATGATGACGCTCATCGCCTCGACCACGAACAGCCCACCGATGATCCCCAGCACCAGTTCGTGATGCGCGACGACCGCGATCGTGCCCAGCGCGCCGCCCAGCGCCAGCGAACCCGTGTCGCCCATGAACACCGCCGCCGGTGGCGCATTGAACCACAGGAACGCCAGCCCCGCACCCACCACCGCGCCGCAGAAGATCGCGAGTTCGCCTGCGCGCGGAACGTGCTGGATACCCAGATAATCGGCGAACTTGGCGTTGCCCGCCAGGTACACGATGACCATGAACGCGACAGACGCGATGATAACTGGCATCGTCGCCAGCCCGTCCAGCCCGTCGGTCAGGTTCACGGCATTGCCGAACGCGACGATCGTGAACGCCGCGAACAGCGGGTAGAAGTACCATAGTTCGATGTACATGCGGTTCGTGAACGGCAGGTACAGCCCGGTCCCGTTCTGCCCCATGATGATCCACGACGCGATGCCCGCGATCCCGAATTCCAGCAGCAGCCGCACGCGGCCGGGCACGCCTGCCGTCGTTGCCTTTCGCACCTTGTCGTAATCGTCGAGGAACCCGATCGCGCCGAACCCCAGCGTCACGAACAGGCAAGCCCAGACGAACGGGTTGGACAGATCCATCCAGATCAGGATCGACAGCGCCATGCTGGTCAGGATCATCAGCCCGCCCATCGTCGGCGTACCACGCTTGGCGAGGTGGGTCTGCGGACCGTCGGCGCGGATCGGCTGCCCCTTGCCCTGCCGCACGCGTAGCCAGCCGATGAAGCGCGGCCCGATGATCAAGCCGATGAACAATGCCGTCGCTACCGCCGCCCCGGTCCGGAACGACTGATAGCGAATGAGGTTGAGGAGCCCCGAGAAACCCAGATGCTCCGCGATCCAGTACAACATTACGCGCCCTTCAGCCCCGCGATGACGCGGGCGAGGCCCACCCCGTTCGATCCCTTGACCAGCACCGCGTCGCCCGGCGCGATCATCTCGCGTGCGGCAGCCAGCGCTGCGCCCGCGTTGGCGCAATGGACGATAGCAATTCGGCCCTCAAGCGTTTCCGCGAGCGGGCGCATCGCTTCGCCGACCAGAACGGCCGCTTCGACGCGCGCCGCCAGCAGCGGCTCCGCCAGCCCGGCGTGGTAATCGGCTGACGCGTGGCCGAGTTCGCGCATCTCGCCCAATACCGCGACATGCCGCCCGGCTTCCTCGCCCAGCACCGCGAGCGTCGCGCGCATCGATGCCGGGTTGGCGTTGTAGGCCTCGTCAATCACCAGCGCCTCGCCTCCGCCGGGCAGCGTCGCCGTAAACCGCGCGCCCCGCCCGGCCAGCCCGCCCAGCTCCGCCAGCGCCAGCCCGGCCAGCCCCAGATCGCCACCGACCGCATCGACCGCCGCCAGCACCGCCAGCGCATTCGACACCCAGTGCGCGCCCGGCTGCAACAGCGTGAAGCTCAATTCCTTGTCGCCGATGCGCGCGGTCACGAAGCTGCCGCCGGTCGGTAACCGCATCGCCTCGACCGCGCGGACATCGGCGGCCTTGTCCGTCCCGAACGTCACGATGCGCGCTGCATGAGGCTGGGCCGCCGCGATCAGCCGGTCGCGGTGCGGGCTGTCATAGGGGACGATCGCCGCCCCGCCCGGCTCCAGCCCGGCGAAGATCTCGCCTTTCGCATCCGCGATCGCGCTCTCGTCGCGGAAGAATTCGGTGTGCGCCGGCGCGATAGCGGTGACGATCGCGACATGCGGCCGGACGAGCGTGGTCAAATGCGCCAGCTCGCCGGCGTGGTTCATGCCCATCTCCAGCACCGCCGCGCGAGTCGCCGCAGGCATCCGCGACAGGCTGAGCGGAACACCCGTGTGGTTGTTGTAGCTGAGCACGGACCGGTGTGCCTGACCCCGCCAGATGCGGTTCAGGCATGCATACAGCGCCTCCTTCGCGCTGGTCTTGCCGACCGATCCCGTGACCCCGATAATCCGCGCCTCGGTCCGCGCGCGGCTGGCGCGGGCGAGGTCTTCCAGCGCGGCGAAGCTGTCCGCGACACGGACGTGCGGATAGCTGCAATCGTCACTGACGATCGCCCCCGCCGCACCCTGCGCGAACGCCTGATCGAGGAAGCGATGACCGTCCGTCGCCTCGCCCTTCAACGCGACGAACAGATCGCCCGGCCCAACCTCGCGGCTGTCGAACGCGACCCCGGACACCGCGAAGTCGACGGAGGCAGCACCTCGCGTAGCCGTGGCGATGTCGCCAGACGTCCATAGCGCCGTCACCGCCCTGCCCCGTAACGAAGACCGAGCTTCGGCCGAGCCTGCCCCAAGACATTCCCCACGTTAGCATCAACGCGGGGGCCCGTTTCTATGTCGCGCGCCGCGGCAACAGTTCGTTGCACAGCTAGCAGCGCAACCGGCTTGCCACCACTCGACACACTAGCATCGTTCACCCGGCACACTCCCGCGCCACGGCGACATCGTCGAACGGCAGCACCAGATCGCCGACGATCTGTCCCTGCTCATGCCCCTTGCCCGCGATCAGCACGATATCCTCCGCCCCGGCTTCGCGAATTGCGGCGGCGATGGCGGCGCGGCGGTCGCCGATCTCGATCGCGCCGCGCGCACCCGCCAACACTTCGCGCCGGATCGCCGCCGGATCTTCAGTTCGGGGATTGTCGTCGGTCACGATCACTCGGTCCGCCTGCTGCACGGCGACCTGCCCCATTGTCTCGCGCTTACCCGGATCGCGGTCGCCGCCCGCGCCGAACACCACGATCAGGCGTCCGCCGGCATGCGGCTTCAGCGCGGCGATGGCCGCCTCGATCGCGTCTGGCGTGTGCGCGTAATCGACATAGATCGGCGCGCCGCTCTTCGCGATCGCCGCCCGCTCCAGCCGTCCGCGCACCGGCTGCAGCCGCGCCAGATCGGACAGCGTCCGTGCCACGTCGCCGCCGGTTGCGATCACCAGCCCGGCCGCGACCAGCGCGTTCGCCGCCTGATACGCGCCGATCAGCGGTAGCCGCACCTGAAAGGTCGAACCGTCCGCCTCGATCGTCAGCCCCTGCCCGAGCAACGTCGGATCGCGCCCCACCAGCCGCAACGTCGTGCCGCGCGTGCCGACCGTGACGAGCCGGTTGCCTCGCTCCCGCGCCAGATCGACGACGCGCGCCGCCTCGGCATCGTCGGCCCACACCACCGCCGTTCCCTCCGGGGCGAGCACCTCGGAGAACAACCGCATCTTCGCGGTCAGATAGGCAGCCATGTCGCCATGATAGTCGAGATGATCGCGGCTCAGGTTCGTGAACGCCGCCGCCGTCACCGACAACCCCTCGGTCCGATACTGCGTCAGCCCGTGGCTCGACGCCTCGAACGCCAGATGCGTCACGCCCTCTCGTGCCAGCCCCGCGACGTTCGACAGGAACGTCACCACGTCCGGCGTCGTCAGTCCGGTCGTCACCCGCTCGTCCGCAGTCGTCACGCCAAGCGTACCGATCGAGGCAGCATGATGCCCCGCCATTCGCCACAACTGCCGCGTCATCTCGACGGTGGAGGTCTTGCCGTTGGTCCCCGTGACCGCCACTGCGCACGAGGGAAACGGCCCGAAGAACCGTGCCGCCGCCCGCGCGAACGCCGCACGCGGCTCATCGTCGGCGATGTGCACCGCGCCCTCGACCACCGCCTCCGGTTTCGCGATGACCGCGATCGCCCCGGCGCGCACCGCATCGGCGATATAATCTTCGCCGTTCACCCGCGCGCCGCGGAATGCCCCGAACACCGTGCCCGGCGCGACCTTGCGGTGGTCGATCGCGAAGCCGGTGACGACCGCGTCCTCGTTGCCGCCTTCGCCGATCAGGCTGCCCAGCTTCATCGCGCGCTCACCCGCATCGCACTCACTGCCCGGTCGGCATGCGGCGGCTGGGGTCGTCCCACAGCGTCGGCACGATGTCGGACACGTCGATGTCGCGGTTCTCGTCGGGCATCACGCCCAGGATCGCACCCACGCGGCTGATCGTGCGGCCAACGGCCGGTGCGGCGTTGTAGGCAGCGGTCTTCCACCCGCCAGTCTCCTTCGTCCCCAGCGGCGAATCGAGCATCGCCAGCACGACATAGCGCGGGGCATCCATCGGGAAAGCCGTCGCGAAGGTGGCGACGTTGCGCGACCGGTCGTAACCGCCTGCCACGGCCGCTTCCGCCGTACCGGTCTTGCCGCCGACGCGGTAGCCCGGCGCTTCGCCCCGGCGACCGGTGCCGCGCTGCACGATCAGGCGCAGCATCTGGCGCATCCGTGCGCTCGTCTGCTCGCTGATGACGCGGCGGCCGACCGGTGCGTGGCTGGGGTCGATCTTCAACAGCGTCGCCGGTCGCCAGATGCCGCCATTGACCAGCGCGGCATAGGCGCTGGCGAGGTGAAGCGGCGTCACCGCGATGCCATGACCATAGGCCGTCGTCATCGTCGTCGTCCGCGCCCAGTATTTCGGCCAGAGCGGGCGCCCCTTCTCGCGCAGTTCGATATCGGGCTTGGTGTCGAAGCCCAGCTTGCGGAACATCGTCTGCATCCGCTCCGGCCCCACCTCGTCGGCGACACGCGCGGTAGCGATGTTGGACGAATAGATCAGCGTCTCGGCCATGTTCAGCCAGCGCTTGGGATCGCCGCGCTCGTCATGGATCGTGTAGCGGCCGACCTTCAGCGGATGCGTCGCGTCGAAGCGGCGCTGGAACGACGTGACCACGCCCGTGTCCATCGCGGTCGCCATCGTGATCGGCTTGAACGTCGATCCCAGCTCGAACACGCTTTGCGTCGTGATGTTGCGCAGCTGCTCGCTGCCCGCCATGCCGACGCGGTTCGGGTTGAACGTCGGCAACGACACCATCGCGATGACCTCGCCGGTCGCCACATCGAGGACGATCCCGCCCGCTCCGCGCGCGGAGAAGGTCGTCATCGATCGGCCGAGTTCGCTCTCCATCGCCGCCTGCACGCGCGTGTCGATCGACAGCGCGACCGGCTTGCCCGCGGTGGCGGGATTGGTCAGCCGCTCATCCAGCACGCGCTCCATGCCGCTCATGCCGTGGCCGTCCGTCGACAGGAAGCCGAGCGCGTGCGCCGCCATCGTCGACTGCGGGTAGAGGCGCTGGGTCTCGCGCGCGAACACGATTGCGGGCTCGCCCAGCGCATTCACCTGCTCCACCAGCGCCGGGGAAGCCCGCTGCTGGAGATAGGTGAAATTCACATCCTTGGTCAGCTGCCCATAGAACCACGCCTGATCCCCGCGATCCGGCATCAGCGCGGCGAGGCGCGACGCGAGTTCCATTTTGTCGCCCATCAGCTTGCGCGGGTGGACGCCGATCGTCCAAGCGTCGATCGTCCGCGCCAGCGGCGACCCGTTGCGGTCGACGATATCGCCCCGCGCCGCCAGCGTCGCCACGGCCGTGCGCGCTTCGCTGCCCGCGAACGCCGCCAGCATGCTCAGCCGCCCGATCACGACCAGCACCGCCACGCCGAACAACAGCAGCAGCATCATCAGCCGCGTGTGCGACGTCGCGACCAGCGCGTGGCGCTGCTTCGGCGTGTTACGCTGTTGCACGGGACGGGCGACCAACGTGGTCACCGCTTGCGCGCTTCCGCCCGGGCGGAGGAGAGGATGTCGCTGAACGTGCTGTCGGACAGCAGCTTGCGATCGAGCATCGCCACGGCCTGCGGCCGAACCTTCGCGACAGCCGCGGCGGCGCGGACGACACTGGCTTCGACGGCGCGGGCCGGTGCAGCCTGCGGCGTGGCGACGACGGCAGCAACGCGGACGGCGGCGGGCGTGCGGATCGCGGGGGCGTTGGCGGCGACCAGCGTCATCGCAGCCTGCGGCTGCGTCACCTGCACCGGCTGTGGCTGGTTCAGCGGCTGCTGAACGCCCGACGGCACGAGCAGCGCAGCGGTCTGCATGCGGCCGTCCTTCATCGCCGGCATCATCGGCTGCGTCACGTCGAGCGCGGCGAGTGCACCCTCATCGCTGACGAACTGGCGGGCGACCGGCGCGGACAGCGCGAGCGTGTCGCCGTTCCACTTCTCCAGCTGCGCGAGGTTCGCGCGCGTGTCGAACTCCGTCTCCAGCGCGCGAATGTCGCGCTGCGCGGACAGGATGCGACCGTTCAGCTGCTCCAGCTTCTTGCGCTCGGTGGCGACCTGCAGCGACACGAGATAGAAGCCGAGCACGACCACGACGGCCCCGCCGAACCAGCCGATCCCCTTCAGTCGATACGCCGCCGTCATATTGTCGCCTCCTGTCGCCCGTTCGCGGCATTTGTGGCGGATGCCCCCCACGCCGGGGCCTCCGTCCGCGTCGCCATCCGCAATGTCGCGGAGCGTGCACGCGGATTGCGCGCCAGCTCCGCCTCGCCGGCGCGCACCGCGCGACCGACCTTCTGAAAACTCGGGGCCGCCGCGGCACTGGCCTGCGGCAGATGACGCGAACCTGAAGGCGCACCGCCCGACCGGTCGCGCAGGAAGCGCTTGACCATCCGGTCCTCCAGACTGTGGAACGTCACGATCGCCAGCCGCCCGCCCGGCTTCAGCACGCGCTCCGCCGCCGCCAGCCCTTCGGCCAGTTCGTCCAGCTCGCGGTTGATGTGGATGCGGATCGCCTGAAAGGTCCGCGTCGCCGGGTCCTTCTTGTCATGCGGCCGGTATCCCAGCGCCTTGCGCACCACCGTCGCCAGCTCGCCCGTCCGGGTCAGCGGCCGTGCCGCGACGATCGCGCGCGCGACCCGGCGCGACTTGGGCTCGTCGCCATATTGGTACAGCACGTCGGCGATCGCCTCTTCGTCCGCCTCGTTGACGAAGTCCGCCGCGCTCATCCCCGCCTGTGCCATCCGCATGTCGAGCGGCCCGTCCGACTGGAACGAGAAGCCCCGCTCCGCCTGATCCAGCTGCATCGACGACACGCCGATATCCAGCGTCACGCCGTCGACCGGCGACTCGATCGCCGATTCCATCGCGGAGAAATCGGCCTGCACCAGCGTCAGCCCCTCGATCGCCCCCTCGACCACCGCCGCCTGTCCCGCCAGGATCGCATCCGGGTCGCGATCGAACGCGATCACCCGCACGCCCTTCGCCAGCAGCGCGCGCGTATAGCCGCCCGCTCCGAAAGTCCCGTCGATCATCGTCTCGCCCGGAGCCGGAGCGAGAGCGGCGACGACCTCGTCGAGCAGCACGGGAACATGGGGCGCCGAGTCGCTCACAGCGTCAGCCCCTTCTGCATCATATGGAAACGCGCCGCCGCCTTGACGTTGTCGGCGATGTCCGGTTCCGCGATCAGCGTCGCCGGGTCCCAGATCTCGATATAGTCGAGCACGCCGTAGAAGAACGCATGCTCGCCGATCGACGCGTAGAAGCGTGGAAACGCCGGCATGATGAAGCGGCCGGAACCGTCGAACGGCACCGCTTCGCCCGCTGCCGCGCGACGCTTGATATTGTAATCGAACTCGCCGCCCGGCCCGGTATGCTCCGCCTCGCGCCGGTCCAGCTGCTCGGCAAGAATGTCGAGATATCCCTGATCGTAGGCGACCAGGCATTTGCTCTTCTGGTGCGGACCAACGATTACCGTGCCGCCGGTCTTACCGTCCGCCTTGGGCGCATTCGCCGCCAGCGTGGTCCGAAGTGAGGAAGGTATGGCGACCCGGCCCTTGTCATCGACAAGTCCGATCCCTTCGCCCTGATACCGACCCCTGACCAACACGCCGCTCCGCACCTGGCGCGCACGCTTCACCGCCCCGGAACCCGACCTTCGCCGTGTCCCGGCCGCACATTGCGACCGATGAAACCATGCCCCTGTGTGGAACGGGGTGTATCAAGGGTTAACCCGGTCGGCAACGGGATTTTCGGGGAAATCAGGGGAAACGATGCCGGGTTCGGGTGTAACTTTCAGCCATACTGGGGACGCACCGCGGGAAAGCGTTGCTTGCGGGCGAGATGACATGCGTCCGCGCAATGGCTTCACCCGCCAGAGGTCACCCCGCGGCAGCTTCGCCGTGGATCCGCGCGGGACGTGAAGCGGAGTCGAGCGTGCTCGTGACGGGTCGGCCGCACGGTGCTCCGCAATGATCGTCATGATGCCGGAACCCCGGCGTCGGTCGGCGCTAGCCCCGAAATGCAAAAGCCCGGCGTGTCTCCACGCCGGGCCGTGTCGCAATGGGTATGCCGCAGTCCGGCGGACTGTTCGTCACTGGATCGGCGACCCGTTATATTCGCTGTTGAGTTCTGCCGCCGCCGTGTTCTCATCGCTCGCCCGGCGCGCAACCGTGTTCGCGCACATCGCCTTGGTTTCGGCGTCCGGTATCTCGATCGCCGCGCCCGTCTTGTCGTAATCTGGGTTCTTGCCGAGATAGCCGATGCAGAACATCAGCACCTCGTTGATCGACGGGCGGGTGACGATCTTGACGATGGCCTGCGCCACGTCGCGCACGGCCTCGTCCGATGGCACGCTGCCGCCGCCACCCGGGACGACCACGCCCGGTTCGGTCGCTGCGCCGGTCGACGCCGCCCCCTGACTACCGCCAAGCGCCAGCGTCTGACCCAGACGGGCATCCAGCTTGTCCAGCGTCGCCTGTCTGGTCGCCAGAACCGACTTTGCGCGTTGGCATGCGGTCCACGCATCGAGCGGCGGCTTTGCATCATTGTCTGCGGGTGCGACGGTGATCTTTTCGCAATCCCCTTTCTCCAGCGCGATTGCGTAGCTGATGGATGATTCTCCCACCGCATCGGCGGCCTCTTGCCGGTCCTTGCGGCTGGCGACGACCAGATCAATCAGGGCTGTGTTGGGTACCGCCGCACTCGTACCGCCCGCCGAGATCACCGTGGACGGCGGCCGGATCGTGCGCGTCAGTTGCTCGATGGCCAGCACCGTGACCATCGTCTGCTGGTCCCTGGCCGCCTGCACGACAAGGGTCGCCTTGCTGATCCCGTTGGACAGATAGCGTTCGCACGTCCGGTACAGCGACTCGCGCAGCAGGTTGATCGTCTGGGTGCGCTCGATCGTCGCCCCGCTTAGCGACAGCCCCGCCGCCAATTGCCCCGACTGCGTCTTGACGTCCGCCTCGCCCGCGATGGACGCGCTGATCGCGGCGAAAGTATCGGGTGCGGCTTCGGCACACATCCGCAAGTCGCCTCCGCCGCGCGGCACGAAGAAGGAACTGCGCTGATAGGCATCGACCGTCAGGACGTGCGGCTTCGACGAGTCGATCGGTCGGCTATGATAGATGGTGCCAAGCTCCGCGCACCCTCCGGTCATCGACAACAACGCTACGGCATAGATTCTCTTCATCATACCATCCCCCCGTTCGACGTCGAACGGCGCGATGATCGTCCAAATTGCGACGGGTTCACTCGGGGATCGGTCGGATACGGATGTTCCGGTGGGACGACGACCGACCCTCATCCTTTCGGATCAGGTACTTGCTTCAAACCGCAGACGAAATAATCCGGAGGTCACATCCGATCCGGCGCAACCGCTCCGGTATCAGCGACTCACGTCTGCCCCATCCTGCACGTTCGCGCCCGGCGCCGCGCCCATTTGCGCCAGCGGTTCGCCTTCGACGGGGATCGGTGCGGCATCGTTGCCCGCGGCCATCGACGCGACGAGGTTCGCCTGCGCCGTGCCGGCCACGGGGCGTTCGCGAGTCGCGGAGCCGATGATCGCGCTGGCCAGCGCGATCAACAGCACCACCGCGGCCAGGCCGATCACACCGACCTTCACACGCTGCACCGTCTGGGATGGTTCGGAAACGCCATTCATCGGTATACCCGACTTAGGCGATTTGCGACGAATTCTCAAGCTACCGCTCGATCCAGCCCCTTTTCGGCACGCCACGCCGGGTCGTGCAAGGTCGAAAGATAGCGAAACCCGGTGTCGCACAGGATCGTCGCGACGCGTTTTCCCGGTCCCAGATCGCGACCCAGCCGCACCGCACCCGCGACGTTGATCCCGCTCGACAGGCCCAGGCACAAGCCCTCCTCGTCGAGCAGCCGCCGGACCCACGCATATCCTTCCGCATCCGAAACCCGGTACTGCGTGTCGATCGGCGCGCCTTCCAGATTGGCGGTGATCCGCCCCTGCCCGATGCCCTCCGCGACCGACGAACCTTCGGACTTCAGTTCGCCATGCGCATAATAATCGTACAGCGCTGCACCATATGGGTCGGTCAGCGCGATCGTCACGCCTTCGTCATGCGCCTTCAGGCCCAATCCGACGCCCGCCAGCGTGCCCCCCGTCCCGACCGCGCAAGTGAAGCCGTCTACCCGCCCCTCCAGCTGCGTCCAGATCTCCTCAGCGGTGCCGACGATGTGCGCCCGCCTGTTGGCGATGTTGTCGAACTGGTTCGCCCACACCGCACCCGGCGTCTCCTCGGCGATCCGACGCGACGTGTGGACGAAATGACAGGGCGACGAATAGGGCGCGGCCGGCACCAGCACCAGCTCCGCGCCCAGCGCGCGCAGCGTGTCCATCTTCTCCCGGCTCTGCGTCTCCGGCATGACGATGATCGTCCGGTACCCTTTGGCGTTGGCCACCAGCGCCAGGCCGATCCCGGTGTTGCCCGCCGTGCCCTCCACGATCGTCCCGCCGGGTTGCAGTGCACCACGCTGTTCCGCATCCTCGACGATGAACAGGGCGGCACGGTCCTTTACCGACGCACCCGGATTGGTGAACTCGCATTTTCCGAAGATATCGCACCCACTCGCCTCGCTTGGCCCCTTCAGACGGACGAGCGGGGTATTGCCGATGAGAGACAGGGTGTCGGGAACGATGGCGGTGGGAAAGGTCATGACCGACCACATAGGCGCTGCACCCCCGCGACCCAAGCGACCGCCGCTTCGTTGCAGCCAAGCTGCACTGATGGTAGAAGGTGAGTGGCGGAGGTAGATAGCAGGATTATGGGTGTTCAGCTCAACATCAAGGATCCCGGCACCGTCCGGTTGGCACGCGAGTTGGCCGACCGTACCGGCCGATCCGTGACTGAGACTATCCGCGGCGCGTTGGAGCGCGAACATGTGGCGCGGGAAGAGGAACTCGCCGGCCGACTGGCGCAGATCAAGGATCTTTCCACCCGCATCGCGCACAAGCTGCCACCGGAACTCCTCAACATGACGTCGAAGGACGCGATGGACTCCCTCTACGATGAAGGTCTGCCTGCGTGATTGTCGACACGTCGGCGGTCATGGCGATCCTCCTGAGTGAAGAGGAAGCCGACAGGTTTGCCGCCGCGATCACCCGGTCTGCCCATCCTCGTTGGTCAGCCGCCTCTGCGGTGGAGTTGCAGGCTGTCCTGACCCGCCGCTTCCGAAACCTTCTCGATGCGGAGGCCGATGCGGTGATCGCGGCACTGAGGCTGGAGGTGGTGCCGGTCACCGTCGAACAGTCGAATATAGCCAGCGAAGCGTACCGCCGGTTCGGGATCGGGTCACACCACCCTGCCCGCCTCAACTTCGGCGATTGCTTCGCCTACGCTCTCAGCAAGGCGTCGGGCGAACCGCTGCTGTTCAAGGGCGACGACTTCGCCGCTACGGACATCGTCGCCGCCGCTTGAATCGCGCGGCACCCGCTGTCCAACCTCCGATCGTTCTGGTATTGTTCTACAATGCCCGGCGACTCGCCCCTGTCCCTGCAATCGCCAGCCTCCGCCACGGCCATTCCGGGCAAAGTGGAGGACACACCCGCCGACGCCTCCACTTCCTCCAGTTCGGTTGGCGTCACCGGCGCGCCGAACCTCCCGCCCCGCCCGCTGCGCTGGCTGTTCCTCGACCTCAATTCCTACTTCGCCAGCGTCGAACAACAATTGCAGCCGTCGCTCCGCGGCCGCCCCGTCATCGTCGCGCCGGTCGGCACCGACACCACCGTCGCCATCGCTGCTTCGATCGAGGCCAAGCGCTACGGCATCGCGACCGGCACGCCGGTATGGCGCGCGCGCGAACTGTGTCCGGATGTCGTCGTCACGCCTGCCCGGCACGAACGCTATGTGGAATTCCACGACGCGATCATCGCGGAGGTCGGTCGGCACATCCCGGTCACCAAGGTGTGTTCGATCGACGAAGTTGCCTGCCGCCTGCTCGATAACGAAAACGCCCGCGCCGATGCGGAGGCGCTGGCCGCGCGGATCAAGGCCGGCATCCGCACGGCCGTCGGTGAGCGCATGACGTCGTCGATCGGCATCGCCCCCAATCGCCTGCTCGCGAAACTGGCGTCGGACCTGATGAAGCCGGACGGGCTCGTCGTCTTCGAACAACAGGACCTACCGCACGCGCTCTACCGGCTGCGGTTGCGCGACATCAGCGGCATCGGGGAGAAGATGGAACGGCGGCTGGCCCGCGATGGGGTCAACGATATTCGCCAGCTCTGCGAGCGGCGTCCGCGCGACGCCGGCCACGCCTGGGGTGGCACGGACGGCGACCGGCTCTGGTACCTGCTCCACGGCGTTGACCTGCCGGAAAAGCCGTCGCAGCCGCGCACCGTCGGTCACAGCCACGTGCTCTCTCCCCGCCACCGCGACATCGAGGGTGCTCGGCTGACTGCCCGCCGTCTGGCGTTGAAGGCTGCCAGTCGCCTTCGCCGCAAGGGCTATCGCGCCCGCGAGCTCGTGCTGCATGGCCGCTTCGAGGATCTGCGCGCGGACGGGAAGCGCGACAAATGGGCGGGGCACACCCGGCTTCCTGCGACGCAGGATAGCTTCGTGGTACTCGATCACCTCGACCGGCTGCTGATGCCGCGCCTTCTCGCCGCCGGCCGTGCCCGCCCAGGCGGGTTCCGGCTGCGGATGATCGGCGTGACGCTGTCGGGGATCGAACCGATCGCGGTGGAGCAGGGATCGCTGTGGGCGCATCTCGATGCCGACGATCCGCTCGCGCGGGAGACGCGGACGCTGGCGCTCAGTTGCGCGATGGACCGCATCAATCAGCGCTGGGGCCGCAATGCCGTCAGTGTCGGGCCGCTGGGCGGCGGACGGCTCGACCGGGTCGGCACGAAGATCGCGTTCGGGCGCATCCCGGAAATTGCCGAGTTCCACGAATGAGTCGGATTGTCTGACATATCTTGACGGTTGCGTTACCATCGGCAAAGCGGGCCGGGCTATGAAGAACCCCATCCTTCTCGCCGCCCCCCTCCTCGTTCTCGCCGCCTGCAATTCGCAGCCGAAGCAGCCCGAGGTGCTGGATTCCAATCCCGATCCGATGGCAAACCGCCTCGCCAACGCCGCCCCCGTGGAACTGCCGCCCGCGATCCGTGCCGACAAGACGCTGCGCTGCGGCGACGGTTCGCTCGTCGGTGTCACCTTCTTCCAGGGTGACAAGCTGGTGAGCGTCCGCGTCCCCTCCACCGCCACTCCCGTGCGCCTCACCGCACCCGAGGCGGGGCAGCCCTATACCGCCGAAGGCGGCTGGAAGCTGACCGGCGACGAGAAGTCCGTCAATGTCACGCCGGCCGGCAAGGCCGCACTGACCTGCCACGACTGATCGACCGATCCTGTAGAACATCTGGGGCCGGCGGCGCGATCCGCCGGCCCTTTTTCATACCAGCCGCGCCGACCTATCCCGCCCGAAAGCAAGCCGTTATGATGCGACCCGAACAAGGATACGCATCATGCTCGACACTTCCGCCGCCCAGGTCCCGACGCTCAGCCTCGCCGACCAGGCCTCCGATCCCGACGCCTTTGCGCAGGCGTTCGGCACGTCCTTCCAGCGGTTCGGCTTCGCGATCGTTGCCGATCACGGCATCCCGCAGGACCTGATCGCCCGCGCCTGGGCCGAGACGGAGGCGCTGTTCGCCCTGCCCGACGCGGAAAAGCGCCAGTACCACGTCACCGGCGGAGGCGGCGCGCGCGGCTACACGCCCTTCAAGACGGAAATCGCCAAGGACGCCAAGCACGTCGATCTGAAGGAATTCTGGCACGTTGGCCGCGAACTGCCAGCCGGTCACCGCTTCGCCGACACGATGTCGCCGAACATCTGGCCCAGCCGGCCGGAAGGATTCCGCGACACGTTCGTCGAACTGTTCGCAGCGTTCGATGCCGCCGGCGATCGGCTCCTGTCGGCGATCGCCCGCTATCTGAAGCTCGCGCCCGACTGGTTCGACCCGGCGGTGAAGGACGGCAACTCCGTCCTGCGCCTGCTCCACTATCCACCGATTCCCGCCGATGCGGAGGGCGTCCGTGCCGGCGCGCACGAGGACATCAACCTCATCACGCTGCTGCTCGGTGCGGAGGAAGCCGGCCTCGAACTGCTCGACCGCAGCCAGGGAGATGAGGGGGGCCGCTGGCTGTCGATCAAGCCGCCTGAGGGGGCGATGGTCGTCAACGTCGGCGACATGCTGCAACGCCTGACCAACCACGTCCTGCCGTCGACCACTCACCGGGTCGTCAATCCGCCGCCCGAGCGCCGCGGCCACTCACGCTACTCGATGCCCTTCTTCTTGCACCCGGCGCCCGATTTCCTGATCGAGACACTGCCCGGCACGATCACGCCCGAGAACCCGAACCGCTATCCGGAGCCAATCACCGCGCACGACTACCTGTATCAACGGCTGGTGGAGATCGGCCTTATCAAACCCTAGTCGCGAACCGATCACCCCGGCTACCGTCGGGGTAATCGACGTCGTCAGCCAGCCACGAAACCCCGTTCCAGGAACCGCGTCGCCACGGCGCAATGCAGAGCGACGCCCTTGGCCATCACCGCCTCGTCGATGGTCATGCGCGTGTTGTGCAGCGGTGGGTTCGTCGCCGGATCGCTCCCGACCGGCGCCGCGCCGATGAACGCGAAAGCACCCGGAACGGCTTGCAGCACATAGGAGAAATCCTCCGCGCCCATGATCGGTTGGATCATCGGTTCGAATCCATCCTCGCCGAGTTGCTCGACCGCAGACTCTCGCATCAGCACCGCCGCGCGGGGATCGTTGACCGTCACAGGATAGCCCGTGTCGATCCACGCCTCGCCCACAGCACCGTGCGCCGCCGCGATGTTCTCGACGATCCGCACGAACGCCGCATGACACTGCACCCGCGTCGCCTCCGAAAGAGTGCGCAGCGTGCCGAGCAGCGTCGCGTCACCGGGTATGACGTTGTGCGCCGTCCCTGCCGTGATCTTCGTGATTGACAGCACCGCGGGATCGCTGACCGACACTTGCCGCCCGATATAGACCTGCAACGCCGTCACGATCTCGCATGCCACCGGAATCGGGTCGAGCCCACCCTGCGGCATCGCCGCGTGGCCGCCGCGACCGACGATCCGTGCGTGCAGCGTGTCGGCCGACGCCATCACCGTTCCCGTCCGGGTCGTGACGACGCCCGACGCGTGGTTGGGCGAGATGTGCAGCGCGAATGCCGCGTCCGGCGCAGGGTCCGCGAGCAGCCCATCCTCGATCATGAACCTCGCGCCGTGGTGCCCCTCCTCGCCCGGCTGGAACATGAACACGACCGTACCCGGCAGCACATCGCGTCGCGCGCACAAAGCCTTCGCCGCACCGACCAGCATCGCGGTATGCGAATCATGCCCGCACGCATGCATCGCCCCCGGCACGCCACTTGCGAAGTCGAGCCCGGTCTCCTCCTGCATCGGCAGCGCATCCATGTCGCCGCGCAGCAGCACGGTCCGGCCGTTGCCACCCGTCTGGTCGATACCGCCGCCCCGCAGGATTGCCACGAACCCGGTCGTGGATGTTCCCTCACGAAGCTCCAGCGGCAGGCCCGCCAGCGCCGCCTTGATCCGCGCGCTGGTCCGCGGACACTGGAGCCCGATCTCGGGATCGGCGTGAATTGCGCGCCGCAACGTTACGACCTCGTCGAACACGCTGTCCGCTGCACCGCGCCAGTCGGCGGCCATCTCGTCCAGGCTCATCACGCTTTCCTCATCCACGGAACAGTCCGCCCAATACGCCACGCAGCAGCCCGCCGACGATGCCGCCCGACGATGCCGACGACCGCCGCTTGGTCGTGCCGAACACCTGCTTGCCGATCTCGTTCGCAACCTGTCGCCCGATCGACGAGCTTGCCGCCCGCGTCGCACTGGTCGCCATCTTCGACCACGGGCTGTTCGCCGATTCCCGCGCCGCGTCCCGTTCCTGGCGGTCGGCTTCACGCTGGGCTGCGATCCGCGCGCGCTCTGCGTCCTTCGCCGCCCTGGCATCGTCCTTCGCGCGCAACGCCGCCGCCTTCTCGTCGGCATCGGCGGAGCGCGCGGCCGCAGCAGACGCCGCCGCCTCCTGCGTCTTGGCCGACAGCAATTCCTCGGCCGACTCGCGGTCGATCAGCTCGTCGTATTTGTCGCCGACCCAATCCGTCTCGATCAGGACCTTGCGCTCGTCCGGCGTGACCGGTCCGACCCGGCTGGCGGGAGGCTTGATGAGCGTCCGCTCCACCGGCGACGGCGACCCGTCCGCCTGCAACAGCGATACCAGCGCCTCGCCCACCTTCAGTTCGGTGATCGCGGTTGCGACATCGACGCCGGGGTTGGCGCGGAACGTCTCCGCCGCCGCGCGCACCGCCGCCTGATCGCGCGGGGTGAACGCGCGCAACGCGTGCTGCACCCGATTGCCGAGCTGCCCCGCCACCTTGTCCGGAATATCCAGCGGGTTCTGTGTGATGAAATACACGCCGACGCCCTTCGACCGGATCAGCCGCACGACCTGCTCGATCTTCTCCAGCAGCGCATCAGGGGCTTCGTCGAACAGCAGGTGCGCCTCGTCAAAGAAGAACGCCATCACCGGTTTGTCGGGGTCACCGATTTCCGGCAATTGCTCGAACAGCTCGCTCAGCAACCACAGCAGGAACGTCGAATACAACTTCGGACTCGCCATCAGCTTGTCCGCCGCCAGAATGTTGACGACGCCGCGACCGGTATCGTCCAGCCGGATCATGTCAGCCAGTTCCAGTGCCGGCTCGCCGAAGAAATGCTCCGCACCCTGCGACCGCAACTGCAACAGCGCGCGCTGGATCGTGCCGACCGACTGTTTCGACACGTTGCCATACGTCGTGGTCAGTTCCGCCGCCCGCTCCGCGCAATGCGCCAACATCGCCTGGAGGTCGTCCAGATCGAGCAGCAGCAGCCCCTCCTTGTCCGCGACGTGGAAGGCGATCGTCAGCACCCCCTCCTGCACCGCGTTCAGGTCCATCAGGCGCGCCAGCAGCAGCGGCCCCATCTCGCTGACGGTGGTCCGAACCGGGTGGCCCTGCTCGCCGAAGAGGTCCCAAAATTGCACGGGATTGTCGCGGTACTTCCAGTCGGTGTCGCCGATCTCCGCCGCCCGCGCCGCGAAGGTCGCGTGCGTCTTGGCGGTGGGAGAGCCGGCCATTGCCAGCCCGGACAGGTCGCCTTTCACATCGGCGACGAAGGTCGGCACGCCGACGGCGGAAAAGCCCTCGACGATGCCCTGCAATGTCACCGTCTTGCCGGTACCCGTGGCGCCGGCGATCAGGCCGTGGCGGTTCGCCCGGCGCAGATCGATCGCCTGCGGCGTGCCCCCGCCGCCGGTATTCTGGCCGAGCCCGATGAAGATGCCGTCCGCCATATACCGTCTCCTGCCCGCATCAGGGTAGCGCGCTCCCGCCCCATAAGGGAAGGGCCGCCGCTCCCAATCGGGAGCGACGGCCCTTCGTCTTGGTCCTGCTCAAGTCGCGGATCAGCCCTTGATCTTGATCGGGATGAACCGCGCCGGGTTGCGGCCGCGCATCGCCAGCACCAGCACCTGCGGGCGTCCCGCTGCCTTGGCCGCGGCCACCGCCCGCGCGAGATCCGCGGCGGTACGGACTGGCGTGCCGTTGACCGACTGGATCACGTCGCCACGCTGCAACTTGCCCGCGGCATCGCTGGTCGGGGATACGGCACCGATCACCACGCCCTGCACCGTCGCCGCGACGCCGACCGCTCGCGCGATGCCCGGCGTCAGCGGCTGGACGGACAAGCCCAGCGTGCCGCCCTCGGCCGGTGTCACCGCACCGTCATCGTCGCTGTCGCCATCCGTACCGAAGCCGCCAGAATCCTCACCGCCATTCAGCGTCGCGGTTAGCTGCTCTGCCGACGGACGCGGCGCGGCGGTGACCGACAGGGTCACCGGCTTGCCATCGCGCAGCACGTCCAGTCGCGCGGTGCTGCCCGGCTTCACGTTCGACACGAGGTAGGACAGCGTCTGGTCCGGCGTGACCGCCTGCCCGTTGACCTTCACGACGACGTCGCCGGCACGCAGCCCGGCCTTGGCCGCCGGGCCGCTGGGCTCGACGCCTGCGATCAGCTCGCCCTGGTTCTTCGGAATACCAAGCGCCGCGGACGTGTCCTCGTCGATCGTCCCCCCTTGCAGGGTGACGCCGAGATAGCCGCGGCTGATCGTGCCCCCCTTCATGAACGTCTCGATGATCGGCTTCGCGGTCGCCGCAGGGATGGCGAAGCCAATGCCGATGTTGCCGCCCGACTGGCTGAAGATCTGGCTGTTCACGCCAATCACGTTACCATTCAGGTCGAACATCGGTCCGCCGGAATTGCCCTGGTTGATCGACGCGTCGGTCTGGATGAAGCGGTCGTATGCGCCGCCCTGCCCCGTCACGCGGTTGATCGCCGATACGATACCCGCCGTCACCGTGCCGCCGAGACCGAACGGCTCGCCGATCGCGACGACCCAGTCACCAACACGCGCCTTCGCCGAATCTCCCCAGCGGACGAACGGAAGGTTGCTGGCCTCGATCTTCAGCAACGCCAAATCAGAGTCGCGGTCCTGACCGATGACCTTCGCAACGTATTCCTTGTTGTCGGACAGCGTCACGCTAATGGAATTGACCGTCGCCCCGCGCGCACCCGGCGCGATCACGTGCGCGTTGGTCACGACATAGCCGTCCGGCGAGATCAGGAAGCCCGATCCCAGCGACGCGCCCTGCCGCGGCCGCGACGGCGCACCGCCGCCCTGCCCGCCGAACAAACCCTCGAACGGCGTACCGGAGAAGGGATTGGCCTGTGCCGGCTGGTTGATCGTCTGCTTGGTCGAGATATTGACGACCGCCGGCTGCAACTTGGCGACCATGTCCGCGAAGCTCATCGGCGCGCCGGCCTTCGGCACGGCAGCTTGGATCGTACCCGGCTCGTTCTGCGCGACCTGCGCACCGCTCGGGTTCAAGGCGAGGGTGGCGGTCGCGCCGCCGAGCAGCAGGGCACCGGTAATGGCGTAGGCGTATCGCACTAGGATATTGTCCTCTCGTCTTCGATCGTACCCGGATCGATTGCGGGATAGCGGCTGAACGGTCGTTGAATATGAACCAATCCCGCAGCATCCATTCAGTCTAACGCCTTTTACGTGGTTCCGAACGCCACCGCTTCAAGAGCCGAATGCAGCCGCGACGCGAAGATCGAGGTGGTCCGGCAATCCTGGATCAGGATTTCGCCGGGCCATAGTGCTTCGCTCAACGCAACGCGCCGGATCGCATGCTTACCGCCCCGGCGCCATGAACTCGCGCAGATAGGAGTTGTTCGGCGACAGGATGATTGACGTCGCACCCTTTTCGTCGGTCGAACCGTCCGCCCCGAACGTCCGCCGATACGACTGCATCGCCCGGTAGAAATCGTAGAAGCCGGCATCCTTTCCGAAACTCTCGGCGTAGATGCGCGATGCCTCAGCATCCGCGTCGGCCTGCACGATGCGGGCCTGACGCTGCCCCTCTGCGGCGATCGTGATCGCCTCCTGCTGGCGCGCGGTCTGCATCCGGCGCAGCGCCGATTCCAGCGGCGTGCCTTCAGGCAATTCGGCCTGCTTGATACGCACGTCGACGATCTCGACGCCGTACTGGCGCGCGCGACGATCGAGCCCACGCTGAATCGAGTCCATCACCTCGCCGCGTTCCGGCGTCAGCAGCGTCGCGAACCGTACCTTGCCCAGCTCGTTGCGCAGCGTCGATCCGAACTGCGGGCGTAGCTGGTTGGCGACGCCTTCCTCGCTTCCGGCCGTCGCCAGCATCAGCCGCGGGTCGACGACGCGAAACCGCGCAAACGCATCGACGTTCAGCCGCAACTGGTCGGTCGACAGCACCTGCGTATTCTCGAGATCAAGGTCCAGCACGCGCTTGTCGACCCAGGTGATGCGGTCGAGGAACGGCACCCGCGCGATCAGGCCGGCACCGGACGATCCGATCGGCTGGTCGGCCTGATACTTGTTCACGACGCGGATCGGCTGGGCGAGGCGATACACCACCGCCTGCTGCGTCTCGGGCACGATCGCGAAGGTCGCCGCGGCCAGAATCACCAGCACCAACGCCGCGATGCCGATCGTGACAGGATTCTTCCAGAGGCCGCTCACTGTCCCGCTCCCGTCGTCGCTGCGGGCTGGGCCGACGCCGAGGCCGGCGCTGCCACGACCGCTGCTGGTGCCGGCGCGCGCGTGGCGCTGGGCACCTGCAGATACGGCACGGTCCCACCCGGCTCCACGATCGTCTTGTTCGACTTCGCCAGCACGTCCTCCATCGTCTCGTAATACATGCGGCGACGCGTCACCTCGGGGGCCAGCTTGTACTGCGCATAGACCCGGTCGAACGCTGCCGCTTCGCCCTGGGCGCGTGCCACGACCTGCTGCGCATAGGCGCGGCTGCGGTTGACCGCAGCCACCGCCTCCTGCTGCGCCGCCGTCACCTTGTTGAAGTCGTCGACGATCTGCTGGGGTGCGCTCGCGCGATTGATCGACACGCTCTGGATGCGCACGCCTGCGCGATAGCTGTTGAGGATCGACTGCGTCAGTTCGCTGACCTCGGATTCAATTGTCGTGCGGCCGCGGCCCAGCGCCTGATCCAGCGTCGTGTTCGCGATCACCGCGCGCATCGCACTCTCCGCCGCGGCGCGCACCGTCTCTTCCGGCTCGCGCAGCTCGAACACATATTCGCTCGGATTGGCGATGTTCCAGCGCACCGAATAGGTCAGGTCAACGATGTTCTGGTCCTTGGTCAGCGCCAGATTGACACCATCGCCACGCGGAAAGTTCTCCGTGCGAAAGCCCTGCACGTTCACGGTCTGCACGCGCGCGATCGGGGCCGGCGGCGTGATCTGCACACCCGGCTGCAAGGTCCCGGCATAGCGACCGAAATACGTCACGACGCCGCGCTCCTGTGGCGCGATCTGATGGATCGAGGTGAACACCAGCCAGATCGCCACCAGAATGGCCGCGCCGATCGCCCACAGCATCCGCGCGTTCGGGCCGGTCGGCAGGCCGGAAAACCCGCCGCCACCGCTACCGCCGCCACCCGCGTTGCGGGCCTTCTTCAGGAACTCGTCGAGCGCCGTCGGGCGCGGACCGTTGCCATTGCTGCCCGCGGGCTTCTTGCCGCCCGGCGGCAGCGACCACGGATTGCGCGGCCCCCCGCCGCTATTCTCCCCGCCGCCCCAGGGGCCCTTCGGAGTTTCGACGGCGAGGACAGTGGGGCGCTTGCGCCAGCGCGGCAGGATGCTCATCCGTCCTCTATAGGAAGACGTTCGGACGAAAAACAGTGGCAAGCGTCCTCCCCGGCCCTATCTCCCGCGTCGCATGACTACTTATGATACGGCAGAGGCGGCGGTGACCGCGATCGCGGGCGACCGCGCCACCCTGAGGATGGACGGCACGCGCGCCGGCATCGTGCTCGATGCGACCGGCCTGTCCGCCCCCGAACGTGACGATATGGAGACCGCGCTGCGTACCGCGCTGACCGGCCGCACAGGCGTGACGGAGGTCCGCATCGTCGCCACCGCCGAACGCTCCGCCCGCGCGCTGATCGCCGTCGCCAGCGGCAAGGGCGGTGTCGGCAAGTCGACCATCGCCGCCAACCTCGCCATCGCGCTATCGCGCGCCGGTCGCCGCGTCGGCATGGTCGACGCCGACATCTACGGCCCTTCGCAACCGCGCCTGCTCGGAGTCGAGGGCACCCGCCCGGAAGCGCTCGACAAGCAACTCATCCCCGTCCTCACGCCCTACGGGGTTCCCCTGCTGTCGATGGGCCAGCTCGTCGAACCCGGCCGCGCGATCGCGTGGCGCGGGCCGATGGCGGCGGGCGCGCTCGGCCAGCTGGTGGAGGGCGCGTGGGGCCGCGCCGATACGCTCGTCCTCGACCTGCCACCCGGCACCGGTGACGTGCAGTTGACGATGGTCCAGAAATACCGGCCCGCCGGCGCAGTGATCGTGTCGACGCCGCAGGACCTGTCGCTGATCGACGCCACCCGCGCGATCGACCTGTTTCAGAAGGCCGGCATCCCGATCATTGGCCTGATCGAGAACATGGCCGGCTATATCTGCCCACACTGTAACGAGATTTCGGACCCGTTCGGCCTTGGTGGCGCAGAGGCGGCGGCCGCCGATCTCGGCATCCCGTTCCTCGGCCGCATCCCCCTGACGGGATCGATCCGCGCCGCCTCCGACGCCGGCAAGCCACCCGCGGCGGAAGCGGTCGACACCGTCTTCGCGCCGATCGCCGCCACGGTCGATGCGTGGCTCCGCCTGCCGCCCCCGGCGCAACCGGCGGCTATCGGACCGCGTTGAGCGGACGACACAGGAGTCTCGCCATGCCCCTCACCGCCGACGCCGATATCAAGGACCTGCTGGAGTCCGCCCGGACGATCGCCCTCGTCGGCGCCTCGGACCGGCCGAACCGCCCCTCCTACGGCGTCATGGCCGCGCTCCAGCGCCACGGCTACCGCGTGATACCCGTCAACCCGCAGATCACCGGCGAGCACATCCACGGCGAGTTCGTCTTCCGCGAGCTTGCCCAGCTGGGCGATCCGATCGACATCGTCGACATCTTCCGCAACTCGGACGCCGCTGGAGAGGCCGTCGACCAAGCGATCGCGATCGGTGCGAAGGCGGTGTGGATGCAGCTCGGCGTCGTCAATCAAGCCGCCGCCGCCCGCGCCGAAGCCGCCGGTCTGAAGGTGGTGATGGACCGCTGCCCGGCGATCGACATTCCCCGCCTCGGCGTAGCGCCGGTCGCCTGACGCTTTACCGCGGCGCTCCCAGCGGGCAGGCTTGCCGCTCCCGACCGGAGCGCCCCCGATGAGTTTCGCCGCGATCATCCTCTCGCTTCAGGCCGGTACGCCCGGCGCCGCGCCCGAGCGCTTCTCGATCCTCGCGCCCGTGCAAACCGAGCCCTGCAAGCGCCAGCCTCCGCCGACGCCCGAGGAGGTCGTCGTCTGCGCCACCGTCATCCCGACGCAACGTCTACCCCTGCCCGCGGAACGCGGCCCACCCGATCGACCGACGCCGATCAACCCCTATCTGCGTCCCGATGTCGCGATGAACGCCACCGCCGCCCCCTGCGCCACGGTGCAGGGCGGATGTCAGGTCGGCGTCGACATGATCGGCGGCGGTGTCGCGGCGGTCCGGCTACTCGGCAAACTCATCGACCCGAACAGCTGCTGCGACGAACCCGGTCAGGCGACCAATCCCGTGGCCCTCGTCCGCGACATTGCCGGCAGCCTGAAGGGCAAGAAGAAAGTCGACAAATCCAACCGCGTCGCGATCCCGCTCGACGATCCGCCTGTGCCGCGGGTCGGCGGTACAACGCCAGCCTTACGCTAGCTCCTTCTCACTCCCTCCCCTGCAAGGGGAGGGCTGGGGTGGGGTAGAGCCTTGGCGACGCCCCTGTCGAGAAACCGCCCCCACAAGATGAGGGGGATCAGCGCTGCCCGTGTTCCCCCGAACGCGGAAACCCAGTGGGCCAAGCAGCAGTACGGCCGGCCAACGACAACACTGGCCTCTCGCCTGCGCGCAAGAACAGGACGCCCTCCCCAACTCACCCCAGAATATGCATCCACAGCGGCGACCCCGCCACGCTCGGCGAACCACGCAACCGCTCCAGCGCCTGCGCCACGCTTCGCTCCGGTCCTTCATGCGTGACGATCGCGACCAACACATGCCCGTCCGCAGTCGCGCCACGCTGGATCAGGCTCTCGATCGACACGCCGGCGTCGCGCATCGCCGCCGCAATCTCCGCCAGCACGCCGACCCGGTCCTCGACCAGGAAGCGTAGATACGCACGCCCGCGCCGCTCGCCCGCATCCGCGACCTCGGCGGCGACCAGCGACGCCGCCGGCATCGCGAACGGCGGGCCATATTCGCCCCGCGCGATATCGATCAGGTCCGCGACGACCGCGCTCGCGGTCGGCCCCTCGCCCGCTCCCGCGCCCTGCAACAGCAGCCGGCCGACGAAATTGCCCTCGGCCACGACCGCGTTGGTCGATCCGGTGACATGCGCCAGCGGGTGGTCGATCGGCACCAGATGCGGATGCACGCGCTGGAACAGCCCCGCCTTACCCGCCTCCGCCAGCCCGACCAGCCGAACGCGATATCCCAGCGCCGCCGCCTCCGCGATATCCGCGCCCAGCACGTGCCGGATACCGGTCGCCGCGACATGCTCGAACGCCGGCTGAGTCCCGAACGCCAGACTGGCGAGGATCGACAGTTTGTGCGCGGCGTCGATGCCGTCGATATCGAACGTCGGGTCCGCCTCTGCGAAGCCCAGCGCCTGCGCCTCCGCCAGCACCTCGGCGAAGTCGCGACCTTCCGCTTCCATCTTCGACAGGATGAAATTGCAGGTGCCGTTGAGAATGCCGTAGACGCGGCCGATCTCGTTCGCCGCCGCGCCCTCGCGCAGCCCCTTGATGACCGGGATACCGCCCGCCACTGCCGCCTCGAACTTCAGCGCCGCGCCCGCCGCCTCCGCCGCCTGCGCCAGCTCCAGCCCGTGATGCGCCAGCATCGCCTTGTTGGCGGTGACGATGTGCCGCCCCTTCGCCAGCGTCGCCCGCGCCAGCGTCAGCGCCGGCCCGTCCGATCCACCGATCAGCTCGACCACCACGTCGACATCCGCCTGCTGCGCCAGCGCGCTCGTGTCGTCGATCCACTGGAAGCGCGACAGGTCGATGCCTCGATCCTTGCTGCGGTCGCGCGCCGACACCGCGACGACCTCGATCGGCCGCCCCGCGCGCCGCGTGATCAGCTCGCGATTGGCGTCCAGCAGTTTGACGACCCCGCCGCCCACCGTCCCCAGCCCGGCCAATGCCACCCGCAACGCGTCCGCCATGTCGTTCCCCCTTGAACCGCCGCCGCGCCTAGAGCGTCGCGGGGAGCGTGTCGAGAAGCGTGCATGGCGTACCCCCCATTCCCCCCTGCAAGGGGAGGTGGCAGCCCGCAGGGCTGACGGAGGGGTGAGACGGCCAGCGTTGACACCCCTCCGGCGCTGCGCGCCACCTCCCCTTGCAGGGGAGGAACATCTGAAACCCTACGAACGCAAAGCGACACCACACCGGATTTGACGGTCCTACACGCACGCGACATGATATTCCCCGGTCCAGGTCACTCGGCGGTCACGTCGCACTTACCCCCAGCCGTAGACGCCACATGAACGCGAAGGTCACTCCCCTGCCCCACACCGCCCGATCCGAAGACCGCGTCCACGCCGCCGCTACTCCATGCGAGGTGCAGACACCCTCCGGTCACCTCCACTTCGGCCTGAGCCGACACCGCGCGAATACCTCCACTTCCTCCACTTCGCCCTCGATCCCGACAGGACAGGCATGACCGACACCGCCGTCACGGGCTCCGCACCAGCCACTCAGATGCGCGAACTCACGGTTCGTGGCATCGCGCTGGGCGGCATCATCACGCTGCTGTTCACCGCCGCGAACGTGTATCTCGGCCTGAAGGTCGGGCTGACCTTCGCCACCTCGATCCCCGCCGCGGTGATCTCGATGGCGATCCTGCGCTACCTGCCCGGCGCGACGATCCTGGAGAACAACATCGTCCAGACCGTCGCCTCGGCGGCGGGAACGCTGGCCGCGATCATCTTCGTCCTGCCCGGCCTTGTCATGATCGGTTGGTGGCAGGGCTTTCCGTATCTGACGACGGCGGCGATCACCGCATTCGGCGGCATTCTCGGCGTCATGTTCTCCGTCCCGCTACGCCGCGCCCTCGTCCTCGATACGCCGCTCCCCTATCCGGAGGGCCGCGCCGCCGCGGAGGTGCTGAAGGTCGGTGCGGGAAGCCGTGAAGGCGCCGCCGAAAGCGCCCGCGGCCTATGGGTGATCGTCTGGAGCGCGCTCGTCTCCGCCGGTTTCGCGATCCTGACCCAGACCCGCCTCGTCGCCGCCGAAGCCGCCCTGTGGTTCCGCGCCGGTAGCGGCGCGACCGGCATCGCCGGCGGTCTGTCCTTCGCGCTGATCGGCGCTGGGCACCTCGTCGGCCTGTCTGTTGGCCTCGCCATGTTCGTCGGCATCATCGTCGGCTGGTGGATCGTCCTGCCGATCCTCACCGCCGCGTCGCCCATGCCTGCCGCCGATGTCGCGACCTGGGCCGGTACCGTGTTCCGCAGCGACGTGCGGTTCTTCGGCGCGGGCGTGATCGGCGTCGCCGCGATCTGGACTTTGGCGAAGATCATCGGGCCAGTGGTGGGCGGCGTCCGCTCCGCGCTTGCCGCGTCGAAGGCGAAGCGCGGCGGCGCGATCGTCGACGTGACGGAGCGCGATCTGCCGATCGGTCTCGTCTTTATCGTATCGCTGGGGATGCTGGTGCCGATCGGCATCCTGCTGTGGACCGTCATCGCCGGTGGGCCGCTCGCGGCGTCGGCGGTGCCTCTGATCGCCGGCGCGCTGGTGTTCGTGCTGGTCATCGGCCTCGTGATCGCCGCCGTCTGTGGTTACATGGCGGGCCTGATCGGCGCGTCGAACAGCCCCGTGTCCGGCATCGGCATCCTGTCGGTCCTCGCCGCCAGCCTGATGCTCGTCGGCCTGTTCGGGCGCGGCACGCCGCCCGAAACCACACAGGCGCTGGTCGCCTATGCGCTGATCGTCACCGGTATCGTGTTCGGCGTCGCGACCATCTCCAACGACAATCTTCAGGACTTGAAGACCGGCCAACTGGTCGGCGCGACCCCGTGGAAACAACAGGTGGCGCTGATCTTCGGCGTCATCTTCGGATCGATCGTCGTGCCGCCGGTCCTGAACCTGCTCGGCAGCACGCTCGGCTTCGTCGGCGCGCCCGGTGCCGGCCCCAATGCACTTGCCGCGCCCCAGGCGGCGCTGATCTCCGCGCTTGCCAAGGGCGTACTCGGCGGCGATCTCAACTGGGCGATGATCGGCTGGGGCGCATTGGCGGGCGCGATCATGGTCGTGGTGGACGAACTGCTCGGCCGCGCCGGCCGCCTGCGCCTGCCCCCGCTCGGCATCGGCCTTGGCGTCTACCTGCCGATGACGGTGACGTTGCCGGTCGTGCTCGGCGCGGTGATCGGTTCCGTCTACGATCGCTGGGCGAAGCGTCAAAGCGACCCGGAGGCGGCCGAGCGGTTCGGCGTGCTGGCCGCGACGGGCATGATCGTCGGTGAAAGCCTGTGGGGCGTGGCCTTCGCCGGGCTCGTCTATGCGACCAATTCCGACGCGCCGCTGGCGATCGTTGGGGCGGCATGGGAACCCGTCGCGCTCATCGGCGGCACGATCCTGTTCCTCGCGCTCGTGGCCCTCCTCTACCGCTACGCGCGGAGGGTGGCGGCGGCGTGAGCCGTCACCGTTCGCAGCGCTTGCCGGTGTCCTTGCACAGCCGCGCTGCGACGGTCTTCTTCAGGTCCATCTCGCCCAGCGTCTGCATCGCCTGCGCGATTGCCGCAGGTGTCGCCTGGCGCAGGCGCTGGGTCGCCGGCATCTCGGCATTGCGGACCAGCACACGCAGGTCGGCGAGCGACAGCTTCGCGGCATAGGCCCGGCCCAGCGCGACGATCAGCTTCCCGCGCCCCCGTGCCCCTTCCTCATGCCCGATCGCGAACAGCCGCGTCCGCTCCGCCGCCGACAGATCGGGCGTCTCGCCGGCCAACTCGGTGAGATCGCTTTCGACCAGCATCGGGATCATCGTTGCGAGCGTCCCGGTTTCCGCCAGCCGCCGCCCCAGCGTCTCCGCCTCCGACAAGGCAGCGCCGGGGGCCGCAACCTGCAACAGCAACGCCAGCAGCATCACATCCGCTCCAGCAGATCCCCGATCGCCACGAACGCGAAACCGATCGAACTGTCCGCGATGCCGTACGGCAGGAACAGCGCGTCGCCATGCCGGATCGCTCCGCACGAATACACGACGTTCGGTACGTAACCCTCGCGGTCCTGATCCTTCGCCGCCAGCAGCGGCTCGGACGTGCGGCCGATCACCTTTGAGGGATCGTTCTTGTCCAGCAGCACCGCACCGATCGAATACTTCCGCATCGCCCCGACACCGTGGGTCAGCAGCAGCCATCCCTCGTCCAGTTCGATCGGCGGACCGCAATTGCCGATCTGCACCAGCTCCCACGGATATTCCGGCACAAGGATCTTCGCGCCGTCCTCCCAGTGGGTCAGGTCGTCCGACTTCAGCAGGAACAGGTTCTCGCCGTCCGATCGGCCGATCATCATATACTGGCCGTCGACCTTGCGCGGGAACAGCGCCATGCCCTTGTTGCGCGCCGCACCGCCCGTCATCGGCACCAGGTCGAACGCGCGGAAGTCGCGCGTCCGCATCAGCTCCGACTGGATCTGCGAGCCGTTATAGGCAGTATAGGTCCCGATCCATTCGAACGTGCCGTCTTCATGCTGGAACCGCACGATGCGCAGGTCTTCCAGCCCCTTGGACTGCGCCGCCGTGATCGGGAAGATCACCGTGCCCGACAGCGTAGAATCGCGGTGGCGATACACTGTCACCGGACCCTCCGGCATCTCCTCGCGGTCGCTGCCAACCGCGTCGGTGGCGGTCGCGAACGGCGGCTCGGGCGCGAGTTGCAGTTCATGCTGGTCGGTGATGATCCCTTCACGAAACGCCACCGAGGAGATGTGCCCCTCGCCCACTGCGCGCATCGACATCAGGATGCGCAAGCTACCCGGCGGCATGCCCGACTGGTCGAAATGCGGTACCGCGCTGGGGTTCATCAGCGCCGCGGCGGCATAGCTGTACTCGTGACAGAAATAGGCGCCGATCAGCTGCCGCTTTTCGTCGCCGATCTCGCTGCCGTCGAGGCCGAGCATTTCCTCGATCTCGTCGTATCGCGTCATGAACACGCGCCGCGTCTGCCAGTGTCGCGCCTCGAAATCCTTGAGGACGACCTCCAGCTCTTCACGCGCCTGTGAACCGTCCATTTGCAGAACTTCGGCGACGAGCCGCTCGGTTCGGCTGGGCGCAGCGCCGTTCCCGCCGCTCCAGGCGATGTGGAAGGGCCGCACCACCACGCGCGACGGATCGGCGTGCAGGCGCATTTCGTGAGTGAACAGGTTCATGCGATTCCGGACCCTCGCTCCCGGCAGACGATGGTCGCCACGCTGCCGGTCCCGAAGGCCCGGTACTCACGCGGCGGCGAGCGTCGTCCCTGCCACGTCGGCCCGTGGCTGCGATAGCCCCCAAATCGCACAACTCGCCAGTTGCAGCGCCAGGATCGACTCCGCGCCCTGGTTGCGATTGAGGCCGGTCGGCATCAGTCCGTCGAAACACCCCCCGTCCGCCGCCGTCGCCAGCGGCAGATCGAGATCGTTCAACCCCATGAACCAGCCATAGGCGCGCTCGGCCTCCGCCACCCAACGGCGATCGCCCGTAGCCTCGAATGCGGAGACACACGCCTCGACGGTCGCCTGAGCCTCCAGCGGCTGCTGATCGAACTGCAACGGCTCGGCATAGGGTCGAAAGAAGCTCTCGGTGCCCACCGCGCGAAAGCGTCCTTCGGGAGACGTCTGCTTGCCGCAGATCCACTCGAGCGTCGACAGGCCGCACTGGACAAGGTCGTCGCGACCGAGCGCCCGGCCGGCTCGGATCAGCGCCTCCGGAAGGCGGGCATTGTCGTAGGCCAGCACGATTTCGAACCACTGCCATTCCGGCCGCCGCGCCTCTTCGAGCAGGCTCAGCAGCGACGCCGCATGCTGCGTCAGGATTTCCAGCGACAGCACATGGCCCGGCTTCGCGTCGAGGATCGCCGCCGCGCCCAGCATCGCAAACGCCTGCGCCCGCAACGAGCCCAGCTCCAGCGCCAGACTGGCGGTCGAGTCGAACATCGCCCCGGCCCAGTCGCGGTGCTTGGCTTCGCGAGCGTCCCGCGCGACCATCCCGAGCGCCCACAACGTCCGACCGTTCGAATCCTCCGACCCGACATCCTCGCACCATGCGCGGTCGAACCGCATGAAATTGCGGAAGCGGCGCTTGTCCGGGTTCCAGGCGTACTGGATGAACGACGCGTAGATCGTCGTCCATTTGTCGCGGAGTATCGGGTCGAGATCGGGCATGCCGCTGACCAGGATCAGCGCACGGGCGTTGTCGTCGATGCAATAGCCGTGGCGACGGTCGGGCACCGAGTAGATCGAGTGCTGCAACATGCCCGTCGAATCGCTCATCCGTTCGACGGCGGCGAAATCGGGGGCGATGGCGCGAAAGGAAGGCAGCGACTTTACAATGCGCTCCGGCTTGTGAGCGACAGCGCGGACCGTTTCGGCCAGGATCGCTTCCGCGAGGCGCGGCCAGATCATCGTCCGGCCCCGCGCATAGGCCCGCTCCGCCAGCCGCTTGCGATCACGCTCGTTCGACAGCAGGCGATCCATTTCACGCGCGAACGCCGCGACATCCTTGAAATCGACCAGCACGCCGTGCCCGTCCGCCAATATCTCGGTCGCATGGACATAGGGGGTGGAGATCACCGCCTTGCCGACGCCGACCGCATAGGACAGCGTGCCGCTCGTGATCTGTGCTGGGTTCAGATACGGCGTCGCGTAGATGTCCGCCGCCTCCAGGTAACTGATCAGTTCGTCATGCTCGACGAAGCCATCGACGAACGCGACGTTGTCGCTGACGCCCTTTTCCGCCGCCAGCGCCTTCAACCGATCGCGATATTTCTCGCCCTCGTGCGCCACGAGGTTCGGGTGCGTCGCGCCGAGCACGACGTACAGCAGGTTCGGATGCTTCTCGGCGACCGCCGGCAGCGCCTCGATGATCGTCTCGATGCCTTTGCTCGGCGCCAGCAGGCCGAACGTCAGCACGACCGGCCGCCCCTCCCAACCGAACTGGCCCTTGCGCGACGCGGGATCGATCAGGTCGCGGTCGGGCACGCCGTGCGGGATCATCGTGATCTGGCGCGGATTGGCGCCGTACACGCGCTTCAGGATATCGCGCCCACGCTCCGCCATCACGATCACGCGCGATGCACGACGCAACAGGCCCTCCATCACGCGCCGCTCGTCGGGGCTGGGTTTCTCCAGCACGGTATGCAGCGTCACGATCAGCGGCAGCGTCGTCCGGTCCAGCAGCGCGAGGATATGCTCCCCCGCCGGCCCGCCATAGATGCCGTATTCGTGCTGGAGCCAAATCGCCTGCGCGCCGCTCGATTCGATGACGCGCGCCGTATCGATATATGCCGATAGTTCGTTCTGCGGGATCGCCCCGGTCACCGCGTCTGGATAATCGTAGCGGCCGGGATGATCGTCCATCGCGTAGACGTCGAGGGCGATGTCGGGAAAGCGTTCGCGGACAGCGGTGTACACGTCGGTCGTGAACGTCGCCAACCCACATTGCCGCGGCAGGAAGTTGCCGATCATGACGAGATGATCGATCGTGGCCGCGGCTGCTTCTACCATCGTATTTCCCTCGCTAGGTGCATCGGCGACTCCCGGTCTGCCTGCTACAACTGGCATAAACCATTCATCGGAGGGAAAGTTTCGTGGAAGTCGCTGCAGCGCAACAATAATATGCTGCGCTGCATGACACGCCCGTCATCGAACACGGTCATCCACGGCCGCGGTAAGGTGCAACTCCCTGATCCGGGAGCCACAAATCGGCTGGCGGCGCGGCCGACTGCCAGAACACGTCGATCGGGATACCGCCCCGCGGATACCAATAGCCACCGATTCGCAGCCAAGCGGGCTCCATTTCGTCGAACAGCCGCTCGCCGATTCCTACCGTACAGTCCTCGTGGAACGCGGCATGATTGCGGAAACTGCCCAGGAACAGCTTCAGCGATTTCGACTCGACGATCGTCTCGCCGGGCACGTAATCGATCACCAGATGCGCGAAGTCGGGCTGTCCCGTCACCGGGCACAGGCTGGTGAACTCGGGGGCCGCGAACCGCACCAGATAGGTACGGCCGGGCCGCGGATTGGGAACATAGTCGAGCACCGCCGCTTCGGGGGATGCGGGCAGCGCGCTGGTCTGGCCGAGATGCATGGGGGTCATGTCCCCGCACATAGGAAGATGATGCCTGCATGAAAACGCTCGTGCCGATCCTGGGCGATCAATTGTCGCCGAATATGGCCTCGCTCCGCGGCCAGAACCCGGCCGACACGGTCGTTCTGATGGTCGAGGTCGCGGAGGAGACGACCTACGTCCGCCATCATAAACAGAAGCTCGCCTACATCCTCTCGGCGATGCGCCACCACGCCGACGCACTGCGCGCGGCCGGCTGGACGGTCGACTACACGCCGCTCGACGACCCGGATAACGCCGGCAGCTTCACCGGCGAGCTCGCCCGCGCGATCCAGCGTCACGATCCCGATCGCATAACCGTCACCGAAGCCGGCGAGTGGCGCGTCCGCGCGATGATCGACGGGTGGGAGACGATCTTCGGCATCCCAGTCGATATCCATCCCGACGACCGCTTCGTCGCCACGCATGCGGAGTTCGACGCCTGGGCGGAGGGTCGCCGCGAACTCACGATGGAGTTCTTCTACCGCGACATGCGCCGCAAGACGGGCCTGCTGATGGACGGGGCCAAACCGGTCGGCGGCCGCTGGAACTTCGACAAGGACAATCGCAAGCCGGCCAAGGCCGACCTGCTCATGCCCCGCCCCCTCGCCTTCGCGCCCGACGCGATCACGCGAGACGTGATCGCGATGATCGCCGAGCGCTTCCCCGATCATCCCGGCTCGCTCGACGGATTCGACTGGGCCGTCACCGCCGCCGATGCCGAGCGTCAGGCGGATATGTTCTTCCGCCACGCCCTCCCGCAGTTCGGCGATTACGAGGATGCGATGCTGACCGGCGAGCGTCACCTCTGGCACTCCATCCTGTCGCCCTACATCAATTCCGGCCTGCTCGACCCGATCGATCTGTGCCGCCAGGCGGAGGCGGAATATCATGCCGGCCGCGCACCGTTGAACTCCGTCGAGGGCTATGTCCGCCAGATCATCGGCTGGCGCGAGTATATGCGCGGCATCTATTGGCGCGAGGGGCCGGACTATGTCGATCGCAACCACCTCGATCACCGCCGCCCGCTGCCCGCGTGGTACTGGACCGGCGAGACCGAGATGCACTGCCTGCGCGAATCGATCGGCCAGACGCTTGCCACCGCACACGCCCACCACATCCAGCGGCTGATGGTCACGGGCAATTTCGCGCTGCTGATCGGCGCCGATCCGAAGGCGGTCCACCTCTGGTATCTGGAGGTCTATGTCGACGCGTACGAATGGGTCGAATTGCCGAACACGTTGGGCATGAGCCAGTTCGGCGACGGCGGCCTCGTAGGGTCGAAACCCTATGTCTCGTCGGGTGCGTATATCGACCGGATGTCCGATTATTGCCGCCACTGTCGTTACGACGTGAAGCAGCGGGTCGGACCGGATGCGTGCCCGTTCAACGCCTTGTACTGGGACTTCCTGGCACGGCACCGGGAAACGCTCGGCCGCAATCCGCGCCTCGCGATGCCGTACCGCACATGGGACAAACAGCCCGCCGACGCACAGGCCGCGACCCGCGATCAAGCTGCTGAGTTCCTCGACACGCTCGACGCCAGCGGTCCGCCCTACTGATCGTCCGCCACCCTTCGACAAACCCCTCGGCCATCCGCTAGAGGCGCGCATATGGACTCCCTCGTCACGACCGAATGGCTCGCAGCATCGCTGGGCCAGCGCGACCTGCGCATCGCCGACGCCACCCTGCTCGACCCTTCGCTGGGGCGCAACGCCCGCGCGGAGTTCGAGGCAGGGCATATCGCCGGCGCGGTGTTCCTAGACCTCGCCGAACTTCGCGACACCGACTCGCCGCTCCCGAACACCCTTCCCGGCCCCGCCAAGGTCGCCAGCCGCCTCGGCAAGCTCGGCCTCGGCGACGGCACTCGCATCGTCCTCTACGACGATGCCCCGTGGAACAGCGCGGCCCGCGCGTGGTGGCTGATCCGCGGCTACGGCATCGGCAGCGTCGCGATCCTCGACGGCGGCCTCGCCAAATGGCGCGCGGAGGGTCGCGCGCTAGAGACGGGACCGCATGATGCGAAACCCCGCCACGCGACGCCGGAATGGAACGAGGCGCGGCTGCGCACCCTCGCCCAGATGAAGGGCAATCTCGCCACCGGTGCGGAACAGGTGATCGACGCGCGCAGCGCCACCCGCTTCACCGGCGAAGAACCCGATCCGCACGGCGCCGCGCCCGGCCATATTCCCGGCGCGCTTAGCCTTCCCTATCCGCGCCTGTTCGAGGCGGACGGCACATGGAAGCGCGGTGCGGCACTGTCGGCGGCATTCGAGACGGCGGGGGTCGATTTGAACGCACCGATGACGATGACCTGCGGCTCCGGCGTGACCGCCGCCGTGCTGGCATTCGGCGCGCATCTGCTCGGTCGCGAGGCATCGCTTTACGACGGCAGCTGGACCGAATGGGGCAGCGACTCCTCCACCCTCAAGGCGACGGGCGAAGCATGAACGATCGCGACGATACGAAGCCCGCGACGAAGGTCGTCACCGCGGGCCGCCGCAAGGAATGGACCTCGGGGATCGTCAACCCGCCGGTGTGGCGGGCATCCACGATCCTGTACGACGATGTCGCCCATCTGCGCGCTGCGGCCGGTCGCGATACCCATCATCGCCTGTTCTACGGACGGCGCGGTACACCGACGCAGTGGTCGCTGGCCGACGCGCTGACCGAGTTGGAGCCGGGCGCGGAGGGGACCTTCCTCTATCCGTCCGGCGTCGCGGCGGTCGCCGCTGCGCTGCTCGCGGTCCTGTCGCCGGGCGACGAGCTGATGCTGGTCGACAGCGCCTATGACCCCACGCGCGGTTTCGCCACCGGCCTGCTCCGGCGCTTCGGGATCACCACCCGCTTCTACGATCCGATGATCGGCACTGGCATCGCCGACCTGATCGGCCCGAACACGCGCGCGATCTTCATGGAAAGTCCGGGCAGCCTGACCTTCGAGGTGCAGGATATTCCCGCGATCGTCGCCGTCGCCAAGGCGCACGGCATCGCGACCCTGCTTGACAATACCTGGGCGACGCCACTGTTCTTCCCGGCCATCGCCCGCGGCATCGACTATACGATCCTCGCCTGCACCAAATACGTCGTCGGTCATTCGGACGCGATGCTCGGCTCCGTCACCGCCGGTCCCGGCCGCTTCGCCGCCCTGCGCGACACCAGCTTTCAGCTTGGCCAGCATGTCGCCCCCGACGATGCCTTCCTCGGCAGTCGCGGGCTGCGCACGATGGCCGTCCGCCTGCGCCAGCATCAGGAGAGCGCGCTTGCGATCGCAGGCTGGCTCGACACGCGGCCGGAAGTGTCGGCGGTATACCACCCCGCGTTGCCGAACTGCCCCGGCCATGAGAATTTCGTGCGGGATTTCGCCGGCTCCAGCGGCCTGTTCTCGTTCGCCTTCGCGGGCGGGGACGACGCCGCGCGCACCGCCTTCATCGATACGCTCGACCTGTTCGGTATCGGCTACAGCTGGGGCGGATATGAGAGCCTTGCGATCCCGATCGATCCTCAGCGCCACCGCAGCGTCACGACGCGCGCCGACACCGGCTTGCTGGTGCGCATTCAGGTCGGTCTGGAAGACACAAGCGACCTGATCGCCGATCTGGAGCGCGGATTTGCGGCGTGGAGGGCCGCAGCCACAGTCTAGGCTGTTGCGGGTTCGCAACATATGATCGTTTTTACTTGGCATCGTGCACGATTGTTCTTGTGCGTTGCAACAGCGGCTGGCAGTCAGCGGGTCCCGGCGATTAGATCGCAAGACGGCCTTTCGACGGGCCGGACACACGCGGCGTTCCCGGGAAGCAGGCGGAGCAATCGGTTTCATCCCAAAAGGGGAATACGATGCGCTTCTCGCACCTTCTCGTTGGCGGTCTTTCGCTTGTCGCCGCTTCGCCCGCTCTGGCGCAGGACGACACCGCCCCGCCACCGCCCGTTACGATCAGCGGTTCCGCTGCCATCGTATCCGATTACCGGTTCCGCGGCGTGTCGCAATCCGACGAGGATGTCGCCGTACAGGCCGGCGTCACCATCGCGCATGAAAGCGGACTCTATGGCGGCTTCTGGGGCTCGAATCTCGCCGGTTGGGGCACGTTCGGCGGCGCGAACCTCGAACTCGACATCATCGGCGGCTACAAGTTCAAGCCCACCGAGGACGTGACGCTCGACGTCGGCGTCACCTATTATATGTATCCGGGCGGCGCCGATAAGACCGACTTCTTCGAACCCTATGCCAAGGTGTCCGGCTCGATCGGGCCGGCGTCGCTCACCGCTGGCGTCGCCTATGCTCCCGCGCAGGAAGCGCTCGGCCGCTGGTACTTCACCGGTGCCGATGCAGCCGCCGGCGTCTACAATGATCCGGGCGACAAGGAGGACAATCTGTATCTCTGGGTCGATGCCGCGACCGCCCTGCCCAGCACGCCGTTCACGCTGAAAGGCCATGTCGGCTTTTCGGACGGCAACCGCGGGCTCGGTCCCAACGCCACGTCGGTCGCGCCGACCGGCAAGTATTTCGACTGGATGGTCGGGGTCGACACGACGTTCAAGAACCTGACGCTGGGCGTTTCCTATGTCGGCACCGACATCTCCGCGCGCGACGCCGAATATCTGCGCCCCAGCTTCAGCAACGGCCAGGACGGCAGCGGCAACATCGCCGACGGCACCTTCCTGTTCTCGCTCACCGCGGCGTTCTAAAGCGGGCGACGCTGGCTGAATTTCCCCTCCCCTTCAGGGGAGAGGGGCTGGGGGTGGGGCGGTGCCGCGTGTGCCTCGCTGGTGGAGAGACCCTCCCAGCCCTTCTCCGAAACGAAGGTAAAACCTCGGCCGAATCCACGTCATCAGGCCCGGAACGACAGGGGGCGGCCCCCTCATGGAAGCCGCCCCCGTAACGCGTTACACCGGTGAAAGCCGGCGTCTTATTGAGCCGTGAGACACCGGTGTGAACCGTTCGTGCTGAGCTTGTCGAAGCACAGATGCGACTCATGCCCTTCGACAGGCTCAGGGCGAACGGACGTCAGGTCATTATACTCGAGCGCCGCAGCCCCGCACCGTCGAAACGGACCGCGCCCTCGATCCTACTGCGCCGTCGCCTTCGCATCCGCGCCATCGGCGGCGGGGGCAGCGACGATGTCGCGCGTCGTCGTGCCCTTGTTGACAACATTCGTCTGGGGATCGCCGACCGACGAGCGGATACCGTTCTCCGCCGTGTCGCCACCAGCCTCCTCGACCACCGCCGACTCGGCGGCGCTACGCGGAGCCGTGCCGCCGAACAGCGCGTCCAGCGTCTGCGCCTGCGTCGATACATCCTGCGGGCGGGCGGCCCCCGGCTGCGGCGGCACCAGTGCGTAATCGGGCGGGATCACCAGCGGAGCCTGACGCGCGACCGCGAATTCGTCCGGCCGCGCCCGGTCGAGCGACTTGCCCGCGCAACCCGACAGGATCGCAGCGGCCCCGGCGACGAGGATGACGGACTTACGCATGGGAACTCTCCGTAGAAGGCTGGCGCTTGTCGCGGACCAGGAACGCGCGGATCAGCAGCGTCGCGACGCCCACCGTAATCGCCACGTCGGCGACATTGAAGACCAAAAAGGGACGCCAGTCGCCGATGTGCAGATCGGCATAGTCGACGACGCAGCGCGGTGACCGGAACAGCCGGTCGGCGATGTTACCAAGAGCCCCGCCCAGGACCGCACCCAGCGCCAATTGGTCGATCCTGTTCGTCTCGCGCAGCATCCACACGAACACGCCGATCGAGATCGCGCCGGTCAGCGCGACCAACACCCACGGCCACCACGCCTCGTCGCCGTGCAACAGCCCGAGCGACACGCCGCAATTGGCGACGTAGCGCAGGTCGAAGAACGACGTGATCGTACGATAGGCGGACAGGTAGTTCAGCCCCAGCGGACCGGTCACCCAGTATTTCACGACCTGATCGACGATCAGGACCGCAACCGCCAGTCCCAGCGCGGCGCGTGGCAGCGTGCGAGTCACGCCACCACCCCGGCGCAGCGATCGCACAGCGACCCGTCGTCTGTGACCTCCGGCAGATGCCGCCAACAACGGCCGCATTTCCGATAATCGGTCCGTGCCACTGTCACGTCGTCGGCCTCGCGCACCGCGGCAACGATGAAGATCTCTGCCAGTTCGTCCACTGGCAACGGCGTCGACGACACCGTCACCTCCGCCTCCAGGCTGGAGCGGACCGTTTTCTCGCGGCGCAGCGGCTCGATCGCCTCGGTCACGGCGACGCGCAGCGCACGCACCGCCTGCCACCGCGTCCCGAGCGGCAAATCGCCGGGCACGTCCGGCAATTCCGGCCACTCGAGCAGATGCACCGAGCCGTCCTCGCTCGGGAAGCGCGCCTGCCACACTTCCTCGGCGGTGAAGCACAGCACCGGCGCAGCATAGCGGACCAGCGCGTGGAACAGCGTGTCGAGCACCGTCCGGTAACTGCGCCGCTTCACGCTGTCGTGCGCGTCGCAATACAGGCTGTCCTTGCGCACGTCGAAGAAGAACGCCGACAGGTCCTCGTTCGCGAAGTCGGTCAGCAGGCGGATGTAGCGGTTGAACTCATACCCCGTCGCCGCCTCGCGCAACTCCGTATCCAGCATTCCCAGCCGGTGCAGGATATACTGCTCCAGTTCGGGCATCTCGGCGACATCGACCGTTTCCGTTTCCGAATAGCCGTCGAGCGCGCCGAGCAGATAGCGGAACGTGTTGCGCAGCTTGCGATAGGCATCGGAGGCCGTCGCCAGCACTTCCTTGCCGATGCGGACGTCGTCGAAATAGTCGGTCGACGCGACCCACATCCGCAGGATATCCGCGCCGCTTTCGCCGATGATCTTCAGCGGATCGACGACGTTGCCCAGTGACTTGGACATCTTGCGGCCCTTGTCGTCCAGGGCGAAGCCGTGGGTCAGCACGGCGTCGTACGGCGCGCGCCCGCGCGTGCCGCAGCTTTCCAGCAACGACGACTGGAACCAGCCGCGATGCTGGTCGGACCCTTCGAGATACAGGTTCGCGCGCACGTCCGCGCCGTACCGCGCCTCGACCGTGAAGACGTGCGTGCAGCCCGAATCGAACCACACGTCCAGGATGTCGCGCTGCGGCTCGTAATCGGCGAACACATGCGCATCGCCCAGCAGCATCTGATGATCCGCGGTGAACCACGCATCCGCCCCGCCCTCGCGAAACGCTGCGACGATGCGGGCGTTGACGGCGGGGTCGTTCAGATACTCGCCGGTCTGGCGGTGGACGTACAGCGCGATCGGCACGCCCCACGCACGCTGGCGGCTGATGACCCAGTCGGGCCGCCCCTCGACCATCGCCCGGATGCGGTTCTCGGCGCGCGCCGGCACCCACTGCGTCGCCGCGATCGCGTCCAGCGCAACCTGCCGCAGCGTCGCGCCGTTGCTGGCGGTGTCCGCCGCCTCGTCGCGCTCTGCGTTGCGATCCATCGGGATGAACCACTGCGGCGTCGCGCGCTGGATCACCTTCGCCTTGGACCGCCAAGAGTGCGGATAGCTGTGGCTGAAATCGTCGGAGGCCCCAAGCAGCGCACCGACCTCGCGCAGGTCCGAACAGATCGGCCCGTCCGCCGCCACGAACTTCTTGTTGATGACGGAGCCCTGCCCGCCCAGCCACGCCCAGTCCGCACGGTACATGCCGGCGCCGTCGACCGCGAAGACGGGATCGATGCCGTGCCGCTTGCACAGCAGGAAATCGTCCTCGCCGTGGTCCGGCGACATATGCACCAGACCCGTACCGGCATCGATCGTGACGAAATCGCCTTCGAGGAACGGCCGCGGCCTCGCGAAGAACCCGCCCAGATGGTGCATCGGGTGACGCGCCGTCGCGCCCTCCAGCACCGGCCCCTTGGCCAGCGCCTCGAACGATTCCATGCCGATGCCGGTGCGCTTGGTGAAGGCGGGCAACAGCGGCTCCGCGACCAGATAGCGTTTGCCCTGATGGCCGAACACCAGATAATCGATCGCCGAACCATAGGCCAACGCCTGATTGACCGGGATCGTCCACGGCGTCGTCGTCCAGATCACTGCGATCGCGCCGACCAGCGGAGGATATTCCGGTGCCTCGACGATCTCGAACCCGACATCGATCTGGGTCGAGACGACATCCTCGTATTCGACCTCGGCTTCGGCCAGCGCGGTCTTCTCGACGGGCGACCACATCACCGGCTTTGCCCCGCGATACAGCTGACCCGATTCGGCGAACTTCAGCAGCTCGCCGACGATCGCCGCTTCCGCGTCGTAGTTCATCGTCAGATAGGGATCGGCCCAGTCGCCCATCACGCCCAGCCGCTCGAACTCGGCGCGCTGAACGTCGACCCACTTCTCGGCATAGGCGCGGCACTCGGCACGGAACTGGTCGACCGGCACGTCGTCCTTGTTCAGCTTCTTCGCGCGATACGCTTCCTCGACCTTCCACTCGATCGGCAGGCCGTGGCAGTCCCAGCCGGGCACGTACGGCGCATCCTTGCCGAGCAGGGTCTGGCTGCGGACGATGATGTCCTTCAGCACCTTGTTCATGGCGTGGCCCATGTGAATGTCGCCATTCGCATAGGGCGGGCCATCGTGCAGGATGAAGCGCTCGCGCCCCTCCCGCTCGCGTCGCAGCCGGTCGTACAGGCCGATGCGCGCCCAGCGATCGAGGATCGCCGGCTCCTTGGCGGCAAGGCCCGCCTTCATCGGAAAGTCGGTCTTCGGCAGGAAGACGGTATCGCGATAGTCCCTGGCGGAGTCGCGCGGAGTGTTGGGTGCGTCGGTCATGCGTTCCGCGCGCCTAGAACCTCCCGTGCCCGCGCGCAATCGGCGTCCATCTGCGCGATGAGCGCGTCCATGCCGTCGAACATCGCTTCCGGTCGCAGATATTCGATCAGTTCGACCTCAAGCGCCTGTCCGTACAGGTCTTCCGAGAAGTCGAAGAAGAACGGCTCCAGCAATTCCTTCAACGGCACGAATTGCGGCCGGATGCCCAGATTCGCCGCGCCGTCCAGCATCCGCCCGTCCGCCAGCCGTCCGCGCACCGCATAGATGCCGTAGGCCGGGCGGATATACTTCCCCATCGACAGGTTCGCGGTCGGATAGCCGATCGTCCGCCCCACCTTGTCGCCGTGCTCGACCACGCCCTCGATCGCGAACGGCCGCGTCAGCAGGCGTGCCGCCGCCCGCGCCTCGCCCAGCCTCAGATGTGCGCGGATGCGGCTCGACGACACCGGTTCGCCGTCCAGCGACACCGCCGCCACGGCCGCGGCCTCGAACCCGTAATCGCGGCCCAGTTCGGCGAGCAGGCCGACATTGCCGCCCTTGGACTTGCCGAAGGTGAAATCCTCGCCGGTCACGACGCCGCCGACCTTCAGATCCTCGACCAGACACCGGCGGACGAAATCCTGCGCGGTCAGTCCGGCCAGCACGCCGTCGAACTGGAAGACGACCATCGCTTCCGCGCCGGCCGCGGCGAACAGCCGCTCGCGCTGGTCGAGCGTCGTCAGCCGGAACGGCGCGGCGTCGGGCATGAAATGGCGCACGGGATGTGGGTCGAACGTCGCCACCAGCGCAGGGCGGCCAGCCTTCCGCGCACGCCGTACCGCCTCTCCCACCACCGTCTGGTGGCCGAGATGAAAGCCATCGAAATTACCGAGCGCGACGATCCCGCCGGCGAGATGGGGCGGAATGGCCGAGCCGCCGTCGAGCCGCTGCATGCGCGGCGCTATACGGGCCGTGCCGCGCCGGGGATAGGGGTTTCACGAGCGGCCAGTCGCGACTGGCGGAAGCTTATCCCGCGATCACTCAACCAGCGTCACAAAGCTGTACGCCGGCCGCTCGCCCTCCGCGGGATGATCCTCGCGGGCGATCTCGCGCCAGCCTGCGAACGCCGACACCACTGCGTCGCCCGCCGGCGAGCAATGCACCTCGGTCAGTTCGATCCGTTCCGGCGTGAACAGCGCGAAAATCTCCGCTCCACCGATCACCGCGGCATCATCGCCTGCCAGCGCCAGCGCATTTCCAGCGCTGTGCGCGACCTCCGCGCCGGCCGCGGCCCAGTTCCGATCGCGGGTCAGCACGATGTGGCGACGGCCCGGCAGCGGCGCGGGAAAGCTGTCGAACGTCTTGCGCCCCATGATCATCGCACGGCCCAGCGTCTGCGCCTTGAACCGCTTCAGGTCGGCGGGCAGGTGCCATGGCAAGCGTCCCTCGACCCCGATCACTCCGTTATCGGCCCGCGCGAGATGGAATGTCACCATCAGACCGCCACCGGCGCCTTGATGTGCGCCTGCGGGACGTAATCGTGGAGCACGAAGTCCTCCAAGTCATATCCGTCGATCGCATCGGGCTTGCGCACGATCTCCAGCCGGGGAAGCGGTCCCGGTGTCCGCACCAGTTGCTCGCGCGCCTGATCGAGGTGGTTGAGGTAGAGGTGGCAATCGCCGCCCGTCCAGATGAACTCCCCGACCTCCAGCCCGCATTGCTGCGCCAGCATGTGCGTCAGCAGCGCATAGCTGGCGATGTTGAACGGCACGCCGAGGAAGATGTCCGCCGACCGCTGGTAGAGCTGCAACGACAGCCGGCCGTTCGCGACGTACGTCTGGAACAGGCAGTGGCAGGGTGCGAGCGCCATCGCGTGCAGTTCGCCGGGGTTCCAGGCGGAGACGATCTGGCGGCGCGACGCCGGTTGCTCGCGGATCTGGCGGACGAGGTCGGCGATCTGGTCGATATGCCGCCCATCCGCCGACACCCAGTCGCGCCATTGCTTGCCGTACACGGGGCCGAGATCGCCATTCGCGTCCGCCCATTCATCCCAGATGCTGACCCGACGATCGTTCAGCCACTGGACGTTGGTGTCGCCGCGCAGGAACCATAAAAGTTCGACGATGATCGAGCGCAGGTGCAGCTTCTTGGTCGTCAGCACCGGAAAGCCGGCGGCGAGGTCGAACCGCATCTGGTGGCCGAACACCGACAGCGTGCCGGTGCCGGTGCGGTCCATCTGCCGCGATCCGTGGTTCAGGACGTGGTCCATCAAATCGAGATATTGCCGCATCCCCGCTGCCTAGAACCGCGCGGGCACTTCGCCAAGTAGCGCACATCCGATCGGTTACGGACCTATCTGGAGCAGCCGAACACGATGGTGCGCGTCAGGCTCGATCGATGCCCAGCCGCGAGGACCACCATCATGACCAACTGGTTTCCACCCTTGAAGACGCCTTGCACCTCTTCGCCGACCTTCGCGACCAACCAAATGAGATGGCAGCAATCGCGTTTTTATCTCCGGAACGGAGGCTTCTCGGCCTCCGGCATCTCGCCGGCCTGCGCAGCAGCGTGACCATACCGGTGCGGGCAATCGCTCGCGATGCGCTGGCGATGGACGCCACGCTGGCAATCCTTGCGCATAATCATCCGGCCGGCGACAGCACGCCCAGCCCCGACGACCTGCACGCGACGCAGTTGCTGGCGCGTGGACTGGCGGCAGTGGGAGTGACGCTGCTCGATCATCTGGTGATCGCGCATGGCGGCACCACGAGCTTCGCGGCGCTCGGCTATCTCTGAACGGTCGGAGCCGCTGCCGGGGATAGCTGACAGCGCTTGATCGTCTCCGGGTCAGGGCGCGGCCCCTGCGGTCGGAACGAAGCGAGATAACCACCCGCGGAGGGCAGGTTCTCCATCGTAACCTGACGATACCCGACCGCGGCGAACTCGCAGGCGAGGAGCGCTGGCGGCGTCCCGTGATTCTGGGTCGCGCGGTTGGCGTCGACCACCACCACCAGCCCGTCCGGCTTCAGCGACGGGCGCAGTCGCCACAGAAATTCGTAAGGCTGCTCGATCTCGTGATACATGTGCACCAGCAGCACGCGGTCGAAGCTGTTCTCCGGCAGCTTCGGATCGGCGGGGGTGCCCAGCCGAACGCTGACATTGTCCAACCGCTCCCGTGCGACGCGCTCGGCCAGCTCGTCGCGGACGGAGGCGAAGATATCCTCCGCCAGGACACGCCCGTCCTCGCCGACCCGCGCTGCAAGCCGGATCGTGTAATAGCCTTCGCCGGCGCCGATATCCGCCACCGTCATGCCCGGCCGGATGGACGCGCGATCCATCACCTGCGACGCCTCACGCAGGCGGTCGCGCGCCTCTTCGTTCGACCAGCGGCTGGAGACGATATGGGCGACAGGCCGATCCGCGGCGGGGAACGGCCCCGGCTGCTCCGGCTCGCGCTTGATGAGCGGCTTGGAGCCGTCACAGGCCCCCAGCAGCGTCAGCGCGAGGAGAGCGGCGGCGCGGATCAATCCCACAGCGAGACCCCTCGCGGCATCAATCGACGTCCTCCACTTCGGCGACTTCGCCGGTCACGCGCTGCGACAGCGCCGCCGCCATGAACGCGTCGAGATCGCCGTCGAGCACGTCGCCGGGCGCAGTCGAGGTGACGCCGGTGCGCAGGTCCTTCACCATCTGATACGGTTGCAGGACATAGCTGCGGATCTGATGACCCCAGCCGATATCGGACTTGGTCGCATTTTCCGCATTGGCGGCCTGCTCGCGAATCGCGAGCTCGCGTTCGTAGAGCCGGGCGCGAAGCTGGTTGTAGGCCTCCGCTTTGTTCTTGTGCTGCGAACGCTGGTTCTGGCACTGCACGACGATGCCGGTCGGGATGTGCGTGATACGCACCGCCGAATCGGTGGTGTTGATGTGCTGACCACCGGCACCCGACGCGCGGTAGGTGTCGATGCGCAAGTCCGATTCGTTGTACTCGACCTCGATATTGTCATCGACCACCGGATAGACCCAGACGCTGGCGAAGGAGGTGTGCCGCCGCGCCGCCGAGTCGTAGGGGCTGATGCGGACGAGGCGGTGGACGCCGCTTTCGGTCTTGGCGTAGCCATACGCGTTCTCGCCCTTCAGCAGCAGCGTCGCGGACTTGATCCCCGCCTGCTCGCCCGAATGCTGATCGATGAGTTCGACCTTCAATCCGTGCCGCTCGGCCCAGCGCGTGTACATGCGGCTGAGCATGCCGGCCCAGTCCTGGCTCTCGGTGCCGCCGGCTCCAGCGTTGACCTCGATATAGGTGTCGTTGGCGTCGGCCTCGCCCGCCAAGAGTGCCTTGACCTTGTCGCGATCGGCGCGTGCGGCCAGCTCGGCGAGTGCGGTGACGCCCTCGTCGGCCAGTTCCTGATCACCTTCGGCGTCGGCCAGCTCGATCAGTTCGACCGTGCCGGCGAGTTCGCTCTCGATCGCGCGCGTCGCGCCGATCGCCTCGTCCAGCCGGCGACGCTCGCGCATCACCTCCTGCGCGGCCTTGGGATCGTTCCAGAGCGCCTGGTCCTCGACACGCGCGTTCAGCTCGTCGAGCCGGCGAAGTGCGCGGTCCCAATCGAGGAACCGGCGCAGCAAAGCCAGCGCGTCGTTGATGCTGTCGACATGGGCCTGCGCTTCGGCGCGCATTGATACTCTCCAGTGGGTCGGAAACGCGCCGAACCGGCGCATCCGCGATATAGGAACTGCGGCTAGTAGATTCCGCCTTCCCTTTGCAAGAAATCGCTGTCGCGGGGTGCCTGCGTCGCCGTAGCGGTGGGGGCGGCGGTCGGCGCGGCATCGACGCGGCGGGCGCGGCGGCGAGGTTCGGTTTCGGGCTTGAACGCCTCCCAGATCACCGACGCCTTGGGATCGGTGTCGGTGGGGAAGGTGCCGAACACCGGCTTGCCGCTGCCGCGATCGATGCGGACCATGCGGATGCCGGCGGGCGCGCGGAACGGCAGCTTCTCCAGTCCTTCATACGCTTTCGCCGCGAATTGCTTGAAGATCGGCGCGGCGAACGTACCGCCCTGCACCGCCCCGCCCAGGTTCCGGGGCGTGTCGTAGCCGATGTACAGGCCGCCGACGAACTGCGGGGTGCCGCCGATGAACCAGACGTCGGTTGGGCCGGTGGTGGTGCCGGTCTTGCCGAACATCGGCCGATCCAGGTCGCGCAGCACCGTGGCGGTGCCGCGCTGAATCACGCCCTCGGTGATGTGGACCATCTGGTACGCGGTCAGCGGGTCGATCACCTGCTTCTGGCGCATCGCCGGGCGCGGCATCGCGCGGCCGTTCCAGTCGGGCGTGTTGCAGCCGTCGCAGGGACGCCAGTTGTCCGGGAAGATCACCTTGCCGTGGCGGTCCTGCACGAAGTCGATCAGGCTGGGCGGCCCGCCGCGACCCTGATTGGCGAGGATCGAGAAGGCATTGACCATCCGCTGCACCGTCGTCTCGCCGGCACCAAGCGCGAAGGACAGATAGGGCGAGTAGTTCCCGATCCCCATCCGCTTCATCAGCGACACGATGCGCGGCATGCCCGTCTGCGCGGCGGCGCGGACGGTCATCAGGTTGCGCGACTGTTCGATGCCCCAGCGCATCGTGTGCGGCCCTGCGCCGCGCATATTGCCGAAGTTGCGGAAGCATTTCTGCCCCAGCCGCGCACCCTGATAGACGCAGAACGGGCCGTCGACGATGATCGAGGCGGGCGTCATGCCGTTCTCCAGCGCCGCGGAATAGACGATCGGCTTGATCGTCGATCCCGGCTGCCGCATCGCCTGCGTCGCCCGGTTGAACGCCTGCAAGCGAGCATCGAAGCCGCCCTGCATCGCCAGCACGCGCCCGGTGCCCGGTTCCTCCACGACGAACCCGCCGGACACGCGCGGCACGGAGCGGATCGCCCAGTCGTTGCCGGACGGTGCGACCGCGAGGATGTCGCCTGCCTCGATCGCGCCGAACGCGTTGCCGCCGCCGCCGCGGACCGGCATTTGCGCCGCCCAGCGCGGCATCGTGCCGGTCGTGCCGTCGGAGAAGCCGATCGACCAGCCGCCGTCGTCGCGGGCGATGGCGATGCCGGCGCGCCAGTCCTTGTAGTCGAGGCCGATGTTGGTGTTCAGCAGCGACTGGAGCCAGTTGTCACCGTCGATTTCGACATGGCGCAGCGGGCCGGACCAGCCGCGCCCGCCCTCGAACCGCATCAGGCCGTCGCGGAGCGCCTCCTGCGCCAGATCCTGAAGCCGCGTGTCGAGCGACGAGCGGACCCAAAGGCCGCCGGAATAGACGCTATACGGTCCATCCTTCGCCGACTCGCCGAACTTGTCGATCAGCAGGCGGCGCACCTCTTCGACGAAGTACCCGCCCTGCGCCTCGAACTTGGGGGTGCGGCGCAGGATGGTGCCGAGCGGCTCGGCGTTGGCCGCCGAATATTGCGCCTGCGTGATGAAGCCGTTGCGGAGCATTTCCCGCAGCACATAGTTGCGGCGGTCCATCGCGCGTTCCGGATGCCGGACAGGGTCGTAGTTGGACGGCCCCTTGGGCAGGATCGCCAGATAGGCCATCTGGCCGAGGCTGAGATCGGCCAGTTCCTTGTCGAAATAGGCGTGGCTCGCCGCCTCGACGCCGAACGCGTTGCGGCCCAGCGCGATCTGGTTGAGGTAGAGTTCCAGGATCTGTGGCTTGGTCAGCGTATCCTCGATCTTCCACGCCAGAATCGCCTCGCGCAGCTTGCGCGTGGGCGAGTATTCGGCGCCGATCAGCAGGTTCTTGGCGACCTGCTGCGTGATCGTGGAGCCGCCCTTGGCGCGGCGGCCGGTGCCGAACTTCTGCGCATAGTCGATGACGGCGCCGGCGAGACCGGGATAGTCGACGCCGTGATGTTCGAAGAAGGTGCGGTCCTCGGCGGCGAGGAAGGCGCGGACCAGCATCGGCGGGTATTCGCCGTAGGACAGCTCGACGCGACGCTCGCGGGCGTAGGACTGGACGGGCACGCCGTCGGCACCGCGCACGTTGGTCGGCAGGGGCGGCTCGTAGGTGCGCAGCTGGTCGACCGAGGGCAGGTCGCGGATGACGAGCAGCCACAGCAGGAACGCCCCGACCGCGGCGATCAGTGCAAGACCGGCGAGGAGCTTGACCCACCAGCGTCCCCACAGGCGCGCGACGCGGCCACCGGGGGGACCGTCGTCGGGCAGATCGGAGGTGCTGGGAGAAACGGACGCCATACTGTGGCGCGGCTTATACCAGCTTGGAGCCGGCTCGCCAGCGGTGTGATTCGACTGGCACCGCCGATGGCCCAAGTGGCTGTAATCATTCGGACCGGTGTCGGAAGGTTAGGCTAAGGTTAGTCCAATGCGGCGTTTCGGCAGCGGGCGCGGTACAGACGGTTCAAAGAGCAAACCCGCCTTCTACGCCTCCCTCGCAGTGTAGGACAGCGCACCCGTCAGCGTCCGACCATCCGGCGTGCGAAATGGACCTCGACGGCGCGACGGACGCTTTCGGCGATGGCTTCGCGGCCGTCATCGGAATCGAGGAAGGCGGCATCCCTGGGGTTGGAGATATAGCCCGTCTCGAACAGGATCGACGGCAGGTCGGGCGCCTTCAGGACCATCAGCGACGCCATGCGGTGGAAGTTGGTCTTGGTCGGGATCAGCGGCTTGGCCTCGCGCCCCAGCAGACGAGCGAACGTCGCCGAGTTGTTCATCGTCTCGCGCTGAGTCAGGTCGATCAGGATCGAGGACACGTCGGCGCCGGCATCGCCGAGGTTCACGCCGGCGATTACGTCCGCCTTGTTCTCGCGCGCGGCGAGGCGCGCGGCTTCCTTGTCGGAGGCGACTTCGGACAGGGTGTAGGCCGACGCGCCGGTGGCGTCGCCGCTGCCGACGCTGTCGCAGTGGATCGAGATGAACAGGCTCGCCTTCAAGCGTCGGGCGATGCCATAGCGTTCGCGCAGGACGAGGTACTTGTCGCTGTCGCGGGTCAGCGCGACGCGGACCCGGCCACCGTCCAGCAGTTCCTTGCGGATGGCGCGCGCGATCTTCAGCGTCACGTCCTTCTCGCGCAGCTTGGTGACCGGATTGATCGCGCCGGGATCGACGCCGCCATGCCCGGCGTCGATCACGACCAGCGGGCGGGTGTCGTCGCCCGCGACGCGAGGGAGCGGCGGGGCCTTGCGCGCGGGCGGAACGGGAACGGTGACCTTGTATTTCGGCCTGGAGCCGAACGACAGGAAGTCGAGAGGTCCCGCGATACTGGCGGCGATAAAGCGACCGTCGTCGACCGGCCTCAAGGTCAAGGTCAGCTCGCGACCGCTGGAGTCGAAGCCGCCGTCCGACACGATCACCGGGCGTACCAGATCGAAGACCAGCCGCCGGCCACCATCCTCGCGGTGGACCGCGCCGACCGGCCCGGCGGGCGCGATCGACAGGCCCCGCGGTGCATTCCCGACATCGACCGCGATCTGACGCGGCTCGTCCAGCAAGGTCGCCGCCGCATCGGTGGCGGGCGCGTCGAACCGGATGACGATGTGCGTACGATCGATCGCTACCGAGGTGACCGTCGCGGCGAATACCGGCGTCGCGATCACCGCCGACGTCAGCGCGAGCGCAACGGCCGCGCATCGCATGCGCCGCCCGCCGCCCCTGCCGTCGCCCCCGAACATCCTGCTCGCCCCTGCTCTCGGTCCAAGGGCACTGGAGCGCCCGCGGGGACCGAATATCGTTACGCCTACCATAAATCCGCTATAACGACCTATGGTTAACGCAATCTTAGCCTTTACCGATCTATGCCGAGCATCGCGGCAAAGCGCCGGTTGCGACGAACGGTTGGCAATGCTAGCTATGGATTGCATCCGTGCGTCGGTCCAGACCGGTGCCGGTTCCGCGCGTCCGCCCGGTTGGCGGACATATTCCAGGTTGACGCTCGCATGACGCATTTCCCCCGCACGCCAGACCGCCCGGCCTTCGCCGGCGGGAGCGGCGTGGCGCGGGAGCCGAACGGCCCACCGCCCCGGCGGCGTTCGCGAGCAGACGCATTCCTTGCAACATCGGCGACGCCGGCACCCTGCCGCGTCGCGACCAATCGTCGCGCGTTCCCCCCCGAGGGTGGCGGACGCGCGTGGAGAGCCATCAATGACCACGCGTATGCTGATCGACGCACGCCACCGGGAAGAAACCCGCGTGGCGGTCGTCCAGGGTAACCGGATCGAGGAATTCGATTTCGAGTCCGCCGAGCGCAAGCAGCTCAAGGGCAATATCTATCTCGCCAAGGTAACCCGCGTCGAGCCGTCGCTCCAGGCGGCGTTCATCGATTACGGCGGCAACCGTCACGGTTTCCTCGCCTTTTCGGAAATCCACCCGGATTACTACCAGATCCCCAAGGAGGATCGCGACGCGTTGCTGCGCGAAGAGGCGGAGCATGCGGCCGAGGAAGCCGCGCTGCGTGCCGAGCAGGACGACGACGACGATCATCATGACGATCATGACCATCGCGACCACGGCCATGACGAAGACGATCATGACCATGACGATCACGACGATCATGAGGAGGGCGAAGGCGAGGCCGGCGGCGAGACCGACGGCACGTCGAAGAAGCCGCGCGGGCAGAACGACGATCAGGTGGAGGCGCTGCGCCAGCGTCGCATGAACCTGCGCCGCAGGTACAAGATTCAGGACGTGATCCGCCGCCGTCAGGTGCTGCTGGTGCAGGTCGTGAAGGAAGAGCGCGGCAACAAGGGTGCGGCGCTGACGACGTACCTGTCGCTCGCCGGCCGTTACTGCGTGCTGATGCCGAACACGTCGCATGGCGGCGGCATCTCGCGGAAGATTTCGAACGCCGCCGATCGCAAGCGGCTGAAGACGATCATGGCCGATCTGGCGCTGCCGTCGTCGATGGGCTGCATCGTCCGCACCGCCGGGCTTCAGCGCACGCGCACCGAGATCAAGCGCGACTTCGACTATCTGGCACGTCTGTGGGACGAGATCCGGGACAAGACGCTGACGTCGTCGGCCCCTGCGCTCGTCTATGGCGATAGCGACCTGATCAAGCGCGCGATCCGCGACATCTACAACGCCGGCGTCGATGAGGTCGTGGTCGAGGGCGAGGAAGGCTATCGCCATGCCAAGGACTTCATGCGCCTGCTGATGCCGAGCCACGCGAAGAAGGTGAAGCAGTATGCCGACGCCGTGCCGCTGTTCCAGCGCGCACACGTCGAAGACCAGCTCGCGGCGATGTACAACCCGGTCGTGCAGTTGAAGTCGGGTGGCTATCTCGTCATCAACCCGACCGAGGCGCTGGTGTCGATCGACATCAACTCGGGCCGCTCGACGCGCGAGCACAATATCGAACAGACCGCGACCGCGACCAATCTGGAAGCGGCGCAGGAGATCGCACGCCAGTTGCGCCTGCGCGACATGGCCGGCCTCGTCGTCATCGACTTCATCGACATGGACAACGGGTCGAACGTCCGGAAGGTCGAGAAGGCGATGAAGGAGGCGCTGAAGAACGATCGCGCCCGCATCCAGGTCGGCCGCATCTCCAGCTTCGGCCTGATGGAAATGAGCCGCCAGCGGCTGCGTACCGGCGTGCTCGAAGCGTCGACGCGCCAGTGCCCGCATTGCGAGGGCACGGGTCTGGTCCGCACGGCGTCGTCGGCCGGCCTGTCGGCGCTGCGCCTGATCGAGGACGAGGCGGCACGCGGTCGCGGCTCGCTGCTGACGCTGCGCGCGTCGCAGGAGGCGACGATCTACGTGCTGAACCGCAAGCGCGGGGACATCGCCGAGATCGAGGATCGCTACGGCGTGCAGGTCGAGATCATCCCCGACCGCGAGGAAGAAGGTGCGCGCATGTCGGTCGAGGCCTCCGGCCCGCCGCCTGCGCACGCTCCGAAGATCGATGAGCTGATCATCGAGGAGGAAGAGGACGAGGTCTTCGACGAGGTCGAGATCGAGGAGGACGACGAGGAAGAGGTCGTCGAGGCCCGCGCGCCCCGTCAGCCACGCGAGGCACGTGGTGACGACGAGAGCGAGGGTGAGCGCGGCAAGCGTCGTCGTCGCCGTCGCGGTCGTCGGGGCCGGGCGAAGGATGGCGAGGGCTCGGAGGCTGGTGATGCGATCGAGGGGTCGGATGACGGCGTCGAGCAGGTCGAGAGCGACGATGCCGTCGACACGGTAGACACCGTCGGGACGGAGGACATCGACGCCGGCGACGAGCAGGCCGAGTTCGCGGGCGAGCAGCCGGCGGGCGAAGGCGGACGTCGCCGTCGTGGGCGTCGCGGTCGTCGCGGTGGCCGTCGTCAGGAGGGCGGTGCCGAGGGTGCCGTCGAGGCGACCGTCGAGGTCGAGGAAGCCGCCGATGCGGGCGACTCCGGCCCTGTGACGAGCGCGCTGGCGTTGGCACCGGCCGAGCCGGTCGTGGTCGAAGCGGCTCCTGTCGTCGCCGACGAGGCAGCGCCTAAGACGCGCCGTCGTCCGCGGGCGCGGGCTGCGGCTCCGGCCGAGGCGGCTGCCCCGGCCGCCGAGGCTGCGCCGGTCGAGGCCGCTGCTCCCGTTGCGAACGACGAGCCCGCGCCGAAGCCGAAGCGGACCCGCAAGAAGAAGGCGGACGTGGACGCTCCGGTCGAGGCGGCCCCGACGCCCACGCCGGCCCCCGAGCCGGCTCCCGCGGCGGAGGAGGCTCCGGCCAAGCCCAAGCGGACGCGCCGGAAGAAGACCGATGCAGATGCCGACGCTCCGGCCGCGGAAGCGCCCGCTCCTGTCGTGACGGAGGCGGACGCCGAGCCCGATCAGGTTCCGGCCGAGCCGCTCGCCGGCGAAACCGACGACGCCCCCGCCGGCCCGCCGCGGCGCGGCTGGTGGCAGCGGACCTTCGGCGCGTGACCTTGGGCCGCCCCGCACTCGCAGGAGTGCGGGGCGGTTCTGGTTTGGGGCTCTGACGAGCGGTCGTGCTGCCCTTCACCCGCCGTTCAGCCGCCCCGGCCCATCGCGGCGTGCCGTTGATCCCGCCGGCCATTTAGCGGATACCCCTTACCGATGACGCGCTTCGCTGCCCTGACGAGCCTCGCGATGGCTGCGCTGTTGTGGACGCAGCCGGCGGCGGCGCAGTCGATCCTGCGCGATGCGGAAACGGAAAGCCTGTTCGCGGACATGTCCGCGCCGCTGATCTCCGCGGCGGGTCTGCGGCCGCAGGACGTGAAGATCGTGCTGATCAACGACAGCTCGATCAACGCGTTCGTCGCGGGCGGGCAGATCGTCTATGTGCATTCCGGCCTGATCCAGGCGGCGAGCAACGCCAATCAGGTGCAGGGCGTGATCGCGCACGAACTGGGCCATATCGCCGACGGCCACGTCCTGTCGGGCGAAGCGGCGATGAAGCCGGCGATGAAGATTTCGATCCTGTCGATGGTGCTGGCGCTGGCGGCGATCGCCGCCGGTTCGGGCGAGGCGGGCGCCGGCATCATGGGCATGGGGCAGCAGGCGGCGATGGGCAACTACCTCGCCTTCAGTCGCGTGCAGGAAGCGACCGCAGACGCCTCCGCCGTGCGCTACCTCGACACCGCAGGCATCACCGGCAAGGGGATGCTGAGCTTTTTCAAGACGATGCAGCAGGACGAATATCGCTACGGCCTGTCGAACATCGATCCGTTCATGCAGAGCCATCCGCTATCGGGCACGCGCATCCAGACGCTGACCGGCGACGTGCAGAAGTCCGCCGCGTACGACAAGGCGCCTGACGCGGCGTTGCAGGAGCGGTTTCGGCGGGTGCGCGCGAAGCTGGCCGGTTACGTCATGGACGCGCCACGGACGCTGACCGAATATCCCGAGACGGACCAGACGATCTACGCGCAATACGCCCGCGCCTACGCCTATCATAAATCGGGCTACCCGGAGAAAGCGGACGCGGAGGCGAATGCGCTGGTCAGGCGCGAGCCGAACAACCCGTATTTCCAGGAGATCAAGGGCCAGATCCTGCTGGAGGCGGGGAAGCCGCGCGCCGCGCTCGTGCCGCTCAGGCTGGCGACGCAGGAGTCCGGGAGCAATCCGCTGATCTCGACGACGCTGGGCCACGCGTTGATCGCAACCGACGACAAGGCGAACCTGCCTGAAGCGATCAAGGTGCTGCGCGTGGCGGTGCAGCGCGACGACGAGAATCCCTGGGGCTGGATGCAACTCGGCACCGCATACGAGCGCACCGGCGACGAGCCGCGCGCCGCGCTGGCGACGGCCGAGCGCGCGAGCATGATGGGCGACCAGCGCACCGCCATCGCCTCCGCCAAATATGCAATGGCCAACATCCCGTCGAACACGCCCGACTGGATCCGCGCGCAGGACATCGCGATGACCTCCAGCGACGCGTTCGCGGGTGAAAAGAAGAAGAAACGCCGGTGAAAGCTCCGATTTTGTTCGCAACCGCCGTCGCCGGCGGGCTGGTGGGGGCTGCCGCCACCTACTTTATCCCTCGCGATAATAGCGACGTGCGCGGCTATCTGATGGCGCATCCGGAGGTGATCCCGGAGGCGATGCGCCGGTTGCAGGAGCGGGAGGCAGGCAAGTCCGTCGCCGCGAACCGCGACGCGATCACGACGCCATTCGCGGGGGCCTGGGCGGGCAATCCGAAGGCGGATGTCACGCTGGTCGAATATTACGACTATAATTGCGGCTATTGTCGCGCCAGCCTGCCCGCGATCCGGCAGTTGCTGGCCGATGATCCGAACCTGCGCATCGTGTTCCGGGAGCTGCCGGTACTGGCGGACAGCAGCCGCGATGCCGCCCGGATCAGCCTGATCGCGGCGGCGCAGGACAAGTTCTCGAAGTTCCACGACGCGCTGTATGCGGGCGGGCCGGTGTCGACTGACACGATCGCCGCCGCCGCGCGGACCGCTGGTGTCGATACGAGCGATCTGTCGACGATCGCGCCCAAGGTGGATGCGGAGATCGCGAGCAACCTCGATACCGCAGCGAAGCTGGGGATCACCGGCACACCGAGCTGGGTGATCGGCGACCGGGTGATGTCGGGCGCCTTCCCGATCGAGGACCTGAAGCGCGCAATCGCCGAGGCGCGCGCGGGGTAACAGCCGGCGGGGGATCATCAACGGATGAACCGCTGGCGGGTGACGGCGTGACGTTGGGCCACCGGTCCGTTCGCCGTGAGCTTGTCGAAGAGCTTGATTTCCAATTGTGCTTCGAATCGCTCCGGTGGCTCGCCACGGCTCCACCCCACCCCGGCCCGCTCCTAAAAGCGGGGAGTTAGACGTTTGCGCCGTCCCCTCCCGCCGCTAAGACGCCGCCAACTACCCAACAGGGGGACAGACTTGGCGAACGATCCGATCCTGTCGATCCGTGGCGTGTCGAAGACCTACGCCAACGGACCGACCGCGCTGGAGGCGGTGGACCTCGACATCCGGCGGGGCGAGATCTTCGCGCTGCTGGGGCCGAACGGCGCGGGCAAGACGACGCTGATATCGATCGTGTGCGGCATCGTCGTGCCATCGACCGGCAGCATCACCGTCGACGGGCACGACGCGCTCGGCGATTACAAGCAGGCGCGTCGCCGCATCGGGCTGGTGCCGCAGGAATTGTCGACCGACGCGTTCGAGAGCGTGCTGGCGACGGTCACCTTCTCGCGCCGGCTGTTCGGGCGATCGGGGCACAGCGCCTATATCGAGGAATTGCTGCGCGACCTGTCGCTGTGGGATAAACGGCACGCCAAGATCATGACGCTGTCGGGCGGGATGAAGCGGCGCGTGCTGATCGCCAAGGCGCTGGCGCACGAACCCGACCTGCTGTTCCTCGACGAACCGTCGGCGGGCGTCGACGTGGCGCTGCGCCGGGACATGTGGAAGCTGGTTCACCGCCTGCGCGACCGCGGCGTCACGATCATCCTGACGACGCACTATATCGAAGAAGCCGAGGAGATGGCCGACCGCGTCGGCGTGATCGCCAAGGGCAAGCTGCTGCTGGTCGACGACAAGGCGGCGCTGATGAAGAAACTCGGCAAGCGCGAATTGGACCTGACCTTGGTCGAGCCGATGACCGAAATACCCGCGGAACTGGCGGAATGGGCACCGACGCTGGAGAATGAGGGCCACACCCTGCGCTATGTGTTCGATGCGACGGGGGAGCGGACGGGGATACCGTCGTTCCTGCGGCGGATGCAGGAGCTGGGCATCGCGTTCAAGGATCTGGAAACGTCGAAGTCGAGCCTGGAGGATATCTTCGTCGGGCTCGTGGAGGAGAAGCGATGAGCTCCGCCACGCCCCTGGTCCCACGAAAGCGGAAGCCCAGTAATGACGCAGTACAAAGGCGGATGAGTTCGGAGACACTGGGCTACCGCCTTCGCGGGAGCACAATCCTCGTCGGTCGGAAGGCTCACGGTCGCCCTCGCCCCACCCTGAATCGAGGAACGATCGCATGAACCTGCATGGCATATGGGCGATCTATCGTTTCGAAATGGCGCGGTTCGGGCGGACGATCTGGACCAGCCTGATGGTGCCCGTCATCACCACGTCGCTGTATTTCATCGTGTTCGGCTCGGCGATCGGATCGCAGATGCGCGAAGTGTCGGGCGTGCCGTACGGCGCGTTCATCGTCCCCGGACTGATGCTGCTCGCGATCTTTTCGGAGAGCATCCTGAACGCGTCGCTCGGCATTTACATGCCGAAGTTCACGGGCACGATCTACGAGTTGCTATCCGCGCCACTCTCCCCGCTGGAGACGGTGCTGGGCTATGTCGGCGCGGCGACGACCAAGTCGGTGGTGATCGGCCTCGTCATCTTCGCGACGGCGCATCTGTTCGTCGACCTCCCGATCGCGCACCCGTTTGCGATGATCGCCTATCTGGTGCTGGTGGCGGCGACATTTTGCATGTTCGGATTCGCGATCGGTATCTGGGCCAAGGGGTTCGAGCAGTTGCAGGTCATCCCGCTGCTGGTCGTGACGCCCCTTACCTTCCTCGGCGGCGCGTTCTATTCGGTGACGATCCTGCCGGAACCGTGGCGGTCGATCACGCTGTTCAATCCGGTCGTGTATCTCATCAACGGCTTCCGCTGGACGTTCTTCGGGACGAGCGACGTTGGTGTCGGGATCAGCCTGGCGGTGACGGCGGGGTTCTTCGCGGCGTGCCTGACGTGGATCGGGTGGATATTCCGGACCGGGTGGCGGCTGAAGAGCTGAAGCTCAGCGCCCGTTCGGCCTCAGCTTAGTCGACGGCCACGCCACGGAATTCCGTCCTCCGTGACAGGTGCTTCGACGGCGCTCAGCACGAACGGGTTCAGTAATCCTTCGACACCCGCACGTTGGCGCTCTGGCGGCCCAACGTGGAGATGCTCGACAGCAGCGACAGCCAGCGCGTGACCTGAAACTCGACCTGCGTCGCGGAATAGCCCTGACCGTCGGTGACGATCTCCGCGTACAGGCGACGCGTTACGAACTTGCCCGCGGCGACCGACGTGCCCTGCCCGGTCTGCGGATCGGCGGGCAGGATACGCAGCCGGTCCAACCCCGCGGCGCGGCGCAGCGCGTTGATGGGGTTGAGGCCGGTGCCGCCATTCTGCAACGCCGACACCGCCGCTGCGAGTTGCAGCGCCTCCGGTGCGGACAGGTTGGTGATCGAGGTACCGAACAGCAGCCGCGACAGCAATTCGTCTTCCGGCAGCGCGGGCACGCTGGTGAAGCTGATTTCCGGTTTCAGTGCAGTGCCGGCGACGCGGATGCTGGCGTTCAGGCCGGTGCTGTCGGCGTTCGCCTGAATATCCAGCGCCGGGTTGGCGGGGGTTTCGCCGCCGAAGCGGATGACGCCGCGCTCCAGCTCGAAATCGCGTCCCGCAAACTCCACGTCGCCGCGGATCAGGTTCGCGCGGCCCGTGATCGCGGGATTGGTCGGCTGGCCGCCGATGCGGATGTTCGCGGACCATTCGCTGGTCAGGCCGAGGCCGCTGACCATCACGCCACCCGATGCCTTTGCGCCGAGATCGAGCGTCCACGGTGCTGGCGGTCGATCGTCCTCGACATCGCCGCCGGGCACGTTGATCTCCCGCACGTTCAGCTTCGGCGCGGCCGTGGCGGCGGTCGCCTGACCCAGGCGATAGCGAGCGCGGTTGAGGACGACATCGCCCGATATCGTGCCGCCGGTGCCCGTCGATAGAAAGCGCAATGGCCCAGTGACGGTCGCGCCGATGTCGTCGCGCGCGATCATCACGGCGTTTTGCGCGTTCAGCCGGATGTCGAGGCCGATCCCGGTCGGCGCGGCGAAGTCGAACTGGCCGCTGCCCTCCACCCGACCGCCCTTGCCCGCATCGGCGGAGAAGCGTTGGATGGCGAGGCGGGAGCCGGCGAAGCGGCCGCTCGCCTGAACCCCCGTCAGCAGCGTGCCGGTGGTCGCGCTTTCGATCCGTGCGCCACTGGCATTGAGCGCGCCGCGGATCAGCGGCTGCGCGAGGCTTCCGGTCACGTCCGCGCCGATCGACACCGGGCCGGACAGGTCGAACAGCTCCACACCGGTCAGCCGCCACAACGCGTCCGCCGGCCCGGCATAGCGCAACTGCGCGAACAGCTTCGCATCGGCGAGGCGGCGGATCAGGCTACCTTGTCCGAGCGGCGACAATTGCGCCTGCGCCCGGCCGATCGTCTTGCCCCCGGAGGCCAGCACCGCGCGCAGGCCGGCGCGGTCGGCGCGCAGCACGCCAGCAACGCCGATGTCGATCGGGGCGGAGGTGAGCACCAGCCCGGAGCGGGTGACGCCTCGCAACGTCATGTCCACGCGCCCGGTCGGCGGGCCGTTCGTAGCGGCGGAATAGTCGAGCGTCCCCGACGCGGTGCCGCCGAGTCCCAGCCCCGCGAAGCCGATGTCGAGGATCGCGAGCGGCATCCGCTCCACGCTTGCCTCCACCGCCAGCCCGCCGGGACCGGATCGACCGGACAGCTTCGCTTCACCACCCGCGAAGGACAGGCGGGTCGGGGCGAGCCGCCAGCCGTCGCCGTCGCGGGTCACGATCGCAGGCGTGATGAGCTGGATCGGGCGGCGATCGAGCGTACCCTGCCCCGCGACGGTGTAGCCGTCGGCGCGGACCTGCGTCACGGTGCGCAGGTCGAAGGCGCGACCGCGCGACCCGGCGATCGCAGCACGCACTTCGCCCAGGCCGTCGACGAGCTTCGCAGTCCCGCCGAACCGCGCGAGCGAGAGACCGCCATAGCGCAGCCCCTGGCCGCTGGCGGTCGCGTCGATCGTCTGGCCGGCGGGATCGAGCAACGTCACAAGGTCGAGCTTGCCCTGTCGCAGGGTCACACCCTCGAACGCGGCGTTGCGCGCCGCGAGATGCGCCTCGATCCGCTGGACGATGCCGACCGGGCGGAACAGCAGCTCGCCGTCGAGCCCCCCGCCCGCGACCGCGAGCCGTCCGTCGAAACCGCCGGTGACGATCGCGAGATCGCCCCGCGCGCGGGTGCCGGCGACATCCAGCGCGGCGATCGATACCGTCGCACCCGGACCGCGCGGCAGCAGGATCGCGCCGGTGGAGGTGAACGGGCCGAGGCGGGAGCGGCCGGCTGCCCGGAATGCGAAACCCTGCGGCGTGGGATCGAGGTGGGCGATCACGTCTCGCAGGCCCAGCGCCTTGTTCGGGCGGGCGAGCTTCAGGTCGATCGTCGGCTTTTCGACGCGGCCGTCCAGCACCAGTGTCAGCGGGCCGTAGGTCGCCTGCGTGCCTACACCTTCGAAGTGGAAGGTGCCGTCGCGGCGGCGATAGCCGTTGCCGGACAGCGTCAGTTGCGGGGAGACGAGGCGTGCGCCGTTGAAGTGGAGGATACCGTCCGCGGTCCGCTCCAGCCCGGTGTCGATGCGCGGCAGCCCGCCGGTCAGCGAGCGGAAGAATGCGTTGTCGAGCCGCCGCACCTGCGCCTGCCCCCGCCCGACGATTCGCGTGCCGCGCCCGTTCGGTCCGGGCACGACCTGAAGCCGCGAGGTGACGTCGACGATGCCGATGCCCGGGATCAGGTAACGGCCCAGCCGACCGTTCAGCCCCACCTCGAACCGGCCGGTGCGCAGGTCGAGCGACAGATCGATCAGCCCCGCCAGCTTGTCCGAGCGCAGTTTCAGCGCGGTGCCGGTCAGCGTCGGTGGCGCGAGCACCAGCACGCCGTCGACCGACAGGTTGCGCAGGATGCCGCCCGCGACATCGCCGACGCCGGTGACGCGCGCGGCGGCGACTCGCACCGGCAGGCGCGCCGGCGTTGTCGACAGGCGGCCGGCACCCGCCGCACGGAACGTCTCGAACCCGGTATTGTCGAACGACAGCCGGTTCGCTGCGAGCCGCCAGTCGTAGCGCGCGGTGGCGAACGGGCCGTCGAGGATCGCCCGCATCGCGATCCCTTGCCCGCCCATGTTGCCGAACAGCGCCGCCGGCCGCAGCAGGCGCGCGGCGATGCGGACGTTGCGGTACGCGTTAGCGCCGAGATCGATCGTGCCGGTCGTGTCGATCGCCAGCGCCGCCGAACGCAGGTTCAGCGCGCCGTCGAGCCGGCGGTTCGCGAAGGTCGCCGATCCGTCGACAGCGACGCGCGGGCTGGTCAGCCGCTGCGCCTTGCCGGTCAACAGCGATGCCGGCGTGATCGCGCCCGACAACGTGTAGCGGCCGGAGGTAGCCGCCAGCGCGAGGTCGGCGACACGGGTGCCGCGCGCGGTGGCGACCGCGGTGCCGCGCCACTGCGCCCAGCGGCCGTCGCCGGTGACGGTCAGCGCCACCGGCCCGGCGACGCCCGCCGCCTTCGCCAGCGCGCCGCCGGAAGCGCCTGCTGCGCGCACGTCGATGTCGAAGCGGTCGCGGTCCGGCTGGGCATCGATCGACAGCGCCAGAAGATCGCTGCCCGAGACCGCGGCGTCGATCTTCACCAGCGCGCGGCCGGAACGGATGTCCGCTTGCCCGACGACGCGCGCCTCACGCTCGCGGCCCAGGACCGGCCGGGCGAGCGTCAGCCGGCCGATGTCGAGCCGCCCGATCAGGATGTCGAAATCGGGCAGGATCGGCGACGCCTTGCCGCTCTTGCGGGTTTGCGGGACGTATTCGAGCACCGCCTGCGGCACCACCAGCCGGTCGATCGCGAGCTCGTTCGACAGCCACCGTGCCGGCCGCCAGTCCAGCTCGACCCGCGGTGCGCGGAAGACGAGGCCCTTCAGGTCGTAGACGCGCAGATCGGTCAGCCGCGTCTCGCCGTAGAGCGATCCCTCGATCCGCCCGACCGAGAAGCGCAGGCCGCTGCTCGGGCGGATCTTGCCGATCCGCTCGGCGACCAGTCCGTGACCCCAGGGCGTGTCGACCAGCACCAGCACCGCCGCCGCCAGCGCCAGCAGCGCTGCGACGATACCGACGATCCAGCGCACGGCCTTCGTCAAAATGCCTGTCCCAGCGACACATAGACCGCGATTTTCGAGTCGCCCCGCTGCGGGTTGAGCGGCGTGCCGACGTCGATGCGGATCGGCCCGAAGTTCGAATAGTATCGCACGCCGAGGCCCGCGCCGTAGCGGAAGTCGGTGAAGCGCGGCAGCGCGGCGGTGTAGATGTTGCCGGCGTCGAGGAAGGGCACGACGCCGAAATTGCCGAACGCCTTCACCCGCGCCTCGATCGAGAATTCGGTCAGGCTGCGGCCGCCGATCGGGTCGTTATTCGGGTCGCGCGGGCCGATCGACTGGAAACCATACCCCCGCACCGACGCGCCGCCGCCGGCGTAGAAACGCCGCGACGGCGCGACCGCATCGCGCGGTGCGCCGGCGATCGTACCGAGCCGGGTCCGCCCCGCCAGCACGACGCCGGGCATGACCGTGCGGTACACGCTGGCGTCGAGTTGGGTGCGCGCATAGCCAAACACCGATCCCTGCAACGATGCCTCCGGACTGATCCGCCCGCCGATCCGGAAACCCGTCGTCGGGTTCAACAGATCGTCCGACCCGTCGTAGATCAGGCTGGTCGGCAGCGCGCCGATGAAGAAGGTCCGCCGCCGCGGATCGCCGGTGGCGAGGATCACGTCGCGCTCGTCCGAGGCGATCAGTTCGGCGCCGATCGACCACGTCCACGTCTTTTGGAAGAAGATGTTGGTCTGCCGCTCCAGCGTGCCCGACAACGAGAAGGTCTTCGCGTCGTACGCGTTGCGCGACTGGTGCGCCGCCGCGACCTGGAACGTCAGCACGCGGTCGCGCGCCTCGAAATTGTTGCGGCGATAGACGACCGAGCCGAGTTGCTCCTGTGTGCCGAGTACGCTGCGCAGCGTCAGGCCGCCTTCGGGCGGGAACAGGTTGCGGTGGGTCCAGCTGAGTTCCGCGCGCGCGCCCTCGCCGGTGCCGTAGCCGAGTTCGCCCGCCACGGTGCGCGGGGGCGCGCGGTCCAGCTTCACGCCGATGTCGACGGTGCCGGGCTCCTTGCCCTCGACCGGGGTCAGCGCGACGGCGGAGACGAGCCCGGTCTGGATCAGCGCGCGGCGGAGATCGTCGAGGCGGCGCTGGTCGAACGGATCGCCGCGGTCGAACCGCGCGATCTCCGCCACGTGATCCGGCCCGAACACGCGATTGCCGGGCAGCGCGACGATGTCGCCGAACCGCCGCTCACCACCGGGCGCGACGCTCAGGTCCAGCGTCGCGGTCCGCGCGGCGCGGTCGACGACGATCGCCGGATCGCCGACCCTGGCGAAGGGAAACCCCTCTGCGCCGACGGCGGTCGCGAGCCGCGCCTGTCCCGCGACGATCGTGTCCGCGTTGACGGGATCGCCCGCCTTGACGCCGAACGCATCGGTCAACGAAGCGGACTTGCCCCCGGCCGCGGCAACGCCGTCCAGCGTCACGCCGGCGAAGCGGTACAGGCCACCAGGCGTCGCCTCCAGCACCACCAGCGGCTTCGCGCCCGCCTCCACCCGCGTCGTGACGGCGACATCGTAATAGCCCTCCGCGCGGAGCAGCGTCGCCAGAAGCTCGGCATCCTCGCGCGCGCGGCGGTCGAGTTGCGCGGCGTTGGCGGGATCGCCGTCGCCGGCGTTCAGCGTCGAGAACTCGTCGAAGCGCTGTTTCAGCAGCGGCGATCCGACCCCGTCGATGCCATCGACGCGCCAGCCGTACCGGCGTTCGGCGACCACGTCGGTGGCGGCGGTGGCCGGTCCCGCCGTAGCGGGTTCCGCCGACAGGTCCGGCCATGCGACACCGATATCGGGCAACGGCGCGAGCGGAGAATTCGGATCGGGCGCATCGGTCTGCACGCCCTGTTGGGCGCGCGCATGGCCCGCGAGGCAAAGGGAACAGGCGGCGACCGCCCAGCGGCCGGACCACAGGACGCGGAGCAGCATGGCCGCCCTCTAGCGGCGCACGCGCCTGTGTGCGAGCCTTGTGGTTGGTTCGATTGCAATACCTTCCGCAGTCAAGGGAATGCGGGCATCCGGCAGATGCCGTTAGGCTGCCGCCACCTTGACCTTGCCGCAGCGGGCGGTGCGTACGATCGACACAAACCGATCGGCGTTGGCGATCAGCCGGCTCTTGTCGAAGCACGCCGACGCTCCCAGCGCGATCGCCTGCTTGGCAATCTCCGCGTCCTGGACGATGGCCGACGACAGGATGACGACGGGCATCGGCCGCCGCCGCATCAGCGTGGCGAGCAGCGACAGTCCGTCGAGGCCCGGCATCGCTAGATCGAGCGTCAGCACGTCCGGCTCCAGCCGCGACACCGCTGCCATGGCCTCTTCCGGGCGCTCGATGACGCCGACGACCTCCATATCGCGCTGCTTCGTCAGCAGCGTTTCGATCATCGCACAGATCGTGAGCGAATCGTCGACAATCAGCACCCGCCGACGGCGCATCGCTCTAGCTCCCAACGCCAACACATTTGCGGTCCTAGCCGCTAAATGGTTGTCGCCGCACTAAGAAATCGCCGTTCGTTCAATGAACGGTGCCGACCGCCTGTTCGGAGCGCATCACGGCGATCAGACGTTCGATCTGACGCCACCGGCAAAAATGGATGTGGTTGCCCAGATCGCGACTGCGTGCGGCCCGCAGGGCGGCCTCGGCCCCCGCTTCCTCGCCGAACGACGACAACAGATCGGCCGCCGCGGCCACTTCGGCGGCATTCGCCAGGTACGGAAAGGTAAGCATCGCCAACCCCCTAACAAAGTCCGTGCCGGATTGGCCAGAGCGCCGGACTCGGCCCGTCGCGTTGGTAAACCGCCCCTCGCCGGACCGTCCCGAGTGTCCCGATCCGGCACGCTGGCGTCCCGCAACGGGACGTGCGACGACGATCGGCATGACGATTCCTCCTCCCTCTCCCCGCTCCGGAGCACGCGCCGGAAGCACGGCCGGCGGCTTCCTCGTCGCGCTCGGCGCGATGATCGGTACCGCCATCGGCTTCTTCGTCGGCGAGGCGACGCCGGGCTTCCTCATCGGGCTGGCGGTGGGTGCGGTCGGCGCCGCGTTGGTGTGGTGGCGCGGGCGCGGGTAAGACCCGGAGCCTATGATCGCCGAATCAAATCCCCGCCTGCCCTGGGCGGTCATCGTCGCAGGCGCGACCGCCGTCGCCGTCTACATCATCGCCGATCCGCTGAGCGGCGCGGCGGCGGCACTGGTCGGGGGGATCGCGGCGATGCTGGTCGCGATCAGCGGCCACCGCGAGGTTGCGGTGGCACCGCCGGCCCCGCCGCCGGACCTGATCGCCAGCCCCTCCGTCGGTGCGATGCTGGACGCGGTGGCGGAACCGCTGCTGCTGCTGAGATCGGGCCGCGTCGTCCGTGCCAACCTCGCCGCCCGCGCGCTGCTGGGCGAGCATATCGTCGGCGAGGATGCGCGCGTCGCCGTCCGCCATCCCGCCGCCGCCGCCGCGCTGGCGTCTCAGCGCGATCAGACGGTGGAGCTGGTCGGCGTCGGCGCACAGGACGCGCGCTGGCAGATGCGGCTGGCGGCGGCCGACGACGGGATGCGCGTCGTGCATCTGTCGGACCGCAGCGAGAATGCCGCAACGGAGCGGATGCGCGTCGATTTCGTCGCCAACGCCAGCCACGAACTGCGAACGCCGCTGGCGTCGATCCTCGGCTATGTCGAAACGCTGGACGACGAGGCGGGCGACGACCCCGCGATCCGCCACCGCTTCCTGCGGATCATGATGGACGAGGCGCGGCGGATGCAGCGGCTGGTCGAGGACCTGTTGTCGCTGTCGCGGATCGAGGCCGAACGCTATCGCCTGCCGGACCAGCCGGTGGCGCTCGGCGAACTGGTGGACGAGGTCTGCGCCGAACTGAAGCGATCGGGCGCGCCGCGTGCCGCCGACGTCTCCTGCATCGCCGTTTCGGGCATCCCCGACATCGTCGGCGACCGCGCGCAACTGTCGCAGATGCTGCACAACCTCGTCGGCAATGCGATGAAGTACGGGCGGCCGGGAACCCCGGTCGAGGTGCGGCTGGAGCCGGACGCGGGCGGGGGCGCGCGGCTGTCGGTCGTCGATCAGGGCGACGGTATCGCACCCGAGCACCTGCCGCGCCTGACCGAACGCTTCTATCGCGTCGATGCCGGGCGCAGCCGTTCGCTGGGCGGCACCGGGCTGGGCCTCGCGATCGTCAAGCATGTCGTGGAGCGGCATCGCGGACGGCTCGACATCTCCAGCCGGGTCGGCGTCGGCACGACGATGGCCGTGACGCTGCCCGCCGCGCCGGCCGCCCTGTCATCACCACGTAACAACGATGTCACAGAGGGCCGTGCGTGACGAACAGGGCGGCGCGGCGCGCGCTACATCTCGCGCTGGCGATTTTGCCCCTGTTGGCGGGTGCCTGCCGCGATCAGGCGAATGGCGGCGGCGGCGGTGCCCGGGACCAGATCAGTGCTGTCGGCTCCTCCACCGTCTACCCCTTCACCACGATGGTCGCGGAACGCTACGTCGCCGCGAACCCGGACGCGAAGGCGCCGGTGATCGAATCGACCGGCACCGGCGCGGGCATGAAGCTGTTCTGCGCGGGCATCGGTGCGGCCCATCCCGATATCGAGGATGCATCGCGCCGGATGAAGGCGAGCGAGTATAAGGATTGCGCGAAGAACGGCGCGCGCGACATCCTCGAAATCCAGGTCGGGATCGACGGCATCGCCTTCGCAGAGGCCAGGAACGGCCCCAAGATGCAGCTCACGCCAACCGACATCTACCGTGCGATCGCCGCCAATCCGGGCGGCAAGCCCAACACGGCGGCGACGTGGCGCGACGTCAACCCGGCGCTGCCCGCGGTTCCGATCCAGGTGTACGGCCCGCCCGCGACCAGCGGCACCCGCGACGCGCTGGCCGAACTCATCATGACCAAGGGCTGCGAGGCGTTCGACGCGTCCGCCAAGCCACTGGCGAAGTCCGATCCCGACGCGCACAAGGCGCTCTGCACCCGCGTCCGCGAGGACGGGGCGTATGTCGATGCGGGCGAGAACGACAACCTCATCGTCCAGAAGCTGCAGTCGAACCCCGCCGCCCTGGGGGTGTTCGGCTATAGCTATCTCGAAGAGAATCGCGACGCGGTGAACGGAGTCGCGATCGACGGCATCGCACCGAGCTATGCCGCCATCGCCGACGGGCGTTATCCGGGATCGCGGCCGTTATACCTGTACGTCAAGAAGGCGCATCTGAGCGCGATTCCGGGTCTGGCCGACCTGCTGACGTTGTACACCACTCTCTGGGGTCCGGATGGCCCGCTGGTGCGCCGCGGCCTGATCGCCGCGCCGGATTCAGTGCGCGCCAACGCCGCGCGGGTGATCGCGGAGCGCATCCCGCTCGACCCGGCGGAGCTGCACTGATGCCCGCGACCGCGCTGCTGTTCATCCTCGTCGGGCTGTCGCTGATCGGCTGGCTGACCGCGCGTGCCCGCGCGGCACGGTTCAAGGTCGCGGGCCAGCGGTTCAGTTCGCTGCCCGGTCATTTCGGCTGGTACGTCGCGCTGTGGACGATCGTGCCGCCGCTGATCTTCCTCGCAATCTGGTCGACGGTCGCGCCCGCGCTCGTCACCGACGCCGTGTTGTCGACGCCCGCCGCCGCGCAACTGCCGCCGCCCGGTTTCGATCGTGCGGCGATCCTGTCGGAAGCGCGGGAGCTTGGCGCGGGGCGCGCGTACGGCGCGTTCCACGGCCTCGCCCGCCTGCTCGCGCCCGCTTACGCCGCGGCGCAGGACCGGTACGACTGGATCGCCACGGCCATCGCGCTGCTGCTGGCGTTCGCCGGCGGCGCGTTCGCGTGGACCCGGTCGAAGCCGGGCTTCGCGGCGCGCACCCGCGTCGAACGGATCGTGATGGGCGCGCTGCTGGCGGCGTCGCTGATCGCGATCCTGACGACGATCGGTATCGTGTTGTCGCTCGTTTGGGAGGCGGGCCGCTTCTTTCAGGTCGTGCCTGTCCACGAATTCCTGTTCGGCACCCATTGGAGCCCGCAGGTGATCGACGCGCGCGATCCGGGCGCGTCGCTGGGCGCGGTGCCGCTGTTCTGGGGCACGTTCTTCATCGGCGCGGTGATCGCGATGATCGTCGCGATCCCGTTCGGGCTGATGAGCGCGATCTACCTGACCCAATACGCTGCGCCGCGCACCCGCCGCTGGATGAAACCGATCCTGGAGGTGCTCGCGGGCGTGCCGACCGTCGTCTACGGCTATTTCGCGGCGCTGACCGTCGCGCCGGCGGTGCGCGATCTGGCGGTGGCGATGGGGATCAGCTGGGCCTCGTCCGAAAGCGCGCTCGCCGCCGGGCTGGTGATGGGCGTGATGATCATCCCGTTCGTGTCGTCGATGGCGGACGACAGCCTCGCCGCCGTACCCAGTTCGATGCGCGACGGCAGTCTGGCGATGGGTGCGACCAGTTCGGAGACGATCCGCAAGGTCATGCTGCCCGCCGCCCTGCCCGGCGTCGTCGGCGGCGTCCTGCTGGCGATCAGCCGCGCGGTGGGGGAGACGATGATCGTGGTCATGGCCGCATCCGGCGTCGCCACGCTGACGCTCAACCCGTTCGCCAGCACCACCACCGTCACGCGGCAGATCGTCGACCTGCTGACCGGCGAGGCGGAGTTCGACAGCCCCAAGACGCTCGCCGCCTTCGCGCTCGGCCTGACGCTGTTCGTCGTCACGCTGCTGCTCAACATCGTCGCGCTGACCGTCGTGAAGAAATATCGGGAGGCGTATGAGTAAGTCTCTGGTCGCCCAGCTTCCGACCGGCCCGGACGAGCCGGTGCAGCGCGTCCCGACCGACTGGACGACGGGCGCGATGCAGGGCCGCATCCGCCGCCGCTATGCCGCGGAGCGTCGTTTCCGGCTGATGGGCCTTGCCGCGGTGACGCTGTCGGCCGGGTTCCTCGCGTTCCTCCTTGCGACGATGCTGTGGCAGGGGATCGGCGGCTTTACCGAGACGCGCGTGACGGTTCCGGTCGATCTCGGCACGGCGAAGCTGGCGGTGACGCCGGCGCAGCTCGACGGACGCGGCGCCGATCTCGCGCTGGCGGGGGCGGGCCTCGAAGGGATCGTGGATACCGCCGCATCGCGCGCCTATGGCAAGGACGGGGACGACCTGCTGTCCGGTGGCGCGTGGCTGACGGTGCGGGAGGCGATCAAGGCCGATCCCTCGCTGCTGACACGCCGTGCGACGTTCGACCTGCCCGTCGCCAGCCCGATCGACGTCGCCTACAAGGGCAAGGGAGCGCCCGAGGCGGAGGCGCTGGTCGCCCGGCTGACGCCGCGTGGGGTGCTGTCGCGGTCGCTCAACACCGGCTTCCTCGACAGCGCCGACTCGACCGATCCGACGCGCGTCGGCATCTGGGGTGCGTTCAAGGGGTCGCTGCTGACGATGCTCGTCACGCTGCTGCTCGCCTTCCCGATCGGTGTGCTGTCGGCCCTGTACCTCGAGGAATATGCGCCGCGGAACCGCTGGACCGACATCATCGAGGTGTCGATCAACAATCTCGCCGCGGTGCCGTCGATCATCTTCGGCCTGCTGGGCCTCGCCGTGTTCCTCGGAACGTTCGGGCTGCCGCGCTCCGCGCCGATCGTCGGCGGGCTGACGCTGGCGCTGATGACGATGCCGGTGATCGTCATCGCCGGGCGCAATGCGATCAAGGCGGTGCCGCCGTCGATTCGCGATGCCGCGCTGGGTATCGGGGCATCGCCCATCCAGGTCGTGTTCCACCACGTTCTGCCACTCGCCCTGCCCGGTATCCTGACCGGCACGATCATCGGCATGGCGCGGGCGCTGGGCGAGACCGCGCCGTTGCTGCTGATCGGCATGCGCGCGTTCATCGCCGCGCCGCCGCGTGGGCTGACCGATCCGGCAACGGTGCTGCCGGTACAGATCTTCCTCTGGTCCGATCAGGTGGATCGCGGCTTCGTGGAGAAGACCTCCGCGGCGATCATCGCATTGCTGGTGTTCCTGCTCGCGATGAACGGCCTCGCCATCTATCTCCGCAACCGTTTCGAGACCCGCTGGTGATGAGCAACACGCCTCCCAAGATGACCGCCAGCCACGTGACCGTGCACTACGGCACGAAACGCGCGATCGACGACGTGTCGATCGACATCGACCAGGACGAGGTCGTCGCCTTCATCGGCCCGTCCGGCTGCGGCAAGTCCACGTTCCTGCGCACGCTCAACCGCATGAACGACACCGTCGCGTCGGCGCGGGTCGAGGGCGATATCCGGCTCGACGGGCACGACATCTACGCGCCCGACATGGACGTGGTGCAGTTGCGCGCGCGGGTCGGCATGGTCTTCCAGAAGCCGAACCCGTTCCCGAAGTCGATCTACGAGAACGTGGCCTATGGCCCGCGCATCCACGGGCTGGCGCAGTCGAAGTCGGACATGGACGGGATCGTCGAACGCTCGCTGACCCGCGCCGGGCTGTGGGCGGAGGTGAAGGAGCGGCTGTCGGACAGCGGCACCGCGCTGTCGGGTGGCCAGCAGCAGCGGCTGTGCATCGCCCGCGCGATCGCCGTCGATCCCGAAGTGATCCTGATGGACGAGCCGTGCAGCGCGCTCGACCCGATCGCGACCGCCAAGATCGAGGAGCTGATCCACGAGCTGCGCGGCCGCTACGCGATTGCGATCGTCACGCACAACATGCAGCAGGCGGCGCGCGTGTCGCAGCGGACGGCGTTCTTCCACCTCGGCACGCTGGTCGAGTTCGGACGCACCTCCGACATCTTCACCAATCCGCGCCAGGAGCGCACAAAGGACTATATCACCGGCCGTTACGGCTGAGTGGGGAACCGCCATGAACGACCATACCGTCAAGGCTTTCGACAACGATATCGGGCAGTTGCGCGGCCTCATCAGCCAAATGGGCGGGCTGGCCGAGGACGCCATCGAAAAGGCTATGCGCGCGCTCCAGCGCAGCGACCTCGATCTCGCGGTCGAGGTACGCAGCGGCGACAAGGCGATCGACACGATCGAGGCGGAGGTCGAACGCATGGCCGTCCGCATCATCGCGTTGCGCGCACCGATGGCGAACGACCTGCGCGAGGTCGTCGCGGCGCTGAAGATCGCGGGCGTGGTCGAGCGGATCGGCGACTACGCGAAGAACATCGCCAAGCGCGTGCCGCTGATCGAAAGCGATCACCGGATCGAGCCGATCTCGATCCTGCCGGCGATGGGCCGGATGGCGTCCGAAATGGTGCGCGACGCGCTCGACGCCTTCGCCGCGCGCGATGCCGAGGGCGCGGTGCGCGTCTGCGAAAGCGACACCGCGCTCGACGATTTCTACGACAGCATCTTCCGGACGCTCGTGACCCACATGGTCGAGAATCCGAAGACGATCAGCCAGGTCGCGCACCTGTTGTTCGTCGCGAAGAACCTGGAACGCATCGGCGATCATGCGACGAACGTCGCAGAGATGGTCTATTTCGCCGCCACCGGCACCCAGATGGTCGAACGCGAACGCGGCGGCAGAGAGGTCTGAACGACATGGCACGGGTCAAGATGCTGTTGGTCGAGGATGATGCCGCGCTGGCGGAGCTCCTGACATTCCATTTCCGGCGCGAGGATTTCGAGGTCGTGCATACGCCCGACGGCGAGGAGGCGCTGCTGCTCGCACGCGAGGCCGCGCCCGACATCGTGCTGCTCGACTGGATGGTCGAGGGGCTGTCGGGGATCGAGGTGTGCCGCCGCCTGCGCCGTGCCCCCGAGACGCAGAACGTGCCGATCATCATGCTCACCGCCCGCGGCGAGGAAGAGGACCGGGTCCGCGGGCTGGAAACCGGCGCAGACGATTACGTGACCAAGCCCTTCTCCCCGCGCGAACTCGTCGCGCGCGTCGGTGCGGTGCTGCGCCGCGTTCGTCCCGCGCTGGCGGGCGAGGCGCTGACCTATGCCGACATCGAGATGGACACGGTCGGCCACAAGGTGAAGCGCGGGGGCGAGATGGTACCGCTCGGCCCTACGGAATTCCGGTTGCTGAAGCATTTCCTGGAGCATCCGGGCTGGGTGTTCTCGCGCGAGCGGCTGCTCGACGCGGTGTGGGGGCACGACAGCGATATCGAGAGCCGCACCGTCGACGTGCATATCCGCCGGCTGCGCAAGGCAATCAATATCGGCGACCGGCCGGATATTATCCGCACCGTCCGATCGGCCGGTTATTCGCTTGATTCAGAAGGCTAAAGGTAACGGCGTAGACACGGCTGTTGGAATCGGTTGCGAAACGAAGGAGCGAACTCGAAGTTGGGGCGTTGGGTCGCCTGCGTGTTTCGAAAATTCGCGCTTCAGATTTCAGGAGACTCCTATGAAGTTCATCCTCTTGGCCGCCACGGCCCTGATCGCTGCTCCGGTCATCGCCCAGACCTCGGGCTCCACCGGCACCAGTTCGCCGACGACCTCCGGCGCAGCGACGACCACGGCACCGGCCGACCAGACCGCACCGGCGGATCAGGCCGCTCCCGCCGCCGCGGATCCAGCGATGACGCAGCAGACGCCGGACACGGGTGCCGCGACCGATCCGGCCGCCGCAGCCGCGCCGGCTCCCGCCCCCGCGCAGACCAATTCGGCTCCGTCGGGCATGAGCACGGGCGGCGATCCCGTCGGCGGCTACGCACCGCAGACGCCGCCGACCGCTTCGGGTGCGCCCGGCGCACCGGTGGTGTTCCAGCCTTCGGCCAGCCCGGCACAGGCATTCCCGGCCCCCGCGCCGCTGGAAAGCTACCCGGTCTGCAAGAAGGGCCAGTACGACAAGTGCCGTCAGCGCGGCGGCAAGTAAGGTCGCACCAGCCTGATCGATCAGGGCGTCCCGCGATAAGCGGGGCGCCCTTTTTCGTGGGCGAACGTCATTGTCCGCGGCACGGGCCGTCGCTACGCTGCTCCCAAGGGGAAGCGACGATGTATAGCGAAGCCGAAATCGACGAGGCGGTCACCGCGGGCGTGCTGTCAGCCGCCTCGGCGGAGTCTTTCCGAGGGTTCGTAGCCCTGCGTCGCGCCACGCCGGCCGCGGACGAGGAGCAGTTCCGGCTGATCACCGGCTTCAACGACATCTTTGTCGCGATCGCCATCGTGCTGTTGCTGGTCGCGATGTGGCAGGTCGGCGATGCGCTCTGGTCGCCGCTGTCGGCGCTGGCCATCGCCGCCACCTCCTGGGGGCTGGCGGAGTATTTCACCCGCGTTCGCCGCATGGCGCTGCCCAGCATCCTGCTGCTGTTGGCCTTTGCGGGCGGTGTGGCAGGGTTCGTCGGCATGGCGCTTTTCATAGGGCTGGAGGCCATCGGCGCCGTCGACGCCCAGCCTCAGGTCGTCTTGGAAGGTGCTCCCCGCGCCGTTTCCTATGAACGGTTGCAGGCGGGACTCGGCGCGATCACCGCAGCGCTGACGGTCGGCGCGACCTGGCTGCACTGGCGGCGGTTCCACGTGCCGATCACGATCGCGGCGGGCGCAGCAGCCGTGGTCGCCGTCGCGGTGTCGATCGTCGTCGCGATCCTACCCTCGGTCATGAGCGTGGCGTGGGCGGCGTTGCTCGTCGGCGGGCTTGGGGTGTTCGCCTTCGCCATGCGCTGGGACCTGTCCGACCGAGAGCGGCGGACGCGGCGCGCGGACGTCGCGTTCTGGCTTCATCTCGCCGCCGCACCGATGATCGCCCACTCGCTGTTCAACCTGCTCGGCGTGTTCGAGGGCGATATGGGCGTCGGCACCGCCGCGGTCGTGCTGATCCTGTACGTGGCGTTTGCGGTGGTGGCGCTGGCGACGGACCGGCGCGCACTGCTCGTGTCCGGCCTCGCCTATGTGCTGTACGCAATGGCGGCGATCATCCGCCAGTCGGGCGCGGTCGAGTTGAGCGCGGCGCTTACGGCACTGGTCATCGGCTCCGCGCTGCTGAGCCTGTCGGCCTTCTGGCAGACGATGCGGCAGCCGATCGTGGCAGGCCTGGGCGCCTGGGGTCAGCGGCTGCCGCCCGCTATTCCTCGACCAGCTTCATGAGGCGGCGCTCGACCGGGGCCAGCACGGGGCCGAGGTCGTGGCCCCGCTTCAGCACCGCGCCGGCCTCCCCCACCAGCGCCCACATGCCCTGACGCTGACGTAGCGCCGGACGTTTCTCGACCCGGATCTCGGGCCGCTCGGCGGTGCGCCGGAAGGCGGAGAACACCGCCGCCTCCCGCCCAAGCTCGATCGCATAATCGCGCCAGTGGCCGGCCGCGACCATCCGCCCGTACAGGTCGAGGATGCGCGTGAGTTCGGCACGGTCGAACCCGACCTGCGCGTCCTTTCGCGAGGGAAACGGCACGACGCCCATCAGGCCGCGACCATCATGCGCGATCACGCTCGCGATGCGCATCCTGCTCCTCCAGCAGCGAATCGAGTCGGCGTCGAAGCTGCTCGACCTCGCAGCGCAGGATTTCCATCTTCTGAGTCTGCGGATCGAAATTTTCGGAACAGGGTGTACCGTATGGCACGAACCGGCCGCGCGGCTCGACGCCGCCTTCGACGGTGGTGGGGCGTGCCGGGATACCGACCATCACCGCGCCTTCGGGCACGTCGCGCGTCACCACCGCATTGGCCCCGACCCGCGAGCGGCGGCCGAGCGTGATCGGCCCCAGCACCTGCGCGCCCGATCCGATGATCGCGCCGTCCATCACCGTCGGGTGACGCTTGCCACCGACACCGTTGTCCGGACTGGTCCCGCCCAGCGTCACGCACTGGTAGATCGTGACATCGTCGCCGATGTGCGCGGTTTCGCCGATCACCACGAAACCGTGGTCGATGAAGAAGTTGCGGCCGATCGTCGCGCCCGGATGGATGTCGATCGCGGTCCAGGCCCGCGTCCAGTGGTTGACCGCACGGGCGAGGAAGAACAGCCGTGCGCGAAACAGCCGGTTCGCGATGCGGTGCCCGGCGAGCGCCCAGACGCCCGGATACAGCAGCACCTCCGCGCGGCTGCGCGGGGCCGGATCGCGGGCGCGGATCGAATCGATATAGGTGCGAAGGCCCATTCCAGTCCCCTGCGCGGCCCTCCGCGCGCTCCAAGAAACACGCGGTCCTCCGCGCGTCCAGCGCGCGATTTAGGTGCTCGCCGCGCCGAAATCCAGACGCGGCCGACAATCGGGGGCTGATCGCGGCGTCCGGCACGACTCGGCTGAAAGCCTATCTTTGTTGTGGATATTGCCGCGTCCGGCCACGTTCATGGTCACGAAAGGACATCCATGCCCGATTTCGCCGCGTTCGATTATTCCTCCATCCTGCCCTTCATCGCGATCGGTTTCGCCGCGCAGGTGGTCGACGGCGCGCTCGGCATGGCGTTCGGCGTGATCTCCAACACCGCCCTGCTGTGGATCGGCGTTCCGCCCGCGGCGGCGTCGGCGGGCGTGCATACCGTCGAGACGTTCACGACCGCGGTGTCGGGGGTCAGCCATGTCCTGCATCGCAACGTGAACTGGAAGCTGTTCTTTCGCCTCGTCATCCCCGGCATCATCGGCGGCGTGCTCGGCGCATACCTGTTGTCGAACATCTCCGCGGCGGCGGCCAAGCCGTTCATCCTCGCCTATCTGTCGGGGATCGGCATCTATCTGCTCGTCCGCGCCTTCCGTTATCCGCCGCAGCACAAGGAGCCCAAGGTCGTCGAGCCGCTCGGGTTGATCGGCGGCTTCCTCGATGCGGCGGGCGGCGGCGGCTGGGGGCCGGTGGTGACGTCGAACCTGCTCGTGCAGGGCGCGACTCCGCGGACGACGATCGGCACCGTCAACACCGTCGAGTTCTTCCTGACGCTGACGATCTCGATCACGTTCCTCACGCAACTCGGCTGGGCGGCGTTCACGGTGGCGACGATCGGCTTGCTGATCGGCGGCGTCATCGCCGCGCCATTCGGAGCGATCCTGGCGAAGCGCGTGCCAGCCAAGACGTTGCTGGCGCTGGTCGGCGTGATCCTCATCATCACCAGCCTCTTCGGCCTGTGGCGGGCACTGCACTGATCCCCCCTGCCCTTTGAATGTCGCGGCGGGCTGGGCTAACGGCGGGCATGGCCGCAACCTACCTGCCGACCCTCAAGCAGCTGCAATATCTGGTCGCCCTGCGCGATCACGGGCATTTCGGGCGCGCCGCCGATGCCAGCTTCGTGACGCAGTCGACCCTGTCCGCCGGCCTGCGCGATCTGGAAACGCTGATCGGCGTGACGCTGGTCGAACGCACCCGCCGCGTCGTGCGCTTCACGCCGGTGGGGGAGCGGATCGTCGACAAGGCGCGGCGCGTCCTGCGCGAGGCCGAGGAGCTGGGCGATCTCGCCCGTGCCGCCGGCCGGCCGCTGACCGGCGAGATGCGGATGAGCGTCATCCCCACGATCGCGCCGTTCATGCTGCCACGCATCCTGCCCCGCCTGCGCCGTGACTATCCCGACCTCAAGCTGTTCCTGCGCGAGGAGCCGAGCGGGCCGGCGTGCGAGGGCCTGCACAACGGCCGCACCGATTGCGTGCTGCTGGCGCTACCCTTCGCATGCGGAGAGGTGGCGTCCGAACCGCTGTTCGACGACCGGCTCTATGTCGCGTTCCAGCAGGGCGAGGGCGAACCGCCCGCCTCCATTCCCGCCGCCGCCATCGACGAGACGCGGCTGTTGCTGCTGGAGGACGGGCATTGCCTGAAGGATCATGCGCTGTCCGCGTGCAACCGTCCGGAACTGCGGGCGGAGGCGACGATGATGGGCACGTCGCTGCACACGATCGTGCAGATGGTCGACAACGGGCTCGGCGTGACCATGCTGCCCGAGATGGCCGTGAACGCGGGCATTCTCGACCATACCAGCGTCACCGCGCGGCCACTGGATGCCGCGAACGCCGTTCGCCACATCGCCTTGGTGTGGCGGCGTGCGTCGCCGCGCGAGAGCGATTTCCGCCTGCTCGCCGGTGTATTGAAGGATCATTCTTGAAGCATTTCACGGCGCTTGCCGCCCTTTGCTCGCTGGCCGGCTGCGTTGCGGCGATCCCTGTCGTCGCACCGCCGCCGATGGTGCTCGCGCCCGAACAGCGGAACTTGGCGGCGGAGATCGCCGCGCGTCCCGATCTGTCGATCTTCTCGGCGCAACTCGCGGCGAGCGGCGATACACGCCTTGCCGCGGCACCGCCGATGACGGTGTTCGCGACCCAGGACGACGCCTATGCGCGGCTGGCGCCGGGGGTCGTGCCCGCGATGCTGACGGAGGAGAACCGGCCGCTGCTGACGAAGGTCGTGGCGTACCATATCGTACCCGGCGCTCTCGATCCGGTGGAATTGCGGCGGCGCGTCGCCGCCGGAAACGGCCGCGCGACCCTCGTCACGCTGGCGGGCGATCCGCTGGTCGTGACGCTGACCGGCACGACGCTGACGCTGACCGATGTCGATGGCGATGTCGGCTATGTCGGTGAGGACGTGCGGCGGCCGAACGGAATCCTGTATTCGGTGAACGGCTTCCTCGCCCCCGCCGTGGAGTAGCCGCGACCGAACGATCGATCCTGTATCGGCTTCGCTTCATCGTGGGTTTGTGACATTTCGGCTTCACATTCGTTCTGTGAACTCCATGATATATTGCAGAGCAACACGGGAGTGATCGAATGTTTCATGCCGGGACCAAGAATGTCCGCGTCATCCTCGCCGCCGGGACCGCGCTGATCGCGACGCCGGTCGTTGCAGTACCATATGCAACCGCTACGGCGGTGGCGCCGCAGGCTGCCGTCGGCCGTACGCCGATGACCGCGCCTGCCCAAACGGCCCAGGCTACCCAGACGGCGCCGCAAGCCGCGCCCGCAGGCCAGGCCGCGCCTGGCGGCCAAGCCGCACCGGCGGGTCAGGCCACTCCGGCGCAGGCCGCTCCTGCGGCACCCGCCGCCGCACCGGCACCGGCCGCCACCACCACGATCGCGGCAGCGCTGCCGACCCTGCCGAACCACGCCACACTATTGAAGCTGGTGACGGCCGCGAAGCTCGAGGCGCAGCTCGCCGGTCCGGGTCCGTTCACGGTCTTCGCCCCCGATGACGGAGCGTTCGCGCGCCTGCCCGCGGGCACGCTCGATGCCTTCCTCGCCCCGGCCAATGCGCCCACGCTGGCGACGATCCTGAAGAACCACATCGTCGCGGGCTCGATGGACGAGGCGCAGATCCGCGCCGCGATCACCGCCGGCGGCGGGCGCGCAACGATCCCGACGCTCTCCGGCCAGCCGCTGATCGCGACGATCGATCAAGGTTCGGTGCTTCTGACCGACGCCGTCGGCAACAAGAGCTACATCGACAAGCCCGATCTGCGCCAGACCAACGGCGTGATCCATTCGACCAACGGCATCAGCCTGCCCAAGATCGGCTAGGCCGTTTCTCTCCCCTCCCCTCGAGGGAGGGGGGTCCCCACCCCAGTCATCTCCGGCACGCGAGGCGGTGGAGGGAAAGCCACGAGCGGCATCGCTTGCTTCTGCCCCTCCGTCACGCCTGCGGCGTGCCACCTCCCCGTGCCGGGGAGGACTGCATGTCACCCTGAAGGAAGATGCCGGGCTCACGCCCCCCAGCGCGCCGCCGCTGTATCGTCGGCGGCGCGCGGTTCGACCCAGGTACTCGCGGCACCGCGCGTTTCGCGTTTCCAGAACGGGGCGTCGGTTTTCAGCCGGTCGATCAGATAGGCACAGGCCTCCAGCGCCGCACCGCGATGGGCCGCAGCCGCGGCCACGAACACGATCCGCTCGCCCGGATGCATCGCACCGACGCGGTGGACGATCGTCGCTGCGGTCAGCGACCAGCGCGCGGTCGCTTCCTCCGCCAGGCGGTGCAGCGCCGCCTCGGTCGCGCCCGGATAATGTTCCAGTTCCAGCGTACCGACGCCGTCGTCGGCGCGGACCAGTCCGGTGAAGGTCGCCACGGCACCCACTCCGTCTTCGACCCGCGTCATCTCGGCGGCGATGTCGATCGGATCGGGCGAGACGAGGATGCGGATCATCAACCGCCCGTCACTGGCGGGAAGATCGCGATCTCCCTCGCCCCTGCGATCGGCGCATCCAGCGCCACGAACGCCTGATCCACCGCGCACCTCAGCCGGCCGCGATCGGCGAAGGCACGGGCATGCCCGTCGCTGCGGCCGGCGAGCCAGTCGATCAGACCGGCGACCGTTGCGACCTCCGCCGGCGGGGTCACGTCCTCTTGGCCGATACCGACAGCTTCACGGACCCAGGCGAAATACAGCACACGCATCACGCTCAATCCATGTGCTTCAGGCCGACGCGCAGATAGTCCCAGCCGGTGATCGCCGTCAGCGCCGCCGCACCCCACAGGCTGGCGAGCCCGACGACCTTGATCCACTCCGCCTGTGGCAACGCGCCGCCCAGGATCAGCGCGCCGAGCGACACGAGTTGCAGCGTCGTCTTCCATTTGGCGAGCCGCGACACCGGCATCGACACGTGCAGCGGCGCGAGGAACTCCCGCAGGCCGGACACCGCGATCTCGCGCAGCAGGATGATCAGCGCGGCGACGATGCTGAACCCCTCGATATCGCGAGTCGCCACCAGCATCAGGATGACGGCGGCGACCATGATCTTGTCGGCGATCGGATCGAGGAACACGCCGAGCCGCGACACCGCGCCGTTGCTGCGCGCCAGATATCCGTCGAAATAATCGGTGATGCCCATCAGGCAGTACAGCGCAAAGGCGAGCGCATAGCCGGCCGGCCAGTGCGGCCACCACAGCAGCCCGACCAGCAGCGGCACCGCGACGATCCGCGACAGGGTCAGCAGGTTGGGCAGTGTCAGCATCGGGGGCGACTCCTAACCCCCTATGGCGGAACCGCAACCGGATTGAGCATGGCGCGGGCTCGCGCGCTCGGCTAAGTGCCGTTCGTTCGTAAACGACCGAGGCCGGCGTCCGTCATGATAAATGCCTTGGGGCTGTTGAAGCAGCGCCGCTTCCTGCCTCTGTTCACCACCCAGTTTCTCGGCGCCTTCAACGACAATCTGTTCAAGACGTCGATGGTGTTGTTCGCAACTTACGCGATCTTCGACGATGCCAAGCACGAAGCCAATTTCAATGCCCTGGCAACCGGCATCGCCATTTTTCCCTTCTTCCTGCTCTCCGCGCTGGCCGGCCAGCTGGCTGATAGTCACGACAAGGCGCGGATCATCCGGCTGGTGAAGTCGGCGGAGATCGGGATCATGGCGGTGGGAGCCGCGGGACTCGTGGTCGCGCGGGCGGGGCACATCAATCTCGGCGTCGGGTTGATGCTGTTCGCGGTGCTGTTGCTCGGTACGCACTCGACCTTCTTCGGGCCGATAAAATACGCGATCCTGCCGCAACACCTCGCCCCCTGCGACGTGCTGGGGGGCACGGGGCTGGTCGAGGCGGGCACCTATCTGGCAATCCTGCTCGGCACCGTCGTCGCCGGCTGGATCTCGATCGACGGTGCGGCGGTGCTGGTGCTGGTGATCGCCATCATCGGTTGGTTCGCCGGGCGTCACGTCCCGCCGGCTCCGCGTGAAGGACCGCCGCTGAAGCTGAACTACAACCCGTTCACCGCGTCGTGGCGCCTGATTTCCGCGACGATGCATATCCCGCGGCTGTTCCTGGCGATCTGCGCGATCAGCTTCTTCTGGACGATCGGATCGGTCCTCATCATCGTCTTCCCGCCGCTGGTGAAGAACGTGCTGACCGCCGACGAACGTGTCGCGAGTGCGGTGATCGCGGTGTTTTCGGTTGGCGTCGCGATCGGCTCCGTCGTCATCAACTCGATGCTGAAAGGTCGGATTTCGGCCCGCTATTCGCCCGTATCGGTGATCGCGATGGGCGCGTTGGTCTGCGTCTTCTCGTTCCTGTCGCGCAACTGGACTCCCGCGCCGGCGGGGCAACTCTACGGCTGGGCGGGCTTCGTGGCGCAGCCGGGCGCGATCCCGATCCTGGTGACGCTGCTGCTGATCGCCGTCACAGGCGGCATGTTCGTGGTGCCGCTCTACGCGTTCCTGACGACGACGGTGGAGAAGGATCAGACCGCGCGGACGGTGGCGGCGAACAATGTCGTCAATGCCGGGGCGATGACGATCGGCGCGGTCGCGGTGCTGTTCATCACCGGGCTTGGCGTCACGCCGGAGGACATGCTGTTCCTGGTGGCGGGCATGTGCCTCGTGTCCGCATGGATCGCGCAGAAGCTCCACCGCGCCTGCGATTGAGCCCCGTCAGATCAGGAACGTGTAGAAGCAGGTGAAGAACGCCGCGAAGCTGAGCAGGAACAGCTTCCAGTCGTGATCCTCGCTGCGGACGGCCCCTACGGCAGGCACGCGCGGCAGCGTCTGGCGGAAGGGATGCCTTGCGGCTTCGTTGGTCAGGACAAGGCGTCGTTTCATGGCGCATGTGTTAACGCGCCGTTTACGAATTGGACCAGCGACAAAAATGGTTAACCGCCACCCGTCCGGCGATGGGACGGATAGCGGTTAACGCGCCCGCCCTCCCCCACTCGGAGAGGCGATCGGGAATATCAGCGCGAGGCGACCTGCAAGCCCGGCTTCCGCAGCCACTGCGCCATCGCGTCGCCGGCGTTGCGGCGAACGAAACAGGCACCGCCGCGTGCACGATATTTCGTGCAGAGCGCCACCGCCTGCGTGCGATCGAACCCGCCGATCGACAGGCGATAGAAGTCGCTGCCGCCGGTCTTGAACATCATCCCCTGAGGCGTGTGCCCGGCGAGTGCGGAAAAGCGCCGCGTCATCCGTCCCCACGCGTCGCGCGCAACGCCGGGCGCACCGAACGCGCCGAGCTGGACCTGCCAGTCGCCCGAACGGACCGCCGGCTGCGCCGCTGCACGCTGGCGCAGGATCGCAGCGAAGGACACCTTGGCGGGCGCCTTGTCGGCGGCGATCAGGATCGACGGCTGCATCGGCAGCGGCTGCACGACTTCCTTGCGAGGACCGAATACGACAGGCGCGAGCAGCGGCGTGGGCAGCGGCTCCGCGGCAGGGACGATCGCGACGACCTTCTCGACCGGCTCCGCCTCGGCGACAGAAGCCGCTTCGGGCGCAGCGGCGGTCATCGTCGGCGCGGCGGACAGCGCCAGCGTCACCGGCTGGCCGCTATCGGCGACCGGATGCACGCCGAGCAACGTCGCGACCTGATCGGACGCGGCGGCGGGCTGCGCGAAGCTGGCCCATTCCTGCATGCGGTGGTCGACATCGGCGGGCGACAGATCGGCGGACGCGGCGGCCCGCGCCATCGTCCAGTCACCGGCCAGCGCCAGCGCCAGCGCGAGGTTCTGCCGCACGGTCGCGGTTGCCCCCGGCAGGCGCGCAGCCTGCGTCAGCAACGCGACGCCGCCCGCCGGATCACCGGCCAGCGCCATCGCCAGTCCGCGATCGGCCAACGCGATCTGGTTCGCATGATCGATCAGCGTCGTGCGCGCCGTCGCGAAATCACCCGTCGCGATCTGCATCAGCGCTAGGTTCAGCGCGGTCGCGCCGTCGTCCGGTGCCAGCGACAGCGCGTCGGCATAGGCTGCGCGTGCCGACTGGAAGCGACCGGCCTGAAGATAGCTCTTCGCCAGCAGCACGCGGTAATTGGCGACGGACGGTGCGGCGGCGACCGCCGCCTCCGCCTCGCCGATCGCGAGCGCGGGGCGATGCTTGTCCAGGGCCTTGCCCGCCTTGCGAGCGTGATCGGCGGGGCTGCCCTTGGCGGCGTCGCCACCGATGGCGCTGCCCGCCATCACCGTGCCGATCGCCAGCGCCGAGAGGCCGAGCGAGAACAGCGTGCGCGTCTTCATGTCATCGACTCCGGATCAGGCGGTACGGCGGGCCTTGGGTGCGGGCAGCTGTTCGATCAGCGCCTCCACCTCGGGCATCGTGTTCAGGAAGGCGTCGAGCGCGTCGGCGACCAGCGCCTGCGCCGAGCGGTTCGCGACCGCACTCGCCAGCCGCAGCCGCAGGTGTCGATCGGTGTCGAGGCGCAGCGTGAAGGCGGCCTTGCCGCGCTTCGTCTGGGCGGCGCTGTCGCGCCCGATCCGGGCGGCGGTGGCGATCGATACCGGCCGCGCCTCGACCCGCTCGCGCAGCACGGCGCGTTCGGTCAGCACCGGCGGCGCTTCGACGGGCAACGACACGGGCGCTTCCGCGACGGGTACGACGGACGGCTCGGGTGCCGCTACAGCCGCGACGACAGGCTCCCCGCCCATGTCGTTCCAGCCGAGATCGTCGGCGCTGACCGCCATAGTCTGCGGCGTGTGGGACATGGCGAAGGCCTGGCTGCGCATCGCGGGCCGGGCCTGCCCCTTGCGGGCGAGCAGTTGCGAGGAAAGCGAGGCGAGCGGCTTCATGCCCCTTACCCCACCACGCGACGGCCGAAGCCCGACGCGGCCGGGCGCTGGCCGAAGCCGACGGTGCCCGGAACCGCGAATACGGTTCGGCGAAAATTCTTCTCGAGGCGATCGGAGACATAGGTCCACAGCGCCTCGACCTCTGCCGCCGATTTGCCGTTCGGATCGGTTTCCATGACCGTGCGGCCGTCGATCATCGACGCGGCGAAGTCGGTGCGCTGGTGGATCGTGATCGGTGCGACCGTGCCGTGCTGCGACAGCGCGACCGCGGCCTCCGACGTAATCCGCGCCTTGGGCGTGGCGGCGTTGACGACGAACACCAGCGGCTTGCCCGCACGGTCGCAGATGTCGACCGTGGCCCCCACCGCGCGCAGGTCGTGCGGGCTGGGACGCGTTGGCACCAGCACCAGTTCGGCGACCTGGATGACGCTTTGGATCGCCACGGTGATCGCCGGCGGCGTGTCGATCATCGCCAGCTTGAAGCCCTGCTGGCGCAGCACCTCCAGATCGGCGGCCAGCCGTGCCACGGTAGTCTGCGCGAAGGCGGGAAACTCCGCCTCCCGCTCGTTCCACCATTCGGACAACGACCCCTGCGGATCGATATCGATCAGCACGACGGGTCCTGCGCCGGCGCGTTGCGCCTGCACGGCGAGATGGCCAGACAAGGTGGTCTTGCCCGATCCGCCTTTTTGCGATGCCAACGCGAGAACGCGCATAGTTCCCCGACACTCCTGTAAGTCGATCGGGGAAGTGACACGCGCGTCCCTAATAACTCGTTAAATCTCTCGCTTTAGAAATACCCCGGACGAACAACGCCGGTGAACGCGATCTTGACCAAAGACCACGGTACACCGGGCTCGAGGAACGGACGATGACGAAGCTGCTGCCATCACTGGTGTCCGCATTGGTGCTGACGATAACCGCCGCGCCCGCGGCGGCGGATGTGAAGACCGGCGTCGATGCGTGGGGCCGCGGCGAATATGCGCGTGCGGTGCAGGAGTGGCGGACACCGGCGGTGCAGGGAGACCCCGACGCGCAGTTCAATCTGGCGCAGGCGTACAAGCTGGGCCGCGGCGTGCCAGTCGACCCGGCGCAGGCGGAAAGCTGGTTCCGCAAGGCCGCCGATCAAGGCCATCAGCAGGCACAGGACAATTACGGTCTCGCGCTGTTCCAGGGGGGCCACAAGGAACAGGCCGCGCCGTGGCTGTTCAAGTCCGCCGACCGCGGCGAGGCGCGCGCGCAACTCGTACTGGGCACGATGCTGTTCAACGGCGACGGCGTGCCCCGCGACTATCCGCGCGCCTATGCGCTGATGACGCGCGCGTCTCAGGCCGGCTTGCAGTCGGCAGGTACGACGCTGGCACAGATGGACCAATATGTCTCCGCCGAAGACCGCCAGCGCGGGCTGGCGCTGGCGCAGGAATATGCGGTGGGCTCGGTGATGCCGGACCTGCCGGGGGTGGCAACGACCACGCCGGTGAAAGCCGTGAAATCGGCGTCTGTGGTGAAGCCCGTCGCGATCCCGGCCTCCGTGCTGCGTGAGCCGGTCCTGCGCGCCGAGCCGAAGACCGTCGCCAGACCGCCGGCAAAGACCGGAGCATGGCGGGTGCAGCTCGGCGCCTTCCGCGATCGCGGCAATGCGGAGGGATTGTGGAGGCAGGTTCGCGGTAAGCTCGGCGGCGCGGGACCGGCCTATGTAGCGGGCGGCGGGGTCACCCGGTTGCAGGCGACCGGCTTTATGAACAAGGCGGAGGCACAGCGCGCGTGCAAGGCCGTGGCGGCATCGTGCGTGGTGGTTGCGCCGTAGAGTTCTTGACGGGCTCGTTCCGGCATCCGCCGTTCCGCAGATGTGATTTGAGCTGACACCGCAAAACCATCTTCTCCCCTCCCCTTCAGGGGAGGGGCTTGGGGTGGGGCGATGCCGCGAGTACATCGCCTGAGGGGAGGCCCCACCCCAACCCTGCCCTGAAGGGGAGGGAGTAGAAAGTTTGGCTACACTCCGACCCAATCCGCCCGCGCGATGCCCTGTGCATAGAGCAGCGCCGTCAGGTCGGCATTCTCGACCCGCGCGCCGGCCGCCGCCGCGACGATCGGCTTGGCGCGAAACGCCACGCCCAGCCCCGCCGCGCAGATCATCGGCAGGTCGTTGGCGCCGTCGCCGACCGCCAGCGTATCCCCGTGCGACAGATCGAGGCGTGCGGTTTCCGCCGCCAGCGTCGCCTCCTTTGTCCCGGCATCGACGATCGGCTTCGCAACGGTGCCGGTGAGCTTGCCGTCCGCGACGAGCAGCACGTTGGCGATCGCGCGGTGGAAACCGATCTCCGCCGCCACCGGCTCGGCGAAGCGCGTGAAGCCGCCGGACACCAGCACGCAGGTCGCGCCCCGCGCCCGCATCGTCTGCACCAGCGGCTTCGCGCCCGGCATGATCCGCACGCGTTCGGCCAGACACTGGGCGATCACCGCCTCGTCCAGCCCCGCGAGCAGCGCGACGCGGGCGTCCAGCGCCCCCGCGAAGTCCAGTTCGCCGCGCATAGCCGCCTCGGTCACGGCCGAAACCTGCGCCTTGATCCCGGCATAGTCCGCCAGTTCGTCGATGCATTCGACGGTAATCATCGTCGAATCCATGTCGGCGATCAGCAACCGCTTCTCGCGCGCGGTCGCCGGCTGCACGATCGCATCGACGCCGGGCAGCAGCCCTTCGAGCACCGCCCTGCCCGCCTCGGGTTCCGCGGAGAAGACCAGATCGGCGGCCACGCCTTCGTCCAGCCATGTCGAAGCCCCCGGCGCGCAGCCGGCGTCACGCAGCGCGTCCAGCGCCACCGATACGTCTCCCGCCCGGAGCGTCTCTGCTGCTATCAGCGTCGCCATGAACATCGTCGATCTCCCACCGGCGGCTGAGCGGCCAAGGCTGGCGCTCATCGCAGGGCCGACCGCCAGCGGCAAGTCCGCCGCCGCGATCGCGCTGGCGGAACACGCCGATGGCGTGGTCGTCAACGCCGACGCCAGTCAGGTCTACGCCGACCTGCGCATCCTCAGCGCACGCCCGTCGGAGGAGGACGAGGCACGCGTGCCGCACCGCCTGTTCGGCTATATCGACGGCGCAGAGAGCTGCTCCGCCGCGCGCTGGGCGGGCGATGCCGCCGCCGCGATCCACGCGATCCACGCGGAGGGCAAGCTGCCGGTGCTGGCGGGCGGCACCGGCCTGTATATCCGCACGCTGCTCGACGGCATTGCTCCGGTGCCCGACATCGATCCGGCGATCCGTGCCGACGTACGCGCCCTGCCCGTGGCGGTCGCCCACGATCGGCTGGCGACGCTCGACCCCGCCGCCGCCGCCCGCCTCGCACCCGCCGACACCACCCGAGTCGCGCGCGCGCTGGAGGTGGTTCTGTCGACCGGACGATCGCTGGCGGCGTGGCAGGCGGAACGCAGCGGCGGGATCGGCGACCGCGTTGCGCTCCAGCCGCTCATCCTGCTTCCTGATCGAGCTGCGCTGATTGCACGCTGCGACGCGCGGCTGGCGGCGATGTTCGCCGGTGGCGCGTTCGAGGAAGTCGCCAGATTATTGAGACGCAACGATATTCCCCCCGACGCCCCCGTCCGTCGCGCCATCGGCGTGCCGGAAATCGCGGCGATGCTGGCCGGCGATGCGAGCCGGGAAGAGGCACTCGCGGGGGCGCGGCTGGCGACGCGCCGTTATGCCAAGCGCCAATATACGTGGTTCCGGCACCAGCCACCCGCTGACTGGCCGAGATCAGAAAGTTTCTCCCAAGAGACTTTAAATGAAATATTCTGTCTTTCGGGTTGACGCGCAGGAAAGCGTCCTTTAGCGGGACGGCCATTCCCAACAGGTGGAGACGTGACGTGACCGAGCAAAGCGGAGCAGACATCCTCGTCGAGGCGCTGTGCGATCTCGGCGTGGAGGTCGTGTTCGGCTATCCGGGCGGTGCCGTCCTGCCGATCTACGATGCGCTCTTCCGGTCGGGCCGGATCAAGCACATCCTCGTCCGGCACGAACAGGCCGCGACGCATGCGGCAGAGGGCTATGCCCGCTCCACCGGCAAGCCCGGCGTCGTCCTCGTCACCTCCGGCCCCGGCGCGACCAATGCCGTCACCGGAATCACCGATGCGCTGATGGACTCGATCCCGATGGTCGTCATCACGGGTCAGGTCCCGACCGCGCTGATCGGCACCGACGCTTTCCAGGAAGCGGATACGGTCGGCATCACGCGCCACTGTTCCAAGCACAATTATCTGGTGAAGGACCCGGCCAAGCTCGGCGCGATCATCCACGAGGCGTTCCACATCGCCACCAAGGGTCGTCCCGGTCCGGTCGTCGTCGACATTCCCAAGGACGTTCAGGTCGCAACCGCCGCCTACACGAAGCCGGGCGCGATCCAGCACAAGACCTATCGCCCGCAGGTGAAGGCGGACCGTGCCGCGATCGAGCAGGTCGTCGACATGCTCGCCGTGGCGGAGCGGCCCGTTCTTTACACCGGCGGCGGCATCATCAATTCGGGTCCGGCGGCGTCGCAGATGCTGGCGGAACTGGCGCGGCTGACCGGTGCGCCCGTCACCTCGACGTTGATGGGCCTGGGCTGCTTCCCAGCGTCGTCGCCGCAGTTCCTCGGCATGCTCGGCATGCACGGGACGTACGAGGCGAACATGGCGATGAACCAGGCCGATCTGGTCGTCGCGATCGGTGCGCGGTTCGACGATCGCGTCACCGGGCGGCTGGACGCGTTCAGCCCGAACAGCCGCAAGGTTCATATCGACATCGACCGCTCGTCGATCAACAAGACGGTGCGGATCGACCTGCCGATCGTCGCCGATGCCGGCCATGCGATGGAAGACATGGTCCGCATCTGGAAAAGCCGCCAGCATCCGAAGCCGGACACGCGCGAGTGGTGGAGCAGGATCGCCGAATGGCGCGCGGTCGCCTGCCTGTCGTTCCCGGAGGTCGGCAACGACATCATGCCGCAACGCGCGATCCGCGCCTTGTGGGAGGCGACCCACGCCCGCCAGCCGATCATCACGACCGAAGTCGGCCAGCACCAGATGTGGGCCGCGCAGCATTTCGGATTTGAGCTGCCCAACAAGTGGCTCACGTCCGGCGGGCTCGGCACGATGGGCTATGGCCTGCCCGCCGCGATCGGCGCGCAACTCGGCAATCCGAACGCGCTGGTCATCGACATTGCCGGCGAAGCATCGATCCAGATGAATATCCAGGAACTGGCGACGGCGACTCAGTATCGCCTGCCGGTCAAGATCTTCATCCTGAACAACCAGTATATGGGCATGGTCCGCCAGTGGCAGGAACTGACCTATTCCTCACGCTATGCGGAGAGCTATTCGGAATCGCTCCCCGACTTCGTGAAGCTCGGCGAGGCGTACGGGTGGAAGGGTATTCGCATCGAGACTCGCGATCAGCTCGACGCAGGCATCGCCGACATGCTCGCCTATGACGGGCCGGTGATCGTCGACTGCATGGTGTCGCAGCTGACAAACTGCTTCCCGATGATCCCGTCGGGCGCGGCGCATACCGACATGATCCTTCAGGCGAACGAGGTATCGGGCACGATGGACGACGAGGCCAAGGCCCTCGTCTGACCGTCTCCCTCCCTGTCAGGGGAGGGGCCGGGGGTGGGTAAAATGCTCGCGACCCAGCGCGGCATACCCCCAGCTCTCCGTACATCGCCCAGACGCCACCCACCCCCAGCCCCTCCCTTGCAAGGGAGGGGAGTTGAGGACCCGGAATGCACATCAAGACCGAAGCCGCCGAACGCCACACGCTGGCCGTGATCGTCGACAACGAGCCGGGCATCCTCGCCCGGATCGCCGGGCTGTTCACCGCGCGCGGCTATAATATCGAGAGCCTGACGGTGTCCGAGATCACCGAGGACAAGGCGGTCAGCCGCATCACGATCGTCACCAGCGCATCGCCGCCGGTGATGGAGCAAATCATGGCGCAGCTCGATCGGCTCGTCCCCGTCCATCGCGTCACCGACCTGACCGTCGCGGGCGAACACGTCGAACGCGAACTCGCGCTCGTGAAGGTGGCCGGCGTCGGCGACAAGCGGATCGAGGCGATGCGCCTCGCCGAGGTCTATCGCGGTCGGGTAGTCGATGCGACCACGTCCAGCTTCGTGTTCGAAGTCACCGGCGGCCGCGACAAGATCGACAAGTTCGTGGAACTGATGGCGGAGGTCGGGCTGGTCGAAGTCGCCCGCACCGGCATCGTCGCCATCTCCCGCGGTCGCGAGGCCGCCTAATCCTTACCACTCAACCAACCTCCGTCGCCCCGGCGCACGCCGGGGTCTCCCGGAGAGGGAGCACACCCTCACCGCGAGATGCCGGCGTCCGCCGGCATGACGGCCTTCGAAAAGGGACCTGAACCAATGCGTGTCTATTACGATCGCGACGCCGACCTGAACCTCGTCACCGACAAGAAGATCGCCATCGTCGGCTACGGCTCGCAGGGGCATGCCCATGCGCAGAACCTGCGCGACTCCGGCGTCAAGGACGTGGCGATCGCCCTGCGCGAGGGTTCGGCGACCGCGAAGAAGGCGCAGGACGCCGGCTTCAAGGTGCTGTCCAACCGCGAGGCGGCACAGTGGGCCGACATCGTCATGATCCTCGCCCCCGACGAGCATCAGGCGGCGATCTGGGACACCGACCTGAAGGGTCATATGAAGCCGGGCGCGGCGCTCGCCTTCGCGCATGGTCTGAACGTGCATTTCGGCCTGATCGAGCCGCCCGCGGACATCGACGTCATCATGATCGCGCCCAAGGGCCCCGGCCACACCGTGCGCAGCGAATACGTCAAGGGCGGCGGCGTGCCGTGTCTGATCGCGGTGCATCAGGACGCCAGCGGCAACGCGCATGACGTCGCGCTCGCCTATGCGTCGGGCGTCGGCGGCGGCCGTTCGGGCATCATCGAAACGAACTTCAAGGAAGAGTGCGAAACCGACCTGTTCGGCGAGCAGGCCGTGCTGTGCGGCGGCATCACCCACCTGATCCAGGCCGGCTTCGAGACGCTGGTCGAGGCCGGCTACGCCCCGGAAATGGCGTATTTCGAATGCCTCCACGAGACGAAGCTGATCGTCGACCTGCTGTACGAGGGCGGTATCGCCAACATGCGCTACTCGATCTCGAACACCGCCGAATATGGCGACATCGTCACCGGGCCGCGGATCATCACCGACGAGACCAAGGCGGAAATGAAGCGCGTGCTGGCCGACATCCAGTCGGGCCGCTTCGTCCAGAAGTTCGTCCTCGACAACCGCGCCGGTCAGCCCGAACTGAAGGCGTCGCGCAAGCAGGCCGCCGCGCACCCGATCGAGAAGGTCGGCAGCGAGTTGCGCGCGATGATGCCGTGGATCGGCGCGAACAAGCTGGTCGACAAGGCGAAGAACTGAGACACGCTGCCACTGCTCCCCTCGTTCACCGAGGGGAGCAGTAGTCTCGGGTCCGGTCCCGCTCCAGTTCGGTGATATTGCCGGCGCGAGATTGCCGTAGGACTCGTGTCGCGCGCGTTCCGGCCAGCCTTGCTGTCCCGATTTTACGTCGTCCGCCTCGATCTCGACCACGGTTGGTTCGGTCGCGGCCCGACACACCGGCCGCTGCGGTGACGGACAGGCCCAGCGTCGTCACGCTGGCGGCAAGTGCAATCCGCATCGTGATGAATTCCCGGGAAGATCCGCGAACCGGTCGAACGTCATCGAACGTTGCCTTGCTCTCCAACTCGCGAAACCGATCGTTGCCGCTTTGGTCGTTTGACAAGGGCCGCATCGGCCCGCACCTCCTGTGCCATCAACAGGAGGATTATCCATGCGTTTCGCGCTTCCCGTCGCGGCTCTGTTCGCCGTCGCCGCCCCCGTCATCGCTCAGGGCCTGCCCGGCACCGCCAACACGGCGCTGGTCAAGGCCGGCACCTATCAGGTCGATCCCAATCACACGCAGGTGACGTGGACCGTCAATCATATGGGCTTTTCCATGTTGTCGGGTCAGTTCGGTGCCGGCTCCGGTTCGATTACGATCGATCCCGCCAAGCCCGCGGCGACGAAGGTCGATGTGACCTTCCCCGTCGACCAGCTGTCGACCACCGCGGCTCGGTTCACGGAGCATCTGAAGTCGAAGGATTTCTTCGACGTCGCCAACAATCCGACCGCGCGCTTCGTCTCGACCGGCGTGACGCCGACCGCGAACGGCGCGACGGTGACCGGCAACCTGACGCTGAAGGGCGTGACCAAGCCGGTGACGTTGCAGGCGAAGTTCGTCGGGGCGGGCGATAACCCAATGAGCAAGAAGCTGAACTTCGGCTTTCACGCGACCGGCACGATCAACCGCAGCGATTTCGGCCTCGGCTATGCCGTGCCGGCGGTGGCCGACAAGGTCGACCTGACGATCAACGCGGCCTTCTCGGCCTCGTAACGACCGACGGGCGGCGTCCTCGACGCCGCCCGCTCTCAGGCCGTACGCCGGGTCGCGATCAGGCCGGTGAAGGTCGCGCGGACGCTGTCGCTGGCACCCGCCAGCAGCCGCGCGACCTTGCCGTCGAACGTGTCCGCCTCGTCCGTCGGCAGGCGATAGGCCATCGACCAATTGCCGAACTCGCGCGTCGTGATCGTGCGATCCGATAATATGACGACCGCATGATGACGGGGATCGGCCTTGATCCGCGCGAAGGTCGCGGCGACGGGTCCCTCGTCCCCCTCCAGCACTTGCAGAAACCGCGTCCCGTCCGTGTAGAGCAGTCCGGTCACGCCGGCCGCGTCGTTGTTGCGGCGGGAAATCATCAGGATGTTGCCGACGCTGACCTCCGGAACGCTCGGCGGGCGGGAACTGACGTAAAGAAGTTGGCGCACGCGGAGTTTCCCTGATGTTGCAGGCGTTCGGACGGGCTCCTAACGCGCCGCTGTCCGGACATCGCTGACCTGCATCAGCCGAGCGGACTTTACCATACTGGACAATCGGTCGTCGTCGCGCCACAGGATGCGTCATGCCGGCCAACCGCCTCGATCCGCGACTTATCCGCCCCTAGGGGCGCGACCACGGCCAGCGCACCTGGGGGACGATAGCGGCCACCCTCCCCTTCTCGCCGAAAGGCTCCGCCATGTTGCGCAATCCCTCCGAAAAATATCGCCCCTTTCCGCCGATCGCCCTGCCCGATCGGCAATGGCCGTCGCGTACGATCACGCAGGCACCCCGCTGGCTGTCGACCGACCTGCGCGACGGCAATCAGGCGCTGATCGATCCGATGGACGCGGAAAAGAAGACCCGGCTGTTCGATCTGCTGGTGAAGGTAGGATTGAAGGAGATCGAGGTCGGTTTCCCCAGCGCGGGCGCGACCGAGTTCGACTTCATCTCCGGATTGGTGCGCGACGATCGCATCCCCGACGACGTGCACATCCAGGTGCTGACCCAATCGCGCCGCGACTTGATCGAGACGAGCTTCAAAAGCCTCGACGGCGCGAAGCAGGCGATCGTCCACCTCTACAACGCGGTCAGCCCGGCGTGGCGCAAGATCGTGTTCGGCATGACCCGCGACGAAGTGAAGGCGATCGCCGTCGCCGGCGCGAAGGTGCTGCGCGACGAGGCGGCCAAGCGGCCCGATACCGCGTGGCAGTTCGAATATTCGCCGGAGACGTTCTCCACCGCCGAACTCGATTTCTCGGTCGAGGTTTGCGAGGCGGTGATGGACGTGCTGCAACCGACGCCGGATCGCCCGATCATCTTCAACCTGCCCGCGACCGTCGAGTGCGCGACGCCCAACGTCTATGCCGACCAGATCGAATGGTTCGGCCGCAACATCCGCAACCGCGACTCGGTGGTGATCTCGCTCCACACCCACAACGATCGCGGCACCGGTGTCGCCGCGGCGGAACTGGGGATGATGGCCGGCGCCGACCGGGTGGAGGGCTGCCTGCTCGGCAATGGCGAGCGCACCGGGAATTGCGATCTCGTGACCGTCGCGCTGAACATGTACACGCAGGGGATCGATCCCAAGCTGGACCTGTCGGACATCGACGCGGTCGTGAACACGATCAACTATTGCACCAACCTGCCCGTCCATCCGCGCACGCCCTATGCCGGCGATCTGGTGTTCACGGCGTTTTCCGGATCGCATCAGGACGCGATCAAGAAGGGATTCGCGGCGCAGGCGACCCGCAACGACGGGCTGTGGGAAGTCCCCTATCTGCCGATCGACCCCGCCGATCTCGGCCGCAGCTACGAAGCGGTCATCCGCGTCAACTCGCAATCGGGCAAGGGCGGCGTCGCCTGGGTGATCGAGCAGGACAAGGGCCTGAAGCTGCCCAAGCGCTTGCAGGCCGATTTCAGTCGCCATGTTCAGGCGCTGGCGGACGAAACGAGTCGCGAACTGGGCGCGGCCGACATTTGGGGCCGGTTCGAAGCGACCTATCTGCCGCGCAACGACGACCGCTTCGTGCTGCGCGATTACGAGGAGAGCGGCATTGCCGGCCAGCGCCTGTTCGTCGGCAGGGTCGCGGTCGATGGCGAGGAGCGATCGATCTCAGGCCGCGGCAACGGCCTGATCTCCGGCGTGATCGCCGCGCTGGGCGATACGACGGGACCGACGCTCGACGTGGTCGATTATTCGGAGCACGCGATCGGCCATGGTGCCGATGCGCAGGCCGCCGCTTATGTCGAGTGCCGGACGGACGACGGCCGCACCGTCTTTGGCGTCGGGCTGGACACCGACATCGCCACCGCCAGCGTGCGCGCGGTGCTCAGCGCCGCCAACCGCGTCTAGCGCGGAGCCCGGTAAGGCAGACACGAAAACGCCGCCGGTCTTCCGACCGGCGGCGTCCTTCGTACTGCTACAGCAGATCAGGCGTAACGGACGCTGACCTTCTGGCGACGACGCATCGCGCCACCGACCATGCCGAAGCCACCGATCATCATCGCCCACGTCGCCGGCTCCGGCACCGCACCGGCGCCCGACGGCGTGTAGGTGAAGGTGATCGATCCGCTGTTCCAGACACCGTCCGGCGCGACCGAGCCATCGTCGAAATCCTCGAAGAATTCGAGGCGCAGGATGCCGTCCGCGCCAACGGTGAAGTCGAGGCCGAGATCGGTCAGGCTGGCCGAGTCAGCATAGCTGGCGGTGCCCGAGAAGTTGTCGGCGAAGCCCGGATTCAGGAACACGCCTTCGGACAGGTCCGAGCTGGTGAATCCCAGCGTCGCTTCCGAAAGCCAGCTTGGTGAGAATGCGGTCAACGACACGTTGTAGGCTACGTCGGTGATACGCGAATTCGCGCCGATATTGACCGTGAAGACGTCGTTGAGAGCGTCGCCAAGTTCGCCGAAGCTCTGGGCGCCGGCAACATTGAACACATAAGTATCGGCGGATGCCGCAGCCGGAAGCGCCACTGCAGCGAATGCGGAAGCAACGATAGCAGTCTTGATAAAGGTCTTCATGGGTCCAACCCCCGTTGGCAGCGACCCCGCGGAAACTCCCGCGGACCCGCGCTGACGATCGTCCTCACCTTATGATGAAGTACGATCCAGATGCGGCGGCGCACGATATGTCGCTGCGCCTCCGGGGATGATTTGTGAACAACCTGTTAACGAAAAACAAGCGCTAAATCAGAACATTGCAAATTAGCTTGACATTCGATTGTAACGTTGCGGCCGATGCGGCCACAGCTGGAATAATGCATCGCAGCATGAATTCCGCCGGAACAAATTTAGCCGGCACGCGTGATGACGGAGATCAGCCGTTTCTGTGTCGCCGGATTTCACATCCGATCACGGCGTCGGGATAGATGTCGGTTTTCGACGTCCGGACGCGGACCGCCTGCACACGTTCGTCGCTCATGCATAGCGACGCGACGGCATCGCACAGCGTCTCCTGGAGCGCGAATCGGCGTTCCGCCGCAAGCGCGAGGATGCCGGTGCGAACGAAGTCGTAATCCAGCACCTCGGCGATCGAGTCGGCAGTGGGCGGCCGGTCATAGCCGACGGTCATCTCCACCGTCACCAGCACCCGCTGTGGCTCGACCTCGTGCGGGTGAATGCCCAGGCGGATCATCACCGCCAGTCCTTCGAGGATGGTCGTGTACTCAGCCATCGGCACCCTCGAACATCACGTCGCCGTCGCGCTTCAGGAATCGTTGGCCGCAGTCGACGAACAGGTTCTGGCCCGTGACGCTGCGCGCGCCGATCAGGTACACGACAGCGTCCGCGACAGCCTCCGCGCCGACGGGGCGCTGGAGCAGGTTGGCGCGCGCGACCCGCTCAAACGCCGCATCGCTCTGGTCGCCGCTCTTCAGCGTCAGGCCGGGCGACACGGCGTTGACCCGGACGCGCGGCGCGAACGCCTGCGCCATCATTTCGGTCGCCCCCGCCAGTGCGATCTTGGCGCAGCTATACGAGAAGAAGTCGGGGTTCGGATTCGCCAGCTTCTGATCGATCAGATTGACCACCGCGCCCTCGGCCAGATCCTCCTGCGCCGCCAGTGCGGAGGCGAGCAGCGACGGCGCGGTGCAGTTGATCGCGTAAAGCCGTGCCGCCAGATTCGTGTCGATCCCGTCCGGTCGATCGAACTCGAACGCGGAGGCGCTGTTGACGAGGCCGTGGATGGCGCCGCCCGCCGCATCCCGCGCGCGCGCGAACAGCGTCGACACCGCCGCGGTATCGGCGAGATCGCCCTGCACCGTCACGCCGCCGATCTCGACCGCCAGCCGCTCCGCATCGTCGCGCGAGCCGCCATAGTGGATCACGACCCGGTGCCCCGCCCCGGCCAGCCCCCGCGCGATCGCCGCGCCGAGTCGCTTCGCACCACCGGTCACCAGGATCGTCTGCGCGCCGATCACCCCTTCTGCCCCATCAGCGCGAGCACTTCCTTGCGGCTGCGATCGTCGTCGCGGAACACGCCCATCATGCGGCTGGTGACCATCGCGACTCCCGGCGTGCGGACGCCGCGCGCCGTCATGCAGGCGTGGCTCGCCTCGATCACCACCGCGACGCCGAGCGGCTTCAGGTGGTTCCAGATACAGTCGGCGACCTCCGCCGTCAGCCGCTCCTGCACCTGCAACCGGCGCGCGAAGCCATGCAGCACGCGCGCCAGCTTCGAGATGCCGACGACGTGATCGCGCGGCAGATAGGCGATGTGCGCGCGGCCGATGATCGGGGCCATGTGATGTTCGCAATGCGACTGGAACGGGATGTCCTTCAGCAGCACGATCTCGTCATACCCGCCGACCTCCTCGAAGATACGCGACAGATGCATCGACGGGTCCTCGCCGTAACCGGCGCAGTATTCCCGCCACGCCCGCGCGACGCGGCGCGGCGTGTCGACCAGCCCCTCGCGACCCGGATCGTCGCCGGCCCAGGCGATCAGCGTCCGGACCGCCTCCGCCACATGCGGAGGAACGACGATCTTTCCGTCACTTCCGATCAGGTCGCCATCCTCGGGACTGGCTTCGCTCATGATATCCTCCTCGCAACCAAGACCGCCGTCCGGCGGTTGGCGCACGATCAAAACAGGAGAACAGCGATGGCCGATCTGAAGAAGGGCGACAAGGTGACCTGGAATTCGCACGGCGGAACCGCCCACGGCACCGTCGAAAAGAAGCAGACCACCGACACCAAGATCAAGGGTCATCAGGTCCGTGCATCGAAGGACGAGCCGCAATTTATCGTAGAGAGTGACAACGGCGGCAAGGCGGCGCACAAGGCGGGCACGCTCAAGAAGGCGTAAGTCCGGTCAAGCGGGCTTTGAGGATCAACAGGAAGGACGATCATGGCCACTGCCAAGCAGGAAGCCGGCGCCAAGAAGGCCGCCACCAAGCAGACCAATTCGGGCACCGGCATCCACGCCCCGGTGCAGCCCTCGCCGGAGCTCGGCGCGGTGGTCGGCAACGACAAGCTGCCCCGCAGCGAAGTCATCAGCAAGGTCTGGGCCTACATCAAGTCCAACGACCTGCAGAACCCCGAGAACAAGCGTGAGATCCTGGCCGACGAAAACCTGAAGAAGGTATTCGGCAAGGACAAGGTCACGATGTTCGAGATGAACAAGTACATCTCGGCGCACGTCAAGGCCTGAAGCAGATCGGCCGGGGGTGACGATCATCCCCGGCCACGCTTGCACGCCTCTCCGCCCCGCTGCTAATGATAGCGGTAACGATGTGACGGGGAGAGAATGATGCGGTGGCTCATCGCGCTGGTGGGATGTGCCGTACTGTCGGCATCCGGCCCGGCCCGGACGATTTCTCCCGCATACACGTCGTGGACGACGAGCTGGGGTTCGGCGCAAATGCCGGCAGAAGGCGACAACGCCCTGCCCGCCGGACTCGATCGCGATATCACGCTCCGACAGGTCGTCCGGCTCTCCGCCGGTGGATCACGCGTCCGTGTGCGCCTGTCCAACCGCTTCGGCACGCAACCGCTGGCGATCGGGGCTGGCCATTTGGCCCTCGCCGCCCAGTCCGGCACGTCGCGCGTCGGCAACGGCGCGGCGCTGACCTTCGCCGGGCGCGCCGATGCGGTGATTCCGGCCGGGGCCGAACTCTATTCCGACCCGGTGAGACTCGACGTCACGGGCGGCAGCGATCTTGCGATCAGCCTCTATCTACCGGACAAACCGGTCTCGCAGACCGGCCATCCCGGCTCCCGTGCGACCAGCTTCCTGACCACGGGCAACCACGTCGCCGATCCCGAACTGCGCGACGCCAGGACCGTCATCCACTGGTACGCGATCGCCGATGTCGAGGTGACGGGGGATGCAACGGACAAGGCGGCCGGCGGCACGATCGTCGCGATCGGCGACTCGATCACCGACGGCTACGGCGTTAAGCCGGAACGCAATACGCGCTGGCCCGATATCCTCGCCGCCCGCCTGCGTGCGACACCGACGATGCGCGGCATCGGCGCCGTCAACGCCGGCATCGGCGGCAATCGCGTGCTGCTCGACGGGCTCGGGCCCAATCTGCTGGCGCGGTTCGACCGCGACGTCCTGTCCCGGACCGGCGTACGCTGGGCGATCGTGCTGGAGGGGGTCAACGATCTCGGCGTCCTCACCCGCGACGCGCCCGCGACACCGGCGCAGCATGCGGAGATCGTGGCCCAAATCACCGCAGGCTATCGCCAGATGGCGGCGCGCGCCCATGCGCAGGGGATCGCGCTGATCGGCGGCACGATCACGCCGTTCGGTGGCAACGACTATTACCACCCCGCCGCAGCAACCGAAGCCGACCGGCTGGCGATCAACACCTTCATCCGCACCTCCGGCGTTTTCGACCACGTCGTCGACTTCGACGCGCTGCTCCGCGACCCGGCACGGCCCGACCGGCTGGCGGCGCGCTACGATTCGGGCGATCACCTTCATCCGTCGGAGGCCGGATACCGGGCAATGGGCGAGGCGGTACCGCTGGCCCTGTTCGCCACGAAACCGGTCGATCCGCGACCGGCGATCGCACTGACCTTCGACGACATTCCGTCCCACGGCCCGCTGCCGCCGGGCGAGACGCGCCTCTCCGTCATCCGCCGGATCACCGCGGCGCTGGCGGCGGAAAAGGCGCCCGCCTTCGGCTTCCTCAACGCCGGCATCGGTATCGACGAGCCGACCGCCGCCGCTGCGACCGCGGCATGGCGCACGGCCGGGCACCCGCTGGGCAATCACGGCTGGTCGCACCTCAGCCTCGACAAGGTCGGCGCGACAGCCTTCACCGCGGACCTGATCCGCAACGAACCGGCTCTGGCGACATCACGCGGCGCCGGGCGCTGGTTCCGCTATCCCTTCCTCGACGAAGGCCGCGACGCCGCCACGCGCGACGCGGTCCGCGCCACGCTCGCGGAGCGCGGTTACCGGATCGCCGCCGTGACGATGAGCTTCGCCGACTATGACTGGAACGCGCCCTATGTCGCCTGCCTCGCAAGGCGCGACGCCGCCGCGATCACCCGGCTGGAAACCGCCTATCTGGCCGATGCCCGCACCGCCGCGCTGTCGGCGCGCGATGCGGCACAGGCGCGCACCGATCGCGACGTGCCGCAGGTGGTACTGATGCACGTCGGCGCGTTCGGCGCGCGCATGCTGCCGCGCGTGCTCGCCCAGTATCGCCAACTCGGCTTCCGCTTCGTCTCGCTTCCGGATGCCGAGAGCGACCCCTTCTACGCCGCCGCCGCCGACCCCCGCCTGCCGGGGCCGTCGCCGTCCCTGCCCTATGCGCGTCTGGTGGGTCCGCCGAAGGGGTTGTGCGGATAGTCGCAGACATGTCGCGACGAAGTCGCCCAAGGTCGCTAATCCGGTCCTACCCCCCTCCCCTTCAGGGGAGGGGTTGGGGGTGGCGCGCTGCCGCAAGCACATCGCCTGTGGAGAGGCCCCATCTCCAGCCCCCCGTGGGGGAATCCTTACGGAATAGCTCCGTTGCCTGACACCACCCCGGCGAAGGCCGGGGTCCAGTTGGGTAACGCTCTCGGTCGATGACTGAAGACGGCGAGACTGGACCCCGGCCTTCGCCGGGGTGGGAAGAAGTTGAGAAACTCTCTCTTGAAGGCCGGGAGCCGAGTCAGATTTCTCTGCCCACCCCGCCTCAACGACTCCGTGGCCGCTTCCGGGGCGCGGCGTCGGACTGGCGGCGGATCAGGGTATAATCCAGCGTCCGGTGACGCTCGGTCATATCGCCCGCCTTCTGTCGACGGATCGTCGTCACCAGCAACTCGACGGCCGCGCGCGACATGTCGGCGATCGGCTGGTGGATGGTCGTCAGTTCGGGCCAGATCGCCGTCGACAGCGTCGTGTCGTCGAACCCGCAGACGGTCAGGTCGCTCGGCACGTCCAGCCCTCGGCGGTGCGCGACCGCGACGGTCGCCGCCGCCATGTCGTCGTTCGACGCGAAGATCGCGGAGGGCGGATCGTCCAGTTCCAGCAACTGCTCCGCCGCATCCAGGCCGGAGCGATAGGTGAACAGCCCGTGCGCGATCAGCGCCTGGTCGACCGCGATCCCCGCCTCCTCCAGCGCCGCCGAATAGCCCTCCAGCCGGCGGGCGCTGGCGGACAGATTGGGGTTGCCGGTGATGAAGCCGATGCGGCTGTGCCCCAGTTGCATGATGTGGCGCATCATCGTCAGCGCCGCCTCGCGGTCGTCGATGCGAATCGCGAGCAGATCGTCGGGCGCACGCCCCGTCGCCACCGTGACGGTCGGGATGTTCGCTGCCGCCAGCAGTTCCAGCACGGCATCCGCCTCGCACAACGGCGGTGGCAGCACGACGCCGTCGATCCCCCCTTCGATCAGGTGACGGGTGACCTCCAGCTCATGTTCGCCCAGCTCGCATTTTTCGACGACGATCTGCACGTCGTTGCGGCTTGCCTGATCGAGGCTGCCGAGCAGGAATTCGCTGAGAAAACCGGCGCTGGGATTGCTGTACAGCAGGCCGATGCGGGTCTGCCCCGCGCCCGCCAGACTGCGCGCCGCCGGGTTCGGCGCGTAATTCAGCGCGGAGATCGCGGCGTTCACCACCTCCCGCGTGGTCGGGCGCACGTTGCTCTCGCCGTTGATGACGCGCGACACCGTCATCGGGGAGACGCCGGCCCGCTTCGCGACGTCGCTGATCGTCGGGGCGGAGCCCGCGCGGCGGGAGGGTTTCGGCTTCATCATGTCGCTGCTTTCCCGAAACCGGGGGTTAGCGCAATCTCCGCCGCGACGATTCCATCGCGAATCCGACGCCGGCGTCCCTTGCCCTCCGCCGATCCGCCGAATATGGTAGCGCTACCCAATCCGCTTCGGCGGTTGACAGACCTCATCAGAAGGTCGCCAGAGGAAGGATCGTCCAAGGCCATGCGTACCCGCCCGCTTCTTTTCGCCGCCGCCGCGACGCTGTTCGCCGGGGGCATCGCCGTCGCGCAAACCGCCGGCCGATCGGGTCAGGAACCCCGCAGCCCGGAGGGTCGCCGCTATCTGTCGCAGCCGCTGGTGCGCGAGATCTATACCGCCGATCCGTCCGCGCACGTCTTCGACGGCAAGATCTACGTCTACAACAGCCACGACATCGACGGGCCGACGCCCGAGGACGATCTCGGCGCGCATTTCGAGATGCGCGACTACCGCGTGCTGAAGATGGACGGGATCGGGAAGCCGGTGACGGTCGGCCCCGTCGCGCTCGACGTGAAGCAGGTGCCGTGGGCCGACAGGCAGATGTGGGCCCCGGACGCGGCGCGCAAGAACGGCACCTACTTCCTGTATTTCCCCGCCAAGGATCGGCAGGGCGCGTTCCGCATTGGCGTTGCGACCTCGAAGTCGCCGATGGGGCCGTTCAAGGCCAACCCGCAGCCGATCAAGGGCAGCTTCTCGATCGATCCGGCCGTCTTCACCGATGACGACGGCAAGGCGTATATGTATTTCGGCGGCATCTGGGGCGGCCAGCTTCAGCGTAACACGACCGGCACCTACGACCCGAACGGATCGAAGACCGACCTTCAGGCCGACGACAAGCCGGCCCTCACGGCCAAGGTCGCGGCGATGACCCCGGGTATGACGGAATTCGCGGAAAAGCCGCGCGACGTCGTGATCCTGGACGAGGCAGGCAAGCCCTTGCTCGGCGGCGACCACGACCGTCGCTTCTTCGAAGCGTCGTGGATGCACAAGTACAAGGGCAAGTACTATTTCTCCTACTCGACCGGCGACACGCACTTCCTGAATTACGCGATCGGCGACAATCCCTACGGCCCCTTCACCTACAAGGGCCATGTCATGCTGCCGGTGCAGGGCTGGACGACGCATCACTCGATCGTCGAGTGGAACAAGCGCTGGTGGCTGTTCTACGCCGACACGCAACTGTCGAACCAGACGCGCCTCCGCAACGTCAAGGTCACGGAATTGTTCTACAATCCCGACGGGACGATCCGGACCATCGATCCGTTCGTGAAGTGAGGGGCTGATGTTCCTCGGCATCGATATCGGTACGTCGGGCGTCAAGGCGGTGGTGCTCGACACCGCCGGCGCGGTCGTGGCGCAGGGCACTGCGGCGCTGACGGTGCAGCGCCCGCAGCCCCTGTGGTCCGAACAGGACCCCGCCGCGTGGTGGGATGCGACCATCGCCGCGGTGCAGGCGATCGACCCGGCGGTGCGCCGCTCGGTGCGCGGCATCGGCCTTGCCGGCCAGATGCACGGCGCGACCCTGCTCGGTGCGGACGACCGGCCGTTGCGCCCCGCGATCCTGTGGAACGACGGGCGCTCCTTCGCCGAGTGCGCGGAGCTGGAGGCGGCGGAGCCCGCCTTCCACGGCGTCGCCGGTAACCTGGTGATGCCGGGCTTCACCGCCCCCAAGCTGGAATGGGTTCGCAGGCACGAGCCGGACACGTTCGCGCAGGTCCGCACCGTGCTGTTGCCGAAGGATTATGTCCGCCTGCTGATGACCGGCGACAAGGCGTCCGACCTTTCCGACTCGGCTGGGACCTTGTGGCTCGACGTGGCGGAGCGGCGCTGGAGCGACACGCTGCTCGCCGCCACCGGGCTGACGGTCGACCACATGCCGCGGCTGGTCGAGGGGACGGAGGTCACCGGACATCTGCTGCCGGAGATCGCCGAGCTCTGGGGCATGCCACAGGTACCGGTCGCGGGTGGCGGCAGCGACAACGCCGCGGGTGCTGTCGGCGTCGGCGTGGTCGCGGACGGCGATGCGCTGCTGTCGCTCGGCACGTCGGGCGTCATCTTCGTCGCCAACGACGGTTTTCGCCCCAATGTCGCCGGGGCCGTCCACGCCTTCTGTCATGCGCTGCCCGGCCTGTGGCACCAGATGGCGGTTCACCTCAGCGCCGCCTCCTGCATCGACTGGGTTGCGCGGATCACCGGCGCGGCCGGCGCCGCCGACCTGTTCGCCCGCGCCGAAGCCGCCGGCCCCGCCAGCGGCCCGGAGCTGTTCCTCCCCTATCTGTCGGGCGAGCGGACGCCGCACAACGACGCGCAGGTCCGCGGCGCGTTCCTGCGCCTCGACAACGACACCGGGCCGGAACGGCTGGCGCAGGCGGTGCTGGAGGGCGTCGCCTTCGCGCTCGCCGACGGTGTGCGCGTCCTGCGCGAAGCGGGCACGACTGTCGATCGCCTGTCGGTGATCGGCGGCGGCGCACGCTCCGCCTATTGGGGCCGCACGCTGGCCGCCGCGATGGACGTGCCGCTGGTGTATCTGAAAGGCGGCGAGGTCGGTCCCGCGCTCGGAGCGGCGCGCCTCGCCCAGCTCGCGGTCGACGGCGGCGTGCCCGCCCAGGTCTGCGTCGCCCCGCCCGTATCCCACGTCATCGAGCCCGACCGCGACCTGGTCGACCGGCTCGCCCCCAAATACGCCGCGTTTCGCGACGCCTATCCCCGCATGAGGACCTTCTGATGGCCGACTTCTTCGCCGACATTCCCCAGATCGCGTTCGAGGGTCCTGAAACGACCAACGAACTCGCCTATCGCTTCTACGACAAGAACCGCGTCGTGCTGGGCAAGACGATGGAGGAGCATCTGCGCTTCGCCGCCTGCTTCTGGCACACCTTCTGCTGGCCCGGCAGCGACGTGTTCGGCGGCGGCACTTTCGACCGTCCCTGGCACCGCGGCGCGAACGACAGCGCGGCAGCGGCGCAGAAGCGTGAAGTCGCCTTCGACTTCTTCTCGAAGCTCGACGTGCCCTATTATTGCTTCCACGACGTCGACGTCATGGCCGACGCCCACGGCGTGGCGGAGCATCGCCGCTTCTTCGCGGAGGCCGTCGACCATCTCGAAAAGCTGCAAGCCTCGTCTGGCCGCAAGCTGCTCTGGGGCACCGCCAACCTGTTCAGCCACCCGCGCTTCGCCGCCGGTGGCGCGACCAACCCCGACCCCGAGGTCTTCGCGTTCGGCGCGATGCAGGTTCGCGACGCGCTGGAGGCGACGCATCGGCTCGGTGGCCAGAATTACGTGCTGTGGGGCGGTCGTGAGGGCTATGAGACGCTGCACAACACCGATCTGAAGCGCGAACTCGACAATCTCGGCCGTTTCCTGACGCTGGTCGTGGAGCACAAGCACAAGATCGGCTTCACCGGCACGATCCTGATCGAGCCGAAGCCGCACGAGCCGACCAAGCACCAGTACGACTTCGACACCGCGACGGTGTACGGCTTCCTCAAGCGCTATGGGCTGGAGAAAGAGGTCCGCGTCAATATCGAGGCGAACCACGCGACGCTGGCGGGCCACACGTTCGAGCATGAGATCGCGACCGCCTCCGCGCTCGGCATCTTCGGATCGATCGACGCCAATCGCGGCGATCACCAGAATGGCTGGGATACCGACCAATTCCCGAACTCGGTCGAGGAACTGACGCTCGCGATGCTGGAGATTCTGCGCGCGGGCGGCTTCACCACCGGCGGCTTCAACTTCGACGCGAAGGTTCGCCGCCAGTCGATGGACGCGACCGACCTGTTCTACGGCCATATCGGCGGTATCGACGTCGTCGCGAAGGGCCTGCTGAACGCCGCCGCCCTGAGCGAGGACGGTCGCCTCGACGCGATCAAGGCCGAGCGCTACGCCGGCTGGACTGGCCCGCTCGGGGAGCAGATCGGCGGTCTCGACCTCGCCGCGATTGCCGATCTCGCGGAAACGCAGGGCCTCGACCCCAAGCCGCGTTCGGGCCGGCAGGAGCGGATCGAGAACATCATCAACCGCTTCATCTGATCGGGCGGGCGGGCGGCGACACGGCACCTGCCCCCCCCCTTCCCCCTCCGTCACCTCCTCGAGCGCCGGGGTCTTCCTGAAGGGCGCGTATCGCGCCTCTCGGAGATCCCGGTGTTGGCCGGGATGACGGACTGGGGTTTGGCCCGGGAATATAATCAGCCTGCGCCCGACCGCGCCGTCCCGCCACCACCCTCCTCCTGCCGTCACCCGCCGCGAAAGCTGGGGTCCCCTATTGGACGTCCCTTCGCGCGCCTCACGGAGACTCCAGCGTACGCTGGGTGACGAAGGTGAAGAGCGCCTCCCTCCCCGATCATGCCAGCGACGAGCCGCGCTCGTCACGATCCGGTGATTGTCACGGGTCCAGCCGGTGTTATCGTGCGTTAGGAACATGATGACAGCGTCATGTCGCCGTCCGGCGGCATCAGAGGAACCAGGACCCTCATGGATCAGACAATCGAACCGGCTGCGAGCGGGACTATCTCCCGCCGCGGCATCATCGTCGGCGGTGCGGCGACCGTCGCGGTGACGGCCGTGCCCGCCGCCGACGCGCAGGGCGCACCCGCCGCCCCGCAACCGACGATGATGCCGGTGGTGTTGGAGGTGAACGGCCAGCGCCGGGAACTGAACCTCGACACCCGCACCACCCTGCTCGACGCGCTGCGCGAGCATCTGCACCTGACCGGCACCAAGAAGGGCTGCGACCACGGCCAGTGCGGTGCCTGCACGGTCATGGTCGACGGCAAGCGCATCAATAGCTGCCTCAGCCTCGCGGTCATGCATCAGGGCGACAAGGTCACCACGATCGAGGGGCTCGGCACGCCCGACAAGCTGCACCCGATGCAGGCGGCGTTCGTGAAGCATGACGGATACCAGTGCGGATACTGCACACCCGGCCAGATCTGCTCCGCGGTCGCGGTGCTCGACGAGATCAAGGCGGGTATTCCCAGTCACGCCTCCGCCGACATCACCGGCAAGTTCCAGGTGACCGACGCCGAAATCCGCGAGCGGATGAGTGGCAACATCTGCCGCTGCGGAGCTTATTCCAACATCGTCGAGGCGATGAACGACGTCGCAGGGACCCGCGCATGAAGCCCTTCTCCTACGAACGCGCCACGACGCCGGCCGAGGCCGCCGCCGCCGCGGTCCGCCACCCCGGTGCCAAGTTCATCGCCGGCGGCACCAACCTGCTCGACCTGATGAAGCTGGAGATCGAGACGCCGCAGCATCTGGTCGATGTCGGCACGCTGAAGCTCGACCGGATCGAGAAGACGTCTAACGGTGGCCTGCGCATCGGCGCGCTGGTCACCAATACCGATCTCGCCGCCGAGCAGCGTGTCCGGCGCGATTACGGCGTCCTCAGCCGTGCGATCGTCGCGGGTGCATCGGGCCAGCTTCGCAACAAGGCGACGACCGCGGGTAATTTGCTCCAGCGGACGCGCTGCCCGTATTTCTACGACACCAATCAGGCGTGCAACAAGCGCAAGCCCGGCTCCGGCTGCGCGGCGATCGGCGGGTTCAGCCGCCAACTGGCGGTGATGGGCGTCAGCGATGCGTGCATCGCGACGTATCCGGGCGACATGGCGGTCGCGATGCGCGTGCTCGACGCATCGGTGGAGACGGTGAACTCCGCCGGCCAGTCGCGGACGATCCCGATCGCCGACTTCCACCGCCTGCCCGGCAACACCCCGCATATCGAAACGGCGCTGGCTCCGGGCGAACTCATCACCGCGGTGACGCTGCCGAAACCGATCGGCGGCACGCACATCTATCGCAAGGTCCGCGACCGCGCCTCCTACGCCTTCGCGCTCGTATCAGTCGCGGCGGTGATCCAGAAGGATGGCAGCGGCCGGGTCGCGGTGGGCGGCGTCGCGCACAAACCTTGGCGTGTCGAGGCGGCGGAAGCCGCCATGCCGCAGGGGTCGAAGGCCGTCGCGGCTCGCCTGATGGCCGGTGCGAAGCCCACGAAGGACAACCAGTTCAAGGTGCCGCTGGTGGAGCGAACGCTCGCCGCCGCGCTGGCCGAAGTGAGGGCCACAGCATGAAGTTCGATGCGCCCACGGGCAACAATCCGATCGACCGGATGTCGGTGATCGGCAAGCCGACCGACCGGATCGACGGCAAATACAAGACGACCGGCACCGCGCCCTACGCGTATGAGCATAACGACGACGCGCCGAACGCCGCCTATGGCTATGTCGTCGGTGCCGCCATCGCCAAGGGCCGGATCGCGTCGATCGACCTCGCCGCCGCCAAGGCCGCGCCGGGCGTGCTGGCGATCGTCACGGCCGATACTGCCGGCAAGCTCGCCAAGGGCAACTTCAACACGGCGAAGCTGCTCGGCGGGCCGGAGGTCGATCATTATCATCAGGCGATCGCCGTCGTCGTTGCAGATACGTTCGAACAGGCACGCGCCGCCGCCAACCTGATCCGCGTCGATTACGCCCGCGCCAGGGGCCGCTACGATCTGGCGGAGGCGCTGAAGACCGCTCCGCTGAAGGGCGACAGCAGCGGCGAGGGCAGCGCCGCGCCGCCGATCGACAAGGTCGGCGACTTCGCGGGCGCATTCGCCAGCGCACCGGTGAAGCTCGATGCGACCTACACCACGCCCGACCACAGCCACGTGATGATGGAACCGCACGCGACGATCGCGTCGTGGGAGGGTGACCAGCTCACGCTGTGGACGGCCAACCAGATGATCGACTGGGGCAAGGGCGATGTCGCCAAGACGCTCGGCATTCCCAAAGACAAGGTGCGCCTGATCGCGCCCTATGTCGGTGGCGGTTTCGGCGGCAAGCTGTTCGTCCGCTCGGATGCGATCATGGCGGCGCTCGGCGCGCGCGCGGCGAAGCGGCCGGTGAAGGTCGCGCTGACGCGGCCGATGAGCATCAACAACACCACTCACCGCCCTGCGACCGTCCAGCGCATCCGCATCGGCGCGGATCGCACCGGCAAGATCACCGCGATCGCGCACGAAAGCGGCTCGGGCGATCTGCCCGGCGGCGGTCCCGAGACGGCGGTGTCGCAGACCAAGCTCCTTTATGCGGGCGCCAATCGCCTGACGTCGATGCGCCTCGCGGTGCTCGACCTGCCGGAGGGCAATGCGATGCGCGCCCCCGGCGAGGCTCCCGGCCTGATGGCGCTGGAAGTGGCGATGGACGAGATGGCGGAGAAGCTGGGCATGGACCCTGTCGAATTCCGCGTCGTCAACGATACGCAGGTCGATCCGGAAAAGCCCGATCGCAAGTTCTCGCAGCGTCAGTTGGTCAAGTGCCTGCGTGACGGTGCGGAGCGCTTCGGCTGGAGCGCGCGCAACGCCAAGCCCGGCTCCGTCCGCGACGGTCAGTGGCTGATCGGCATGGGCGTCGCGGCGGCGTTCCGCAACAACCTGCTGATGAAGTCCGCCGCGCGCGTCCGCCTCGATCGGGCGGGTGTCGTCACGGTCGAGACCGACATGACCGACATCGGAACGGGTACCTACACGATCATCGCCCAGACCGCGGCGGAGATGCTGGGCGTGCCGGTCGAGGCCGTCGTCGTGAAGCTCGGCGACTCGTCCTTCCCCGTGTCCGCCGGCTCCGGTGGCCAATGGGGCGGCAACAGCTCGACCGCGGGCGTCTACGCCGCCTGCATGAAGATGCGCGAGCAGGTGGCGCAGCGTCTCGGCTTCAACGCTACCGATGTCGAGTTCGCCGGCGGTCAGGTCCGCTCCGGCAACCGCACCGCCGCGCTGGCCGAGGCAGCGAAGGCCGGTGCGCTGAGCGCCGAGGACGTCATGGAATATGGCGACGAGCTACAGAAGCAGCAGCAGCAATCGACCTTCGGCGGCCATTTCGTCGAGGTCGCGGTCAACGCCTATACCGGCGAAACGCGCATCCGCCGCATGCTCGCGGTGTGTGCGGCGGGCCGAATCCTCAACCCCAAGGCCGCACGAAATCAAGTGATCGGCGGCATGACGATGGGCGCGGGCGCAGCGCTGATGGAGGACCTCGCGGTCGACAAGCGCTTCGGCTTCTTCGTCAATCACGACCTCGCCGGCTACGAAGTGCCCGTCCACGCCGACATCCCGCATCAGGAGGTGATCTTCCTCGACGAGGCGGACCCCATGTCCTCGCCGATGAAGGCCAAGGGCGTCGGCGAACTCGGCATCTGCGGCGTCGGCGCCGCGGTCGCGAATGCGGTCTACAACGCCACCGGCGTCCGCGTCCGCGAATATCCGATCACGCTCGACAAATATCTGGATCGCCTGCCGCAAGTGGCATGAGATGCCCGCTGGCGAACGGCCCCACGGCCGTTCGCTAGTCCCGCGTCACTCCCACTCGATCGTCCCCGGCGGCTTCGACGTATAGTCGTACACGACCCGGTTGACGCCCTTCACCTCGTTGATGATCCGCGTCGCCACGCGCGGCAGGAAGTCGCCGGGGAACTGGAAAACCTGCGCCGTCATCCCGTCGGTCGACGTCACCGCCCGCAGTGCCAGCACGCTGTCATAGGTCCGCGCGTCGCCCATCACGCCGACCGTCTTCACCGGCAGCAGCACCGCGAACGCCTGCCAGATGGCGTCGTACAGCCCCGCCGCACGGATCTCCTCCAGATAGATCGCATCCGCCTTGCGCAGGATGTCGCACCGTTCGCGCGTGACTTCGCCGGGAATACGGATCGCGAGGCCGGGTCCGGGGAACGGGTGCCGCCCGACGAACACATCCGGCAGGCCCAGTTCGCGGCCGAGCACGCGGACCTCGTCCTTGAACAGCTCGCGCAGCGGCTCGACCAGCTTCATGTTCATGCGCTCGGGCAGGCCGCCGACATTGTGGTGGCTCTTGATCGTTACCGACGGGCCACCGGTGAAGCTGACGCTCTCGATCACGTCCGGATACAGCGTCCCCTGCGCCAGGAAGCCGGCCCCGCCGATCTTGTTCGCCTCCGCCTCGAACACGTCGATGAACGTCTTGCCGATGAACTTGCGCTTCGCCTCAGGGTCGGTGACCCCGGCGAGCCCGTCCATGAACAGGTCCTGCGCCTCCACATGCACCAGCGGGATATTGTAATGATTGCGGAACAGCCCGACGACCTGCTCGGCCTCCCCTGCCCGCAGAATGCCGCCGTCGACGAATACGCACGTCAGTTGCTCGCCGATCGCCTCGTGGATCAGCAGCGCCGCGACCGACGAGTCGACCCCGCCCGACAGGCCGCAGATGACCTTGCCGTCGCCGACCTGCTCGCGGATTTCGGCAATCTTGGCGGCCCGGAACTCCGCCATCGTCCAGTCGCCCGCCAGCCCGCAGATATGCCGCGCGAAGTTCGCGATCAGCTTGCCCCCGTCCGGCGTGTGCACGACTTCGGGGTGGAACTGCATGCCGTAGATGCGGCGCTCGTCGTCCGCGGTGATCGCGAAGGGCGCGCCCCTGGACGACGCGACCGGCCGGAACCCCGGTGCCAGCGCCGCGACATGATCGCCGTGGCTCATCCACACCTGATGCCGCTCGCCCGCGGTCCACAGCCCGTCGAACAGTCCGCAGCCGTCATCGACGGACACGAACGCCTCACCGAATTCCCCACTGTTGCCCTTCTCGACCCGCCCCCCAAGCTGCGCGTTCAGCGCCTGCTGCCCGTAGCAGATGCCGAGCAGCGGCACGCCGGCGTCGAGGATCGGCTGCGGGATGCGCGGGCTGTCGGCATCGACGACGGAGGCCGGACCGCCGGACAGGATCACGCCCTTCGGCTTCAGACGCTCGTACGCCGCTTCGGCGGACTGGAAGGGGGCGATCTCGCTATACACCCCTGCCTCGCGCACGCGGCGGGCGATGAGCTGGGTGACCTGGCTGCCGAAGTCGACGATGAGGATGGTGTCGGGATGCTCCATGCCGAGCCGATAGCGGTCCGCGCCCGATAACGAAAGAGGCCGCGCTCCCCGTAGGGAACGCGGCCTCTGTTCTGACCGACCCGTCGCCAATCAGGCGGCGGCGTCGAAATCCTCGTCCGACTGGACCGGACCCGAGTCCTGTCCCTTGGCCGAGACGTCGCGGTCAACGAACTCGATGATTGCCATCGGCGATGCGTCCGACAGGCGCGGGCCGGCTTTGATGACGCGGGTGTAGCCACCGTTGCGATCGGCGTAGCGCGTCGCGATGACGTCGAACAGCTTCACGAGCTGGGCGTCGTCGAGCAGACGGGCGTGCGCCAGACGACGGTTGGACAGGCCACCCTTCTTCGCGAGCGTCACCAGCTTCTCGACGTACGGGCGAAGCTCCTTCGCCTTGGCGACGGTCGTGGTGATCTGCTCGTGCTTGATGAGCGCCGCCGCCATGTTGCGGAAGAGCGCGATACGATGGGCCGAGGTACGCTGTAGCTTACGGCCGCCGACGCGATGACGCATGATGATTCCTTCGTTCGATAAGGGGCCGTGTCACGGTACCCCAGAGCAGGTGGTGTGGAACGGGCCACCACCGAAAACCCTGATAATCTGGTCGGAAGGTTAGGCTAAGGTTAGTCCTACGCTGCACCATTCCGAAGGCCGGGAGTACCGCGCCGAGGCCGCGGTTTGGCATCGAACGGGTCGGACGAACCGACCCGCCGGCCGGGCTTACGCCGTCGTGCGGATAGCCAATGCTATCCGCGGGCGGCTCAGCCCATGATTTCCTGCTCGAGCTTCTTCGCCATCTCTTCGATGTTCTCGGGCGGCCAGCCAGGGATTTCCATGCCCAAGCGCAACCCCATCGACGACAGCACTTCCTTGATTTCGTTCAAGGACTTGCGGCCGAAGTTCGGGGTGCGGAGCATTTCCGCCTCGGTCTTGCCGACGAGATCGCCGATATAGATGATGTTGTCGTTCTTCAGGCAATTCGCCGAACGCACCGACAGCTCCAGCTCGTCCACCTTCTTGAGCAGGTAGCGGTTGATCTGCTGCGTGTCGCCCGCGGGCTCCGCACCACCGGCGGTCGGCGCAGCGGCCTGACCGATCGGGGCCGAACGCGTGACCGACGAGTCGTCGAAGTGGACGAACAGCGCCAGCTGGTCCTGGAGGATGCGACCGGCATAGCCCACCGCGTCTTCAGGGGTGACGGTGCCGTCGGTCTCGATGGTCAGCGTCAGCTTGTCGTAGTCCAGATCCTGCCCGACGCGGGTCGGGTCGACCTTGTACGATACCTGACGTACCGGCGAGTACAGCGCATCGACCGGGATCAGGCCGATCGGTGCATCGGCGGGACGGTTGGCCGTCGCGGGAACGTAACCCTTACCGACGTCGGCGGTCAGCTCCATGTTGAGCGTCGCACCCTCGTCGAGGTGGCAGATCACGAGGTCCTTGTTCATGACCTCGATGTCGCCCGATACCGCGATGTCGCCAGCCTTCACCTCGGCCGGACCGGTGGCGGACAGCTGGAGGCGCTTCGGCCCCTCGCCCTGCATGCGCAGCGCGATCTGCTTCACGTTCAGGACGATGTCGGTGACGTCCTCGCGGACGCCGGCGAGCGACGAGAATTCGTGCAGGACGTTCTCGATCTTGATCGACGTCACCGCCGCACCCTGGAGCGAGGAGAGCAGAACTCTACGCAGCGCATTGCCGAGCGTCAGGCCGAAGCCACGCTCCAGCGGCTCGGCGACGAAGGTCGCCTTGCGCTTGCCGTCACCGCCCTTTTTCTCCAGGCCGTTCGGCTTCTTGAGTTCCTGCCAGTTCTTTGCGTTGACAGCCACGGGGTTCCCCTGGGTTGGAGGCGGTTGGGGGACCGCCTCAAGTAACGAAGACGCCGGCTCGTCAGCCGGCGCCCGATCATTCAGACGCGGCGACGCTTCGACGGACGCACACCATTGTGCGGGATCGAGGTGACGTCACGGATCGAGGAGATCTGAAAACCAACGGCCTGAAGCGCGCGCAGCGCGGACTCGCGGCCCGAGCCGGGGCCCTTGACCTCGACTTCCAGCGTGCGGACGCCGTGCTCGGCGGCCTTCTTGCCGGCGTCTTCCGCCGCGACCTGCGCAGCGTACGGCGTCGACTTGCGCGAGCCCTTGAAGCCCATCGCGCCGGCGGACGACCACGAGATGGCGTTGCCCTGCGCGTCGGTGATGGTGATCATGGTGTTGTTGAAGCTGGCGTTCACATGGGCGACGCCGGCGGTGATGTTCTTGCGTTCGCGACGGCGAATACGCTGCGGTTCACGTGCCATTGAATGTAATCCTGACCTGGATCGTCTGATGCGAAAGCCGGGAGGTACGGTACCTCGCACCGGCTTTCGGCGGAGAAGATGTCAAAAACGGACCCGGGGGCCGTTTTACTTCTTCTTGCCTGCGATCGGCTTCGCCTTGCCCTTGCGGGTGCGCGCATTCGTGTGCGTGCGCTGGCCGCGGACCGGAAGGCCCTTGCGGTGGCGCAGGCCACGATAGCAGGCGAGATCCATCAGGCGCTTGATGTTCATCGCAGTTTCGCGGCGCAGATCGCCCTCGACCATGTGGTCGGCATCGATCGCTTCGCGGATCTGGAGGACCTCCTGATCCGTCAGGTCCTGTACGCGGCGCTCGGCAGCGATTTCCAGCTTGTCCGTGATCTGCTTGGCCTTGGCCGGGCCGATCCCGTGGATGTAGGTCAGCGCGATCACCACGCGCTTGTTGGTCGGGATGTTAACACCCGCGATACGTGCCATGTGTATGTTCTCCTAGCTCCACGGCACCCGGCATGGCAGCACGGGCGCCATCTCGACGCGTTGGCCCCGGTCCACTGGTTCTACGATGATGCCGGAGCATCGACGCAAGATGGCGGCGAGCGCAAACGAGCGCCGCCGGCAAACCGGTGTATCGGGGTTGGGTCAGTTAGGACGCGCGCAACGCCGAGTCAAGCCGCGGGTTCCACCACCCTGCCGGCTTTGGCGCGCAGCCGGACCCACCGTCTCAGCGCGACGACGAACCAGATCAGCTCGACCGCCCCGAACGGCCATGCCCCCTGCAGGAAGCCGTATGCCGATCCCATCAGGCACCCGATCGCGAACAGGAACGTCCAGAACGGCGCACGATCCTCCAGAACGTAGCACACCAGCATGAAGGTGACGGCGAAAAGGCCGAAGGCGGTCAGCGCATCCATGACCCGTCATGTGGGACATGCCGGCCGGAATGACCAGCCGTCAGCCCGGCAGCACCAGCCGTGCCACCAGTCCGGGCGCGTTGTCCGCCAGTTCGAACCGCCCGCCGTGCAGCCGCGCCACCGTATCGATCAGCGCCAGCCCGAGCCCTGCTCCCGGCGTCGACCGCGCGCTGTCGAGGCGACCGAACCGCTTCATGGCCTGCGCCCGATCGCGCGCGGCGATGCCGGGACCGCGATCCTCGACCTGGATCGCCACGCCGTCGGGCCGGCAGCAGAGACGCAGGACGATCTCCCGCTCCGCCCCGGCCTGCTTCGGCACCCCGTGCTTCAGCGCATTGTCGACGAGGTTCGCCAACGCCTGACTCACGAGCTCCCGGTGAAGCGACAGCGGCGCGGGGCGATCGTCGATCGCCACGACGAAGCGGATGCCCGCATCCTCCGCCACCGGCTCGTAGAGCTCGGCGACCTCCTCGACCAATTCGGCGGGCTCGACCAGCGTGAATCGGTCGCGCGACACCGACTCGGACCGGCTGATCTCGATGACCATCGTCAGCATCCGCATCACGAGATCGGTTTCCGCGAGCAGCCCGCCCAACGCCGAGTCGCGCTGCGCCGGATCGGACACCAGCACCGCCTGCTCGGTCTTGGTGCGCAACCGCGCCAGCGGCGAGCGGAGGTCGTGCGCCAGGCTGTCGGTGACGATCCGCAATTCCGCCATCAGCCCTTCGATCCGCCCGAGCATCGCGTTCAGTCGCGCCGCCAACCGGTCGAACGCGTCGGCGCCCTTGGCCTCCATCGGCACGCGGCGCGACAGATTGCCCTCCGCCGCCTCGTCGATCACCGCCGCAATCCGGTCCAGCCGAGTCGCCACGTAACGGGCCAGCACGAGGCCGGCGACGATCCCCAGCGCCAGCGACATCACCACTGCCAGCGCCAGCGCGCGCTCGATCGCGGTCTGCTCCGCTTCGATCACGTCCAGCTTGCGCGCCGTCAACAGCCACACGCGTCCGACCGGCCGCAGGATGTAACCCGCCTCATGCTCGCGCCAGCCCGGCAGGTCGGCGAGGTAGCCCACCCGGAACGCGCGGGCCGCGATCGGCACCTCCAGCCGCGGCGGTGCATAGCCGACCAGCCGGCGACCCTCCTCATCGACAATCGCGACGACCAGCGAGGTGTCGCCTGGCGGCTGAGCGTTACGGACCGCCTCGCTCAGGCGCGGCAATCCGCCGTCGCGCCAGATGCCGATCAGCGCATCCGACTGCTCGACCATTTCCCGCCGGGTCGCGGCGATGGCCACGTCGTGCGTCTGCTTCCACAGGAATCCGATCAGGGCGAGATTGCTGAGCAGCGCCAGCGCGATCGCCAGCAGCGCGATCCGCGCCGTGACCGACAGCCGCCCGCCCCACGGCGTCAACCGTCGACCGCCAATCGGTAGCCCGCCCCGCGCACGGTATGCAGGATCGGGGTCGGGAACCCGTCCTCCAGCTTGCGGCGAAGGCGGCCGATATGCACGTCGACGACGTTGGAGCCGGGGTCGAAGTGGTAGTTCCAGATCTTCTCCAGCATCATCGTGCGGGTGACGACCTGACCGGCATGCCGGGCGAGGAACTCCAGCAGGCTGAACTCGCGCGTGCCGAGCGCGATCGAGCGGCCAGCGCGGCTGACGTGGCGCGACAGCAGGTCGATCTCCAGATCGCCGACCGACAGCCGCGTCTTCTGGGGCTCGGCCGCGGTGCGGTCCGTCCGCCGCACCAGCGCCTCGATCCGGGCCGAGAGCTCAGCGAACGAGAACGGCTTGCAGAGATAGTCGTCGGCACCGGCCTTCAGCCCGTCGACACGGTCGTCGACGGACGCGAGCGCCGACAGCACCAGCACCGGCGTCTCGACCTTGGCGGCGCGCAATGCCCCGACCAGCGACAGCCCGTCGAGCCCCGGCAACATGCGGTCCGCGATGACGAGGTCGAAGATGCCCTCGCTCGCCAGAAACAGCCCGTCGCGGCCGTCATGGCTGACCTCCACGGAATAGCCAGCCTCGGTCAGGCCCTTGGCCAGATAGGCGGCGGTGGAGGGATCATCCTCGACGATCAGTATCTTGCGGGTCAATTCGCGCTCCGCCCAATCCTGGAAGATGCCGCCCTGTACAGCAAAGGCCGGCGGAGGGCAGCCCCTCCACCGGCCCTACCGGCGCCCCCGGGAGTGACGGACGCCGATCTCGTGGCAATGGCTGGCGATCGATAGACCGCGGCGCCGTGGCCGTAGGGCGCTGATAGGAGATGGGGGTTTGCCGCTGGATGAAGGCTGTGTGACAATCGCGTCATGCCGTTGATCGTGCCGGCGGCTCAGCCAACGCCCTGACCCGCGACGACCTGCGGATCGCTGGCGAGCGAATGCAGATACAATTGTCGATCGAGCGAGTCCGCTGGCAGCTTGCCCAACGACTTCGCCTGCGCCTTCGTCAGCGCGAATTGACGGTAGCCGCGGTTGGTCAGGCATGCCTCGACGACAGTGCGGAGATATCTACCTACCTCCCGCACCCTCGCATCGGGACGCAGCGCGCGCATTCGCAGGACGCGCGCATTGGGGTCGAGTTCGTCGCCGTTGTTCAGTTCGCGATCGGCCGTTTCCAGCACCCGGATCGCGTCCTTGGCCTGCTGCGTATCGCGCACGTCGGTGAAGTAGCCCGACTTCGCGCATTCGAACGAGTCGATGCGATACTGGTCGATCGACACGCCGGGTTTCCCCCAACTCAGCTCGGGGGTCTCAGCCGCGATGGCAGCCGACCAGCCGCAGAGCAGCAGCATCCCGAACCGAACCGCGCGCATACTACCCTCCCGGTGTCTCCGACACTGAGGATAGGCGAAGTCGCATCAGGCGTCGAGGATTGCCGCGATCTGGCCGCCAACCACGTCCATGTCGGCCATGCCATCGACCCGCGACACCAGCCCTCGCGCTTCGTAGAGCGGCAGGATCGGCGCAGTCTTGGCGCGGTACTCGGCCATCCGCGTCGACACCGTTTCGGCGTTGTCGTCGGGCCGGCGTTTGAAATCCGTCGAGCCGCACACGTCGCAAACGCCCGCGACCGCGGGCTGCTTGAAGACGTCGTGATAGCCGGCGCCGCACGATGCGCAGGTGAAGCGACCGACGATCCGCTCGATCAATGCGGCCTCGTCCACTTCGAGTTCGATCACCGCGTCCAGTTGCTGCCCGCGCTCGGCCAGCAACAGATCGAGCGCATCGGCCTGCGCCGCCGTCCGGGGATAGCCGTCGAAGATCGCACCATGCTCGACACCCTGATCCAGCCGTTCGCCGATCAAAGCGGAGACGATCGCGTCGGACACCAGCTCGCCCGCGTCCATCACTGCTTTCGCCTGAATGCCCACCGGTGTCCCGGCCTTGACCGCCGCGCGCAGCATGTCGCCCGTCGACAACTGGACCATGCCACGTTCGCTGACGAGCCGTGCGGCCTGGGTCCCCTTGCCCGCACCCGGCGGTCCCAGCAGGATGATGTTCACGGCCACTCTCCCCTTACGTCCGTACCGCTCCGCTCAGCGGAGCCGGCCACCCTTCAGCTTCGCCTTCTTGATCAGATCGCCATACTGGTGCGCCAGCAAATGCGACTGGATCTGCGTTACCGTGTCCATCGTCACGTTCACGACGATCAACAGGCTGGTACCGCCCAGATAGAACGGGATCGACAGCGCCGACACCAGATATTCCGGCAACAGGCAGATGATCGTCAGATAGGCCGCGCCGAGCACGGTGATCCGCGTCAGGACGTAATCGAAGTAATTCTCGGTGTTCTTGCCGGGACGGATGCCGGGCACGAACCCGCCATAGCGCTTCAGATTGTCTGCCGTTTCTTCCGGGTTGAAGACGACCGCGGTGTAGAAGAACGAGAAGAAGATAATGCCGGCACCGTACAGCAGCATGTACACCGGGCTGCCGTGCTGGAGGTACTGGTTGAGGGTGATGATGAAGTCGCCCCACTTCGACTCGCCGGCGACGCGCTGGCCCGCGAACTGCGAGATCGTCAGGGGCATCAGCAGCAGCGACGACGCGAAGATCGGCGGGATGACGCCCGCGGTGTTGATCTTCAGCGGCAGATGGCTGCGATCCGCCTGCATCCCGCGCTGCGTCTGACGCTTGGGATACTGGATCAGGATGCGACGCTGCGCACGCTCCATGAAGCAGATGAACAGGACAAGCGCCACGACCGCGACGATGATGCCGATCAGACGCAGCGGGTCGAGCGAGCCCGAGCGGCCGCCTTCCAGCAGGTTGACGAGCGTCGTCGGCAGATGTGCAACGATGCCCGCCATGATGATCAGCGACACGCCATTGCCGATGCCACGGCTGGTGATCTGCTCACCCAGCCACATCAGGAACATCGTCCCGCCGATCAGCGAGATGACGGCGGCGACGCGGAACGCCATACCCGGCTCGATCACCGCCTGCACGCCGTTCGATGCGCCCAGCGCCTCAAGGCCCACGGCGATGAAGTAACCCTGCACCGCGGTCAGCAGCACGGTGCCGTAGCGGGTATACTGGTTCAGCCGCTTACGACCGCTCTCGCCGTCCTTCTTGATCGCCGCCAGCTTGGGGCTGAGCGAGGTCGCCAACTGCACCACGATCGACGCGGTGATGTACGGCATCACGCCCAGCGCGATCAGCGACATGCGGCTGAGCGAGCCGCCCGAGAAAGTGTTGAAGAAGTCGAGCACGCCGCCCGTGGTCCGCTCGCTGAGCAGACCGAGTGCGGTCGGGTCGACGCCCGGCAGCGGCACGTAGCTGAGCAGGCGGAACACGATCAGCGCGCCGATCGTGAACCATAGCCGCTTCTTGAGGTCGGTCGCCTTCGCGAACTTCGACAGGCTGATGCTTTGCGCCATCTGGTCGGCTGCGGATGCCATGCGGGATTGTGTCCTGGAAACAGAAACGGCGGGCGAGCGTTATGTCGCTCCCCCGCCGCTCATATAGTCGCCCGCCAAGGCTTGTCTAACCTCCGGCGGAATAATCCGTCCCGGCGTGTCGCCGGGACCCAGTTACGAGCGGCCCGATGCTGGACCCCGACAAGCGCCGGGGTGGCGGACGGAATCAGGCCTTGAACGACGCCTTGTGAGCCTGACGCTCCTTATACTTCACGCCCTTCTTGGCGGCGGCCTTCTCGGCGGCGGGCACGACCGCGATCACGGACACCGAACCGCCCGACTTCTCGACCGCCTCGATCGCGCCCTTCGACGCGCCGGCGACGGTGAAGGTCAGCTTGGCGGTCAACTCGCCCTTGCCGAGCAGACGCACGCCGTCCTTGCCGCCACGGGCCAGACCGGCCAGCTTCAGCGCCGCGTGGTCGAGCGCCGCACCGGCCTCGATCTTGCCCGCATCGACCGCCTTTTGGATCGCGCCGAGATTCACCTCGGCATAATCCTTGGCGAAGATGTTGTTGAAGCCACGCTTCGGCAGACGCATGTGGAGCGGCATCTGGCCGCCCTCGAAGCCGGCGATGGACACGCCCTCGCGGCTCTTCTGGCCCTTCTGGCCACGTCCGCCGGTCTTGCCCTTGCCCGAGCCGATGCCGCGGCCGACGCGGATCTTGGACTTGCGGGCGCCGTCATTGTCGCGGAGTTCGTTGAGCTTCATGATATGCACTCGCTTTCGCTTGTTACGCGCTGGTTGTTGGAAACCGGAAAAAGGAAGGGGGCCGGTTAGCCCCCTTCCCCGTATTTGTCACTGATGAAGTGGGGGCTCAGCCCTGCACTTCGACCATGTGTTGCACCTTGCGGATCATGCCGCGAACCTCGGGGGTATCCTCGAGCTCCGACACGCGGTGCATCTTGTTGAGGCCGAGGCCGATGAGCGTCGCACGCTGATCGCCAGTGCGGCGGATCGGCGAACCGGTCTGCTTGATCTTGATCGTCGCCATCTGAGCTTACTCCGTGATGGCCGCGGCATCGGCCTCGGCGGTTTGCGCCGAAGCACCCGCGCCGCGGCCGAGCAGGTCGGCGATCTTCTTGCCACGACGCTGCGCGACGGCCTTGGGCGAAGTCTGGTCGCCCAGCGCCTCGAACGTCGCGCGGATCATGTTGTAGGGGTTCGACGTGCCGATCGACTTCGTCACCACGTCGGCGACGCCGAGCGATTCGAAGATGGCGCGCATCGGACCACCGGCGATGATGCCCGTGCCCTGCGGCGCCGAACGCAGCGTCACGCGACCGGCACCGAAGTGACCATTGCCGTCATGATGCAGCGTGCGGCCATCCTTCAGGGGCACGCGAACCATCTTCTTCTTGGCTGCCGCAGTTGCCTTGGAGATCGCCTCCGGCACTTCGCGAGCCTTGCCGTGGCCGAAGCCCGCACGACCCTTGCCGTCGCCGACCACGACCAAAGCTGCGAAGCCGAAGCGCTTGCCGCCCTTCACCGTCTTCGAGACGCGGTTGATGTGCACCAGCTTCTCGATCAGCTCTTCGCCGCCGTCGTCCTGACCGGGGCCACCCCGACCACGATTGTCGCGACCGCCACGACCGCCGTCACGGCCACCGCGCTGTCCGCCCGGACCGCCACGACCACGACCACCGCCGCCACCGCCGCCCGGACCACCGCGTCCACGGCCACCGCCCTGTCCGCCCTGATAACCGCCACCAGTGTTGTTGCTGGTGTTAGCGCCGGCATCGCCGGCGGGAGCCTCAACCGCGGCAGGATTGCCGGGCTGCGACTGGATATCGTTGGTATCGGCCATTCTTAGAACTCCAATCCGGCTTCGCGCGCGGCGTCAGCCAGCGCCTTGACGCGGCCGTGATAGAGGAACCCGCCGCGATCGAAGACGACCTGCGTCACGCCGGCCGCCAGCGCTGCCTCCGCGACGCGCTTGCCCACCGCCGTGGCGGCCGACATGTTCGCACCCGACTCGTCGCGCGCGGTCAGCGTCGACGCCGCGGCGACGGTGTGACCCGCCGCATCGTCGATCACCTGGGCGTACATGTGCTTGCCCGAACGATGCACCGACAGCCGCGGACGGCTGCCCGAACGCGCCCGCAGCGCGGTACGATTGCGCCGACGGCGCTTCTCGAAAAGAGAGAGACCCTTGGTCATTACTTCTTCTTCCCTTCCTTGCGGAAGATGAACTCGCCGTCGTACTTGATACCCTTGCCCTTGTACGGCTCGGGCTTGCGCCAGCGGCGGATTTCGGCGGCCAGCTGGCCGACCTTCTGCTTGTCGGCGCCCGAAATCTCGACCGTCGTATTGTCGGGCGTCTTGACCTCAAGACCTTCCGGCACGGCGATGTCGACGTCATGGCTGTAGCCGAGCTGCAGCTTCAGATTGCGACCCTGCGCGGCGGCACGATAGCCGACGCCGGTGATGAGCAGCTTCTTGGTGAAGCCCTCGGTCACGCCGGTGACGAGGTTCGCGACCAGCGTCCGCTGCATGCCCCAGAAGGCCCGCGCCTGCTTGGTGTCGTTCGCCGGCTGCACCGAGATGCTGCCGTCTTCGACCGAATAGCTGATCTCGTCGCGCATCGCGAGCGTCAGGGTGCCCTTGGGACCCTTCACGCTCATCGTCTTGCCCTCGATGCTGGCGGTCACGCCGGCCGGAACCGGGATCGCCTTCTTGCCGATGCGGCTCATCAGAACACCTCCGCGAGCACTTCGCCGCCGACGTTCTGCTCGCGCGCTTCCGCGTCGGACAGGACGCCGTTCGGCGTGGAGACGATGGTGATGCCCAGGCCGTTCATCACCCGCGGCAGCTCCTGGCTGCCGGAGTAGACGCGACGACCGGGCTTCGAAACGCGCGCGACGTGCTTGATCGCGGGCTGACCCTCGAAATACTTGAGCTCGATGCGCACGCCGGCGGCGGGGCCCATCTGCTCTTCGGAATAGCCGCGGATGTAGCCTTCGCGCTGCAGCACGTCGAGGACGCGCACGCGCAGCTTGGACGCGGGCGACAGGACGGAGTCCTTCTTAGCGCGCTGGCCATTGCGGATGCGGGTGAGCAGGTCACCCAGGGGATCGGTCACTGCCATGATAAATCCTTACCAGCTCGACTTCGTGACGCCGGGGATCAGGCCCTTGTTGGCCAGATCGCGCAGCTGGATACGGCAAAGCCGGAACTTGCGGTAATAGGCACGCGGGCGACCGGTCGTCTCGCAGCGATTGCGGATGCGGGTCGGGTTCGCGTTGCGCGGCAGTTCCGCCATCTTGAGACGCGCGATAAGACGCTCGGTCTCGTCGAGCGACTGGTCGTTGGCCGTAGCCTTCAGCTTCGCGAGCTTCGGGGCATACTGCTTCACGAGCTTCTTGCGACGCTCGTTCTTGTTGATCGAACTCAGTTTCGCCATTGGACTTAAGCTCTTCCTTGGATGCCCTCCCCCGCCGAAGCGGAGGGAGGGGGTAGATGTCAGGCCGCCTGCTTCTCTTCGGCGGCTTCCTCGATCGGGAACGGGAACCCGAACAGACGGAGCAGCTCGCGCGCCTCGTCGTCCGTCTTCGCCGTGGTGGTGACGATCACGTCCATGCCGCGCACCTTGTCGATGCGGTCATAGTTGATCTCGGGGAAGATGATCTGCTCCTTGATGCCGCAGGCATAGTTGCCGCGACCGTCGAAGCTCTTCGGGTTCAGCCCGCGGAAATCGCGAACGCGCGGCAGCGCGATCGTGATGAAGCGGTCGAGAAACTCGTACATGCGCTCCCGACGAAGGGTGACCTTCACGCCGATCGGCATGCCCTCGCGCAGCTTGAACTGCGCGATCGACTTCTTCGCCTTGGTGATGACGGGCTTCTGGCCGGCGATCAGCTCCATCTCGGACGCGGCCTGATCGACGCGCTTCTTGTCCTGCGTGGCTTCGCCGACACCCATGTTCAGCACGATCTTCTCGATCCGCGGAATCTCGAGCGCGTTCTTGTACCCGAATTTCTCGGTCATCGCCGCGACGATACGATCGTCGTAGATGCCCTTCATCCGGGGCTTGTAAGCTGCATCAGCCATCGATCTTGTCCCCCGTCTTCACGGCCACGCGGACCTTCTTGCCGTCCTGCGTCTCGAAACGGACGCGGGTCGGCTTGCCGTCGGCGGTCACGTGCGCGACCTTGCTGACATGAAGCGGCGCTTCCTTCGTGACCTTGCCGCCCTGCGGGTCGGCCTGGGTCGGCTTGGTGTGGCGCACGACGGTGTTGACACCCTCCACCACGACCTTGCCATCCTTTGGCATCGACAGGGTGACCGTACCGGTCTTGCCCTTGTCCTTGCCGGACAGGACAACGACGCGGTCGCCCTTCTTGATCTTCGCGGCGCCCATTACAGCACCTCGGGCGCGAGGGAGATGATCTTCATGTGCTTCTTGCCGCGCAACTCGCGCACGACCGGGCCGAAGATACGGGTGCCGATCGGCTCCTCGTTCTTGTTGACCAGGACGGCGGCGTTGCCGTCGAAGCGGATGGTCGAGCCATCGGCACGGTGGATGTCCTTGGCGGTGCGGACGATGACGGCGCGATGCACGTCACCCTTCTTCACCTTGCCGCGGGGCTGTGCTTCCTTGATGCTGACGACGATGATGTCGCCGACCGATGCCGTGCGGCGCTTCGAGCCACCCAACACCTTGATGCACTGCACCCGCTTCGCGCCGCTGTTGTCAGCGACGTCGAGATTGGACTGCATCTGGATCATGGATCCGTATCCCTTCTCTTCATCTGGGGCCGATTGCTGACCGGCACCCGCCTAAAACAATGACCCCCGGCACGGGCGCGGCCCGAACCAGGGGGAGCGGTCCGATAACCGCCCCGCGGGGAAAAAGCAACGCCCTTCCCCGCCGTCGCCCTGGCCTGAACCAGGGACTTCGAATCACATCCGAACCTTTTGCGATCCCGGAATCTACCGGGTGACGCGGGGTTCAGGCGTCGACGTCAACCCGCTCGGGCGTCGCATGCGTGTTGACGCGATCGAGCACCTTCCAGGTCTTCAGCTTGGAGATCGGAGCGACCTCCTCGATCCGGACCGTCTCACCCTGCTTGTACTCGTTGCTCTCGTCGTGAGCGTGGTACTTCTTGGAGCGACGGATGATCTTGCCGTAGAGCGGGTGCTTGACCTTGCGCTCGACGTTCACAACCACGGTCTTGTCGCCCTTGTCGGAGACGATCAGGCCGGTCAGCACGCGCTTCGGCATGTGCCTAAATCCTTACTTGGCCGACGCAGCGGCGGAGCGCTGGGCCTGCATGGTCTTGATACGCGCGATGTCGCGACGGACCTCGCGGACGCGGCTCGGCTTCTCGAGCTGGTTCGTCGCCGCCTGGAAGCGGAGGTTGAACTGCTCGCGCTTCAACTGGCCGAGGCTCTCGCCGAGCTGGTCGTCGGACTGGCCGGTGAAATCGGTCTTGGCCATGATTACTCGCCTCCGAGGTGCGAGGTGTCGCCCAGACGGGCAACGACCTTGGTCTTGATGGGGAGCTTCATGGCGGCGCGCTCGAACGCCTCGGCGGCGATCTTGCCCTCGACACCGTCGAGCTCGAACAGGATCCGGCCCGGCTTGACGCGGGCGGCCCAGAACTCCGGCGATCCCTTGCCCGAGCCCATGCGGACTTCGGCCGGCTTCGACGAGACCGGAACGTCCGGGAAGATGCGGATCCACAAACGCCCCTGGCGCTTGATATGACGCGTGATCGCGCGGCGAGCCGCCTCGATCTGGCGTGCGGTGATCCGCTCCGGCTCCATCGCCTTCAGGCCATAGGCGCCGAAGTTGAGGCTGGTGCCACCCTTGGCGTCGCCATGGATGCGGCCCTTGAAGGCCTTGCGGAATTTGGTGCGCTTTGGCTGCAACATGTCGTGTCAGTCCTTAACGACGGTCGTCGCGCGCCGGGCGCACGCCGGAGGTCTGAGCCTCCATCATGAGCCGGTCGGTCGCCATCGGGTCGTGGCCGAGGATCTCGCCCTTGAACACCCACACCTTGACGCCGCAGACGCCGTACGACGTGTGCGCCGTGGCTTCGGCATAATCGATGTTCGCGCGCAGCGTGTGCAACGGAACGCGGCCTTCACGGTAGCTCTCCGACCGTGCGATTTCCGCACCGCCAAGGCGGCCACCGCAATACACGCGGATGCCATCGGCACCCAGGCGCATCGCCGACTGCACCGCGCGCTTCATCGCCCGGCGAAACGCGATACGGCGCTCCAGCTGGTCGGCGATGCCCTGCGCGACGAGGCGGGCGTCCACCTCGGGCTTGCGGATCTCGACGATGTTGAGTGAGACGTCGGACGAGGTCATCGCCCCGATCGTCTTGCGCAGCTTCTCGATATCCGTGCCCTTCTTGCCGATGATGACACCGGGGCGGGCGGCGAAGATCGAGATGCGGCACAGCTTGGCCGGACGCTCGATCACCACCTTGGAGATCGCCGCCTGCGGCAGCGTCTTCATGATGTACTGGCGGATCTTCAGATCCTCCAGCAGCAGACGGCCATAGTCCGCGCCTTCGGCGAACCAGCGGCTGTCCCAGGTACGGTTGATCTGCAACCGCATCCCGATCGGATTGCTCTTGTGACCCATTACGCTTCTTCCTGCTCGCGCACGACGATGCGCAGACGGCTGAACGGCTTCAGGATGCGGGTGGACTTGCCACGGCCGCGGGTCGCGAAGCGCTTCATGGTGATCGACTTGCCGACCGACGCCTCGGCGACGACCAGCGCGTCGACGTCGAGGTTGTGGTTGTTCTCGGCATTGGCGATGGCCGAGGCCAGAACCTTGCGCGCGTCGACCGCCATGCCCTTCGTGGAGAAGGCCAGGATGTTCATCGCGTCCGACGCCTTGCGGCCCCGGATAAGACCGGCGACCAGGTTCAGCTTCTGCGCCGAGCCGCGGATCTGCGTGCCGACGGAGAGGGCTTCCTTCTCGCCGACCTTGCGGGGGGAGACTGGCTTGCTCATCAGCGCTTGCCCTTCTTGTCGGCCGCGTGACCCGGGAAGTAGCGCGTCGGCGCAAACTCACCCAGCTTCATGCCGACCATGTCCTCGTTGACCGATACCGGCACGAACTTGCGACCATTGTAGACGCTGAACGTCAGACCGACGAACGACGGCAGGATGGTGGAACGACGCGACCAGGTCTTGATCGGTGCACGGCCACCGGCATCCTGCGCGGTTTCCGCTTTCTTCAGAAGGCTCAGTTCGACGAACGGGCCCTTCCAGACTGAACGAGCCATGAGTTAGCCCTTCCTCTTCGTCGAATGACGCGACCGGATGATCATCTTGTCGGTCGACTTGTTGTGACGGGTGCGCGCACCCTTCGTCGGCTTGCCCCAGGGCGTAACCGGATGACGGCCACCCGAGGTCCGGCCTTCGCCACCGCCGTGCGGATGGTCGACCGGGTTCTTGGCGACGCCGCGGGTCAGCGGACGCTTGCCCATCCAGCGCGAACGCCCGGCCTTGCCGAGGTTCTGGTTCTGGTTGTCCGGGTTCGACACCGCACCGACCGTCGCCATGCACTCACCGTGGATGTAACGCTGCTCGCCCGAGTTCAGGCGGACGATCACCATCCCGCGATCGCGACCCACGACCTGCACGTACGTGCCGGCCGAACGGGCTATCTGGCCACCCTTCATCGGCTTCATCTCCACATTGTGGACGATGGTTCCGACCGGGACCTGACCCAGCTCCATGGCGTTGCCCGGCTTCACGTCGGTCTTCTTCGCCGCGAGCACCTTGTCACCGACCGCCAGACGCTGGGGTGCGATGATATAGGCCTGCTCACCGTCCGCATAGCTGACGAGCGCGATGAACGCAGTGCGGTTGGGATCATACTCCAGCCGCTCGACCGTACCCTCAGCATCCCACTTGCGACGCTTGAAGTCGATGTAGCGGTACTTCTGCTTGTGACCACCCGCGATGCCGCGGCTGGTGACGTGGCCCTTGTTGTTGCGGCCACCGGTCTTGTTCTTGCCCTCGACGAGCGCCTTGACCGGCTTGCCCTTCCAGAGCTGCGACTTGTCGACAAGGATCAGGCCGCGGCGGGCCGGACTCGTCGGGTTGTACTGCTTGAGTGCCATGATCCCTTAGACCCCCGTCGTCACGTCGATCGACTGACCGTCGGCGAGCGTGACGATCGCCTTCTTCACGTCGGACTTCGTGTAGGGCACGCCCTTCCACTTCTTGGTCTTGCCCTTCTGGACGATCGTGTTCACGCCAAGAACCTTGACGTTGAACAGCGCCTCGACGGCCGCCTTGATCTCGGGCTTGCTCGCATCGTGAGCGACCTTGAACACGACCGCATTGTGCTCACTGAGCAGGGTCGTCTTCTCGGTGATGTGCGGCGCGACGATCACGTCATAGTGACGGTTGTCGATCGCGGCTTTCTGCGGCTTAGCCATTGAAGCGCGCCTCCAGCTTCTCGACCGCGGCGCGCGTGAGCACCAGCGTGTCTGCCTTGATGATGTCGTAGACGTTAGCGCCGGCTGCCGGCAGCACGTCCACTTCGTGAAGGTTGCCAGCGGCGAGTGCGAAGCTCGTCTCGACGGCGTCGCCGTCTATGACCAGAGCGCGCTTACCCCAACCGAGCTTCGCGAGATCGCCCTTCAGCGTCTTGGTCTTGTTACCCTCGACCGAGAGGCTGTCCATGACGAACAGCGAGCCGGCCTTGGCATGGCTCGACAGCGCCATCTTCAGACCCAGCGCACGAACCTTCTTGTTCAGGCCGGGGTTGAAGTCGCGGACGCGGGCGCCATGAGCCTTACCACCGCCGATGAAGACGGGAGCGCGGCGATCGCCGTGACGTGCCGTACCGCCGCCCTTCTGACGGCCGAACTTCTTGCCGGTGCGTGCGACATCGGCGCGCTCGCGGGTGCCGCGGGCGGTGCCGCGACGCTTTTCCAACTGCCAGGTGACGACACGGTGCAGGATGTCGGCGCGCGGATCGAGGCCGAAGACCTCGTCGTTGAGCTCGATGTCCTGACCGTCGGTACCGGCGAAGGACTTGACGGTGACCTTCACTTCTTAGCCCTCCTGGCCGGTGGATGCTTCCGGCGCGGGTGCGGCGTCAGCGTTGTTGTTGGCGGCGGTCTTCAGACCGGCGGGCATCGGCGCATCGGCGTGGCGAGCGGTCTTCACCGCGTCCTTCACGAACAGCCAACCACCCTTTGATCCAGGCACGGAGCCCTTCACGAAGATCAGGCCACGCTCGACGTCGGTCGAGACGATCTCGAGGTTCTGCTGGGTGCGATACTTATCACCCATGTGGCCGGCCATCTTCTTGTTCTTGAAGACGCGACCCGGATCCTGACGCTGACCGGTCGAACCGAGCGAGCGGTGCGAAACCGAGACACCGTGCGTCGCGCGCAGACCACCGAAGTTCCAGCGCTTCATGCCGCCGGCGAAGCCCTTACCCTGTGTGCGACCCTGAATGTCGACGAGCTGGCCTGCCACGAAGTGATCCGCCGCAAGCTCGGCACCGACATCGAGGAGATTGTCTTCGGTCACACGGAACTCGGCGAGAATCGCCTTTGGCTCGACCTCGGCCTTGCCGAAGTGGCCGCGCTGCGGCTTGGCGACGTTCTTGGCTTTCGCAACGCCAGCACCAAGCTGAACGGCGGTGTAGCCATCGGTATCGGTTTCGCGACGGGAAACGACCTGAAGCCCTTCGAGCTGCAAGACGGTGACGGGCACGTGGCGGCCGTCGTCCTGAAACAGGCGGGTCATCCCCAACTTCTTCGCGATCACGCCGGTACGCATGATCCATACTCCTCACAGAGGCACCGGAGGACCATTCCTTCGGTGCGTGCCGGACCCGTCGAAGAAAACCCTCGATGGAATTCCTAACCCGGAAATGCGAAGCGAGCCCCCGTCCCGGGCTGGTGTTCCTGCGCTTTCCCGAACGGGAGGCTGTAGAAACAGACGGGAGACGCTGTCCCGGCAACCGAGGCCGCCGGCGGTATCTCACACATCACCGCTGCGGGACGATTCGTCTACCGCAGCGAGGATGCACGCGTTTAGGCGAGCTTGATCTCGACGTCAACGCCTGCTGCGAGGTCAAGCTTCATCAAAGCGTCGACAGTCTGCGGCGTCGGTTGCACGATGTCGAGCATCCGCTTGTAGGTGCGGACCTCGAACTGCTCACGCGACTTTTTGTCGATGTGCGGGCCACGGTTGACCGTGAACTTTTCGATGCGCGTCGGAAGCGGAATCGGACCGCGGATAAGCGCGCCGGTGCGGCGGGCCGTGTCGGCGATGTCGCCGGTCGCCTGATCGAGCACGCGATGGTCGAACGCCTTCAGACGAATGCGGATGTTGCTGTCCATGATCCCTACCGATGCGAAAGAGCGGGGCGTCTCATGCGATCGTGACCGGCCGAACGCCGGACGACAGCCGCATGGCCGCCTCTTGCTGGTTGATACGTCGAATATGTCGAGCCGGCGGTGGAACCCGCCCTGCCCCGCGAACGGAGCCTCTACTAAAAGCGAACAGCCGACCCCGGTTGCCCGGAGCCGGCCGCTTGCAAGGCGCTAGCCTATATTACTTGGTGATGGCGCTGACAACCCCGGCGCCGACCGTGCGTCCACCCTCACGGATGGTGAAACGCTGGCCGATATCCATGGCGATCGGCGCGATCAGCTTGATGCCGAGCGAGACGTTGTCGCCGGGCATGACCATCTCCGTGCCCTCGGGCAGTTCGACGGTGCCGGTCACGTCCGTCGTACGGAAGTAGAACTGCGGACGATAGTTGGCGAAGAACGGCGTGTGACGGCCACCCTCTTCCTTCGACAGCACGTACACCTCCGACGAGAAGTCGGTGTGCGGCTTGATCGAGCCGGGCTTGCAGAGAACCTGGCCACGCTCGACTTCGTCACGAGCGACGCCGCGGATCAGCGCACCAACGTTATCGCCGGCCTGACCCTGGTCGAGCAGCTTGCGGAACATCTCGACGCCCGTGACGGTGGTCTTGCGAACCTCCGGGTGGATACCGACGATCTCGACTTCCTCACCGACCTTGACGATGCCCGTCTCGACGCGGCCAGTGACCACCGTACCGCGACCCGAGATCGAGAACACGTCCTCGATCGGCATCATGAACGGCTTGTCGAGCGGACGCTCCGGCTGCGGAATGTAGTCGTCGACGGCGGCCATCAGCTCGAGGACGGCGTCCTTGCCGAACTTGTCGTTCGAGCCGGACAGCGCGCAGGTCGCCGAGCCCTTGATGATGGGAATGTCGTCGCCAGGGAACTCGTACGAGCTCAACAGCTCGCGGATTTCCAGCTCGACCAGCTCGAGGATTTCCTCGTCGTCGACCAGATCCACCTTGTTCATGAACACGACCATCGCCGGCACGCCGACCTGACGAGCGAGCAGGATGTGCTCGCGAGTCTGCGGCATCGGACCATCGGTAGCCGACACGACCAGAATCGCGCCGTCCATCTGGGCCGCGCCGGTGATCATGTTCTTCACATAGTCGGCGTGGCCGGGGCAATCGACGTGCGCGTAGTGGCGGTTCGTCGTCTCGTACTCGACGTGCGCGGTCGAGATCGTGATGCCGCGCTCACGCTCTTCCGGAGCCTTGTCGATGTTGGCGAAGTCGACGGCGGTACCGCCGGTCGTCTCTGCCAGCACCTTCGTGATTGCGGCCGTCAGCGACGTCTTGCCATGGTCGACGTGACCGATGGTGCCGATGTTGAGGTGCGGCTTGTTCCGCTCGAATTTCGCCTTTGCCATTTCTTCCTACCTTCTGATTCGAATCCGCTGCCGCATCCGGTGCACCGCGAACGCGGCCCCATAGCGACTGTTTTCGGGTTGCGCCAGCCCGGCGCGGAACGGGACCCCGCTCCGCGCCCGATCGACGATTAGGCCAGCTTCGCCTTGATCTCGTCGGCGACGTTGGTCGGAACCTCGTCGTAGTGCGAGAACTGCATCGAGTACTGCGCACGACCCTGCGTGAACGAACGCAGCTGATTGACGTAGCCGAACATGTTAGCCAGCGGAACCATTGCCTCGACAGTCTGCGCATTACCGCGGCTGTCGGTGCCCTGGATCTGGCCACGACGGCTGTTCATGTCACCGATGACGTCGCCCAGATAATCTTCAGGGGTCACGACCTCGACCTTCATGATCGGCTCGAGCAGCTTGATGCCGGCCTTCTGCGCCGCTTCGCGCATCGCACCGCGGGCGCAGATTTCGAACGCCAGCGCCGACGAGTCGACGTCGTGGTACGCACCGTCGTACAGGTGAACTTCGAAATCGATGATCGGGAAGCCGATCAGCGAACCCGATTCCGCCGTCTCTCGCATGCCCTTCTCGACGGAGGGGATGTACTCCTTCGGGATGTTGCCGCCCTTGACCTCATCGAAGAACTGAAAGCCCGTGCCACGCTCACCAGGAATGACGGTGAGCTTGACGCGACCGAACTGACCCGAGCCGCCCGACTGCTTCTTGTGGGTGTAGTCGATGTCGACCTTCTTCGCGAGATACTCGCGATAGGCGACCTGCGGCGCGCCAACGTTCGCCTCGACCTTGAACTCACGCTTCATGCGATCGACGAGGATTTCGAGGTGAAGTTCGCCCATGCCCTTGATGATCGTCTGGCCCGATTCGGGGTCAGAAGACACACGAAACGAGGGATCTTCGCGAGCGAGACGATTGAGCGCGACGCCCATCTTCTCCTGATCGGCCTTGGTCTTGGGCTCCACCGACAGCTCGATGACGGGCTCGGGAAACTCCATCCGCTCCAGGATGATCGGATCGCCGATCGCGCACAACGTGTCGCCCGTGGTCGTATCCTTCAGGCCCGCCAGTGCGACGATGTCGCCCGCGAAAGCCTCCTGAATGTCCTCACGGCTATTCGCATGCATCAGCAGCATGCGACCGACCTTTTCCTTCTTGTCCTTGACCGAATTCGTGACCTGCGACGCCGCCTCGAGCTTGCCCGAGTAGATGCGCGCGAAGGTCAGCGTACCGACGAAGGGATCGTTCATGATCTTGAACGCCAGCGCCGAGAACGGTTCGCTGTCCGACGACGGACGCTCGTCGGGCGTTACGCCGTCGAGCTTCAGACCCTGAATGGCGGGAACATCGAGCGGCGAAGGCAGATAGTCGACCACGGCGTCGAGCAGGGGCTGCACGCCCTTGTTCTTGAATGCCGAGCCGCACACGACCGGCACGAACGCCATGCTGAGCGTACCCTTGCGGATCAGCTTCTTCAGGTCGGCGGTGCTCGGCTCGTTGCCCTCGAGATAGGCCTCCATCAGGTCGTCGTCCTGCTCGACGGCCATCTCGATCAGGTCGCTACGATATTTCGCAGCCTTCTCGGCCATATCGGCCGGGATGTCCTGATATTCGAACTTCGCACCCAGGCTCTCTTCGAGCCAGATGATCGCGCGGTTCTCGACGAGATCGACCAGACCCTTGAAGCCCCCCTCCATACCGATCGGCAGGTACAGAACCGCCGGGCGCGCACCGAGGCGCTCGATGATCGAGTTCACGCAGAAGTAGAAGTCGGCGCCGGTGCGATCCAGCTTGTTAACGAAGCACATGCGCGGCACGCCGTACTTGTCGGCCTGACGCCACACGGTCTCCGACTGCGGCTCGACGCCGGCAACGCCGTCGAAGCAGGCGACCGCGCCATCGAGCACGCGCAGCGAACGCTCGACCTCGATCGTGAAGTCGACGTGGCCGGGCGTGTCGATGATGTTGATGAGGTGCTCTTCGCCCTTACCCTCTTCGGCGCGCCACTTGCACGTCGTCGCGGCGGACGTGATCGTGATCCCGCGCTCCTGCTCCTGCTCCATCCAGTCCATCGTCGCCGTGCCTTCGTGCACTTCGCCGATCTTGTAGGACTTGCCGGTGTAGTAGAGGATGCGCTCCGTCGTCGTCGTCTTACCGGCGTCGATGTGCGCCATGATGCCGATGTTGCGATAGCGATCGAGCGGATGGCTGCGGGCCATGATCGTGGTTTCCTTAGCGATGTGGGGAGCGCAGCTTCCGCCGGCTCCCCACGATATAGGTTACAGGTCTGAGGCTTCCAAGCCTACCAGCGCCGCCTTACCAGCGGTAGTGCGAGAAGGCGCGGTTGGCTTCGGCCATACGATGCGTGTCTTCGCGCTTCTTGACCGCGTTGCCGCGGTTGTTCGACGCGTCGAGAAGCTCGCCCGACAGCCGTGCCGCCATCGTGTTCTCGCTGCGCGCACGAGCAGCGGTGATCAGCCAGCGAATCGCCAACGCCTGAGCACGCTCCGGACGAACCTCGACGGGGACCTGATAGGTCGCGCCACCAACACGGCGCGAACGCACCTCGATGCCCGGCTTGATGTTGTTCAGTGCGTCATGGAACACACCGAGCGGTTCGCGCTTGGCGCGCTGCTCGACCGTCTCCATCGCGCCGTACACGATCAGCTCGGCGACGGACTTCTTGCCGTCATACATGACGGAGTTCATGAACTTGGAGAGAACCTCATCACCGTACTTGGGATCCGGCAGGATGATGCGCTTCTCTGGGCGACGACGACGTGCCATTTCAAAAACCTTTCTAACTTCAGCCTGATGGTCGAGCCCCTGCGGAGGAGGCCAACCGGCTTACTTCGGACGCTTGGCGCCGTACTTGGAGCGGGACTGGCGACGATCCTTGACGCCCTGCGTATCGAGCACGCCGCGCAGGACGTGGTAGCGAACGCCGGGAAGATCGCGAACGCGGCCGCCGCGGATCAGGACCACCGAGTGCTCCTGAAGATTGTGGCCTTCGCCCGGAATGTAGCTGATGACTTCGCGCTGGTTGGTCAGGCGAACCTTCGCCACCTTGCGCAGCGCCGAGTTCGGCTTCTTCGGGGTCGTCGTGTAGACGCGTGTGCAGACGCCGCGCTTCTGCGGGTTCTGCTCCATCGCAGGGACCTTCGACTTGGCCTTCTGCGGGTCGCGGCCCTTGCGGACCAGCTGGTTGATCGTGGGCATTGAAGCCTTCACCTCTTGACTGGGTTACTTTGCTGGAGCCGTCACAGCACCTAAGAATACAAAAAGGGGCATAGGTGGATTGCACCACCCGGCCCGCGATCCGCATCCAGCAATGTTCAAGCCTCCGCGGGATGATCCAACGGACGCGGTCGGGCCTATACGCGGGTGCTCCTCAGCGGTCAACGGGACTCTCTTCCCGCGGCGGTGCCCCCGCCATTGACGAAGCGTTAACCACATCGGCGCAGAGGCGGGCGCATGAGCACGCCTATCCTCGACCCCGACCCGCCCACTCCGACGACGGCGTTCGCGCGCCACCTGCCTGTCGCGGCGATCGGCGCGGCGCTGTACCTGCTGCTGTGGCCGATCATGACCAGCGATGTCGAGGGAAGTTTCACCCCTTGGCTGGGACATATCGCCAAACTAGGTCCTGCCCGCGCCTTTTCGGCACCATTCGGGGATTACGCGCCGCCCTATCTTTACCTGCTGACGCTGGCATCGCCGCTGGTCGGGATCGTACCGTCCGACACGATCGTGAAGTTGGTGTCGCTGAGCGGCACGTTGTTGATGGCCGGGGCGGTCTGGCGGCTGTTGCGCGCCATGAACGCCCCTCATCCCGAACGGCACGCGCTCTATGCACTGCTCCTGCCCGGCGTGCTGATGAATACCGCTCTGATGGCGCAATGCGATGCGCTCTACGCCGCGCCGACAGTCATGGCAGTCGCTGCCGCGTGGCAGCATCGGCACCGGTCGATGTTCCTGTGGTGCGGGCTGGCCGTCGCCGTGAAGCTGCAGGCTATCCTGATCGCACCGTTTTTTCTGGCAGTCGCCATCCAGCGGCGGGTGCCGCTGCACTGGTGGCTGCTCGCCCCGGCCGCTCTCGCGCTGGCGAACCTGCCGGCAGCGCTCGCAGGCTGGCCGGTCGGCGATCTGGCAATGGTGTATTTTCGGCGGACGACCTTCTACCCCGAATTATCGCGTAACGCGCCGAATATCTGGGCGATCCTCCAGGCCATGCCTGGACTGGACGTCGTCGTCGCAGCGCGCATCGCCAACATCGCTGCGATCGTGGTTTCGGTCGCGTATGTCTCATGGATAGTCCGACGCCCGATCGAGCGACGACGGTTGCTCGCCGCTGCTGCGCTCGCCCCGATGCTGACGGTGGGCCTGCTGCCGCACATGCACGAACGCTTCTTCTACGTGTCCGACGTGCTGATCTTCGCGTGGGCAGTCGTCGGATCCAGCCGTGATCGCTGGACCGCGGCACTGGTGCAGGCAGGGTCCTTCCTCGGGATCATGGCCTATGGCAACGGCACCGAGCAGCTTGCGATGCTCGGCGCTCTTGCAATGTTGGAAGCGACGCGGCAAATAGTCCGCTCACTCGCATCCGAATCCTTGCCTTTTCAGAGGGCGGGGGTGGGTTGTAGGGTGTAGGGGTGTAGCTCAGTTGGTTAGAGCGTCGGTCTCCAAAACCGAAGGCCCTCGGTTCGAGTCCGAGCTCCCCTGCCATTATCCGGACGGTCGTTCCCGGACAGCCATGACCGCCACCGCGATGAGCATGAACCGGACGGTGTCAGTCGAGGGTGACGGTGTCGCCCGGCCGCGACGTCGTGAACCGATGAGCGAGTTCGCTGCGCAACAGGGGCAGGTTCGACGAGAGCACTTCGGGTCCGGTACGCTGGACCGTGTCGCGCAGTCGTTGCGCCCGCACTAGGCAGCGCACCGTTCCCGTCTCCGTCACCGCATCGAAGATCAGGTCGGTCCCCGCCCACCGCGCACTTTCAAAATCAGCGTTCCAGTACAACGGTTTAGCGCCCCATTTCGTGCCGTCACGGCAGGGGTGGCGCAGCACGGACGACCGCGCAATCGCGATCTGCGGACGCGTTATCCTACGTTTTTGCGGACCGGGCGAACCTAACCTGTCTTTAGATGAATATGGGGAAATCGGGGCGCGCGATCAGTTCCTGCATGCGGCTCCAGTTCAACCGCCGGTCGCTGAGTTCGTAGACGATGAAGAGTCGCGGCTGTTCGGCGGGATCGATCTCCTTCGCCCGCGCCAGCATCTCGCATAGCTGCCCGCGCGCCAGCAGGGTATCGCCCGCCCCGCGCACCGCGTTCATTCGACACAGGCACACGCCCGCCCACCAGTCCAGCTTCGGCATTCGTTCAATATCAATTCATTGCGGTTCTTTCCTCTGGTAAACCGGCCCTCATCCGGGCGCGACGGGCGAACGCCCCCTTACCTGTCCCAGAACGGGACCAGGGTGCCTGTTGGTACCCGGCCAAGGCGTCGCAGTCCGCAGCCCCGCCGACAGAATATCCCTACCGAACAAAGCACTGGCGAGGGCGCGGCAGACTGTGCCACCACGGCGTGGGTCCAACGGAGTCCATCGATGCGCGCCACCGCCTATGCCTGTTTGTCCTTCGCCTGCGTCGCGTTCGGCACGATCGCCGCATCCCCATCGGTCGCCGGCGCGAGATCGGCACCCGCGCAGGGTGCTACGCTCGATCCGCGCACCGCGATCTACGAGTTGCGGACCTATTACCCGGCACCGGGAAAACTCGCGGCGCTCAATACCCGTTTCCGCGAGCATACGCTGGCGCTGTTCGCGCGGCACGGCATGACCAATGTCGCCTACTGGAACGAACAGCCATCCAAGGATTATCCCGATGGTCGCGTCATCTATGTCCTGGCCTATCCGAGCCGGGCAGCGCGCGAAGACTCGTGGAAGGCGTTCGGCAGCGATCCGGAATGGCGCGCGGTCGCGGCCGCGTCGGAGGCGGACGGCAAGCTGGTGGCGAAGGTCGACAGCGTCTTCATGACGATGACAGACTATTCGCCGGCCTTCACCCTGCCCGCCCCGACCCTGCCGACCCCAACCCTGCCAACCCCGGCGCGATGACGCGACCGATCAATCGGTCCGCCTTTCCTCAAATGCTGCATCGCTCGCCGCGGCGACATCGACCGGTAAAACCAGGTTAACGTTGCGCCCGGTGGCGCTGGGTAGGTTTCCGTTGCCCTAATCAAAGGGTTACAGGGGACTGCCATGAAAACGACGACTTGGCTTGCTGCCGTAGCAGCCACCAGCCTGATGGCCACGCCGGCCTTCGCCGCCGACTTCTTCCTGACGGTGGGGCCGGGAACGAGTTCGACCGACTTCGGGAATACCGGCACGGGATCGGGGACCATCTTCGACCGGTACATCTTCACCGTTCCCGATGGTCTGGCGAACGGGCTGATCGGATCGATCGCGCTCAACGCGGGCCTCGACGTCGACCTGACCTCGGTCTTCCTCGACGACAAGGCGTTCGACGTGATCCTGACGGACGGGACGGAATTGCAGACGCTGTCGTGGACCGACCTGACCGCGGGCGAGCACGTCATCACGGTCAACGGCACCTGGGGCACGGCAGGCGGCTCCTATGCCGGTACGCTGAACTTCGAGCCGACCGCGGTGCCGGAGCCGGCGTCGTGGGCGTTGATGATCGCGGGCGTCGGCATCGCCGGGGGCACGCTGCGCCGTCGTCGCGCCGTGCGGACCACCGTCCGGTTCGCCTGACCCACCTACCGGGTCCGCCCGGTCGGACGGCCGGCAGCGGGCGAACGGAAGGCCGCCGATCCACGGATCGGCGGCCTTTCCACGTTCGCAGCCACGGAGGTTGCATCGCCCGGCCTTGCCTTCGGTGGATCACGCGGTTATCTGCACATCCCATCCGACAGCGAGGATGTGCGCGCGCCGGTTCCTCCAGGTGAGGAAGCGGTGGCGGGTTCATGTCCCGCGATCGGTCGTTCATCACGAACGAACACACAGGAAATCCAGACGTGGCGAAGACGACCCCCATCGAATTCATCAACCAGGTCCAGGCCGAGCGTAAGAAGATCACGTGGCCGACGTGGAAGGAAACGTGGATGACCGGCCTGATGGTCGTCATCATGACCACGATCCTCGCGCTGTTCTTCCTGGGGGTGGATTCGTTCTTCAACGCGGTGGTTTCCGCGCTTCTCAAGCTCGCGCAGTAAGGACTGGCATGGCCCGCTGGTATATCATCCACGCCTATTCTGGTTTCGAGGGCAAGGTCCGCGATTCGATCATGGCGGAGGCGACCCGGATGGGTCTCGACCGGCTGGTCGAGCAGATCGAGGTCCCGACCGAAACCGTGACCGAGGCCCGTCGCGGCAAGAAGATCGCGGTCGAGCGCAAGTTCATGCCCGGTTACGTGCTGGCGAAGCTCGACATGAACGATCAGGTCTACCACCTGGTCAAGAACACGCCGAAGGTGACCGGCTTCCTGGGCGCGATGGGCAAGCCGCAGGCGATCAGCGAGGCCGAGGCCGCGCGGATGCTCCAGTCGAAGGAAGAGGCCGCAGCCGCCCCGAAGACCAAGGTCAAGGTCGATTACGAGATCGGCGACGCGGTCAAGGTGCTGGAAGGCCCCTTCGCCAGCTTCAACGGTACCGTCGAGGGGCTGGATTTCGACAAGTCCAAGGTCAAGGTGTCGGTGTCGATCTTCGGCCGCGCCACGCCGGTGGAACTGGATTTCGAGCAGGTCGAACGCTCGAAGTAGTTTTAGGGTTTTTGGTGGTGATGCGGGAAGCCGGTGCGGGAGCGCCGGCTTTTTGCGTTTGCGGGGTGTGTGGGTGGGTTTGCGTTGGCTCGGACTGGGTGGTCCGCTGAACCGGGCTTGCGAGCGCGGGTCAGCGGCGGCTGCGGGCAACATTACCGTTGCCGAGGGATGAAGGTGTTCGGACGTCCCTAACTGGTGGATTGCCGACAGTCCGCTTACGAGCGCAAAGACTGCGTGAGCGGACGTTTGTTCATGATGTCGACCAAAACAGGAGCGAAAACCGAGAACAACGGTCAGGACCTCCGCCAGCAGTCAGTTACTAACTCGGTCCCAGGGCGACGTAGCTGGTGCTCGTGTAGGAAGCGCGTCTAGGTTGCGACGCCATGATCGACCTTCACGACACAATCGACACCATCAAACGGCATCTGGCTGACGGGTCGGACCGCTCGCTGACCTATGCCGCGCTCGAGTGCCGCCTTGCCATCGAGCGTATCTGCTATGACCGGCTGGCGCGAGCGCACGACTATATATCGCACGATGAGGTTCGCCGCTGGCAGCCGCATCTCGTGATCAAGCTCATCGAGGAGGATGTCGATCCGCATGTCGCCTCGACCTACACGCTAAGCATCAGCACCCAGCCCGCCGCGGAAGGTGAAGACTTGACGAAGAAGGATTATGTTCCGCTCGGAACGCAGCAGGGCTTCGATGGCGCGCGCCTCGCCAAGCTCTGGAATGCCCTTTCGAATACCGCGCTGCATGTCTCGTTGCCAAAATCGAGCGATGTCGGTGTCACGCAATTTGGCAGCGCCAGCGCAATCCGCGCCAAGGTCGAGCAAGCGCTGATCGAGTTCGAACGGATTGCGACCGGAACCATGACTTCGAACGGCTTCGGTCCTGGTGTCTCGTTCACCTGCAAATGCGGTCAACTCGTCAAGCGCCGCTCCGAGCAGCTGTCGGCCGGCAAGGTCATCCACTGCATCAACCCGGCTTGCAACGAAAGCTATGAGGTCGAAATCGAGGGCGATAACATCAATTTCGGGGTCCGCGCGGTCTATTTGACCTGTAAGTGCGGCGAGGAACGCCGGTTCCCGAAGACGCCCCTCGAGAAACTGAGAATGAACGAGATCGCCCGCTCGCATTGCTCCTGCGGTGCCGAGACTATCTTTTGCTGGAAGCTGTTTAGCGCCGTTCGCGATCCCGATGCGACAAAAGGGTGACCTAGGGTCAGGACTCGTTGATCACAGCCAGAAGATGACGGTGGCAGCGAGGGCCACGGCGGAGAAGAAGGCGGTTGGG